>CAZQXN010000017.1:0-42089 GCA_964597545.1 uncultured Planctomycetia bacterium | reverse complement strand
TTTCCTGGGGCCAGTGTTTCAAAATAAGTTCGAACATCGTCGGCCAGCCGGCGCTTGACACCGTACCCCACATCCTCTATGCTGTCCCCATCATGATTGATCTGCACACCCATACCTTCTTCAGCGACGGCGTCTTGATCGCCACTGAGCTCGTGCGGCGGGCCGAGGTCAAGGGATACAAGGCCATTGCCATCACCGACCACGTCGATGCCTCCAACGTGGAAGTAGTGGTGCCTCAGTTGGTTCAGGTCGCAGAGCGCTTAAATGGTCTAAGCAAGCGAAAGATCACTGTCTTACCCGGGGCGGAGGTCACCCACGTGCCTGTCGAAGAGCTGGAGGCGATTGTCTCCTCTGCTCGCGCCGCCGGGGCACAGATCGTTTCGGTGCACGGCGAGACCATTGTCGAGCCTGTTCCTCCCGGCACCAACAAAAGGGCTCTTGAGCTCGACATCGACTTCTTGGCCCACCCCGGTTTGATTACCCGCGCTGAAGCTGCCTTAGCTGCCAAGCGGGGCATTGCCCTGGAGCTGACCTCGCGGCGAGGACATTCCCTCACCAACGGGCATGTGGTCCGTATGGCTCAGGAGACCGGAGCTCCACTTATCCTCAACACCGATGCCCACCAGCCAGGCGATTTGCTGACTTTAAAAGAGGCCCAACAGGTGGCCCTGGGAGCGGGTCTTAAGCCCAGCCAGCTCGATCGCCTGTATGCTGCCTCCCAGCGCCTGATAAGGCGCGCTGGGAGGACAGGGGTCCCTGGTGCCGCCTCCCCTAGCGGCAGCCAGGGTAGGTAGGTCCTTTTTGACCCCCCAGATCTTGCGTAACCCCTAATAATCTCAAGGAATTAAAGAAAAAAACCTTGACGGAGTACTCTTTTTGTACTATTTTGACTCAAGTTTTACGGCACGCCCTAGGTTGGTACTTAGGGGGCTGGCCGCGAGGGGAGTGACACGTACGACATCAAGGCCGGCTCGGGATCAGTGTATCAACAGGGGCGGCGGTGAAAGGAAGTCGATTGCTCCCCCGGCTGTAGAGGCGCTGTTGCTTTTGTACAGAGCGATAGCGCACCATGCAAGTCGAGAAGTATAAGGGAGGATAATAAAACATGGGTAGATTAATACTCGTGGGACTTCTGGCGTTTGCCGTGGCCCTTTGCGGGACCGCGTACGCCGAGGTTCAAAACATTCGGGTCAGTGGTGACCTAGATGTCAAGGCCGTGGCTCAGACGAACTACGATCTGAAGGCCAAGCAGTTGAACTACTCGCACGAGGGAACCGGTACGCTCGACAACGTCACCAACGACGATGACAGCCGGTTCATTATCTCCACCCTGCACCTTCAGGTGGATGCAGACCTCACCGACAACGTTTCCGCAACGGTCCGGTTGCTCAACCAACGGCTGTGGGAAGACCACACCGGCGGCGACGACCAGATTACGCTGGACAACGCCTATGTCGTTTTGCGGGAGTTCCTGTACTCACCCTTGACAGTCATTTTGGGCCGCCAGAACCTGCAGGTCGGGAATGGATTTGTCGTCGGCGATGGTGCTTTGGCCGACCCCGAGGGTGTTTTTGCAGCAGCCGAAAACAACGTTCACGCGGGCAACAACGGCCAGGAGTACAGCGCTTTCAACGCGTTTGACGCCGTCCGGCTGATCCTCGACTACTCGCCTCTCACCTTGGATCTCTTCTATGCCAAGGGCAATGAGAGCGGTGCCACCGGGGATGACGAGACTCTTTACGGAGTCGTCGCCAACTACAAGCTGGATGAGTGGGACGCTGTGATCGAGCCGTACTGGATTTACCTGGACGATGAAGCAGCCGTGAATACCGTCACGGTCAATGACGCTCAGTACGCCGGCGCGGGTAGGGTCTATGAGGTCAACGAGGTCCATACCCTTGGTGTCCGAGCGGCAGCCAGTCCGATTGAGAATCTCCGGATTGATGCCGAGGGTGCCTTCCAGTTCGGCGATATGTTTGATACGACCGGTGTGGGTCCGATTTCGGAGCGCGATCGCGAGGCGTGGGCGGCACAGCTTTATGCCAACTACACCTGGGAAGATGCTCCATGGACGCCGGCTACCGGTTTGGGCTGGGTGTTTTTCTCCGGTGAAGAGGCTTCTACAGCTCGAACAGGCGGCGATTTCGACGAGACAGACGAATTCAATGCCTGGCATTCGGTTTACCGCGGGCAGTTCTGGACCTATATTCAGGACTTCTTGGGCGGTGCGGATGCGCCGGCAAACCCGTACACCACGGTAGATAACAACGACACCGGTGCGAACACCAACCGGCACCTGCTGTATTTTGATGTCAACGCCTCTCCGATGGAGGACGTCAATATCTTTGCGCGGTACGTCCGTGCATACTTTGACGAAGATCCTCGGCCGGGCCGAGACTCACACGCGGGTGACGAGTTTGACGTCAAAGCAACCTACGACTACACCGAAGACGTCAAGCTGGGTGTCTTTGCCGGATGGTTTTTCCCGGGCGACTACTACGACGGGGAAGCTACCACCTCGGCACGCGGCGACGCTGTGGCCTGGACCGCCGGAGGCACCGCTTCCGTCGATTTCTAAGGTCCCGTTGTTGCAGTAAGGTTTTTGCCAAACCCCCGGGAGTGATCCCGGGGGTTTGGTTTTATAAAGGAGGTTATTCAACTTGATTAAACTGCTTGCGGTTAGTTTCTTGGTTTTGACGCTTGCCGGGATGACCGGCTGCAGCGAGATTCAAGGTCCCTCCGCCAAGGAGATCATGAGCCATCCCTTTGGGGCGGATGTTCCTTTTGCGCGCGGGGCCAGCAAGGCAGAGGTGTTGGGTACCTGGGGAAGCCCCGACCAAGTGCTTCCTTTGGGAGTGGATGAACTGGGCAACACCCGTGAGGAATGGATCTATGTGGGCCGGCTGCCTGTCGTGCCGGTGGATTACGGCTACGTCTCCAAGACCAAGCGCCTCTTCTTCGAAGGGGAGAATCTCACCCGCTGGGAGACCGAAGAGCTTCCCGGTCCCTCCAGTCCCCCCGCCGAGTAACCTCAAGCTTCCATGGCAGTTCGCTGTTATCTCCCCCCGGAGGCTTGGGGCGGGGAGGAAGTGATACTCACCGGGCGAGAGGCCCATCATCTCAAGGATGTCCTCCGAGTGAAAACCGGAAGTGCCGTCACCTGTTTTGATGGAGCCGGCCAAACAGGAGACGGGCACATTGTTCGGCTGAGTCGCCGGGAGGTAGTCATTGCCTTAGGGAAGCGCTCTACAGCGCCGCCCCCCGCCTTGAACCTTCATCTGGGCATGGCCATTCCAGGCCAGGGCAAGCTTGAGCCTATGATCAACCAGGCAACCCAGCTTGGGGTGCGGTCGATCTTGCCCTTAATCACTGAGCGCACCGTTGTTCGGATTCCCTCCAATCGCGCAGATCAAAAGCGTGAGCGTCTCAATCAAGTTGCCATTGAGGCTGTAAAGCAGTCGGGCCTGCTTTACCTGCCTCACATCCATTCGATTCAGCGCTGGAGCGATTTTGTGGGCTCGGTTGAGGGATATGATCTGATCCTGATTGCCAGCGTCTCGGGTCCGCACGAGCGATTGACCGACTTGCTCTCTGGCCGGGCAGCAAGAAAGCTCCTCATCCTGATTGGTCCTGAGGGGGATTGGGCCGATCAGGAGATTGCCGAGGCCGTGGCCAAGGGGGCTAAGCGCTTTAGCCTGGGCCCTACAGTCCTGCGTTGCGATACCGCGGCTGTGGCGGCGCTGGCCATCGTCTCTGCCTTGCTGCGGGAGCGAACTCAAAAGGGGTCAGACCCCTGCTCAAAAGGGGTCTGACCCCTATGAGCACCTTTCGGTGCGTCACCTTTGGGTGCCGGGTCAACCAGTATGAGACCCAGGCCATCCGGGAACAACTTGTAGGCCGAGGGTTCCAAGAGGCAGGCAAGCACCAGGGGGCGGATTGGGTTGTCATCAACAGCTGCACGGTGACCGAGACAGCCGATCGGGAGTGCCTTGCCACTGTCCGCACTGTTCGCCGTTTAAACCCCACTGCCCAGATTGTGATCGCCGGCTGCCTGGTTCAGCGTGATCACGAGCGTTTGTCTGCTTTGCCCGGGGTGCGCCTTCTGGTGGGCTCGAACCAGAAGCACCGGATCGGCGAGCTGATCGCGCCGATGGTACCCGGTACCGATTCTGGTACCGATTCTGAGTGGAGTCCCAGGACCGAGAGGGAACTCAACGCAGTCTATGCCCCCCTTGCGATCTCCTCTTTTCAAGGCCGTTCCAAGGCCTTTGTTAAGGTTCAGGACGGCTGCAATCGCCTCTGTGCTTTCTGCAAGGTGCCTTATGTGCGTGGTTGTTCCCGCAGCCGCCCACAGAAGGAGGTGTTGGCCGAGGTGAAGCGGCTGATAAGCCGCGGGTTCCAAGAGGTGGTTTTGACCGGTGTGGCCATCGGTCTCTGGGGCAGGGATTTGAAACCTTCTGCGCGGTTGAGCGATCTGGTTGGGGCGGTTGAGGGTTTGCCGGGCGCTTTTCGGGTGCGCCTAAGTTCCCTGGATTCCAGGGATCTGGATGCCCCCCTCCTTACGGTATTGCGCCGCTCCACCAAGGTTTGCCATCATCTGCACCTCTCCCTCCAGAGTGGATCAGACAGGGTCTTGAGATCCATGAACCGGGGCTACACCACAGCCCAATACCAAAAAGGGGTTCAAGCAGTAAAGCGTTTTTGGCCTGATTTGGGGCTAACCACAGACTTGATGACGGGTTTCCCAGGGGAGGGGGAGCAGGACTTTGAAGAGACCCTAGAACTCTGCCGCAGGCTTCAGTTTGCCAAGGTCCATGTCTTCCCTTATAGCCCTAGGCAGGGCACTACAGCTTGGAGTCTCACTGGCCAGTTGCCGCACCCCGTTGCCAAGGAGCGGGCTCGGTACCTAAGACAAGTGGCTGGCGAGACAGCCAAGAGCTTTAATCAGAGCTTGGTAGGAACGTTGCAACATGTTCTGGTAGAAGAGGTTAAGTCATCTCAACCCCGAACCGGAACGGCCCAGCTTACGCTAACCGGCTACACAAGCCAGTATGTTCGAGCAGCCGTCACCGGAGGGATGGCTTCGGTGGGAAAGACAGTCCAGGTTCGCCTAGAGGGCCTAGACCGGGTAGGGGTAAGAGGCAAATTTTTCCCCAAGTGCCCTTGACAAAATGACACAAGATATGCCAAGCTTGAGGTGTAACAGACAATTAGGAGCTTGTAGGGCCACTGACAATGGCTAACTCGCCGTAAGGCGGGGGCCCCTTCAGGCCAGTAACTGCTGAAGGGCGGTACGCGCAAAGAGGGCGTACTGGCAAAGCTGCAGGTCCGCGGAAAGGCCGCTGGAAGGTCTGGCGGAAGGGAGAGCGGACGGCTGAGCTACCAAAGGTCCGTAAACGCCTGGAGGTGTTGTCAGTGGACACCTTCAGGCGTTTCTTTTGGGCAAAAAAGACAGAATTATTTAATCCATATAAAAAGTGAAGATTCGGAGGTGAGTAAGATGGCAAATCAACCGACAGAGTCGAACAAGAAACAGGTTCACCGTGTGGTGACCTTCTTGGACCGCTCTCAGGTGGACTATCTCGATAAATTAGGCAAGGACGCTCTCTTCTCGACAGGAGTCAAGTTTCCGAGGACGCGAGTCATCTCTGCCCTGATTAACCTCATGCAGGAGGCCAATGTCAGCGGCGAGGGACTTCGATCCGACGAAGAGTTGAAGAAGCGCTTGCTCCAGAAGCTGCGCGCCGAAGCGCCCGAGGCCCGTCGTTTGGCCAGCGAGCTCAAGGACGAATAAGATGCGCGAGCCCCTAGAGTACGGGGATAACTTTCCGGTTCCCGCATCCGGTTCCTGGGATCCGACAGTGCCGTGGCGATTTCCCCGCCGGGAAATCCACCTTCGGACACCGTCCCCCTTGGCCCGGATCCTGCCGTGGATTACCCTCGGCTTAGGGTTAACCCTAGGGGTGCTCTGGGTAAACTTAACAACGGATCTGGCCTCGACGCGGAGCACTGACCCGGCGTCTCGGGGCCAGATCCAATCGGAGATTCAGCCTCAGGGGCCTTCCTCTCTTCAGAGGTTGGCCCCCTCCCCGGAAGGACAGGTGCCCAGCTCGAAACCGTATAAGGTTCCGAGCCGCCTGGCCTAACCCAAGAGAGAATCCGATGGCATTCCGACCCGATACCCCCTATTATCCGATTTCAGGATCTCCTCATCCCGAGGGGACCTTTGGCACGGTGATGGAGATCCTCTTGAAATCGCGCCTGAAGCTTAAGCTCGAGAGTAACAGCGCTGCCTACGATGAGGATGTGAATACCTACATTGCTGGGGTTTTGGTCTCCTACATTGATTCTGAGTATCTGGATGCCATCTCCCCGGTCCTCTCAAAGTATGATATGGATGTCTTCCAGTCAGCACTCAAGGCCGACACCAACGTCGAAGCATACCGGATCTACAAGGTCAATGCCGATGATCTGCTGGTCACCTTAGGGATTTTTCATGCCCTCTGGAAAGAGGAAAGGTCGGAGCTGGGCAAGCTTAAGCGATACTATGCCCACGCCTCTGAATATCAGCGCCGGATTTACGGCAAATCGACTGCGGTGGGTGCGATCCAGAACAAATTGGCCGAGACACCGGAACGATTCCTCTCCATCCTCTCTTTTGCCCGCAGCGAGTTTCTTCATTTCTTGGAAGGAATTGAGCCTGATGATATGGCTGAGTTTAATAAGCAGATTTCCACCTTTTCCTCGGAGCTGTCCATTAAGACCAAGCAGGACGAACTGCTTGATGCCTATTCTGCCTGGCTTGAGCACCCCTCAAACCCGGGCTTGGCTGGGACCCTTCGCCAGAGGGTAGAGGAGCTCATGAAACTGGACCCCTCTTTTCTTGGCGGTGCCATCCTCTCGCAACTAAATAACTCACAAGCCGCGTAATTTCAATGGGTTACGTGATTACGTAACCCTAATCATTCCAATAAGTTACCACCCCACCTTGACAGTTGTGCAATTTAGCAGGTATACTTATCTAATCCATGTCAATCTGAAGATAGGTGGGGTTTCCATCGGACAATTTAACTGGGTAGATTTTCTTGCCCTAATTCTAATAATTAGAATGGGTTACGTCGGTTTCCGGGTCGGGATTATGTCCGAACTGGTCAAGCTGACAGCATTAACAGTAGGGTTCTTTGTCAGTTTCAGGAATGCTCAGGCGTGGGGAAATGCCTTGGCCAGCCGAACTTTTTTGAGTGAGGATTGGGCTGTGGCGTTCACCATGGTCCTGAGTGTGGTGGGGATTTACTGGCTCGTGACCCGAGCCTTGCGCTTTTTGGACCGGTTTGCCCAAATCAACGTCCTAGAAAAACTCGATCAGGTCGGCGGTTTGGGTTTAGGCTGGATCCGGGGCGCGTTGGCTGCCAGCGTACTTTTAGTTGTCTTGCAGCAGCTTCCCTCAGCGTATCTAAAGGAGTCGATAAATCAGCATTCCTTGAGCGGTCCCTCCGTAGTGCGGACAGCACCCGCTGTCTGTGATTTCCTTTCGGCACTGCCCAGACGCTTGCTGAGCCATCGTTAAACTTCATACTGTGATTCCCGAACAAACAATTCGGAAGATCCAAGATCAACTGGACATTGTCGAGGTGATCGGAGGGTACATCCCTCTTAAAAAGGCCGGGCGCAACTTTAAGGGCCTGTGCCCCTTTCATCCCGAGAAGACCCCCTCCTTCATGGTCTATCCGACCAAGCAGTTTTACATCTGCTACGGCTGCAGCGCCGGAGGGGATCTGATCAGCTTTGTCATGAAGCATGAGCACCTGGAGTTCTCCGAGGCAGTGGAGGTGCTGGCCCAGAAGGCCGGCGTCCCAGTGACCCAGGTTGCCGGAGGCCGGACCAGCAAGACGAGTCCCGATCTCTATCGGGCCCATGAGCTGGCGGCCGATTTTTACCACGAGCTTTTATTGAACTCCCCCGAGGCAGAACCCGCTCGACGGTATCTAGAAAAAAGGGGGCTCACTCCTGAGACCTGGAAGAAATTCCACTTGGGATACGCCCCCTCCCGGTGGGATGGCCTTCTGCTCAAGGCCCAAGAGGCTGGGTTGACCCCGGAACTCTTGGAGCGGGGCGGATTGGTCATCCCCAAGGCGGGTGCCGGCAAGGGACAGCCAGGGGAGCGGGGTTGGTATGACCGGTTCCGGGCGCGCGCAATCTTTCCCATCTGGGACGCTCGAGGTCGGGTCATCGCCTTTGGCGGTCGCATCCTAGAAGATGCCTCTGGGCCGAAGTACATGAACTCCCCGGAGACCGAGCTCTACGTCAAGGGGCGGGTTCTCTACGGCATGCACCTGGCATCGACTCAGATCCGGGAGCAGGACTTCTGCATCGTGGTAGAGGGGTACATGGATTTGGTAACTCCCTACCAGCATGGGATCCGCAACGTCGTTGCCTCCATGGGGACGAGCCTGACTGAACAGCAGGTCAAGCTCATCCGGCGGCATACCCGCCACGTGGTGATGGTGTACGACGCTGATTATGCCGGAGAGATGGCTACTCTGCGGGGTTTGGATCTCCTGCTGGAGGCGGAGATGCGGGTCAAGGTGGCCTCTTTGCCGGGCGGCAGTGACCCCGATACCCTGATCCGGGAGCATGGGGTGGATGCCTTCATTAAGGCAATTCAAGGTTCACAAGAGCTCTTTGATTACAAGCTGGGGTTGTTGACCCGCAATTTTGATCCGAAGACACTGGAGGGCAGAGTCCAGATCTGTCAGGAGATTCTCCCGACGATCAAACGGGTTCCCAATGCCATCCAACGCGGAGAGTACATCCGGCAGCTCAGTGAGTCGTTGGGAGTCGCAGAGTCCCTCCTCTGGAAGGAGCTTACTCGCGTCAAACTCAATACTTCTTGGCAGCCCGAGGAGCTCGCGGTAGCGCCGGCACCGGCTGCAGCCATGCAGCCCGAGGATTTGCTGGCGGGCCTCCTCTTAGAGGAGCCCAAGCGGATTGCCCAGATCGAGGGACGCCTTGCTCTGGAGCATCTTAAAGATCCGGTGATTCGACAGATCGTCGAGCGTCTACTGGAAGCTTCAAAACAGGGAAGCATCCCCAGGGATCACCGGCACCTGGCCGAGAATCTGCCCCGGGAGACTACGGGGCAGTGGGAATCTCGCCTGGCCCGGTGGCTGGCCGGGGCGGATTCCATTGCAGAAAAGGACCATGCTTTGGATGATGTTTTGGCGCGGATTCGCAGGGATTGCGGCAAGGCATCATTGGAGAACCTTCAGACATTGATTCATCAGGCCGAACAGGCCGGCGACGGGGAACGCGCGGAAGATCTGATTTTAGAATATAACCGTTTAATCAAAGCGCATGCCGCAGGGCATGCCGTTGAACGTGACTAAGGGGTTGAAGACAAAACGAATGGCAAAACGACTGGTTGAACTCAAAAAACTGATAGCGTTGGGGAAAGAAAAAGGGAAGCTGACCTACGAGGAAGTGAATGATCTCCTGCCTGAGGAAGTGACCTCGTCCGATGAAATCGACGAGATCCTCACCATTCTGGGCAACGAGAACATTCAGATCGTGGAAGCCAGTGACACCAAGACGGGCAAGGGCGATTCAGAGGAGTCTGATGGCGACGGGCAAGAGGAGAAATCTGAAGAGGAGGCCGAGCAGCCGCCTCAGCGCCTTGAGCCGGTGGACGATCCTGTCCGGATGTACCTGCGCCAGATGGGGCAGATTCCCCTCTTAACTCGAGAGCAGGAGCTCACCCTGGCCAGGGCGATCAAAGAGGCAGAGGCCAACTTCCGGGAAGTCCTCTTTGCCTCCACTTTTGCCCTGCGCGAGGTGCTCAATCTCGTCGAGAAGATCAAGGTTCGGAAGCTCAACCCGGAAGAGTATGTCACCGAGGATTTCCGCAAGCAGGAGCGCCTTTTACCCAAGTTGGTGCGCTTGAGTAAGAAGATTCGAGCCACCCGCTCGTACCCTAAGCGGTTTGCCTGCATTCAGCAGATGCGTTTGATGAGCCCGGTGGTCGAGGACATCACCAAGCGCTTGAAGTCCGCCTATGCTGCCAACAACCGGATCCTGCGCCAGATGGATCAGGCCCGCTCCAGAAAGCGGTCCGGCTGGAAGAAGAAACTCCTGGAACTTAAGAAACAGCAGAAGCCTATCTTGAAAGAGATGATCCAGCCCAAGAAGGAGATGGATGAACTGATGAGTCAGCTCAGGCGCAAGGAGGTGCTCTACATCAAGGTTAAGAAGGCCTTGGTGGAGGCCAACCTGCGTTTGGTCGTCTCCATTGCCAAGAAATACACCAACCGGGGGCTCTCCTTCCTGGATTTGATCCAGGAAGGCAACATCGGCCTCATGAAGGCAGTGGACAAATTCGAGTACGAGCGCGGATACAAGTTCTCGACCTACGCGACGTGGTGGATCCGCCAGGCCATCACCCGGGCCATCGCGGATCAGGCCAGGACCATCCGCATCCCGGTTCACATGACCGAGACCATCAACAAACTTATCCGCGTCTCCCGGCAGCTCGTTCAGGAAAACGGCAAGGAACCTGCCCCTGAGGAGATTGCCTCCAAGATGCGCATGCCGGTGGACAAGGTGCGGGGCATCCTCAAGATTGCCCAGGAGCCGATCTCACTTCAGACCCCGATCGGGGATGATGGAGATACCCACTTCGGTGACTTCATCGAGGACAAGCGGGCAGTCTCTCCGGCCAATGCCACCGCCTACTCCATGCTCAAGGAGCAGATGGAGACGGTCTTGGAAACCCTGACCGAGCGGGAGGGCCAGGTGCTTAAGCTTCGCTTCGGGATCGGAGACGGCTACCCCAGAACACTCGAGGAGGTTGGAGCCATCTTCAACGTGACTCGAGAGCGCGTCCGGCAGATTGAGGCCAAGGCACTTAGAAAGCTGCGCCATCCGACCCGCTCCAGGCGCCTTAAGACCTTCCTGGAGATGGGGGCCTTAGGCGAAGAGGGGGGTTGGGCGTAACACATTTGGTACCGGGTACACTGTTGAACAGTGTACCCGGTACCGGTTTTTGTTTTTAAGGGTGGGCCCGCCTGGATTCGAACCAGGGACCAACTCATTATGAGTGAGCTGCTCTAACCGCTGAGCTACGGGCCCATGACGCTATTTTACCCGGTTTATCTTATTTCGTCACCTTCCTATCGTTAATAGTAATCATGCCCAGTTATTTTATTGCCGATAACTCCTTCTATCAGGTAAGCTTGTAATATCACATAACAAGTCCCATGAGAAGAACTGTTCCTAAAAGCTTAGCCCTTTTGCTAAGCGCAAGCTTAGTCGCGCCCCACTCTGCCTGGGGGCTGCGCCCC
The DNA here is from genome assembly GCA_964597545.1 of uncultured Planctomycetia bacterium. Lineage (GTDB taxonomy): Bacteria > Omnitrophota > Gorgyraeia > 1-14-0-20-64-10 > 1-14-0-20-64-10 > CAZQXN01. Next base: position 30,753 of record CAZQXN010000017.1, on the reverse strand, counting down.
ACCACCGAGGGAGCTGTAGAAACTGGTTTGGAGGAAGCGCTCGAATCCCCTACCGGTCATCCTACCGCTGGTCAGGAGGAAAAAACCACCCGGCGCAGGTGGATGAAACAATTGGCTTGGACGGCCCTAGGAGGAGCAGCGGGCGGAGCGCTCGTTGAGACAACATCGCCTCTCATACCCAGCTCCCTGGATACAACGGTGGATAGCGATCCCCATAATCCCTGGATTGGCTGGGAAAAGGGGAGAGGGATGCAGGATCCATACGAGCACCCCTGGATCCGAATGGGCGCACCCCAGATGGAAAGCCCTGCTGGGGCGGCCAACCTTCTCACCTGGCGCAATCCTGACGGTGAATGGCCCGACTTTGACCTAGCTGCCGGAATGGGTCATGCCAGATTTTTTGTTCCTTTTCTTACCGATGAACAGCGTGCCTCCCCCATCACAACAGAAGAGTGCGACATACTGGAGCTGGTCATGATTCCTGGAGAGCCGAAAAACGTTAAAAGGTTCCGGGTCTCTGTGGTGACCGAGCGCGAGATCGATGATCCTGAGGTTGGTTTTCTCGATGAGACCAATCCCCGCTTTTATGCTCCCGGTCCCAATCCCAAACCCATGAAGCTCATCTCCAGGGGAGATCGCACTTACGGGGCGATCAAAGGGGTACGGGTCGAGCTGTGGCCTGTCAATGCCACCTCTGCTATGGGATTTGGGTTCCGGGCCAAGCCCATTCAGAGCCCGAAGTATACTCGATTTCTCCAGAATGAAGCGCTGCAGGCGGCCATTCGGTCTGAACGCCACCGCCGCCGGTGGGCTTTATTGACCGGCATCTTCCTTGGGGGAGCAACCGGCTATATCACTGAACTGATGTTCAGGAGGGATAAGACACCGGCAGCCTCCCCATGGACCGGTGCCGAGTCAGAAGGGCCCTCTGCCGGCCAGGAGGAGGTGCGGGAAATGGTCGATAGACTGTCCATCTCTCATGAGCCCATCACATGGGACCAGCTCGTGGCATTGAATGCTGCGTTCCTGGGTATTTCACCAGATCATCCTACATACCAGCTGCCCGAGAACATGGTTCAAGGAGCAGAAGCTTTTCTGGAATGGGTAAACGCTCCCGAGGGTTCGAGAAGAAGCTTGGGCAGCCACCCACCCATCCCTTATCTCGCGAAAGATTGGGACTCCTTCGGGTTGGATTGGGAGGATTCCATCACTCGCGCTGCAGTAGCTGGCCATAGCCTTTTCGGAATGCATTATTTTGTTGAGGCAACAACCCGAACAAGTTGGGCGCTCATGGTCGTTCTCCTTCGCAGAAGCGGAATCTCTTCTGTCGATATCCGGACCGAATGGGACGATGCCTTCGACCGAATGTTTTTTAGGAGCCCAGACCCCCGAGCATTCATTCAGTACATTCGAGAGGACATTGTCTCCGCCGGCTTGGAGGAAGGGGTGGTGACCAGCGGCGAGCTGGTGGGTACAGGTGGGCAGCGCTTAGCAGTAACGGTCTATAAAACAGCTGCCGATGTGGGACGAGTTCAGGCAAATAAAGTGGTGAAACGGTGGGAATTCGAAGGATCAGTTAAGCATCCATTTGTCATTGGGCTTGCTACGGGAAGTACCCCTGAGCCATTGCTGGCAGCGTTGGTGCAGCGCCTCAAGAGCATGAATGAGCAGAGGCGTGAAGAGTTGCTTGAGTGGCTGTATATCGTTCAGATGTGTGATTTCGTGCAGGCAGAATCCGGGCAACCGCTTGACCCGGATCACGAGAGGAGCGCCTATCGGTATTATGGCGATAGGTTCTTTAGTCCCCTGGAGCTGTCTGAGGAGTGGATTGCCGAACACTTTATTCTCCCCGGGGTGGGTACCGTTCAAGAACAGGCGGATAGGGTAGCCGGGGAACTGGGGGGCATCGATTGGCAGCTGATACCTTTTGCTCCTGATGGATGCGTGGCCTTGGTGCATCCTGGCGATTCATTCGGTGATCCAAAGATTGAAGCAGCAAAGGATCAACCCAGACCGCTGTGGCGCGGGGTAGGAAGCCATCATGTCGGGGTTGAGGGGTTGCAGGGCATCACCTTTACGCTACCCGATTTCGTCCAGATGCTGTCCCCCCGCGGGGCGGTGCATTGCACTGCTTTTGGCTCGACCAAGGCAGAGGTGCTGGGACGCGTTGCCAGCGCCGCTCAGTACAACCCCGATATCCCGATTAGCTTCGTTTTACATCAAGCTTGGAGGGAAAGGGTACCCCAGAGGGAGCTCCTGCTTGATGAGGCAGCTGCCACCCACCTTCTCCCGAGGATTCGACACTCCGAGCCGAGGCGCACCGGAAAAGCGCTGGAGGGGTTAGAGTGGTCAGGGTTTCCTCGCCGCATTGTTGAGATTCTCGAGTCAGACGGGCTTGCGTCAGCAGCGGAGATCCGCAAACATTCTCCGGAGGAGTTGGCCGATAGGTTTCGGCGATTGACGCTGGACGATATTAAACTGATTTACTTTTCCTTGATGTTCCGCTACAAGGCCTATGACCTGCTGGCAGGAAGGTTGAAGGATGCCCCCTCCTCCCCAAGGCAATACCTCGGTTCAATCGCTTCTCTGGGTCTTAGCACGCGCGCGCTTCGCAACTTGCGGGATAACGGCATATTCACCATGACAGAACTGCTCAGCACCCCGGCAGCAACCTTAAGGACTTTTAAAATAGGAGGGGAGCTCCGGCCCGGAGGTCGTAGTTTCAGGAAGTCCCTGACCGAGCCTCAACTTTGGGAGATCCAGACCGCATTGGCGCGTCGAGGCGAAGAGTTGCCATCCGGGGCAATTTCTGTGCCTTCTGCTCAAGCCATGGAGCTCTGGAGGCTGTATGGGATGGATCAGCCAGATGTGGCACGGCTCCTCGCTATTCCATCTCCCGTGACAGGAGAGCCCGCGGCGCCGGATAAATGGCCCGTACAAGCTTTTCTTGTGGGGCTTCATGTTCCGCCTCTTCCAAAGAAAAGCTTGAATGTGGCCCGGCTCATAGATTCCGAGGAGGGCATTCCTCGACTCCTGGCGGTCGGTGGCTATATCGTTACCGATGCGGACGAAGGGACTCTCTTTAGAATTGATGGTTTTCCAGCGAATAAAGCTCATCCTATGTCAGAGGTGCGGCTGAGAAATGTTGAGTGGCGTACTTATCGCCAGATTGCCGAAGCGCAAGAAACAGGGGGTTTTATCGGTTTAACGGTTGAATCCGGGTCTGAACGTAAAACAGGACCACATAAGAAAGTAAAGAGAAAAACCCCGAGAAAAGATGGGACAGCAGCGACAGGGGCGCGATATCTGAGCGATGAATTGTCGACACGCCCGACAGCCGATTTCATAGGGAGCGTTTTTGTACCCGCCGCCGGCCAGGAGGAGGTAAGCGGTCCTTATGCATACAATGAGGCGCTTAGGAAGCTTCGGGCGAAGTTCCCAGACGATGTTCGTGTTTATGCTGGAAGAAGGATAATTTTCTACACTCCTTCCAGTGAGCCCGTTGGCGTCACTTCACTTGGAGTCAATGTGAATTATCTGGAAAGGCCCCTGAGAGCTGCCGTTGAGTTGAGCATCTTTGGCGAGGTCACCATCAAGGATTTGCCCAATGGCGATGTCGAGGTCAGACCCTTTGGTCCCGGCTTCCCAAGCGGCCAGGAGGAGTCTGCCCTCCAGAGGGCGCTCCCTCTGGAAGAACGTCCTATTCCAGGGCAGGGTGTTTCGGCGCTCGGCCATGTAGACATCGAGCGAAGTGGACGTTTCGCCCAGAATGCTCGAGATGCCCTTCGCCTCTCCGGAGTTCCCGGCATGGCAGCCGGCCTGCTCCACAATTTCCTTATAGGTCGCTACAGCTTTGCTACGGCTGAGGCAATATTGCTTCAGCGTCACGGGAGAGCAGGTTCCATGATGGCCGATCAGGGGCGGGCCCGCCAAGGGCTGGTCTTTGCCTGGGTAGCGCTGGAGCATCGCTTGACCTACACCCCGCCATACAATCCTTCCCAGATTCGGTGGCAGCCGATCTTTAACTATGTCTTTGCAACGCCGGAGCAAAGAGCAAGCGTACCGTTCAGAAGCGAAATGCGGCAGGAGATTGCTCGAGTTCAGCGACTACGTAGAGACAGCTATTTGGGCAAAATGTACGAAGATGCCTCTCCGCAGTCCATTCTCCAGGAGATCGACAACCTTCTTGCATATCAAGAACCTGCCGGCCAGGAGGAGGTGCTTGGAACTTTCAAGTACGCAGAGGCCTTGGCAAGACTGCAATCGTACATTGGAGGTACTGCCAGTCAGCTTGCCGGGAGATTCTTCGTTTTTCTCCCTTCAGGGAGGCGCGTCGGGTTTGTGACAGCTCAGACTAGGCCACCTGATCTGGAAGCGGCCCTTAAGGATACCATTGACCTGAGTGTTTTTGGGACGGTTACCATCACGGTGCTCAACGGCGACATCGAGATCAAACCTGCCGGCCCTGGTTACAGCAGGAGCGGCCAGGAGGAGGCCCGCGCCCGCGTCCACAACTTCCTGGGGACCCTCCATCAGGAGGCCCCCCAGCAGGTTATCCCGGTTGTGATCGGCCGCCAATACCTCCAAGAAAACTCCGACCTCGCCCTCGCTCTCTCAGGGCTGGAGGAGCACGCCATCCTCCTGGAACAGCCGGATCCCCTAGAGACCCTCTTTACCCTGGTGGAGAAATGGTCTGCCCGCTTTGCCATCTTTGTCGGACTCAAGAAGGAAGCCGAAACCTTTGAGCGCAACGCCTCAGAGATGGGGATTGCTCCTACCGCGATTGATCCGACAAAACACACCTTCACCAGACTCATCCTCACCATCCTTTCCAAGACCACCGGCATTAAGCAGGCGGTTATTGAGGCCAAGGCCGGTTTTCAGCAGTGTATCCGAGACCTCGTGAGCCTCGGCCGAGCCACCTAAAATCAGTACCCAAAACCGGTACCGGGTACAACAAGTATACCCGGTACCTTCTTCTGAAAAATCGGTACCAGGTACCTCACCAAAAGAGTAAAATAATCTTTTCGGCAAGGGTCTCGCGGGCGCATAGCTCAGCCGGTTAGAGCGCACGCTTCACATGCGTGAGGTCACAGGTTCGAGCCCTGTTGCGCCCACCAAACCCTTGGCAGGGCGAGAACCCGAAGGGTTCGGGGGACCGAGCTGGGCACCACGCCGCAGGCGTGGTCGGCGAAGGAAGTGTCGGAGCAACGGCAGTTGCGACGACGACTGTTGCGCCCACCAGATGCTTGACGGGACGACAACCTAGGAAAGGGCAGGGATGGCAGAAGTTTCCATTGCAGAACAACTAAAGACCTTGATTGAGCTCCAGAAACTGGACGGCAAAATCTTTGGGCTCCGCCAGGAGAAAGAGGCCAAACCGGTTGAGGCTGAGCGCTTGAAGTCAGAGTACCAGCAGGCGGTGGAGCAGGAGAAGGCCGAAGAGGGAAGCTACAAGTCCCATGAGGTCAAGCGCAAGGATATGGAGAATGACCTCGCCGACAAGGAGACCCAAATCAAGAAGCTCCAGGGCCAGCTTTTTCAAGTCAAGACCAACAAAGAGTACTCTGCTATGCAGAAGGAGATCGAGGGCTACAAGGCCGATAAGTCGGTGCTTGAGGAAGAGATCTTAAAGCTCATGGAAGAGAGCGACACTGCCAAGGCGCACATCAACACCGATCGAGAGCATCTCAAACAGCAGGAAACCGAGCTCAACGCTAAGCTGTCCCAGATGGAGGCAGAAGGTAAAAAGATCGACTCTGAACTGACCACCCTGGAAGCATCCCGCAAGGAGCTTGTTCCCAAGGTTGACGCTAAGATTCTTGCTCAATATGAGCGCATCCTAAAGCGCAAAGCTGGGTCGGCCTTGGTTGCGGTTCGAGGTGATGCCTGCGGAGGGTGCCACATCGCACTGCCCCCGCAGACGATCAACGAAATCCAATTGGCGACCCGCCTCATCCCCTGCGAGTCCTGCGGCCGCATCCTCTGCATTGAGCCGAGCGAGTAAAAAACCACCCCGAACTTCCCGCTGCACTCCGCCGCCGGCGGTCATTCACATCGATGGCGCTGCCCGAGGCAACCCCGGTCCTGCCGGAATCGGTATTGTCCTTAAAGCGGCCCCCAGCCAAAAGGTCCAAGAGATCGGACGCTTCCTGGGCGAGGCTCCCAACAATGTTGCTGAGACCATGGCCCTGGTTGTTGCCCTGCAGGAGGCCCTCAAGCAGGGGCTCAAGCAGGTCAAGGTTTTTACAGACAGCGAGCTGCTCACCCGACAGGTCTTAGGGATCTACAAGGTCAAGGATCCGGAGCTTGTCCGGCTCCACGTCTTGATCCAGAACCTGATTGAGGCCTTTTCGGATTTCAAGATAGAGCATATCCCCAGAGCCAAGAACCGGCTTGCCGATCGCATAGCCGGAAGGGCTGTGATTGACGGGGTGCGCAGGAATACTTCAGATTCTAAGGGCAAGAAGCCCAAGGGTGCTCCGGGGGCCGTCGGACCAGGGCAGTCGACTTTCTGGTAAGTTCTGGCTGCGTGGTATAATACTTTTTGGTACAGAGATGACGAATATAGAAAAATACATTACTGTGGATACAGAGATTTGCCACGGGAAGCCCTGCTTCAAAGGAACCCGGATTATGGTAGCTTCTGTCTTGGAGCTTTTCGAGGGGGGCGAGTCGATGGATCAGATCTTGGAGGCATATCCCAACCTCACGCTCGGGCACATTCAAGCTGCTTTGCGCTTGGCTTCGGAACTCCTAGATACGGACCAGTTTATTTCCTTCCGCCGCACCGCCTAATATGCGGTTCCTCCTGGACGAAGATGTTCACATCAAACTGATGGGTTGGCTCCAAAAGGCTGGCCATGATGTTGTGCGCGTCCCCTCCGGATTCAAGAACGGCCAAGTTATTGCATTGGCTCGAAAGGAGGGCAGGGTGCTGATTACGCGGGACAAAGATTTCTCAAACCGCCTCCTGTATCCGCCCGCCAAATCTCCGGGTGTTATTATCCTGAACATCCACCCCCCTCAACTTGAGCAACTCATCGCCGCGTTAACATTGCTTCTCGCGGAGCTTTCCCAAGCAGAAAGTTTCTCTGAAAAGCTCGTTGTTCTCGAAGAGCAAGGCTATCATCTCCTGTCCTAAGGGCAGTCGACTTTCTGGTAAGTTCTGGCTGCGTGGTATAATATCCGGCGTGAAGAGGAGGCTGGATGGTCGCCCCGGGCCTTAGGGTGCGGGGAGGAAAGTCCGGACTCCACAGGGCAGCGGAGTGGGTTACTCCCATCCCCCGTGAGGGGCGGATTAGAGCCACAGAGACGAGTCTCCACCATGCATTGCGGTGGGGGGTGAAACGGGCAATCTCTCCGCGGAGCAAGACCAAATAGATCCTGCTGGTTCCAGGCGGCCCGCCTGGCAATGAGCTTAAATCGGCTCAAGGCAGGATGGGTAGGTCGCTTGAGATGGATGGCCATCGCCCCGACACCTTGTCATCCTCCGGCTTGACCGGAGGATCGATCCTCGCTTGCGCGAGGATGACATGGAGTGGCGGGGTACAGAATCCGGCTTACAGGCCTCACTCTTCACACAACTTTTGAGAGAGGGGACAGCCTACGGGTCCTCTGGAGCACAGTGTTGTGCCCGTAGACTGTCCCCACTAACTGGGAGGGCAGTCGACCTTGCGTATACGATCCTTGTTTCTTCTGCTGGGCCTCATCGGATTTATTGCTACTGGCTGTGGCGCAACCATCAAGACCTATGTCAAACCCAATGCGCCCTGGGAGGTGGTCCAGAAGGTTGCTGTTCTGCCCTTCTCAACCCCCTCAGAGAATCCTGTTCGACGGGAGCTGGTCACACAGCTTTTTGCCGGCGAGCTCAGACGTACCGGTTGGGTAGAGGTCGTTGAGGTTCCCTTAAGCTCTCCGGTGGGGGGTGCCCCCAGCATCACCAAGGTTGCCCAAGAGTATGGGGTGGATGCTGTGATATCCGGTTCTGTGGATGAAACCCACGGTACCGTCGTCCATGTGCGTTTTCAGGATGCCGCCACCGAGGAGATGCTCTGGTCTGGGACGTATCTGTTGGGCGTGCGAGCTGAATTCTTCAGCCTTGCCACACAGCAGCAGCAGTTTCAGAAAGCATTTGCGCGCTTGGTCAACGAGCTGAAGGCCAAGGCGAACGTGCGTTAATCCCACAACCTTCTTCTGCACCATCAAGGCGCCAGGATAACCTGGCGCCTTATCTTTTCTGCGGGGCCTTTCCACAAGCTGTAGCGCTTTAACCCCCTGTTTTGCGCAACATATTGCGGTGTAAAAATTTATTCGGATTTCCCCTTGACATTGTGGAGCGCACAATGTATATTTTGCATCAAGCGTGGAGGAAAGTGGAGGAAAGTAGAGAACTTAGTTTTGGACTTGGTTGTGGATGCCGTCGGGTTTGCCTTTATCGGGGAGCCCCCTACGGGGGAGAGGCAAGGAAGCGCGGAGCGGATTAACCGCATCGCAAAAATTGGCGCGTCCACAACCTTCTTGAGGTAGGGGCAGCTGATCCGTAACAGGACACGCTGCCCCTGCCGTTTAAAAGAGGGAAAACAGACAGGTGTTTTACGGAGAATACGAGCACACCATAGACCGGAAGGGGCGTCTGATCATTCCTTCGCGCTTTCGCGAAGTGATGAAGGAACATTTTGTCGAGCGCTTCGTGGTGACCCGCGGCCTCGACCACTGTCTTTTTCTCTTTGCCGAAGATGAATGGCGTGCTCAGGAGGCAAAGTTTCGGGCGCTTCCCTTTACCAAGCAGGAGTCCCGTCGCTTCAACCGCTTCTTCTTTGCTGGGGCGGCGGAGCTGACCTGCGACAAACAGGGGAGAATTTTGGTCCCGGATTACCTCAAGGAGTTTGCCGGAATCAAGCGGGATGTAATTTTGGTTGGCGTCTCCAACAGGGTTGAGGTTTGGGATAAGGGCGAATGGGGGAAGTTCTATGAAGAGTTCAAGGATTCGTATGAACAAATCGCAGAACGGCTCCTCCCCGAATAGCCGAAAAAAGGGTTCCAAGGCATCTGAGGGTGAATCCTCCCCGGATGATTTGCGTTGGCAGTTCGCTTCCAGCATGCAGGACCGGCTGGAGATGTTGACCGGCCGGGCCGACCCCCGATACGTGCTGAGCTTAGCGGCTCGCTCCCACAGCTTGAGGGAACTCATCCGCCGCTATTCGAACGATAGCATGTTGTAGAACCTGGAGTTTCGTTCGACGATTGCTCATACTCCTGTTCTTGTTCAAGAGCTCATCGAAGGGCTGGTTTTTCCGGCCGGCGCGGTGGTCTTGGACGCCACGCTGGGCCTGGGGGGACATGCCGAGGCCGTGCTTCAGAAGATCGGCCCTCAGGGACGCCTCATCGGCTTGGACCGGGACCCGCAGGCCTTGGAGCGCGCCCAGGATCGGCTGCGGCGCTTTGGAGAGCAAGTGAAGCTTATCCACGGCCACTTCGGACAGTTGGCCGAGCATCTGCAATCCCAACAGGCTCCTCCCTTAGACGCTGCCTATTTTGATTTGGGGGTTTCTTCTCTTCAGCTGGACAGTGTAGAGCGGGGTTTCAGTTTCGCAAAGCCCGGCCCCCTGGACATGCGGATGAACCCCGAAGAAGAGCTGACCGCCGCCCAAATTGTCAACCACGCCTCCCAGGAGGAGTTAACCGCCTTAATCCGGTTACTGGGGGAGGAGCACTGGGCTGGGCGGATTGCCCGGGCGATTGTTGATCAAAGGCCCTTCCAGACTACGACTGCATTGGCCGAGATCATCCGACAGGCAGTTCCAAAAAGCATGGGCTCTTCCCGCATTGATCCGGCAACGCGCACTTTTCAGGCCATTCGAATCGCAGTCAATCGAGAGCTGGAGCTTTTGCCGCAAGGCCTCCGTCAAGCTCTCCAGCACCTTAAACCCAACGGTAGAATCGGAGTGCTGGCGTACCATTCCCTGGAGGATCGGATCACCAAAAAGACCTTTCAAGAGCAGGCTCAAGCCGGCTACGCCAAGATGATTACCCGAAAACCGATTCGCCCTTCTGAGGCTGAGGTTGACGTCAATCCCCGCGCCCGGTCGGCCCGCCTTCGCGTAGCCCAGAAGATTGGCTCTGCCGAGGTGCCGGGATGAAATTAGAGCACTTTTTCATTGGGCTTTTCCTGACAACCCTCATGGGGTTAGGGGTCGTAGGGCAGCGGGTGGCACTCGTCACGGCCGGCTATACAGTCGAGGAGATCTCGTTGGAGAGGGACGATCTCCTTGACCAGCATCGGGTGCTCAATTACAATGTATTAACGCTGCGCTCTCCGGTGATCTTGAACCAGCGACTGGCCCAGTTCGACGTCAAGCTGGCCCCTCCTAGAGCGGTGGAAATTGTTCATTCCCGCACTGGAGCCGTGCCGGATCTAGCGGCAGCAAACCGAATTATTCCCTCGGTGGCTCATTGGCTCCGCCAAACCTTCCAGACGGCCTTGGCTTGGATGGGAGAGGGCCGGCAGGCCGTGGCAGAGCCGATTCCCAACGAGGGTGCGTAACTTTATTCATTTCTTTCGCCTGCCCGGAGTACAAATTGCTCTTCAGGGATTCTTGCCAGTGTAGGCTTGCTCTAGAGTGCTGACGGCGGCGCAAAAAACCCGTGTCATCGGAGTCGCCATGGGATTTCTCATGGTGGCGGTGGTCTTGTGGGGGCGCCTGCTGTGGCTCCAGATTTTAGAACCCGACCATTGGATCTCGATTGCGCGCCGCCAGCAGATCGAAGTCCTGGAAGTTCCTCCCACGCGGGGCGCCATCCTGGATCGCAACGGAAGCGCCCTGGCGGTTTCGATTCGATTAAGCTCTGCCTTTGCAGATCCTCGACACGTCAAGGATCCTCACCAGACTGCCGAAAAACTTGCCTCGCTGCTGGGCTGCTCCGCGCAATCCTTAGAAGAGGAGCTCTCGCGCCAGGACCGCGGGTTTGTCTGGCTTAAACGCAAGATCTCCAACAAGGCAGCTGCCGAAATCCGGAAGATGTGCTTGGCCGGCATTCATTTGATGCGAGAACCCGAGCGTGTTTATCCCCATGGCCATTTGGCTGCCCACCTGGTGGGTTTCACCGGTATTGATGCCCAGGGACTTGAGGGGTTGGAATTCGCCTACGACCCCTTCCTCAAGGGAGAACCGGGCTGGCGGTGGCTGGGGAGGGATGCCAGGATGAGGCCCATCGGAACTTGGGATGCCCCCTCTGCTGCCCCCAGGAACGGACTGGATCTGGTGCTGACTCTGGACACCCGGATTCAGTTTATGGTGGAATCAGCGCTGGGCGAAGCCTTCTTAAGCTCCAATGCCAAAGGGGCATCCATGGTGGTGATGGATCCGATGACCGGAGAGATTCTGGCGATGGCCAACCGCCCCACCTTTGATCCCAACAGCTATTCAGACGATCCCGCAGAGCATTGGCGCAACCGGGCGATTACCGACATCTTTGAGCCTGGCTCGGTCTTTAAGGTGGTGACGGCAGCGGTTGCCCTGGGTACGCATACGGTTAAGCCTGAGGACCGCTTCTTCTGCGAGGATGGAGCATATGCTGTGGCCGGGAGGATTCTCCATGACCATAAGCCGCACGGGTGGCTTTCCTTTCGGGAAGTGATTACGCGCTCCAGCAACATTGGGGTTGCCAAGGTCGCCATCAAGGTGGGGTCTGAGCAGCTCCACCAGGGTATTCAGGCCTTTGGTTTTGGGGTGCCGACCGGCGTGGAGTTCCCAGGTGAGGTTAGTGGTGTAGTCAAGCCTCCCAGCCAATGGTCCAAGCCCTCCATTACTGCCATCCCCATGGGGCATGAGGTTGCGGTGACAGCCCTGCAGTTGGCCCAGGCGATCTCTGTTGTAGCCAATGGCGGGCGGTTGATCCAGCCGCGGTTGATCCGGGAGATTAGAGACCCCTCCGGAGCCGTGGTCCAGCGCTCTTCGCTCAAGGTGGTCCGGCGCGTCATCACCGAGGAATGCGCTCAACTCCTAAGAGAGATCTTGTGCGGTGTTGTAGAAGAAGGGACCGGACGCAGGGCGCAGATCCCCGGCTATTGCGTTGCAGGCAAGACCGGTACCGCTCAAAAGATAGAGCCTGCCGGCGGCTACTCCCACTCTCGGTATGTCGCCTCTTTCATCGGCTTTGTCCCGGCAGACAACCCCCGCTTGGCCATGGTGGTGACACTGGATGAACCCAGGCCTCGCTACTACGGCGGAACTGTGGCCGCTCCGGTCTTTCGCGAGGTTGGGGAAGGGGCATTGGCCTACCTGCGCCAAAAGGAAGGCGCTCAGACTGCCAAACATGTGGCGGCCCATGACTAAACATTGGAGGTTGGCGGAGTTGCTCAAGGCAGCCGGCGTAATCCCTAAGGGCTCCACAGCCCTTCCCGATCGGACCATTGCCTGGGTGACCGATGATTCCAAGTCGGTTCAGAAAGACACCCTCTTTATCGCAGCCCGGGGGGTGAGCTTGGATGGCCACCGTTTCATCCCTCAAGCAATCCACAAGGGGGCCAAGGCTATCCTCGCGGAGCAGGGGGTGGTTGTGCCTGAGGAGGTTGTCTTGATCCGCGTTCCAGCCACCCGGCCGCTGGTAGGGCCCCTGTTGCATACCTTTCTTGGATCTCCATCTCGGAACCTTCAAACCATCGGGGTAACCGGCACCAACGGCAAAACCACCGTCACCTGGCTCATTCAGCACATCCTAGAGGGGGCAGGGGTCTCCTGCGGGCTGATGGGGACTGTTTTTGACCGCGTAGGCCGCCAAAACCAGATCTCCAGCGCAACGACCCCAGCGACCGCAGTTCTCCAGGGGAACCTCTCCCGAATGGCAGAAGAGGGGCTTACAGCCTGCGCCATGGAGGTCTCTTCTCATGCGCTGGATCAATATCGAACCGAGGGGATCAACTGGAAGACCGTGGTCTTCACCAATCTTGCACCTGAACACCTGGACTACCACGGTACTTTGGAGAACTATCTTGCAGCCAAGCGCCGTCTCTTTGAGGCCGGCTCCGCTCAAACCCATGCGATCATCAACCGGGATGATCCGGTCTGGGAAACCTTTACCCAGGCGGCACAGGGGCCGGTCCTCACCTACAGCCTTGAACAGCCCGCAGATTTGACCGTCCGGCAGGTTTCGAGCTCTCTTGAAGGAACCCGCGGTACCTTGGTTACCCCGGAGGGGCGTTTCTCGTTTGAGTCTCCCCTGATTGGCAGGCACAACCTCTCCAACTTGCTGGCTGCTGTGGGTGCTGTGATGACTCTTGGGGTTGAAACCACCAAAGCCTTGCAGCAGGTGAAGAGCTTTCTTGGAGTTCCGGGCAGGCTCGAGCGGATTGACCTCGGCCAACCCTTTCCGATCTTTGTGGATTATGCTCACACCGACGATGCCCTTAAGCATGTTTTGACTGAGCTTAAAGCGGCTGATTCCCGAAAGATCATAACTGTTTTTGGCTGCGGAGGAGAGCGAGACTGTGCCAAGCGGCCCCGCATGGGGCAGGTTGCAGCAGCGCTTTCTGATCGGGTAATCATCACCTCTGATAATCCGCGGGGAGAGGAGCCTCAAGCGATCGCACAGCAGATTAAGAAGGGGATTGAGCGCTCTGCGTCTTCGGTTGAAGTGGTTTTGGATCGCAAGGAGGCCATCGGACGCGCTTTGGAGCAGGCACAGAAAGGGTGGCTCGTGTTGATTGCCGGCAAGGGGCATGAGACTGTCCAGATCCTCAAGGACAAAACCGTTCCCTTCAATGACAAGTCAGTAGTTGAGGAACTGCTTATGGGGCGAGACCAACTCGCGGTGGTCTCATGAGCTGGCAGGCCCGATTCACATTTAGAGAGATTGTTGCCGCCACAGGGGCTTGGCCGCTTCGCCCGCTCTTTGAGCGGCAAGAGGGCGAGGCCGTCGGCGTCTCCATCGATTCTCGGAGGATTCGGCCCGGAGAGCTCTTCATTGCCATCCGCGGCAAGCGCTTGGATGGTCACGATTTTCTGACCCAGGCGTTCCGGGACGGCGCGGCCGGCGCTATCGTTGAAGACCCCCAAAAGGTACCTCGCGGCCTGAAACCGATCTGGTACTTGCCCGATACCCTAAAGGCTTTGGGAGATCTGGCAAAATTCCACAGAACCCGCTTCCAATTGCCGGCTGTGGCGATCACCGGCTCTTCAGGCAAAACCACCACCAAGGCGATGGTGGCGCACCTTCTCTCAGAACGATTCAATACCTTAGCCAATCCCGGCACCCAGAACAATCAAATTGGTGTTCCCTTGACCCTGCTTCGGTTAGAGCAGGAGCACCAAGCGCTCGTGGTGGAGTTGGGGACTAACCAGTGGGGAGAAATCCAGCGTTTGACCGAGATCGCCCAGCCAGAAGTTGGAGTGGTGACCAACATTGGTCCGGCTCACCTGGAGACCTTTGGCGATTTAAGAGGGGTGTTCAAGGCCAAGGGCGAGCTCTGGGAAACGATGGATTCCCAGGGGATCATGATCCTTAACGCTAATGATCCTATCCTCCGGGTAGCGGCTAGGGACCTGCGCCAGAGGACCCTCTGGTTTGCTGCCGAAGGATTCAGTGGTTTTGACGGTCAAGAGGATGGCCCCCCGATTGCGCTCAAGGCCACTGACATTCGCCTGGGCGCAGCAACGCTTCGCTGCCGGATCAACCAGCGCTATCTCTTAGAGCTTCCCTTGCCGGGAATGCATAATTTGATGAATGCGCTGGCCGCCCTGACCTGTGCGATGGTCCTCGGAGAAGATCTTTCGGTTGCGGTGGAGCGATTGCGGGAAATGCCTCCTTTGGCAGGAAGGCTCCACTTTCATGAGCAGGAGGGTGTTCTGATCTTAGATGACAGCTACAACGCCAATCCTGATTCTTTAAAAGCGGCATTAGAGGTCTTCTCCCGCATCAGGCGTCCAGGACGAAAGGCAGTGCTATTAGGGGACATGCTGGAATTGGGCGCTCAGGCTGAGTCTCTTCATGTTGAGGCAGGCCGGTGGGTGGTCTCCACCCAGCCCCAGCTCTTGGTTGCCGTAGGCCCCTTGGCGCGCTGGACCTTGGCCGGGGCCTGGGAGGAGGATCTGGGCCGTTTGGCCGGCCACTCCTTTGATACCTCTGAAGATGCAGGAAGATTTCTGATGCAGTGGCTTAAGCCCGGGGATGCCCTCTTTGTCAAAGGTTCCCGCGGCATGCAAATGGAAAGGGCTGTGGAATGTTTTTCCACCTCCTCTACCCCCTAAGGGAGTGGTGGTTCGGTTTTAACGTCTTTAAGTACATCACCTTTCGTGCGTCTATGGCGAGCGTGACTGCCTTCTTGCTCACTTTGATGATAGCCCCCTTGGTGGTCAAGCATCTGCATTCCCTTAAAGTCAAGCAGACCCTTCGTCCTGCCTCAGAGGTAGGCGGGCTCTACGCACTCCATCAGCACAAAGGGGAAACACCCACGATGGGAGGGCTGTTAATCCTTTTTGCCCTGGTGGCATCCACACTCCTCTGGGCCGATCCTTTTAACGCCAAGGTCCTCCTGGCCATCGGGGTTACCACCGCAATGGGGATTCTTGGGTTTATAGATGATGCCCTCAAGCTCAAACACAACCACCCCCGGGGGCTTTCCCGACGCCTGAGGTTGACCATTCAGGGCTTGATCGCCTTGGGGTTTATCTTGCCCCTTATGAAGGATGCCGGCTATCCCACAACGCTGGAGATCCCATTTCTCAAAGAGCCGGTACTGGAGCTGGGGGTGTGGATGATCCCCTTTGCGTTGTTGGTGGTGATCGGCACCTGCAATGCCGTAAATCTGGCAGATGGGCTGGATGGATTGGCAGTAGGTTCCGTCACCATGGTGGCGCTCTGTTTAACCATCCTCTGCTACCTCACCGGCCACAAGGCGTTCGCTGACTATCTCTTCATTCCCTTTGTCCCCGGGGTGGGGGAGCTGACCATCTTCTGCGCGGCTTTGGTGGGGGCAAGCCTTGGTTTTCTCTGGTACAACGCTCCGCCGGCCTCTGTCTTCATGGGGGATACAGGCTCCTTGGCGCTAGGGGGTGCGGTCGGGGCAGCAGCGGTTTTGATCAAAAAGGAGATCCTCCTCATTCTCTTAGGGGGCATCTTTGTCTTGGAGGCCCTTTCGGTTATCCTGCAGGTCGGTTCCTTTAAGCTGACCGGGAAAAGGATCTTTAAAATGGCGCCTTTGCATCATCACTTCCAACTTCAAGGCTGGGCAGAGAGCAAGGTGACGGTTCGCTTCTGGATCTTGGGTGCGGTTCTGGCGCTGCTCACCTTGGCGACTCTGAAGCTGCGCTAATGGGCACTCCAGCACGCATGTCATCCTCGCCCTCGATCGGAGTCGAGGGCAGGCTCCAGCGAGGATCTGCTGCGGCTCCTGTTCAGCGTCCGGGTCCGGGTACACCGGTTACCGTCGTGGGTCTGGCCAGATCTGGTCTGGCCGCTGCCCGGTGGCTGATGGGACTCGGGTGCGCGGTTCGGGTGACCGAATCCGGCTCGTCAGATGCCCTGGAAAAACAGGCCCGTGCGCTTCAACGCTGCCGGGTTGCTGTTGAGCTGGGGGGTCATACGCGAGACTTTATCTGGGGTGCGGAGCTGGTGATGGCCTCCCCCGGAGTTGCAATGGACGCTGATCCCATTCGCTGGGCCGAGGAGATGCAGATCCCCATTGTCAGCGAGCTGGATCTGGCCAGCTGGTATTGTCCGGGCAGGATCGTGGCGGTGACCGGCAGCAATGGAAAATCCACCGTCGTTACCCTCCTGGGCGAGATCTTAAAGGCAGCGGGTCGAGAGGCAGTGGTCTGCGGCAACATTGGAAACCCCTTAAGCGAATTCCTGGATCAGATACATCCTGCCACAGTGGTGGTGACCGAGGTCAGCTCCTTTCAACTGGAAGGATCCCTCTCCTTTCATCCAGAGGTTGCCTGCATCTTGAATGTCACTCCCAACCATCTGGATCGCCACAGCTCCATGGACCATTACCAACGCGCCAAAGGACGCCTTCTAAGCTACCAGAACCAGGAGAGCTGGGCCGTTCTCAATGCCGATGACCCCGGAGCCTTTGGTTTGGCTGCCCAAGTACAAGGCAGGCTTGCCGGCTTCAGCCGGACACAGAAGGTTACCGGCGCCTATATTAGCCAAGGCCAGCTTTTCCTCTCCCTTCCATCACACGCCGGGCCCATCTGCAAGAGATCGGAGATGTCTCTTCGGGGAAGGCACCACGAGGAGAATGCCTTGGCTGCCGCCTCACTGGCTGGAATTCTGGGGGTTGCCCCTGAGGTGATTGGCAAGGTGCTGACCTTTTTTAAGGGACTTCGGCACCGGCAGCAGCACATCGCCACCATCCGAGGAGTCACCTTCATCAACGATTCCAAATCCACAACCGTTGATTCTGGGATTCGGGCGATTGAAGCGGTCTCTGGACGGGTCGTCTTGATTGCCGGGGGAAGGGATAAGGGGGGAGATTTCCGGAGGCTTAAGCGCTTGACCCGCAAGCTCAAGGCCGCGGTCCTCTTGGGCGAGGACAGCCTCAAGATTGCCGCGGGCCTAAACAGTTCAACCCGTCTGCACCAAGCCGGGGATTTGAATGAAGCGGTGTGCTTGGCTTTCAGTTTGGCCAAGACCGGGGAGTCGGTGCTGTTGTCTCCGATGTGCACCAGCTTTGATATGTTCCAGGATTTCGAGGAGCGCGGAGAGCGCTTCGTCGAAGCCGTCCGAAAGCTCGAAGGCTGATGCGCTCCTCCAGGCTCGGCCTTTTAATGACCACCTCACTGCTTCTGGCTATTGGTGTGGTCATGGTCTACTCCAGCTCCGCCATCTTTGCCCAGGAGGTCTATGGAGATGCCGCCTTCTTCCTGAAACGCCATCTCTTGTTCCTGGGGATGGGTCTGTTGTTGGCAGGGTGGATCTTGACCCTAGATCCTCAAAAGATCCGCAGCCTCTCCAAGCCCCTGATGGGGGTGGCGCTCCTGCTGTTGATCGCGGTCCTGATTCCCGGTTTGGGCCATAAGGTTGCAGGTGCCAGCCGCTGGTTTCGCCTGGGTCCGTTTAGTCTTCAGCCCTCAGAGTTAGCACAACTGGCAGCCGTCCTGTATCTCGCCGATATCTTAAGCCGTAAGCGTTCTGAGCTGGAGAGCTTCATCCACGGTGTCCTACCTGCTCTGGTGGTTCTGGGGATTACCCTGGTTTTGATCCTGGCTGAGCCGGACTTGGGCACAGCCGTTGCCTTAGGGGTCGTTGCGGCCCTCTTGCTCTTTGTGGCGCGCGTTCCCATTAAGATCCTCTTCCCCCTCTTTTTAGCGGCGATTCCTGCGCTGATAGGCTTGGTCTTGGCCCGGCCCTATCGCATCCGCCGGATCATTGCTTTCCTGGATCCCTGGGCAGACCCTGAAGGCTCTGGTTTTCAGCTGATCCAATCCTTGGTGGCCTTAGGCTCCGGAGGGGCAACTGGTTTGGGGCTTGGAGAATCCCGCCAGAAGCTCTTTTATCTGCCTGCGGCGCATACCGACTTCATCTTCTCCATCATCGGAGAGGAGCTAGGTTTCTTGGGGGTAACCCTGATCCTGGTGCTGATGGGGCTTCTGATCTGGTTTGGGATCCGCTTGGCCCTCTCTTCGCCGGACAACTTTGGTTTTTTCGCTGGGCTAGGGATTGTGATGCTCATAGGGCTTGAGGCGTTGATTCATGTGGGGGTGGCATCGGGCGCTGTTCCCACCAAGGGACTGCCCTTTCCGTTGGTCAGTTACGGCGGCTCCTCGATGGTGGTCAACCTCGCTTCCATTGCCGTCTTGCTCAATGTGGTGCGTCCCGCTCGGACCGTTGGTGGATAGGGGAATTCCATGGACACACTCGTGATTGCAGGGGGGAGCGGGGGACACTTGATCCCGGCGATGACGCTGGCCAAGACCCTGCGCGCCCATGGCCGCTGCATGATCTTAAGCTCCAGCCGACCGGCCGACAAACTCTTGTCCACCGGTGCAGGCGACTGGGTCTTAATCGATATGAAGCAGGTTACCCCCTTGAAGCGCTGGCTGAGGCCCAGCTTTGCCTGGGGCCAGACCCAGGCAATGCAGGAGGTCTTTTCTCTGGTGCGCAGACAAAGACCGGATGTGGTCGTCGGTTTCGGGGGCTATTTAAGCGCTGTGGGCATCTTTGCTGCTTGGTCCAAAAGGATCCCCACGGTTATCCATGAGCAGAACCTGCTTCCCGGCCGAGCCAACCGGTGGGTTTTCCGAATGGCCAATGCCGTAGCAGTCTCCTTTCCGGAGACCAAGGGGTATTTGAACGGCTCTGGAAAGATTCAGGTGACAGGCAACCCCATCCGCCCCGTCCTCTCCCGGGTGCTCAAGCAGGAAGCAAGATCACACTTTGGGTTTGATCAAGAGCGCCCGGTCCTTTTGGTTATGGGGGGCAGCCAAGGCTCACGCGCCATCAACAGCTTATCGGTGGCCATGTGGGAGCATCGGACCCCTGCCCAACGCGCACAGGTTCAGATCCTCCATCTGGCGGGTGTTGGAGGGGCTGATGAGGTCCAGGCGGCTTATCGCAGGCTCCAAATGGAGGTAAAGGTCTTTCCATTCCTGCATGAGATCTACAATGCTTTAGCTTGCGCCACCCTGGCCATCTCTCGAGCCGGAGCCACTGCCATTGCCGAGATGGTTGCCTGCGAGCTTCCGGCGGTCCTGATCCCCTATCCCCATGCTGGCGGCCATCAAACCCCCAACGCGGATTGGATGAGGCACATTGGTGGAGCAGTAACCCTTCAAGAAGAGGGTTTAACACCCAATCGGCTCTGGGGGGAGGTCTCCGGCATTCTTGAAGATCCGGCCGAGCTTAAGCAGATGCGCCGCGCCCTCCAGGCTCGGGCCGATACCTCAGCCCTCCACCGCCTGGAATCCTTGGTTCAGCAGGTGGCTCAGGGGAGGCAGCGAGCATGAAGGTCCATCTGATCGGGGCAGGGGGAATCGGCATGAGTGGAGTGGCCCAGCTGTTCCTGGCCCAGGGAGACCGCGTCTCTGGCTCAGACTCTCAAGAAGGGCCTCTCTTAGAGAAGGTCCGCCGACTGGGAGGCAAGGTCTCTGTCGGGCACAGCGCCGGCAACATCAACCATCCGGATCTGGTAGTTTACTCCTCCTCCATTGCCCCCCAAAATCCAGAGCTGGTGGCAGCACGCAACCGGAAGATCCCGGTCTTGCACCGCGGCCAGGCCGTCGCCAAGCTGGCGGCTTCCCGTCGAGCCCTTGCGGTTACCGGTGCCCATGGCAAGAGCACCACCGCAGGTTTGATGGCCGAGCTCTTGATCAAGGCCGGGCGGGATCCCCTGGTGATCTTGGGAGCTGAGGCAGAGCGCTTTAAGAGCAATGCCAGGTCCGGGGAAGGGCCTGAAGCTGTTATCGAAGCAGACGAATCCGACGGATCCCTGTTGTGGCTTAAGCCCCACGTTGCCCTCATCACCAACATGGATGAGGAGCACCTGGATTACTTCCGTAATGTCTGGGAACTTAGGCAGACTTACACCCGCTTTGCCGAGAGCGTTCTTCCTGAGGGGGCGGTCATAGGCTGCGCAGATGACCCTGAGCTTCACAAGATTATCAAATCCATCAACCGTAAGACACTCACCTTTGGACTGAACCGCACTGCGGATTTTCGGGCGGCAACCATTGAGCTTACGGCTGGAAAAAGCCGCTACCGCTGTCTCCATGGCGGCAAGCCTCTTGGAGAGATTACCCTTCCTCTGCCTGGCGTTCACAATGTTGTTAACAGCTTAGGTGTCGTGGCACTGGCCCATTTCTTAGAGATCGACTTTAAAACCACCCAAAGAGCCCTTGCCGGCTATCCCGGAGCCAAGCGGCGCTTCCAGATCCAAGGAGAGGTTAACGGAACCTTAGTGGCAGAGGATTACGCCCACCACCCCGCTGAGCTTCAAGCGGTTCTCGAGGCAGCCCGTACCTGGAAAGGGCGTCGCCTTCGCTGCATCTTTGAGCCCCACCGCTACAGCAGGACCAA
The DNA here is from genome assembly GCA_964597545.1 of uncultured Planctomycetia bacterium. GTDB lineage: Bacteria > Omnitrophota > Gorgyraeia > 1-14-0-20-64-10 > 1-14-0-20-64-10 > CAZQXN01. The sequence goes on along the minus strand of CAZQXN010000017.1, from coordinate 9,735 downwards.
GTTCCTCTTTAAGCGGTTTGGGGAAAGCTTCCTGAGAGCCCATGAGGTCCTCCTCCTTCCCATCTACGCAGCCTCAGAGGAGCCTTTAGACGGTTTGACCGACAAGGCGCTCCTTCGGGCCATCCAGGCTGCACGACGCAAGGCAGGCTTAAAGCCGGAGACTGCACGCTTCCTCTCTTCAGAGGAGACCCTGGCATACCTTGAGCGCACTGCCAAGCCTAAGGACTTGATCCTCTTTCTGGGGGCAGGATCCATCAACCGCTTGGCTCCGGATCTCATCCGGCGCCTTAAGGCCAGGAAAGTATCCCGGTGACCATCGCCTCCCCCCTCCAAGAACGATTCTCAGCCACAGGGACCGCGGTTCGATTCGATGAGCCGATGCATTTGCATACCACCCTTCACATCGGAGGGCCTGCTCAAGTGTGGGCCGAGCCCAAGGATACGGGAGAGCTTCTGGCTTTACTGGGGATTGCCCGAGAGGAAAATCTTCCGGTCACTGCTATCGGCAGCGGCTCCAACCTGCTCATCTTGGATGAGGGGATCCCCGGGCTTACCCTGCATCTGACCCATCCCGGTTTCCAGAAGATTGAGCGCAAGGGCAGCCGATTGATTGCCGGTGCAGCCTTGCCGCTGGAGCGGTTGGTCCGACAGGCTGAGGACTGGGGATTAAGCGGTGTAGAGTGTTTGGCTGGCATACCGGGCCGGCTTGGAGGGGCCATCCAGATGAATGCCGGCACGCATGATACGCAAGGCAATCTCCATGCCATCTCAGACATCATCCAATCGGTTACGGTCTCGGATCTTCAGGGCCGCCTGCGCACCCTCCAAAAAGCCTCTGTGAGTTTTGGCTATCGGAGGAGCGATTTGATTAACCACATCATCCTGGAGGCAGAGCTCAATCTCACCCCGGATAATCCTCAGGCCATCATTGAACGCACCCGAGCGCTTCAGGCGTTCAAAAAGCAAACCCAGGACTGGTCAGCTCCCAGTGCCGGCTGCATCTTCAAGAACCCCGCTGACTCCTCGCTTTCAGCCGGGCAGATGCTCGATCAGGCGGGCCTCAAGGGCCGTCAAATTGGAAGTGCTGCATTTTCCCAAAAACATGCTAACTTTATAATGAACAGAGGCTCTGCTCAGTCAGCGGATGTCTTGGCGCTTATCCAAGAGGCCCAACAGCGCGTCCAAGAGAAGTTCGGCTGCGAGCTGGAGCTGGAGGTTCATGTTGTCCCTAAGGTGGGCTCACTCCCTGAAGCTCACGCCATGCGCAAAAGGAGTGGGTGAACCATGCCAGAGAATCTCTACGGAATTTCCTCTTCAGCAACGCTGGAGGCCTTCTCCTCTGACCGGCCGATTGGCGTGTTGTGCGGAGGTCCTTCGGCAGAGCGGGAGATCTCTCTCAAAAGCGGCCAGGCAGTCTATGAGGCCCTCCTTGCCCAGGGGCTTCCAGCGGTCCTGGTAGTCCTCTCCGAAAAATCCACCCGAATCCCCGGTGAAATCCAAGCCGCCAATCTGGGGGTGGCCTTCATCGTCCTGCACGGCCCCTTTGGCGAGGATGGCACCATCCAGATGATCCTCGAGAAACAGCACATCCCCTACACCGGCTCTGCCGTTGAGGCCTGCCGGTATTCCATGGATAAGATTCACGCCCGCAGGCGCTGGCGGGCGCAAGGGTTACCCACTCCGGACTGGAAAGAGGTCGGCCCCATCAATGCCGAGGCCGTTGCAAAGAAGATGCGCTTTCCCTTGATCATCAAGCCCGCGGCACAGGGCTCCTCAATTGGCATGAGCATTGCCGACGCCATGGAGGATCTCCCCAAGGCAATAGAGAAGGCAGCTCAATTTGGAGAGGGGATACTGCTGGAGGAGTACCTGGAGGGGCTGGAGCTGACCGTGGGGATTCTCGGAGACAAACCCCTTCCAGTTATCCAGATTGTCCCCAAGAACCGTTTCTATGACTTTGAGGCCAAGTACACCCCAGGGATGACCGAATACCGGGTGCCGGCACCCCTGCCCAGCAAAAGCACCCGCATCTGCCAGGAGATGGCCCGCTTTGCCCATGAGGCGTTGGGCTGCCATGTCTTCTCCAGGGTTGACATGATCCTCTCGCAAAACCGAGGGCCGGTCCTCCTGGAGCTCAATCCCATTCCCGGGATGACCGAGACGAGTCTCCTGCCCAAGGCAGCGGCTGCGGTTGGCATTGGCTTTCCAGAGCTTGTCCGGCGGATGCTCAACTCCGCCTTTGAGCGTAAGGGGACTGACTCCTTTTTGTCCAGGCCGCCCAAAGGAGGAACAAAAAGGTGTCTGTCCCCTTGATGATCCACAACCCAGGGCAGGGGCGTAAAGCCATCTTCTTAAGCGTGAGCCTCCTCTCAGGCATCGCCTTGCTCTTTGCCTTCCAAGGACTGGTACATCGATTCCGAGCTTGTCCTGCTTTTCATGTGGCTCAGGTCGAGGTGGTTTGGCTGGGAACGTCCACCGCCAGCCCCGAGCGGTTTAGCTTTCCAACACCCACCTCCATCTTTAACGTAGATTTGACGGCCATCCATCAAAACTTACGAAAGGAGTATCCTGCCGATGAAATCCAGGCGGTACGGCGTGTTCTTCCGAACCGTGTGGTGGCAACTCTCCGAAAAAGGGAAGCGCTGGCTCTGGTGCGTTCAGGGCGCCGCTGGTACCCCGTCAGCCAGGACGGTACCGTGGTGGGCAAAGCTCAGGGGCCGTCGTCCTACCTGCCGCTCCTCACTCTAAAGGGGCTCACGGGGCGTTTTGAGATCGGGGAATCGATCTTGATTGACACCTTCCTCCCCGCGGCAAAACTCCTCTCCACTCTGCAAAGCCAAAGCGGGTTGGCCGGTCACTCTGCCCGGCGCCTTAAGGTTGGTTCTAAAGAGCTGTTCCTCACCCTCGATTCAGGTCTTGAGATCCGTTTTTCCATCGAAAATCTCTGGAATGGCTGGCATCAATTGGGCGAGCTTCTCTCTGCCCGGCCAGAGCTTTTGACCCTCGCTCGGTACATTGATCTGCGCTTTGAAGATCCCGCCATCGGGGGCCTGCGGTGAAGCCCAAGCTCCTGGCTGGCCTGGAGCTGGGTGCCCGTCAATTTACTGTAGCGGTAGGCCAGCCCCAAGAGCGCCATCAGCTTCTGGTTCAGGCGGTCGAATCCATCCCAGCCCAGGGCATTCAAAAAGGGGTGATCAGCGATCCCATTGAGTGCGCTGATGCGGTGGCCCGCTTGATCCGCCAGGCAGAGCAAACGCTCTCAGCCAAGGTGACTTCAGTCCTGACTGCATTCCCAAGCAACCACCTCAGAAGCTACAATGCCAACGCCTCCATTCCGGTGCCGGACCCAGGGCACGGCATCTCCATGCAGGATGTGGAAAAGGCAGTCAGCTCCTGCCGCACACTCTCTGTTGATTACGACAGGCAGATCCTTCATGCCTTTGAACGGGGTTTTGCCGTAGATGACCAATCCGGGGTCAAGAATCCAGTGGGGCTCTCCGGCAAAAAACTCACCTCAGAGCTCCATTTAGTCACGGTCTTAAATCTCTCAGCCCAAAACTTGGTTCGAGTACTTAACCGCTCAGGGCTTGAGGTGGAGGGCTTCATTCTCCCAGGCTTGGCTGCAGCAGATGCAGTCCTCTCGCCCCTTGACCGGGACCTCGGGGTCATCCTGATCCGCATAGGGGATTTTGAGACCCAGGCCCTCCTCTTTGCTGACGGCATCGTCCGGGAGACCTTCCTCTTCCCTTGGGGCACAGACGACTTGATCGAGGGCCTCGCCCGTTCCCTGAAACTTTCCAAGATTTCAGTAGAGCAACTCTTAGGCCAACTCCGCTCTCTCGAAGTCCGCCCTGAAAGAGCTTCTGGCAAGCTCCAGGTGAAGGGGGGTTCTCTTACCCGGGACTTCACGCAGGGCGAGGTGCTGGATCTTCTGGGAGGGCGGCTCAAGGAGTTCTTAACCAAGATCCAGAAGCGGTTGTCCGCCAGTGCGACCTACTTTGATTCCACCTCTGGGATTGTTATGGTGGGGGGGTTAAGCCGGTTGGACGGTTTCTTGGAGCTGGCTGAGGGGATCTTGAATCTTCCGGTGCGTTTGGGGACCATCCGGGAGATAGAACTTCATCCCGGCCTTGCTTTGAAGACCCACCACACCACTGCAGTGGGGCTCTTGCGTCACGGCAAGCAGAAGCGCTTAACCGCTGCCCGTCCTTGGCCCCTTCCTCCGTGGCTCAAAGGGGTAGACCGCCTCCGCCACTTAGTCCGGGAGTATTTTTGATCTTGGTACCGTGATTCTGGTACCGGGTACCGATTTGTGGGGTTGGTCTTTGCTTTTGGTACCGGGTACCGCTTTGTGGGGTTGGTCTTTGCTTTTGGTACCGGGTACACTTGTTGTACCCGGTACCGCTCTTAGGTTTGGTATTTGCTCTTAGTACCCGGTACCGATTTGTGGGGTTGGTCTTTGCTTTTGGTACCGGGTACACTTGTTGTACCCGGTACCGCTCTTAGGTTTTAAGGGGTTGGTACCTTGTTCTTGGTACCCGGTACCGCTCTTAGGTTTGGTATTTGCTCTTGGTACCAGGTACCGATTTCTGCATTAGGTACCCGGTACCGCTCTTAGGTTTGGTGCTTGCTTTAGGTCTTAGCCTTCCCACCCATCTTCAACCGGCTCAGCACGATCTTCTCTAGATCCATCACCTTGAAGGGTTTGGTGATGTAGTCGATCGCCCCCAGCCCAATAGACAAGGAAGCTATGTTCTGATCATCCACAGCGGTGAGAACAACAATTTGGGAATCACTCTTGTTCTGCTTTGCTTGCCGCAAAACCTCCATCCCGCTGATGCCGGCGCCAAGCTTCATATCTAAGAGCACGAGGGTTGGCTTTTCCTGATCCATGAGCTTAAGCCCCTCCTCGCCGGTGGCAGCGGTAGCCGTCTTAAAGCCCCCTAGATCAAAGAAATCCTTCAAGTGATCAATGACCTCCAGCTCATCATCAATGATCAGAACATCAACCATCGAGCGCCTCCCGGACAATCTTGAGCACCTTGTCCATCTGAAGGGGTTTGTGAAGCAGCTGCCGCACACCCAGCCGCTTGCATTGAGTCTCCAGGATCTCTGGTTGGTGCGTCATGCCGGTGATCATTACTGCCGTGGCTTTCGGCTCTACCGCCTTGGCCTCTTCTAAGAACTCCACTCCGTTCATCTTTGGGAGCTTAAAGTCGATTAGCATCACCTGGGGATGGGATGTTTGGACCTGCTCAAGGGCTTCCTCCCCAGTGGTGGCGGTCAGCACCTCGTACCCGGCAGCCTCAAAGGCCCACCGCGTAGTCTCTAAGATATCCGGTTCGTCGTCGACAACAAGTATGCTAGACATAGAATGGGTCCTCCTTAGGCTGCAGTCGATCCCTCTCCTTTGTTGACAGGGCGCTTTTCGAGCGTCTTCTTGCTCTGTCTACTTGCGCTCCTTGATGTTTCTTGAGATGTTTCAGTTTCTTGATAGATTGGAATCTTCAGGATAAAGGTTGTTCCAACGCCATATTCAGATTTTGTATCAATAGCGCCCCCGTGCTGCTCCATGATCCGCTGGATGATATAAAGCCCAAGCCCGGTCCCCTTCTTGGCGGTTGCCTTGGTAGTAAAGAAGGGCACAAAGAGATTTTCCAGGTCCTGCTGGGTCATCCCCACACCATTATCGGTCAACTCCACGATAATAGAGGGTTTTTCGACCTTTCTTTTGGCCACAAATGCTCGGATGCGAATCTTCCCTCGATACGGAGTTGGGTCTTTAAGGCCAGGGGGGAGTTGCTTTCCTTCGATAAGCTCTGCCTTCTTCTGCATGGCGTCAAAAGCGTTGGAGATCAAATTGAAACAACAGTCTGCCAATTGATTAAGATCTCCCCGGATAGCCGGCAGATCTTCCGGCAGTTCTTTCTCCAGGTCAAATAGGCTCATGTTCACCCTAAACTGCACCACCTCCAAGGCAGTATCTACCACCTGAGGTAGCAACACTGCCTTATACTCCCCGGACGGACGGGAGAATTTAAGAAGGGTTTTTACAATGTCACCGCCCCTCAAGGAGTTATCCTCCACCTTGGAGAGGGTCTCAATGGTCTTATCCCAGAAGCGCTTGAGTTGCTCCTTGTCCATGGTGGCAGGGTCCTGGCCTTGTAAGACGGATTTCATTGTGCCTGCTAGGATGGTCAGCACATGGAAACGGTTGTTGATCTGGTGGCTCATCCCCCCTGCCATATGACCCAAGGAGGCCATTTTTCCGGTCTGGAAGAGGTCGGCCTGCGTGCGCCTAAGCTCCTCATAGAACTGTGCGTTCTCAATGGCCAGCGCTGCCTGTGATGCCAGCACCTGGAACACCTGCAGGTCATCCTGTGTATACAGTGCCCCGGAGAGTTTTTCTCCCAGAATCAAAATACCCACGCAGTGGTCTTCCACAAAACTAGGCACAAGGACCGATGCGCCCAGGTCTTTCAGAGAGGATACCACCGGTTGGAGCTCTTTTGCCCCGCTTTGAATCTGCAACTGGAGCTCTTCAGTAACCAGAGCAGATCTATGCCAATGCAGGAACTCTATCAGTGGGTTGTCTCTGGAGAGGGGTGGGGCTTGACCGCCCCCCCATTGTCGGGAGGCTCGAAGCGAAAACCGTTTTGCATGGCTGTCCCAGAGATAGATTGCTGCGTGTTGGATGCGAACTTTGCGAGTGAGCAGGTGAACGATGAGTTTGAGAAGTTTATCCAGCTCCTTAATAAGTGTCATTCCCTGGGAGGCTTGACGTAGAACAGACTGGTATCTGCGCTGCTCTGCTAGTAGTCGGTCTTCAGCACGTTTTTGAAAGAATGAGTTTGTGTAGTGTGCCGCAGTTGCCAAGGCTGCATAAACTATCAAGAGCCAAGCCCACCAGCGATTACCTAAAAGGTTTTCAAGTTGAATTTCCCAGGAGAGAGCAGCGAGAAGAGGAAGGCCTAGAACTGCAGCATAAACCACCATAAAAACAGCTGTTCGGGTAATGGCGAGATTAATGTCCATGAGGCGATGGCGGATGATGGCGTAGGCGATGATGGATACAAACAGGACAACGAAAAGATTGTCTAATGGAGGAATAGATAATTTGCTACTAATACTCAAGAGGAAGTAGATTATGCTACCTGCAAAAATTACCATAAAAGCACAGAGAAAATAGCGAAGCTGATATTGTTTGTGTCCCGCCGATGTCCTGTATCCTTGATAAATCACCCAAAGTCCATATAGCGTAGACGAGAAGAAGAATATGATGAATGGAATATATGCGGAACCCGTATCGAAGGAATATCCAATGTAGGGTGCTTGAGCTACTCCCGAGATGAATTGTGGGTTAAATGCTAGAAACAAGAAAGCTATCGAAGGGAGATATACCCAACGGATGGAACGTCGGTCGCGACCAGTAACTGCATACAGCAAGTCTATGGATAGGGGAGGGGGGAATACAGCAGCTATATGGAAAATTCTCACCCAGCGTAACGCAACGCTTGGTGACGTGGCCACATTGACAACGTATGCCCCAAAACACCACGCTGCGATAGTAAAAGTGAAGAGGGAAAAAAGTACATTTACTGCGTTATTTTTCCCCTTCAGGAACACAAAAATAGCGAGCAGTAAGCAGACTCCTCCCGTTACGAGGGTTGAAAGAGGGTACCACTGCATCCTGCGCTATCTCCTGTCGCCGATTCGAGTTGTTTGGGATGCCCTCAGTTTTCCGGCCACAGCTACTGCACGTTGGACGTTAGCGATCTGTTGCGGCGTAACCAAATTACCGAATGCGCGCAATTCAGCGACCTGAAATCCATGTTTTTTCGCCAAGCGTGCAATATGCATTACTTTTGACAGGGAGACGTTGCCCCCCAAGGAAAATGACTCGTAGCGTTCCTCGAGAGCAAGAATCATTGTTTCTGCAATGCAGGCGAAAGCTAGCCCATTTGGCAGCCCAAAGTTGAAGTTAAAATTAACTGGTCCAGGTGGACGAACCACGCCTCCGTCGATGACCAGTATATCTTGCCTACGCTTAGCATCATTTTGGCTAATGTTTTTTGGTTGGGATACATCACAAATGATAGAACCGGGAGGAAGGCAGCCCAGATCTATTAATATGCTGGGCGTATTAGTGCAGCAAACAGCAATATCTGCTTGCGACAAAGAAGCATTGATGTCGGAAGAGGTTTCTATGTACGTTTGAAAACGCGACTTAAGAAAGATGGCTAAGTCGCTCAAACGTTGTTTATTCCGTCCCACCAGCGTTAAGCTTTTTACCCGATTAGCCAATATGGCGGAACAAGTTCCACCAATTGTTCCGGTGGCTCCGATGACGGTAGCGTGACAACGTTTTACATCTAGGTTTAACTCATCGGCGCCCTTAAAGGTAGCTTCGATCGCTGTGGCAATAGTGTACGCTGTTCCTGTAGTAAGGGGTATCCCAATTTGCTTAGCAATCAAAGTTCCTCGACGGCCAACAAGCGATGCATAAGCTGCCAAACCTAGGATCTTTATGCTTAATCCCTCAGCGATTTTAGCAGCTTGAATGACGCGCTTGAGTACGAAATCAGGATCGTGATTCAGAATTTGGTCTGGAAGAAGGGGGCACATGACGAAATGTCCCTCTATTCTTTTTCCTATAAGCGAACGCGTGCCCTCAATTTTGCAAGCATAGAAGGGTGGCGTTAGTTCGAGGATTTTCTTGAGAACCGGGGTTCGCTTGGTGGTTGTGCCAGAGTCGAAAACCCCTATGAGATGTTCATTAACAGGATGAATAATGACAGCGAAATCAGACATTAAGTACGTCCATCGATGTTCAAGTGTTGGCGGATGCCAAAAAGCATCCCCCGCAAATAAGCTGTCGCCTTACTTTCCAATGCTTTTCCTGCGAATTTTCCTAAGATAGGAATGCCCCAATCGAATGTGGCTTCGAGTATTAGAGTTGTGTTCTTTTCATGAGGTTCTACTATCCACCTTCCCGAAAAAGAGGCGAAATCCCCTTCAAGCATTCTGAATGAGATAAGATGCTCTGATTCGATAAAAGTATCTTCTTCTTTCCAGTGGAGATGAACTCCCCCAATGTCGACTTCCCACGCCGAAATTTGTCGATTTGGTGGGATTTTCCAAATAACCTTAAGAGATTTGATTTTTGTCATAAAAGAGGGGAAATTCTCCATATTCCCTACGACTGAATAGACGCGGGAAGGGTTCTCTGGCACCTTTGTTTTAACCGTGATTGTACTCATCTTTACCTGCAGGCGTCTTCACAGCGTGCCAACCAAACCGGAAATGCGCCCCACATTGAGTGCTGTCGAAAGCGCTTTTCCTCTTAAGCCGTCAGCTTTCTTTGTCGCATGCTCAAATACGCTAACTACTTCCATAGTCTGTGATTCCGTAATTATCAATGGAGGTTCAATGCGAATCACTTTAGGATTGTTGAGCGTGAAAGCTGCAATTACACCACCTTTGATCATCTCTGGGAAGATAGCAAGTCCAGAACTCTCTTTGTGCAGCTCTATTCCAATGAGCAATCCCTTGCCACGCACAGAGGCAATCACGCGCGGGAAATGTCGTCGCGTCTTTTCCAGCTCATCGAGAAATAACTTTCCTAGCGATTTTGCTCTCTCGGCGAGCTTCTCTCTTAGGATTATCCGAATTGTTGCAAGAGCCGCTTGACACGCTAGTGGGTTGCCGCCGAAAGTCGTAGTGTGCAGAAGCGGT
>CAZQXN010000016.1:0-48842 GCA_964597545.1 uncultured Planctomycetia bacterium | reverse complement strand
GTCCCAGTGTGGCTGACCACCCTCTCAGGCCAGCTACCCGTCGTAGCCTTGGTAAGCCATTACCTCACCAACAAGCTGATGGGACGCGGGATCATCCTCGAGTGCCAGGCCTTACGGTCCCCGGCTTTTCCCACTGCTTCCATCGAAGCTGTGAGCTCATGCGGTATTAGCATTCCTTTCGGAATGTTGTTCCCCGCTCAAGGGCAGATTTCCCACGTGTTACTCACCCGTTTGCCGCTAGCCGTTAAATCATCCATCCTCCCTTCGGCCCGAAAGCCTCCAGTTGGACTTCAGTTCTAACAAACTCGCTCGACTTGCATGCCTAAACCACGCCGCCAGCGTTCGCTCTGAGCCAGGATCAAACTCTCCATAAAAGTTCAAAGAGGTTTGACCAAGTCTCTGTTTGAGACTACATCCACTCAGGAATTTGTCTCACGGACGAGGTCTCCGTTATGGCTATAACGGAGCCTTATTTCTGATTCAGTTGTCAAAGAGCGCAAGCCCTAGAGAAACAACAAGGGCGTCGAAGACGACGCCCTCACCCGCGCGAAACCCGCGGGAGGAATCCTCCTCAAACCCTTGTCTTAGGTTTTAAGTGCTGTCAAAGACTTGTCTCAAGATGAGACAGCTCTCCTTTCTGCAACAGGAGCTTAGGCTTACGAAACAGCCTCTCGACCGTCCTTAAGCTGTCGATAGTTGTAACACTTGGGGTTATCAATGTCAAGCTATTTTAGGCAGCACCCCACCCGGCACCCCCCTCTTCAATCACCCGTCCATCCTTGAGCAAGAGGGTCCGGCCCACATGGAACATCTGCCCCTGGCCTTCCTTGTCAGAAGCCCTCCGGAAGGGGGCACAGACGCGCGTTCGGGCGGCAAAGCTCTCGTATTCGTTGAGCTCCACCCCCTCGTCATGGCGCACGGTGATTTCAAAGCAGCGGGAGATCCAGAAGTGATGTTTTCCAGGTGGGTAGGCCATGCCATCTTGAAACAGCTGAATCAGCTTCTTTTTGTCCATCCCAAACTCCTCCATCCCCTCAAGCATACCTGATATTTCCATTTTTGTCAATATAATCCTTCCGTTTTTGATAATATGCTACGCCTGCATTTGCAGTGGATAATTCCTATTGTGGCTTGACTCCTTCCTATTTATATGGTACATTTTCAATTAATGGAAGGCACAGAGAAGTCTGACATTCCAGTGGAATTGGGGTATCGCATTCGGGCGCTGCGCAAAGAGCGCAGCTTAAGCCTTGAGCAGCTGGCTGCCAAAAGCGGGGTTGCCCTAGCAACCTTAAGCCGGATCGAAAACAGCAAGGGATCCGGCACCTTCCGCACCCACCAAAGAATAGCTCAAGCCCTTAATCTTTCCCTTACAGAGCTGTACCGGGATCTGGAAGAACCCGAACAGGAAACCGTCCTCATTGAACCGGAATCTCCTGAGGCAGAGACCTTCACCTATGATGAGAAGGCCTCGGCCATCCTGCTGACGCGTCAGGTAGCCCGAAAACAGATGCTCCCACAACTCGTTCTCCTGGAGGCAGGCAGCCTCACCGCCTTCGAGCAGTACCCCAAAGGAACCGAGCGGTGGATCTTCGGCCTGGAGGGCGCAGTAGAGATCGAGGTGGGGCAAGCAAGCTTCTCCCTGAAGAAGGGGGGCACCTTGTACTTTAACGCCTCTCAACCCCACCGGTTCCAAAACACCGGAGATGCCCCGGCAAAACTCATCTCAGTAACAAGCCCAGTAGCGCTGTAACAGGAGGTTGATGATGAAGAAGGCAAGGCTATTGATCTGCGATGATGAAACCGGCGTGCGAGAGTCACTCAAACTTATTCTGGATGAAACCTACGAACTCTTCTACGCCAGAAACGGCCGCGAAGCGCTGGAACAGGCCCAGCAGCTGGATCCGGACCTGTTGATCATGGACATCAAGATGCCGCACTTGAGCGGCCTGGATGCCCTCATCCCCATCAAGCGGGCCATGCCGCATCTCAAGGTCCTCATCATCTCTGGATACGAGTCCAGCGATGTCGCTGTCCAGGCCATCAAGCGAGGGGCCAGCGACTACGCCACCAAACCGTTCGACAAGGAAACCATCACCGATAAGGTTGAAACCCTCCTGAGGCTCAAGGGGGAACAGCCGGCCGCTTGACGCCTCAAACAACCCTGCCCCGCCTGGCGACGGGACTCCCTTACATGGCCACCTTTTGGTGGCTTAAACTGAAGCGGTTGTGGTAAGCTTCTCCTCTGGAGGAGTGCCAATGCCTTTTCAGTTGACGTTACGCTTCAGGATCATCACGCTGATTTCCCTCTTTGCCATCTTTCTTATTGCCGCCTTCACCACCCTTCTCATCACCCGACAGCTCAACGTCATCACCGAGAACAACCAGTACCGTGCCCGCGTCGGAACCTTTGCCGCCAAGGGGGCCTTTGAACGGACGCTTCTGTCCACCGTGCGGGCCGGAGATCCGCAAAAAGCCTTTCAGAGACTCATCCCCCTGCTCGAGGAGGGGGACCTGGCTGAGGATGTCATGGTGGCTAATCCCAACGGCAAGGTGGTGGCCTCAACCCGTTCTTACATGGTCGGCACATACCTTTCGAGCTCGGAGAGCCGGTATGCTGAGATCGCCAGCCAGTCGTACAGCCCCAAGAACTGGTTCCGGGCAGAGGTGGAGCCGGGCGAGATCATCTTCTTTGCCCCCATTACACTGGATGATGTCCCGCAATACGTGGGGGTCTTCCGGTATTCCCTGGGGAACATGGGGGAGGCCATCCGTCAGGCAGGCGGCTCAGTCCTGCTGGTGGCGGTGGGGCTTCTGGTTCTGGTGGTTCCGCTGTGCCTGCTGCTGATCAAGTCCATCCTGGGCCCTATCCGAGATTTAGACGAAGCCACTCAGGACATCGCCGCAGGAAATCTCGGGCGAAAGGTCGAGGTGGAGACCGAGGATGAGCTGGGAGACCTGGCTGAGACTTTCAACGGCATGACCACCGCCTTGGTCCAGATGAAGCAGCGGGCCGAGAATGCCAACCCCCTGACCCGGCTGCCCGGCAACAACATGATCCATGAGGCCATCGAGAAGCGCCTTAAAGCCAAGAAAAAGTTTGTGGCAGTCTACTCAGACCTCGATAACTTCAAGGCCTTTAACGACAAGTACGGCATAGGCGCCGGCGACAAAGCGATCAAGCTGACCGCCGCCATCATGCGGGAGTCCATGCGCAAGGGGGCGTCCGATGACTTCCTAGGCCATGAGGGAGGGGATGACTTCTTCCTGCTGACCGTCCCGGAAAAATCAGAGCCCGTGACCCAGCACATCTGCGATGAGTTTGACAAGCGGGTGAGGCAGTTCTACTCCGAGGAGGATCAAAAACAGGGCTTCATCATGTCCAAGGACCGGGAGGGAAACGTCAAGCAGTTCCCGATCATGACGATTTCCTTAGCCGGCGTCACCAACGCACGCAGAGAGCTGACCTCCTACGCTGAAATCACCAACATCTGCGCCGAAATCAAGAAGAAGGCTAAGCTTGCTTCTAAGGGCGGGGGTAAATCCTGTTTTGTCGTGGACCAGCGGGGTGCCGACAGAGGGGCCGAAGCCCGAGGGGAATCAGGATCAGCGCCTCAGCCGCCCCCCCAGCCACCACCAGCGTAATCTTAGGTACCGGGTACACTTGCCTGTTGAAAAGTGTACCCGGTACCGATGTTAGGTCTTACGCATCCCCCAACAGCTTCAGATCCTTCACAAGCTGCGGGAAGTTAATCTGGCTCTCGATCTCCCGCTGTGTGCGACCGGTCAGGTTTTGTAGGATCCCACCCAGCAGCAGCTCGAAACTTAACCGCCAGTCTCGCCTGTTGGGTTCTTTAACTGAGAGTCCCCGTTCTCTGGCATACCCACCGAAGTTGCGAAGTTCCCGCTCTGATCCGTAGTAGACTGCACCCAGATTGCTGCCTTTCCTGGCCAACTGCTCAGCCAACAGATCAGACAACGCCCCGCCCGGATCGAGTTTCACATGCTGAAGCGGTCCGATTCGATCCAATAGCTCTACCGCTGGGTACTGCCGGCTAACACTCTCCCCGATCACCTGAAAGGCAAGCGACCGACGAGAGCCGGCGAAACCGGCTGAGGAAGTGGTTTCGCCATCCTTGGGCGAAGACCGCGAACGATCTGCCGTTAAGGTTGCCAGGGCTTCATCGATGCGCTCCCGGGCAGCTTCAAGCTCGCCCTCCTCCTGGCCGGCATAGGGTTTATGCTCCAACCAAACGCTCTGTGGAATTTGAAAATGGATATCGAGGTACGGCGGTCTGACTCTTAGCGGATAAACCCGCGCAATTTGTCGCCAATCCGAATAAGCCCCGGAGGTATCAAAAACAACCCATTCGGTCTTGCGTACATGCCCGGGGCGCACCAACCACATCTCTTCTGATTTGCCCCGTATATCAAGTAGGATCTGGCGGCCCTCCGCGCTCTTAATCCCCCCCGCCTCCTCAACGCTTTCCCAAATTTCCCCCCATAGATCGCTGCGGTTGACCAAAAGGGTGTCAGCCGCACGGAAAGCAAGTACCACGTGGCCGCCACCTCTCACTCCCTCAACATTGATCTCCAGGTAATCCCCGCGAGTATTGAAATGCCTCAGGAAGAAGCGATCGCGCTCGCGGGCACTAGGGAAAAGATCCTTTGTGGGCTCCCCAACAAGTAGAAGGGGTGGTGTGCTAGAAAGCACATGGACTCGCTCATGAACTTGTCGGACAGGCAGATCTAACCGGACAGTCAGGTCACCCCCCTCTTGCTCCAGCCAGAACTCTCGATGCCCGGTCGTGCCAGCCAAGTGGTGGATCATCCCCTGAAGCCCTCGGAGGTTGTTGCGGTACTTCTGGATCGGCAACCACTTTCTGATGGGGCGAGGCAGCCAAACCCTTGTGGCCGAAGGTGCATCCAGGATCCTTTGTGCAAGTTCATCCTTGGGGATCCCCTCCTCCTGGCCGGCGGCTGCAGAAACCAGTTCATCTGGAAGCTTGGTCAGAATGTGGTAGGCGAGGTCTGCATTTTCCACCATGGCTTTCTCAAGCAACTCCTGTTCACGGCTGGCAATGCCGCTATCGGCTGCGCTGCCTAAAGGCTTCAGCGCCGCCTGTATATCTAGAAGCTCCGCTGCATGTTCAGGGCTATCTTCTTGCAGCCGGGATCTTAACGCAGGCAATTCCCCCAGCGGAAAGCGGAGGACCGCCTCCGTCTCTCGAACCGAAATCCCATCTCTGACGAGACGACCCTTGTAGTGGATAGCCAGTTTATCGTCAGGATAAAAGTCCAATAGAAACGGGAGAAAATCGTCGCTTTGGCGATAGAAGCCGACCCTTCCCAAGAGCGCAATTTCAACGGCTTCCTCTTCAATCCATCCCCATGGGCGAAAAGTCATCCCCTGCAGTGGGAGGTCGGGCGCCGCGAAGCTTCTTTCAAACTCCTTAGCAGGAATAACCTCCGTAATCTCCACTTCGGGATCAGATGAATCAAAGGCAAGCTCCGGCGCAAGCACCTGCCCACGAACCTGAACCCCGTAATGTTCTCCCCAAAACGCATTCTTAAGGTTAACAACTTTCGGCCTGTATCCTCGTGCGACCAAATCCTTCCTGACCTGCCGAGTCCACTCTGCGCACTCCCAACCCAGTCGCTCCTCGCCAAAGGCATCTAAGTCGCGATCAGACACCAAAACCAAAGCGGGATGTTCCAAGAGGATCCCTGCCAGCTCTGTCTCGCCAAGCCCCACCTCAATTCTGGTCTCGGGGTGACGAATAATGGGACCCCAGCTAAATAAAGGTTTCAAGAAGCGTTCGCGGCTGAGCTGTAAAACCTCTTCGATATCCTGTTCAAGCTTGCCCTCCTCCTGGCCGGCGTAAGATTCATGCTCAAGCTTGACACTTTCCGGAATCCGGAAATGAAGCTCCGCTTGGGACGATCTGGAGTGTACCGGCTTGATCCACGCGACTTGGCGCCAAGTCGAATGATCCCCGGAGGTATCAAAAACAACCCATTGGGCGCGGCGAGAGCGCCCGCCGCGCCTCAACCAAACCCTCTCTGTTTTTCCCCGCCGCTGAATCAGAATCTGGCGGCCTTGCTCGGTCTTAATCCCGCCTGCCCGCTCAACCTCTTTCCAAATCTCCTCCCACCTGTCTCTGCTGTAGACCAAAATGGTGTTGGCAAAGCGAAATGTAAGCATAATGTAGTCGCTGTCCCTAACTTCCTGAACCCCTACCTCCAGCCAATCCTCCGGAGATTTGAGATTGCTTAAGATAATACGATCTCTCTCGCGGGTATAAGGAAAGAGGCTTTTCGCAGGCTCTCGAACCAGCAGCAGGGGCGGCGCAGCGGATCTGAGAAGGGATGGCGCGCGCTTTGAACGGACAGGCGGATTCAGCAAAACAGTAAGCTCGCTTCCGTCTTGACCCAGCCAGAAAACATTGCTCCTTGTTCTCTCGGCAAGGTAGTTGATCATCCCCTGAAGCCCATCGCGCCGTGTCCGGTAATCGCTTACCTCAACCAGCTTGCTAATAGGATGAGGCAGCCAGAGTTTTTCGGCCGAAGGGGCATCCAGGATCCTTTGTGCGAGTTCATCCTTGGGGATCCCCTCCTCCAGGCCGGCGGCACTCAGAAAGCGCTGCTCGATGCCATCCCGGAAAGAATCTCTGTCGTAGAGATGGATGTCCCCTGTCCCAGGACCCCATGGCTGTTCGTATACCGCCGCGGTTTCTCGACCCACAAAAAGCAACCGCCCGTTGTCATAACCGGAATGGACCCCCACCTTGCGTTGATCCTCGGGGAGGGCGGCGAGAAGGGCCAAGGCGATGGCATCCTCCATGCGGTCCGGGGACAAGTTAAAATGCCGGACCTCTGGGTTGATGAAGACAGCGCCTTCGGTATTGGGATCGTACCGGAGCGCCTCAAACATGCTGGACCGCCCGATGGCAAGAATCCGTTCCCCATCCAGATACTCCGAAGCGATTTCGCTAAACCGGCACCAGGAGCCGGAGCTTCGAGCGACGTACGCCTCGGCGTCGTCATCGAAGAAGAGGTCTATTCCCCCCACGTAGCTGTGCTCTCCTCTTGCGGCAAGCCTCAGCAGCATGTCCAGTAGAAGGATCTGGTCGTTGAAAGAGCGTCGCAAAAAAAGGATCATCGTTCCGCCGTGTATCGGAACGGCGGTCATGCCGTCGCGCCACAGCATCCCGCCCCTGTCGGTTGTCTCGCTCACCCAGGACTGCCGGTCAAAACGGATGGAGGAGCGGATCAATTCCTTTCGCAGAATCTCCCGGCTCCTCCAAATATCCACCACATGGAGACCGCTGTCGCCATCCCGCTCGAGGAACCGGCGGTAATCCAGGCTAAGGTTGTGAGCGTCGAGGTCGATTCCCCACCGCGTCTGCCCAGCATCATGCAGCGTCTGGAGAACGGCGAAGAGGAGGGCGTCCCGCACCACAGACCGCGTCAGCCGCAGCTCCTGGGTGGCATCCCCATCAACCCAAAGCGCCTGGTGAGGTCGCTCGGAGCGGATGCGAGAGAGCATCTCGCCAGCTTCCGCGTGAAGGCCGTGCTGCGCAATGTATGCGTTCGCTCTTCGGAGGAAGGGGGCGGAGGGGCCGGCATCGCGAGCGATGAGAAAGTCTCTTTCGTCATTCAACGTAATATCCATCTTGCCGACAAAATAGGGAGGCTCCTCTCCTCGATGAATGAAGAGATCAAAGAGCGCGACATCCCCGGTATCTCTTAAGAGCAGGACGGCCTTGCCCCCTTCGAGCTGGATTTCAACCAGACGGTCTTGGCGCAGGTCGAGGGTGCTCTGCTCAAGGCGCAAGAACCACGCCTGCCCATCCAAGCGGACCACTCCCAGGAAATGCTCCCGCAAGGCCCATCGGACCGGCTCCAGAGGATACCAGGTCGCCTCTGCCGACACCTCCGCTTGAACCGGCGAAACCCCCAAACCGGAGAAGTAGCCGTTCTCCAGGTAGCGCAGGTCAGCCCCCAAAACACTTGCTTCCAGGTAGCGAAGCACTTCCACCGCAGCTAAAGCGAGCGCGGTTCGAGCGTCGTCACTGCTCATTCCAAGGTTCCAAACCATGTCATGATCCACATAGAGAGCTCGGAGGGCGCCGTCGGTCTCTTCCCCGGCCGCACGTGACCGCCGAAACATGCTCAGCGCGCTTGTATGGTCGATGCTCTGCTCCGCCACATAGCCGGCCGCCTCCTCTCGGTCGAACGGCTCGCCGCCATGCGGCAGGGCCGAGGCGGCCCAGCAGGCCTTCTCCCCCAGGGAGAGATGGAGATCGAGGCGTCCCAGATAGACGTGGTCGGGTGCTGCGGGATCCGGCCTAGCCAGCATATCGATCAGCAGGTAGGGGGCTTTCCTCCTTCCTCTGAGCAGCAGGATGATCTCTCCGGACCCCATGGGAATCTGGGCGATCCCTGTCTCAAAAAGCACTCCCGCCCCCGTCTCGACAGCCTTGACCCATTGACGGCCGCTAAAGGCGAAGTCAGGAAATCTTCTCTGGGGAGGCGATGGATCAGGAATGATGACGGGGGCAGCGGACAAAACCTCCTGCGCGGTTTGCCGTGCCTGGATCTTGGGAATGCCGACGGCCCGCCTGCGCTTCTCGCGTGCCCGGCGGCGCAGACCCCATGGGCCCCAGTCCCGTTCTACCATTTCCCGGATTTCATCCTCGCCTAGACCCCCCTCCTCCTGGCCGGTGGAGGCCGAGAGATCGACTGGAGGCTGGTCGGATTGAACAAAACCGGAGAGGGCCTCTTTGACCAATCCCACCACGCGGTTGGGGTCCCCTGAAGCTAAGGCCTCTTCAAGGCCGGTGCGGTCTGTCTGCTGGCGGAGGGTAGGGGCAGCAGCCTGTCTCTCTTCGACAGGCCTGTCCTGAGTAAGCCGTCCGCGTCCTTCGGCAAGCTCAGGACGAACGGGCGGCGAGTCGAAGGACTCAGGGTGAACGGTCACAGCAGGAGAAATTCCCGCACTCGCAGAAGCGGTGAGCGCCGAGGCAAGAATGAGAGTTATGCGGAGTGAGCTCGCCTTCATGGAAAACCCATTGGGATAATAAAAGCTTACCTGAAGAACCCCTAGAAATTCAAACAAATAAGCTAAGTTAGATTACGATTTACAGTACGAGCTTGAGGAAGTGGCGCTTGCCGACCTTGAGGACCGAGCCGGTTTTGACGGCAATCGAGCTATTGGGATCGGTGAGCTTCTTGCCGTCCAAATCTACGCCGCCCTGAGTGATCAGGCGCCGGGCTTCGGATTTGGAGGCAACGATTTTGGATTGGGCCAGTATTTCCGCGGGGCTGGCTTTGCCCCCTTTAATCGATGCAGCCGGAACCTTGAAGACCGGCATATCGTCGGGGAGCTCCCGCTTGCGGAAGACAGTGCTGAACTTCGCCTCGGCAGCTTGGGCAGCTTTGGTATCGTAGAACTGCGTGATCAGCAGCTTGGCCAAGTGACCCTTGGCCTCCATGGGGTGCATGGCTTGGGCGGCGCTCAGATCTTCGTCGGTCAAGAGCTCAAAGTACTTAAGCATCAAGGTATCCGGAATTGACATGATCTTTCCGTAGAGCTCCTCCGGAGGATCGGTGATGCCGATGGCATTGCCCAGGGACTTGGACATCTTCTGCACACCATCGGTCCCCTCCAAAAGAGGCAGGGTCGCTACCACCTGCGGCTCCTGGCCGTAGCGCTCCTGGAGGGGGCGGCCCATCAGCAGGTTGAACTTTTGATCGGTTCCTCCCAGCTCCACATCAGCCTTGAGGATCACTGAGTCGTACGCCTGCAAGAGGGGATAAAGCGCTTCGGCGACGGTGAGAGAAGCTCCGGATTTCAGGCGCTCTGTAAAATCATCCCGCTCCAACAGACGCGGGACGGTGAGTTTGCCGGCGATGGTTAACAAATCCGCCAAGCGCAGGGGCTTTAACCACTCGCTGTTGGGGCGAATCTCGAGCGATTTGACATCCAGGATCTTTCCAATCTGATCTGTGTACGTCTTGGCGTTGGCCTTGACTTGACTTTCGTTCAAGACCGGCCGATCCTCCAGGCGGCCCGAGGGATCCCCCACGAGCCCCGTGTAATCGCCGATTAAGAAGATGACCTTGTGTCCGAGCTGCTGGAAGTGGGCAAGCTTTCGAAAGAGGACCAGGTGGCCCAGGTGAAGGTTGGGGGCGGTGGGATCAAAACCGGCCTTAACGCGTAAGGGTTTTCCCTTGGCCAGTTTCTTCTTGAGTTCTTCTTCGGAGATGAGCTCTGAAAGGCCCCTTTGGATCAAGGGGAGCTGCTCTGAGATAGGCGTTGTTTTCATGTGATTGCGTCGACCACGGCGTGGTCTGGCAATGGAAAAGCTAGACCCGCTTAAGACTCAAGGCGATCCGGCGCTGCTCTTGATCTACCCGAAGAACCCGGGCTTGGATCGGATCGCCCACCTTGAATTGGGTTTCGAGGAAGGCGGTGATCGCCTCCGGCTGGTTTTCTGTCCCCTCGGCCTCAGCAGGCTGCTGCCCGCGAACACCGCGCCTGCCGGGGCGCTTCAAGTTCGCCGGCATGCGGACCGGAAGTTCGGACAGGTGCGCCAAGCCGTCAAGATCCTGCTCAACCTCGATAAAGATTCCGAAGGGAGCGATCTTGGTGATCTTCCCTTCCACCAGGGTGCCGGAAGGATATCTACCGGCAATCTCTGACCAGGGATCAGGGCTTAAGACCTTGAGGCTTAAACCAATCTTGCGGTTTGCAGGCTCCGCAGAAATGATCTGAACCTCCAGCTCTTGACCCTTCTTGAGACACTCATAAGGATGATTGTAGCGGCGCGTCCAGGAAAGATCCTGGACATGGATAAGCCCCTCGATTCCCTCTGCCAATTCCACAAAGGCACCGTACTCAGTCATGTGCTGAACGCGGCCGGTGATCTTGGAGCCGACGGGATGCTCGCTCAGGAAGCCTTCCCAAGGATTCTCCTCGGTCTGCTTGAAGCCAAGTGAGATCTTTTGGTTCTCTCGGTCTACCGACAGGACCACGCACTCGACCTCGCTGCCCACCTGAACCATTTCGTTGGGGTGTGAGGGACGCTTCGTCCAAGAGAACTCTGAGATGTGCACCAGGCCTTCAAGCCCCTTCTCGATCTCCACAAAAGCACCGTAGGGCATGAGGCTGACCACCTTGCCCTTGACGCGGGAACCCACCGGGAAGCGGTCTCCCACCTTGTCCCAGGGATTGGGCGTCAACTGCTTGAGCCCCAAAGAGATCTTCATGGTCTCCCGGTCGAAGCCCAAGATCATGATATCAAGCTTCTGTCCTACCGAGACCACCTCAGAAGGATGGCCCACGCGGCCCCAGCTCATGTCGGTGATGTGCAGCAAACCGTCCACACCACCCAAGCTGATAAAGGCGCCGAAGTCGGTGATGTTCTTGACGACCCCTTGGCGAACCTGGCTGATCTCCAGCTCCTCCAAGAGCTTCTGGCGGGCTTGATCCCGTTCCTTCATGAGGGCATCGCGGCGGGAGACCACCAAATTCTTGCGGCCCTTGTGGACCTTGATGATCACCACTCCGATTGTTTGACCCACCAAAGCATCCAGGTTGCCGAAACCTCTGAGGAAAACCTGAGAGGCAGGCAGGAAGGCCTCAACACCGCTGACATCGACCATGAGTCCGCCTTTGACTTTGCGGCCAACCCGGCCGTCTAAGAGATCTCCCTCTTTGGCAACGGTGAGAAGCTTCTCCCAGCCCTTGACCCGCTCGGCCTTGCGCTTGGAAAGAACCGCAAAACCCTCCTCGTTCTCAACCGACTCCAGGAGCACCTCAACCTCGTCGCCGACGTTAAGCTCCGAGGCATTGTCGAACTCCTCCAAGGCGATGGATCCCTCAGACTTGTAGCCGACATCCACGATGACTTCGCTGGACATGATCTTGATGATCTTGCCCTTAACGAGTTGGCCTGTTTGGAGTTGAGCTAGGCTTTGGTCGTAGAGTTGGGACAGTTCTTCAGTGGGCATCTTTTCTTCTTCTTGCTGTTCGGACATAAGCAAATATTTTATCAACGACTTGGGGAGATTGCAACCGAGTATTATCAATCCGGATGGCCCCCTTGGCCGGCCGCAGGGGAGAGACATGTCTCTCCTTGTCCCGCCGATCCCTCAAGCGGGCCTCTCGAAGCACCTGAGGCAAGGAGATCCGATGTCCTAACTCCTTTAGTTCCATATACCTACGCTTTGCCCGTTCTGGAAGCGAGGCGCACAGATAAACCTTGATGGGGGCATCGGGGAAGACCACGGTGCCGGTATCCCGCCCTTCCACCACCACCCTGCCCTTGACCCCCATGGCCCTCTGTTTGCGGACGAGAGCCCGCCTCAGCCCCGGAACCACAGCCACATAGGAGGCAACCTGGGCAACCTCGGGCCGGCGGATCGCTTGGGTGACATCGTTGCCGTCTAAGATGAGCTTTAAGCGTCTGGCGCGGTCTTTTCGGAAATGAATCCGGGTGCGATTGGCCATGGCAGTCAAGCGTTTGCGGTCTGTCAGTGGAATCTGCTGCTGCAGAGCCTTGAGCGCCATCGCCCGGTACATGGCACCGGTATCCAAATAGAGGTAACCCAATCGTCTGGCAAGATTCTTTGCGGCGGTGGATTTGCCGGTCCCGGATGGGCCGTCAATGGTAATGATCAAACTGAACTCCTCTAAAGATTCAGGCGGCGGGTCTGTGCCTGGGCAAGCTGCCGGCGCAGTGTTCCTGTCCGGCTGGAACGAAGGTTTTTCTTAAAAGCATTGAGTTCCTTCAGCAAGCGATTGAGACCCTGCGTAATCTCCTTGGCGTTGGTCCGGCAGATCTCCTCCCAAAGGATCGGATCCCCCAATGCCAGACGTGTCGTGCTCGCAAAACCGCTGGCAGCAAGCTTCAAGGCGGGTGTCTGGGGTGCTAGCGTCAGAGCCGCAGCAGCCAGGTGTGGAATGTGGCTGATCTGTGCGACCCACGCATCATGCTGCCGGGGCGTTAATGTCACAACCTCAGCGCCCACTGCGCGCCAGAGCCGCGAGATGGCTGAAAGGGCTTCTGGCCGCGTCCGATGCGTTCTCGTCAAAATGCAGAGGGAGCCTTCATACAATCGGCGGTCAGCAGCCTTGACGCCCGTACGCTCTGAGCCGGCCATCGGATGGCCTCCCACAAACTGAATGCGCCTCGGCAAGATTCGTTCCGCTTCACGCGTCACCCATGCCTTGGTGCTTGCGGCATCGGTGAGCAAGAGGGGGCCCTGGGTGGAGCGCACAATCTCGCGCACCAACTTTGGAATCGATGCAGGAGGAGTCGCCAGGACAATAAGCTCGGAACCGGCAACCCCTTCGGAGAGCCGCTTGGTGCCCCGATCAATGGCGCCCCGCTTGCGCGCCTGGTGAAGGGTAGAGGTGCGCCGGGAAACCCCCACGATGCGGCGGGCCAATCCCTTCTTCTTGATCGCCAGCCCCAGGGAGCCGCCGATCAGGCCAGGTCCAACAATGGTGATCTGCTTAAACAGAGGTCTCATAAGTCATTCCCGTGAAAACGGGAATCCTCGATCAGGTCGAGGACAGCGTCCGATCCTCGCTTTCGCGAGGATGACAAGGAAGGCCTCATAGCTCCCGCCCGATGGCCCGGGCAATCTTCTTGAGCTCCTTCATGAGCTTGTTGAAGCGATCCGGCAGCATCGCCTGAGGCCCATCACACAAGGCCTCCTCCGGCTTGGAGTGCACCTCGATCAACAGCCCGTCGGCACCAGCGGCAACCGCCGCCTTGGCCATCGAGGGAACCAATCCCCAGCGGCCGGCGGCGTGGCTCGGATCCACAATGATCGGCAGGTGGCTTAGGTTCTTGATCGCCGCAATCGCAGCAATGTCTTGAGTGAAGCGGGTCTCCGTCTCAAAGGTCCGGATGCCACGCTCACAGAGGATGACATTGAAGTTGCCGTTCTGCAGGATGTACTCTGCCGAGAGCAGCAGGTCCTTAACGGTGGAGGCCATGCCCCGCTTTAAGAGGACCGGCTTCTTGGAGCGGCCGACCTCTTTGAGGAGATCGAAGTTCTGTATGTTGCGTGCACCGATCTGAATGATGTCGGCGTGGCGCTCAATGATCTCAAGCTCCCGAACATCCATCAGCTCCGTAATCACCGGCATGCCGGTCTTCTTGCTGGCGTTGGCCAAGAACTTGAGCCCCTCTTCTCCCAAACCTTGAAAGCTGTAGGGCGAGGTTCTCGGCTTGTAGGCCCCACCCCGCAACACCGCAGCCCCGGAGCGCTTGACGCTCCTGCCGATGGAAAGCAAAAGCTCGTAGTTCTCCACAGCGCAGGGGCCGGCCATCACCACGACCTTCTTGCCTCCTACCTTGACCCCTTCGCCCACATCCACGACGGTGTCGCTCGGCTTAAACTCTTTGGAGACCAGCTTGTAGGGCGAGAGAATCGGCATCACCTTCTCGACACCCGGGAAAACCTCCATCGGCTGAACGCGGAGCAGATCCTCCTCTCCGATGACTCCGATGATGGTCCGCTCAATCCCGCGGGAGATCATGGGCTTCAAGCCCAGAGACTTGACCTTGGTCACAATGTGCTTGATCTGAGACTCAGATGCGTTGGGTTTAAGGACAATGATCATGACATCTCCTCCTTCAATGCTTGAATGAATGTCTGGTTTTCTTTGTGCAGGCCCACCGTGACCCGAAGGCACTCGGGTAGGCCCCACGCCTTCATGTGGCGGACAATGACGCCGCGCTTCAAGAGTGCCTGCGAGAGCTTCTCGGCCCCGAATCCTGCTCGAAAGAGAATGAAGTTGGTCGCCGAGGGCAGCGCAGAAAACCCCAGTTGCTTTAAGGCCTGATAGAGAATCGGCTTCTCGGTTCGTAAAAGCTCGCGGGTGGCCTCCAAGTGTTCGGTGTCCTCCAAGGCTGCGGCTGCGGCCACCTGGGCTAGGGCATTCACATTAAAGGGCTCGCGCACCCGCTGCATCGCCTCAATGAGCTCTCGGGAGGCAATCCCGTAGCCCACGCGCAAACCGCTTAAGCCGTAGGCCTTAGAAAAGGTTCGAGTGACAATGACCGGCTGCTGCTGAAGATACTGGCGTCCATCCGGATAGTCCGGGGCCTCTACAAGCTCTGCATACGCCTCATCCAAAAAGACCACCACATGATCCGGCAGATCCTTTAAGAATGCTTCCACCTCAGCTCGGGTCACATAGGAGCCGGTGGGATTATCCGGATTGGCGATGAAGACAAGCTTGGTGCTGCGATTGACCCGTTTGCGCATGCCTTCTAAATCGTATCGGAAATCCTTCATCGGAACCACCTGCGCCTTGACCCCGGCAATCTGAGCGGCAATCTGATAGATCAAAAAGGTGGGCTCAGCCACTATCACCTCATCCCCGGGCTCTAAGAATGCGCGGGCAGCAAAGGTGATGATCTCGTCGGAACCGTTGCCGACGATGATCTCTTCCGGTTCCACCGACAGTGCCCGAGCCAGTTTGCGCACCAGGTAAAAACAGTGGCTGTCCGGATAGCGGTTGATCTTGGGCAGGGCCGCGGTAATCGCACGAACCGCCTTGGGGCTGGGGCCTAAGGGATTTTCATTGGAGGCAAGCTTGATCGCCTCAGAGATCCCCATTTCCCGCTCAAGCTCCTCGATCGGCTTACCCGGGGTGTAGGGGGTCACCTTGTCTAATGCTTTTCTGGCCAGTGGAGATTCCATCTTGGCTTACCTTCTCCCGATCGGATAGGAACCCAACACGCGCAGCAGCGAGGCCGATCGCTTCACGCTCTGCAGCGCCCGCTTGACCCGCGACTCACACTCTCGCCCCTCAAAATCAATGAAGAAGAGATACTCCCATGCCTTGCGCTTGGAGGGACGGGATTCGATCTTGGTGAGATTAATCTTGGCCCCCTTGAAGGCGACCAAGGCATCGTGCAAAGCTCCGGGCTTATCTTTGAGTCCCAGCAGAACCGAGGTCTTGTAGCGCTTCAATCGTGTCGCGAGATTCGGGCCTGTCTCTAAACCCAGAATCAAGAAACGGGTCCGATTTTCCCGCTCTTGTGGGATGGCCAGGGCCTTTAAGCCATACGCATCGCCAAGATCCTTCGGCCCAATGGCAGCCCGTTTGCCTAACCCCCAAGCAGTGCTCCAGGATCCAACCTTCTTGCTGAGGAGGCGCCGCACCGCCTCGGCGGTGGAATCGGTCTCTGATTGAGTTGCGCCGACCAAATGGGTCCTGAGCCATTCACTGCACTGTTGGAATGCCTGCGGATGGGAATAGACCGCCTCCACATCCTTGAGGCCAGTGCTCTTGCGGGTAATCAAGTAATGCCGGATCGGGAAGTCTATCTCACCCAGGATTCTGACCGGCGTGTCGACGAAATCAATGTACCGATCCAGGGTGTGGGTGACCGCTCCACCTAAGGAGTTCTCGATTGGGACCACCCCGAAGTCGGCAAACCTGCGCTCCACGCGGTCAAAGACCTCGTCTACCGTCGGTGCATGGACGTAGCGGGTCTTTGCGCCGAACTGCTTCAAGGCTGCCAGATGGGTGTTGGTCTTCTCGGGACCCAAGTAGGCAACGGTACGCATGGGTTAACGCCTTTTTCTCTTTCCGGAAACCACAGAGGACTGGAGCTTGCGGCTCTCTTGGAGGATCTTGCGAAAGATCCCCTGCACCGCAAGTCGGGAGAGCGGCCCAGTATTGGTTCGATTGAGGCGGCGCAGGAGTGCCCCCTCGCGCTGCTTATCAAAGACCGCAAGCCCTCGCTGCTTCTTGAGCTTGCCCACACGCAGCGTCAGGGCCGCGCGGCGATTAAGGGCTTTGAGCAGTTGTAGATCGATCTGATCAATCCGGCTGCGCAATTGATTCAAAGTCATGGGGCGGCCTTCCCTTCTGTCTTGGCTTCAGGTGAAACCTCGGCCGCCGGGGCTTGGGCCGGAGCATCTTGAGCCTCTGGAGCAGCGGCAGGTGCGTCAGCAGTGTCTGCCGGCGCAGGATCAGCCTCAGTGGCCATGCGCGATTCTGCCTCAGCAATCCCGGCCATCTCCGGAAGCTCCCCGGGTTCTCCGTGAAGCTGCCTAAGCGAGGGAAGATCCTTGATGGACTTAAGGCCAAAGTGATCCAAGAATTCCCGGGTGGTACCGTAGAGCAAGGGCCTGCCCACCGCCTCCTTGCGGCCTGCGACCCGGGTGACACCGACCCGCAACAGCGTATCCAGAACACCCGAGACATCCACGCCTCGAATCTGCTCGATCTCGGCTCGGGTAATCGGTTGGCGGTAAGCAATGATCGCCAAGGTCTCCAAAGAGGGCTTGGTCAAGCGAACTGTTCGAACCCGCTTGGTGAGTTTGGTGACGAAGCTCGCCACCTCGGGGTCGGTCACCAGTTGAAAACCCTCAGCCACCTCCACCACGCGGATCCCGCGGCCGGTATCGGTGTACTCCTGAGCCAGTGTGGTCAGCAGCCGCCGAATATCAGAAGGCTCCACGCCAGCCCCCAAGACCTCACGCGCCTGCTCGATCAAGAGCGGCTTCTCAGACACCAACAAGAGCGCTTCTAAAACTCGTTTGATCTGCGTATCGTCCATTGTCCTCTTGAGCTACCCTGCATTCGCCCCGCCTGCAGCAGACTCCTCTTGGGGAGCGGCAGCCAGTGGCGCGGCATTGCGAACAATATGAATATGACCAAAGGTTTGACTCTGGCGAACTAAGACCTCTTTGAGCCGAATCAACTCCAAAAGGGCCAGGAAGGTCGCCACCATCTCCATCTTGCTTCTGATCTTAGCAAAGAGCTCGGTGAAGCTGATCTGTTCGCGGCGGCCGGTCATCGTCCGGAGCGTGTCAATCTTCTGCTCGACCGTGTGCTCATCCTGAATGACCTCATGGATCAATTCCCGAGAAAGCTCTCCGGCCATGAACTGACTGAAGGCCGTCAGCAAATCAAAGAGGGTTGCCTCTACCGTCTCTTCGGTTTCGGCCGGGTCACCACTGCTCGGAACCGATCGGCTGTACTGAACCAGCCGGGTCTTTTCCATCCCGCCCAAAGCCTCGGCCGCCTCTTTATACCGCTGGTATTCCTTGAGCCGCTCGATCAACGCCTGAGTCGGATCTTCCTCCTCTTCCTCCTCGAGAGCCCCCTCCTCCCTGGGCAAGAGCATCCGGGACTTAATCTGCATGAGGGTGGCCGCCATCACCAGGAATTCTCCGGCAATCTCCAGATCCAAGGCCTTCATCAACTCCAGATACTGCAGGTACTGATCGGTAATCTGGGCAATGGGGATAGCATCAATCTCAAGATGGTTCTGCTTGACGAGGTACAGCAGCAGATCCAGGGGCCCTTCAAAGATCTCCAGCTTAATCTTATAGGTCATGCCAGCCCCACGGCCTTCTTGACCTCAGAGAGGGTTTCGGAGGCAACGCGGCGAGCGCGCTCGGCACCCTCCTTTAAAATCTGATCGGCCTTTTCCAGATTCTGACCAAATTGTTTTCGGCCTTCCCGATACGCTTCGGTCCTCTGGATCAAGCGCTCAGCCAAATCCTTTTTATCCTGCGTGCAGCTTAAGGTGGCTGCCTTGCAATCCTTGCACACCCGGGGAGCCTGGTCAGAGCCAAAGACCTCCCAGTAATGGTAGACGTTGCACGTTTCCGGGTGTCCCGGGTCAGTCACCTTGATCCGCTTGGGATCCGTAAACATCTTTTGACACTTCTTGCGGATGCTCTCGGGCGATTCGGATAACCCCAAGAAGTTATCGTACGACTTGGACATCTTGCGCCCATCAAACCCCAAGAGCTTTGTCTCTTCAGTCAAAAGGGGTTTGGGTTCAGGGAAGAGATCCTTCTTATAGAGGAACTTGAACCGCCGGACGATCTCGCGGGTCAGCTCCAGGTGCGGAATTTGATCCTCTCCCACTGGAACTGCGTGGGCCCGATAAAGCAGGATGTCAGCCGCCTGAAGGACCGGGTATCCCAAGAAACCATAGGTGGCCAGATCCCGCCCTTTAACTTCGCGCAACTGTTCCTTGTAGGTGGGAACCCGCTCAACCCAGCCCAAGGGGGTAATGATCGAGAGTACCGTGTAGAGCTCCAGGTGTTCCGGCACATCGGATTGGCGAAAAACACAGGAGCGATGGGGATCAATCCCAGCGGCAATCCAGTCGGCTACCATCTCGCGGCAGTTGGAGGCAATCTGGGCAGGATTCTCATACTCGCTCATCAAGGCGTGCCAATCGGCCACCATGAAGTAGCTTTCAAAGCGGTCCTGAAGCTGGACCCAGTTGGTTAGCGCCCCGACCAGGTGACCCAAGTGCAGGGGACCGGTCGGCCGCATTCCAGAAAGTACGCGTTGTTTCACAGGCGTTGTGCGACTTGTTCGATTTCTATGGCTTCGATGATGTCTCCGGGTTGGATGTCACTCCATCCGGCAACCGAGATGCCGCACTGATATCCCTCGGAGACCTCGCGCACATCATCTTTAAACCGTTTAAGGGAGGTGAACTTCCCCTCGGCAATCTTCTCCTCACCCCGGAAGACGCGCCCGATGCCGTTACGCACGACCTTGCCCTTGAGCACCTGGCAACCGGCAATGGTCCCTGCCTTGGTGAGCTTGAAGACCTGCAGCACCTTGGCGCGGCCCGATACCCGCTCGACCAATCGAGGTTCCAACAACCCTTCCAGAGCTGCTTTGATGTCGGCGACCGCCTCGTAGATCACCCGATAGAAGCGAACATCCACTTTTTCTTTCTTGGCCAGGGTTTCGGCCTCTGGTGTGGATTGAACATGAAAACCGATAACAACAGCGCTTGAGGCTTCGGCCAACAGGATATCCGATTCATTAACCGCCCCCACCCCAACGTGGAGCAGTTTGAAGTTGGCCTCCTTGGAGGTGATCTTCGCAAGAGAGTCTTTCAGGGCCTCAACCGATCCCTGAACATCGGCCTTCACGATGAGGTTTAAGCTCTTGACCTTGCCGGCCTGCAGCTGCGCGTGGAACTCCTCAAGGGAGACAGCGCGACGCACCCCTTCGGGTTTTTTAAGCTCTTCTTGGCGACGCATGATGACATCGCGCGCTTTGCGCTCATCCGGCACCAGCATGAAGGTATCTCCGGCCGCCGGAACGGAAGACAACCCCATCAGCTCCACCGGCGTTGAAGGACCGGCCTCCTTGATGCGGTGGCCGCGCGCATCGTGCATGGCCCGAACCTTGCCCCAGGAAGATCCCATCACAAAGACATCCCCAACACGCAGGGTGCCGTTCTGCACCAAGACATGGGCAATGGGACCACCGCCCTTGGTGAGCTCTCCCTCTAAGACAATGCCCCGGGCCTGCTTGGTGGGATCGGCCTTGAGCTCTAGAAGTTCTGCTTCAAGCAAGATCATGTCCAACATCTGGTCAATGCCTTCGCCGCTCTTGGCGGAAACCGGCACCACAATGGTCTTGCCGCCCCAATCCTCTGGGGTCAACTCATGCTCGGTCAACTGCTTCTTGACCTTGTCCGGATTGGCCGAGGGTTTGTCCATTTTGTTGATGGCAACAACGATCGTCGCCTCAGCTGCTTTGGCGTGGTCGATGGCCTCAACGGTCTGAGGCATGATGCCGTCATCGGCCGCCACAACGATGATGACCACATCGGTCGCATTGGCTCCCCTGGCCCGCATCGCGGTGAAAGCTTCATGGCCCGGTGTATCCAAAAAGGTAATGGTTCCCTTAGGTAAATTCACGCGGTAAGCGCCGATGTGCTGCGTGATGCCTCCGGCCTCTCCCTCTACTACGCGGGTCTTTCGAATCTGGTCGAGCAGGGAGGTTTTCCCGTGATCCACATGACCCATCAGGGTAACCACCGGAGGCCTGGGAATAAGCTTCGCCGGATCGACCTCCTCCTGCTCAGCCGTAATCTCCTCTTCGAGGGTCGGCATCTTCTCGAACTGGTAGCCGTACTTCTTGAGAATCTTCTCAACGGTCTCTTCGGTCACCAGCTGGTTGATGGTCGCAAAGATCTTCATGCCCAGCAGGTGCTTGATGATCTCGCTTGGAGAGACCGAAAGCTTTTCGCCCAACTCCTTAACCGTCAAGGGAACTCTAAGCTTGAGGGGTTTGAGCACCGGCTCGGGAGGAGGCTCAGGTTTTTGCTCTTGCCGTGAAGGGGCCGGTTTGGGTTTTGGGGGAGAAGGAGGCGCAACGGGCTTTGGGGGAGGGGGTGGCGCAACGGGCTTTGGGGGAGGGGGCGCAACAGCAGCAGGCTTAGGCTGGGGTGCACGCGCTGGCGCAGGAACCGGCGGGGCCGGTGGAGGTTGCGCTGGAAGCGACGGTGCTATTTTGACCGCAGCCTTCGGGGCAGCCTTCTTGGGTGCTTCAACCTTCACTGCAAGCTTCTTGCGTGCAGCCTTCTTGGGCGCTGCAGCCTTCACCGTAGGCTTCTTGGGTGTTGTTTTCTTGGCCGCGGGCTTCTTGGCTGTCTTGGCTGCGGCCTTGGGTGCGGCAGGGGACTTTGCAGCTGCTCCCTTAGGCTTCGCCTTCTTGGCCGCCATCATGTGCTCGTCCCTTCCTGAGAATCTTCTTTCTTGTCCTCTGAGGCTTCGGGGGCCTCTTCAGCGGGCTTTTCTTCTGTTTCCTTGGGGCTTTCCTCGACCGGCGGCGGGGAAGTCTCGGCCTCTTCCTTTGGTACCTCAGCCTCTTCCTTTGGTGCTTCTTCCTTTGGTGCTTCTTCCTTTGGCACCTCAGTCTTTTCCTTGGGTGCTTCAGCCGCTGCTGTCTCTTCTGTGGGTGCAGGAGCTTCGGCTTCGATTTGAGCGGCCAACTCCACAAGCAGCTTCTTGGAGGCGACAATCAACCGCTCGCCGAGCTTGGCCCCAATACCTTTAAGGGTTGTCAGCTGCTCTAGGGGGGCCTGCGCAATGGAATCAACCGTATCAAACCCGCCAGCCTTAAGTGCCTCAACGATCTTTGGACCTACCCCGGGCAGCTCACCCACCGAGGCTTTGGATAGAATGGCAATTTGGCGTTTGGAGCGGACATCGATGTCAAGGCCGGTCAGCTTCGCTGCCAGGCGAACATTCTGCCCCTTTTTGCCGATGGCCAAAGAAAGCTGGTCATCATCGACGATCACCTGAGCACTCTTCTTGTCAGGGTTTAAGCGAATCTGCCCCACCTTGGCCGGGGCGAGCGCCGCCGAAACGTACTCTTCCAGCTTAACAGACCAGCGGATAATGTCTATCTTCTCTCCGTGCAGCTCCCGGACGATGTCCTTGACCCGCGTCCCTCGCATGCCAACGCAGGCGCCCACGCAGTCGACCTTCTCATCCTTGGAATGGACAGCAATCTTGGTTCTGTCTCCGGCCTCTCGAGAGACAGAGCGAACCTCCACAATCCCCTGGCTGATCTCCGGCACCTCAATCTTGAACAACTCCTTGACCAGTGCCGGATGGGAACGGGAGAGGATCACCTGAGGTCCCTTGGTAGTTTTGTTGACCTCGGTACAGTAAGCGCGAATTCGGTCGCCGGGCCTGAAGCTCTCCTTGGGGGACTGCTCCCGCTTAGGAATAATCCCCTCGGTCCGTCCCAAATCCACCACAACAGCCCCTCGCTCAAAGCGGTGCATGGTTCCGGCCAAGAGGGATCCTGCGCGAGGAGAAAACTCACTGTAGACGGCAGCCCGCTCGGCCTCCCGAATCTTATGAAAGATTACCTGCTTGGCGGTTTGCGCGGCAATGCGCCCAAAGCCGGCCCGAGAAACCTCTTTGCCCCCTGAAAAGATCTTGATGGCGCCGGTCTGGCGGTCAATCTTAACCGAGACATCCGTATCCTCGGAACCCAACGCCTTGCGGGCAGCGGACACCAGGGCAGCCTCAACTGCCTCGACAATAACCTCGCGGTCGATTCCCTTTTCTCGGGTCAGATGATCCAGGACCGCCAACAACTCAGAACTCATAGAATGCCCTATCCTTAAATGTCTACTTCCTGAACGGCACGCGCAATCTGAGAAAGTGCAATCTTGCGCTTCAAGTCATTGTCAAGCCGCAGGAGGATGGCCTCCTCACCGGCGTTGACAAGGGTGCCGATATGCTCGTGCTTCTCATCCACAGGAACATTGGTCTGAACCCGGACGCGCCGGCCGATGACGCGCTCAAAATCTGCCGCAGCCTTTAGGGGTCGATCGAGGCCCGGAGAGCTCACCTCCAGAGCGTAGCGCTCAGGGATTGCCTCGTGCTCATCCAGCAAAGCGCCTATTGCTTGGTTAAGGGCGGAAAGTTCGTTCATGCGAATCCCTGCCGCGGTATCCACCAAAAACCGAAGAACCGGCTGCTTGCCGCCGTAGCGGTAAGTCAACTCCACCAGCTCCACCTTTCGGCTGGCCAACAACGGGCCAATCAAGCTCTTCACCTGCTGAACAACACCTTCCGGGTTCATCCTTCCCCTCATTCCTGTAAAGACAAGGAATCCCGAACCCTCACTGCCGTTCGGGTCGGGATATTTTCGGGCGGGCAACTTGACGTCACCCTGCAGGTTCCGTAAGTTGCGCCCTCAAATAAAAAAGTGGGATGTGAAGCTCTCCCACTTTCACCCCCCCTTAAAGGCCAAAACCTCGTCTGGGGGCAGTCATCCGCTGATTATTTATTATCCGGCCAGGGGCATCTCCTTGTCAAGGAGCTTTTTCAGAAACGTAGCCGATTCTGTGAGGTTAACCAGGGTGGGCGTGTCATCTACTCGACGCTTGAACTCTGCAGAGGATTTCTGTAACGTCTTTGCGCTCAAGAGGATACGAACAGGATAGCCGATCAAATCAGCATCCTTCATTTTGACACCGCCGGAGACCTCCCGATCATCCAGCAGGACCTCGACTCCGGCCTCAACGAGTTCCTGGTAAAGGGCCTCGGCAGCATCGCGAACATTGGTATCTGCCATATTAAGAGGAAGGACCACCGCCTTGTACGGCGCAATCGAGACGGGCCAACGGATGCCGTTGGGATCATCATTGGCTTCAATGACCGCCGGAAGAATCCTGGAGACCCCAATGCCATAACAGCCCATGATCAGGGATTTTTGTTTGCCGTCTTCATCCAGGAAATCGGCTTCAAGGCTGGCGGTGTATTTGGTTCCCAGCTTAAAAATGTGCCCCACCTCGATGCAGGGCAGCAACTCCAACACTTTTCCGCAGTTAGAGCAAGGGTCCCCATCCGTTGGATAGCGGATGTCCACCACGCGGTCTGCCTTGAAATCGCGGCCGGGATTAACGTTCTTGAGGTGCTTATCCTTTACATTGGCGCCGGCAATGGCGTTGACACAGCTCATGACCGCCGGATCCACCAAAAGCTTGACCTCTTTAAGCCCCACCGGCCCTGAAAAACCGACCGGAGCGCCGGTAATCCGCTCAATGGCCTGAGCATCTGCCATCTCGAGCTGCTTGGCCTGGACAATCTTGCGCACCTTGCTCTCATTGACCTCCTGGTCGCCCCGAACCAAGGCTGCCACCGGCTGACCATCAGCCAGATAGATCAAGGTTTTGAGCAGCCGCCTGGGCTGGACCTTGAGGAGGCGGCTCACCTTCTCTACAGAGAAAATACCCGGAGTATCTATGGTCTCTAAGGCGCGGGGATCCTCAAGGGCAGTCGCGCGGTGGACAATGGGGGTGCCGATTGCTGCTCTCTCTTTGGAGGCGGCATAGTCACACGCTGTACAGCGAACCAGCGTATCTTCGCCATTGTCGGCTAAGACCATGAACTCATGGGAATCCTCCCCGCCCATGATCCCGGTCTCAGCCTCTACCGGAATAGCGTCAAGCCCCATGCGGGCAAAGATCCGCTGGTAAGTGTCATACATCCGTTCGTAGCTGACACTTAAGCCATCCTCATCCTGGTCAAAACTGTAGGCATCCTTCATGAGGAACTCACTGGATCGGATCACGCCAAAACGGGGCCGAGGCTCATCGCGGAATTTGGTCTGGATCTGGTAGAGGGTCTTGGGAAGGTCCTTGTAGGAACGGATCTCACCGGCAACCAAGTCGGTGATCACCTCCTCATGCGTTGCCCCGAGCACACGCTCCTTGCCGTGCCGATCCTTAAAGCGGATCAGCTCCGGCCCCATCTGTTGGTATCGGCCGGAACGCTTCCAGAGCTCTGCCGGCTGCAGGGCCGGAAGCAGTACCTCCAGGGCACCCGCACGGGTCATCTCCTCCCGGATGATCTGGATCACCTTCAAGAGCACCCGATGGCCTAGGGGTAGGTAGGAGTAAGTTCCAGAGGACAACTTGCGGATGAGGCCGGCTCTCAGCATCAGGCGGTGAGAGGCAATCTCCGCCTCAGCCGGCGTCTCTCGCAATGTTGGAATATGACACATCGACCAGCGCATCTAGGGTCAGACCTTTTCGTACATGGTTAACCAACTCACACTGTACGAAAGGGTCTGACCCTTTCGTACAACCCTATCGTACAACTTGCGTACCATTAAGGATCTACCCATTTGCCGCGGGACCGGATGAGTGTCACCAGGCGATCTTCGGCCTCTGCTTCAGGAATGCCGCGCTCCACCATCTCGCGGCCCACATAAAGGTTGATGGTTCCGGGAGAACCCCCTACAAATCCAAAATCGGCATCGGCCATCTCCCCGGGGCCGTTCACGATACATCCCATGACTGCAATTTTAACTCCTTTAAGGTGCTCAGTCTTCTCTTTGATGCGACGGGTCACAGGCTCCAAATCAAAGAGAGTCCTGCCGCAGCCCGGACATGCAATGTACTCTGCCTTGACCGAACGGGCGCGGGCTGCCTGGAGCAAATCATAGGTCAGCTGCAGAATACGCTTGGCAGGAAAGCTGGAGTGAATCACTACGGCATCACCGATGCCGTCGACCAAGAGCCCGCCCACCTGCACGGCTGCTTCAATCAAAAAGGAGAGGTCATCCTGCTCAAAGCGCCTGGCATCCCAGACGAGGACAATGGGCTTGTTGTCCTTAAACTGTTCGGTCTGGTGCGCAATGCTGCGCCCCTCGGCCAGGAGCTCCTCCGCCTCGATAAGATGAACCTTCTCCCGGGCATCCGCGCTGTAGCTGAGCACAAACTCGTAACCTTGTACCAAAGGGTCAGACCCTTTGGTACAAGCGGCATCCCGCATGAGCCCCACCCGAACCGGCTCATCTCCACCAATGGCCACCCCTTCATAGCGAACCGATTGAGAAGCCCTGCGCTTCCAGGAGAAGGCATTCAAGGGGGGTGGAACGCGCTTGCTTGTGCGCCAGCGTGCCTGGGCCCACTGCGCCAGCGCCTTGGCAACAGGGATTTCGCGCACCGGATCCTCTGTCAGGGAAACTCGAATGGTATCTCCAATCCCCTCTGCCAGGAGCACCCCAATCCCTAAAGCGGATTTGAGCCGCGCATCCTCACCGGCGCCGGCCTCGGTGACCCCCAGGTGCAGGGGATAATGCTCCCCCTGTTGGCTAAGGGCCGCAACCAACAGGCGATTGGCCTGGAGCATGACCACAGGATTGGAGGCCTTCATGGAGAAGATAACTTCTTTAAAGCCCGAGGACTCGGCAATCCGAAGATACTCCATGGCCGACTCCACCATGCCCAATGGGGTGTCGCCATAGCGGTTCATGATCCGGTCTGAGAGGGAGCCGTGGTTGGTGCCGATGCGCAGTGCCCTGCCCAACTGCTTGCATTTCTCCATCAAGGGGCGAGCGGCAGCAGTGACGCGCTTAAGCTCCCGTTGGTATTCAGCATCGCTGTAGCTGCGCTGGGCAAACCGCTTGGGGTCTGCGTAATTGCCGGGGTTGATCCGGATCTTCTCGACATGCTCGGCCGCCTCAAGGGCAGCCTTTGGATTAAAGTGGATGTCGGCAGCGAGAGGAACGGGGTGTCCCGCAGCCATCAGCTGGTCTCGAATGGTCCGAAGCGCTCCAGCCTCTGCCGAGGTCTGCGCGGTCATGCGAACCAAATCGCACCCGGCCCCTGCCAAGGCGCTCACCTGCTTGAGGGTCTCCTCCACCTCCAAGGTGCGCGTGGTGGTCATCGACTGGATCGCCAGGGGTGCGGCACCTCCGATGGTCAGAGAACCTACCTGAACAGCGCGGCTCCGGCGTCGAATGGAGCCGCCCTTTTTGGTACCGGGTACAAATGCCTGTTTTTCTTGTACCCGGTACCGTTTTTGGGTCTGTTTTGCAAGCAATTCAGCGGTATTCATGGATCAGCGGCCGAAGAACTTCATAATCCGCTCAAAAACATTGAACCGGATTAAATCGTTGTATGTCACCACAAGGACCAGAAGCAACAGGAGTGCCAAACCCACCCGGACGAAGTTTTCCTGCACCCGGATGCTCACCTCCCGGCCCCGGATCTTTTCGATCAACAGAAAGAAGATGTGCCCGCCATCCAAGACCGGAATGGGCAGCAGGTTAAACAACCCGATGCTGACACTTAAGAAAGCAATCAGGTGCAGCAAGGGCAGGAGCCCCTCGGGTGCAACAGCGGCAGTAATGTGAAAGATCCCCACAGGGCCGGTCACTTCCTTAATAGAAATCCCGCCGGTGGCAATCTGCCAAAGGACTTGAAGGGTGATGTGGGTAATAAACCAAACCCTGCGCCCAGACATTAGGAGGGCCTCGCCGGGTGGATAGCGCTGTGTTTGTATCTCACCGGCAGGAACAATGCCAATCTGAGCCGTGTGAACAGTAGCGCCAAAGAGGTTTTTGCGCTCGGTCAAGCGGGGCTTGAGCACCTGGATCATCTCCTCGCCTTCGCGCAGGATCGAGAGGGTCACCAAATCCTCCTGGGCCCGGATGCGGCGCGCCATCTCCTCCCAGCTGGTGACCTGGCTGCCATTGACCGATAGGATCTTGTCTCCGACCTGAAGACCCGCTTGCTCTGCAGGAAAACCCTCCAGCAACCTGCCGACCTCAGTGGTCACCACCGGGGCCCCAACCAGGAAAACAAGAAAGAAAAGGACAAAACCCAAAACGTAGTTGATGACGGGCCCGGCCAGGACAATGGCGATCCGTTCCCACACCGAACGGCCGCGGTACTCCCAGCGCTTTGCAGCCGTGGGAGACCCTTCTGCCGCTTCACCGGCCAGCTTCACGTAGCCGCCAAAGGGAAGCAGACACACGCAGTACTCGGTCCCACCCCGTTTAAACCTGGCCAATTGCGGCCCAAACCCAAAAGAGAAACGCTCTACCTTCACCCCGATGCGGCGCGCCATGAAAAAGTGGCCCCACTCATGGACCAAGATGATCAAGGAGAGGGTGAGTACAAAAGCCATCCAGGGCGCCATCAGGATCGTTCCTCAAACAGTGTCATTGCGAGCCCCGCAGGGGCGAAGCAACCTTGTTTCCGGGATTGCCGCGTCGGCCCTTCGGGCCTCCTCGCAATGACTGAGTTCGCATGCCGTGGCTCAGCAGCTCAGTCACCTTCTCCCTTGCCCAGGCATCGGCCTGAAGGATCTCATCCAGGGTGGGTTTTTGGGTGGCGTGGTGGCGGCTTAAGACCTGTTCGATCACCGCGGGGATCTGGACAAAGGCAAGACCCCCTGCCAGGAAGGCATGGACGCAGGCCTCGTTGGCAGCATTTAAAACCGCAGGGACAGTCCCCCCGGCACGGGCTGCCTCCTCCCCAAACCCAAGACAGGGGAACTTCTCCCGCTTGGGGGCTTCAAAGGTCAGGGAGCGCAGCTTCACCAAATCGAGTTGGGGCAAGGTGGAATGCAGCCGCTTGGGGTACGTCATGGCGTACTGAATGGGGATGCGCATATCGGTCACCGCCAGCTGAGCCAAGACCGAGCCATCTACAAACTCCACCAAGGAATGGATAATCGCCTCGGGATGGACCACCACCTCGATCTTCTCGACGGGCAAACCAAAGAGCCAGTGGGCTTCGATCACCTCAAGGGCCTTGTTCATCATGGTGGCAGAGTCCACGGTGATTTTGGGACCCATCTTCCAGCGGGGGTGATTCATCACTTGATCGCGCCCTAACTCCCCAAAGGCCTTGAGTGGAATGTCCTTGAGGGGACCCCCGGAGCTGGTCAGTAAAATCCGTCGAATCTCAGACTTGTCGTGCCCCTCGAGACACTGAAAGATGGCCGAGTGTTCGCTGTCAATCGGTAGAACCTGAGCGTTTGATTCTCGAGCACGCTGCATCACCAACTCTCCGGCCATGACCAGGGTTTCCTTGTTGGCCAAGCCGATGGTCCTTCCCTTGCCAATGGCGCGCAAGGTAGGCGGAAGTGCAGCGGCTCCGGTGATGGCCACCACCACGCCATCCACCCCTTCCCGCTCGGCCAGGGCCGCCACCCCCTCAGGACCGGTCAGCAATTCTGTTGGGGTCCCATTCAGTGCCGCGCGCAGCACATCAGCGCCGGCTTCATCTAGGATGGCAACTGCTTTGGGACGCACCGCCTTAACCTGCTCTATCAGGCGCTCCACCTGCCGGCCCGCGGCCAAACCCACGACTTCAAAATCGTCCGGATGGTCCTCCACCACCTTGAGGGTATTGACCCCAATCGAGCCGGTGGATCCCAGGACAACAATTTGTCTCATCTATTCCCCGTTGTCATCCTCACGAAAGTGAGGATCTTCGCCTCCGCGAAGATGACATATCGTTTTATGCTCCGATCAAAAACTTCTGGACATAGAAATAACAGACAGGCGAGGTAAACAGGAGGCTGTCCAGAACATCAAGAACTCCCCCTAAGCCAGGCAGAAGCTGGCCTGAATCCTTAACCTGGCAATCCCGCTTGATTAAGGACTCCGAGAGATCTCCCAGCTGGCCCAACACCCCCAGGAGTAATCCTAAGGTCACGATGTGCCCGAAGGGAATGCCTAAGAAGACAGGCCGAAAGGCCAACGCAATCCCTAGGCTAAAGAGCAATCCTCCGATGGTGCCCTCCCATGTCTTGGAGGGGGAAATCCGAGGAATCAAGGTATGTCTGCCCAGTGTCGAGCCCACCAGATAAGCGCCGATGTCTCCCCCCTTGGTGACCAACACCAAAAAGGCAACCAACCAGGGCCCGGCAGGAAGGGCAGCCCCCTCCACAAATCTGAGTTTCACCAGGAAGCTAAAACACCAGGAAACATAGAAGATGCCGAACAGTGCCGTTGAGATCCCCACGATGGCATGTGAGCTGTCGCGGCGCCTCAACTGCAGGAGAAATAGGGTTAGCAAAGCCACCAGCATGAAGAAAAGCTCCCACCCCCTGGTCGGCTCAAACCCCCAAAAGATGGACAGTGGAATCATCAGGCCGATCCCCAGGCCGATCCACCGCTCAATCACAATCCCCTTGCGTTCCACCAGGGCAAAGAACTCGTTGAGGGCCAGCCCCACCAGAGTGGTCGTCACCACCGCAAAGATCCAGGCAGGGGCCCAAAAGAGCACCCAGGCCACAAAACCGATCAGGAGTGCAGCGGTGAGACAGCGCAGAAAGGTGCTGTTCATCGTATCAGGCTCCATAGCGCCGATCCCGGCGCTGATACTCGACGATGGCCTTTACGAAATCGTCCTTGCCAAAATCCGGCCAAAGGGTCTCAGTCAAATACAGCTCTGCATAAGAAATCTGCCACAGCAGAAAGTTGGAGATCCTCTGTTCTCCGCTGGTCCGGATCAAGAGGTCCGGATCAGGCATCTCACCGGTATAGAGATAACGGCTGAAGCTTTTCTCATCTACAGGGCCGTTGGAGAGCTTCCCGG
This sequence comes from uncultured Planctomycetia bacterium, assembly GCA_964597545.1. GTDB lineage: Bacteria > Omnitrophota > Gorgyraeia > 1-14-0-20-64-10 > 1-14-0-20-64-10 > CAZQXN01. The sequence goes on along the minus strand of CAZQXN010000016.1, from coordinate 18,162 downwards.
CCTTGGCCTCCTCCACCAGGCGGTTCACCGCTTGAAGGATTTCGGTGCGCGCACCATAGTTTAAGGCGAGGTTAAGCACCATCTTCTGATTGCCTCGGGTGCGTGTCATGACCTCACTTAAGTGCCGCTGAACAGCCTTGGGCAGCCCTGAGAAATCCCCCAGGACATTCAAGTGGATTTCATGCTTCATGAGGTCGTCAAGCTCCTTGCGCAGATACTCATTGAGCAGCTGCATGAGTATTGCCACTTCGCTTGAGGGACGCTTCCAGTTCTCGACCGAGAAGGCGTACAGGGTGAGAATCTCAATGCCCAGCCCCCGGGCCTGCTCCACAGATGCCCGGACCGACTTGATCCCTTGCCGGTGGCCCATCACTCGTGGCAGTCCCCGCGCCTTGGCCCATCGACCGTTGCCATCCATGATGACGGCCACATGTCGAGGCAGACGAGAGGCGTCCAGTTGGGTTGAAAGCTTTTCTTTGGAAACCGTTGTTTTCACTTTAGTCATTATACCGTTGCCGTCCTGGCCCAGCCAGGCGAGTCCTTGGAAGCGGCAGGTGCGAGGGTCGTGGAGGGACCTTGAGGGGCCCGTCTAATCGGTGCGTTCCTGTGGTGTTGAGCTGCCTCGAGCAACTTGCCGATTCTGGTTCTGCAACCTTTGGATCAGCGCATTGCTTTTTGCCTTCTCCTGATGGAGGGCTTGATTGAGCTCCTTGCTCATGGCCCGAGACTGAGCATAACGGCCCTCAACCCAACGCAGCTTCTCCTGCAAGCTCTGGTTGGTCTGGGAGAGCTCCTGCACCTGCTGTTCCAAGAAGATTAGATTGCTCCCCAAACCGCGCTGCTTGAGCGAAGCACCAAAGGCAACCATCAAGGCAGCCATGGTAACTAAGGTAAGTGAGATGGTGATGCTGCGGGTGCGGTATTCCATCAGGCAGCCAGGCTGATCAAGGTACCGTCATCCCCGCCCTCGATCGGAGTCGAGGGTAAACTCCAGCGGGGACCCTCACTTTCGTGAGGATGACGTTCGAGAAAATCACTTATGTCGCTACGCTCCAGAAGTAATGTTCGAACGTCACTTGTACGCTTCCAGTTCCTGAACCTTCTGGATAAGCTCCGGCTCGCCGGAATCCCGGCTCTGGCGCACCAGATCCTCTTGCACCTTGGTGAGTTTCTTGGGCAGGATGACGATCTCCACCCGGCGGTTCCTTTGGCGTCCCTCATCGGTATCGTTGGAGGCAACGGGGCGATACTCCCCGTAACCCGAGGCCACCAGGGCTTCAGAGAAGACGCCTTCGCTTTCCATGAAGTGCAGGACCGATATGGCCCGGGCCGTGGAGAGTTCCCAGTTGGATTTCCAGCCGGAGCGCTGGATCGGCTCATTGTCGGTGTGCCCTTCGATTCCGACATCCCGGTCAGCCACCTTCTCTCGGATGACTGAGGCGACCTTGGCCAGAGCATCGGTGGCCTCTGCTCGAAGCTCTGCCTTTCCGGAATCAAAGAGAACCTCAGCCACAAAGGTCAGCACCAACCCCCGCTCCGCCATCTCAAGCTTGACCTCCTTGTCCCGGATCTCACGCCTTAGGCGCTTCTCCAGAAGGGCCTGGGCCTCTTTGAGCTGATCGGCCTCGGCCTGCTTCTGCTGCTGCAGGGCCTCGAGCTCTTGCGAAAGCCGGTGGATCTCCTGAACATCGCCGGGCCGGCCTGCATAGAAGTTAATCCCACAGCCGGCTGCCACCGCCAGAAGAAGAAAAATCCCAATAAGCTTTACGGGGTTGCTGTATCTCACGCCTGCATCTCCTTATTCCGCCGATTCGGTTCCACTTAAGAATGACTCGAGCTTGCTCCAGGTTTTGGGACCCACCTTGCCGTCGGCTTCAAGCCCATGCGCCATCTGAAAATCCGAAACTGCGCTCTTGGTCCTGGGGCCCAGGCGCCCATCGATTGGGCCTGGATTGAAACCGGCCAGCTTCAGTCCTTGCTGAATCTCTCGGACGCGATCTGATGCCTCCAAAACCTCAGGCACTGTCGCCTGAGCGGCATCCGCGGTCTGCACATCAGCTGTTCCCTCCCCCTTAACTTCGCCAATGGCAGCCAGCTCTGCTTGGGGCTGAATCGGCTCAATCTGAATTGTGGGAAGGGGTGCTCCAGCCGGGGTAACGGTGGATTGGCCTTGGATCGCCTTGGTTGCAGCCCGGCGGCCCATCCCATACCCTACAGAAACCAGCATTACCGCCGCACAGAAACCGGCAATCCAAATGCCCAGCTTGGTCTGTCCCATGATGATTCTCCTTCACTGCAGAAAGATCGGGGTGAGAAGCGATTCTAGCACCCCCGGTGAAAAGCTGTCAAGCAGCACCCAACTGCCTGACTTCCTTGATGTTAGGTACCTGGTCTTGGTACCGGGTACGCTTGCTGTTGAAAAGTGTACCCGGTACCGGGGTTAGGTTTTAGGTTACGCCGCTGTGATGTGTTCGGTGGCTCGGTCGAGCCAGTTGTTCCATAGGCGCAGGGCCTCGTGGCTGAGCCAGGTGCCCAGGCGCTCTAAGAGGCGAGCCAGGGGGCCGATGGACTTGCTGACGCCGAGTTCGATGATGTGTCCTACCCCTTTGGCGATCTTAAGCCACTCCCTCATGACAGAGAGGGCCTGGTTAAGGTTGTTGAAGTCATCCCGGCGGAAGATGGCGGTTGGATCAACGCCCAGGTCCTCAAGCCCTGCGGCTTCTTGGGGGGAGGTGACCAGGTAGGCGACTTGGGTGCCTGGAACCTTCTCCTCTAGGCCCACTCCAAGGGGCAATCCGCGGGGGTCTGCGATGCCGGAGGCGATCACCCCGATGGGGGTGAGCGGGGCCGGAGCAGAGGGGAGGGCATTAAGCTGGCGGCGGAGGGTGGCGGGGGTAGCAAACTCTTCCTGGCCGGCGCCGGCATCCGCCGATCCCAACTGACCATCTGGCAGAGGATCCAGACGAGCGATCCGCCTCGCTGAATCAACGGTAATGACAACCCCGCCATCTTTCGCATCGAGGTCCATCGCAATAAATGCTGCTTTTACTCTATCCCCGGTCGTGCTATGGGGCCAACCGGGATTCAACCCCTTCCTAATTCTCCCAGACCATTTGCGTGAATCCGGCTGCGGGTAGCTGATAAATCCGATTTGGTCGGCCAGCAGCAAGCCGGCGAGGTAAACCCGGGTGGCGTCGACCCCCACCCTCTCCTCCTGGCCGGCGAGAAATGGAACTCGAGCCAGCGATAGAACCTGCAGGGGATCTGAGTTCACCAGACCTTTCTCATCGGCCTCTCTCACGATCTTGCGAACTTGATTATGGCGCGCGCACACCGTTTGCCACTTCGTGTCGAGATGCTCCCCCTCCCAAAACTGATCTTGATGGGGACCTCGGGTGATCTCTACGTGGGTACGGACTTCGAGGATGTCGCCTGGGGAGTGTGCGATTCGGCCTCTGTGCGTCCTCGGAGTCGTGACGATTCTTATGGATTTGGTCCGGTGGTCCAGCTTCTTCACCTTCACCGCGGGGCCACTCGGAGCAAGTGCGTGTTCAATGTCCGCGTAAACCGAGTCGAAGACCTGTTGTTGTGCTATCAACGCTTTCACATCATCTCCCCCAAGTATATCAAGAACGGTTTGATGCCGCGCCCGTGCGCCCTCCCAGTCGACGCCAGAATGCATGGTGTCAGAAGAAGTGCCTCCCCAAAGGTAGCCGGAGGCCGCCCCCACCTCCAGACGGGTAACGATCATGGCGATCTCCTCTGGGTGGATGGCAATTTCACCTACATCCGTCATGGGTGTGGTGGTGACCGTAAACAACGAAACCTTGTCGCGGAGTCTCCTTACCTCCTCCTGGCCGGCACTGAGCTGCTTCCACTTATTCCTCAGAGCGGTAACGGCCCGAATCAAAGGCCTCAACTGCTTCTCTGGCTGGCGCAAGGGGGGTTTCGGGGCCTCGGCAAATGCTGTTCGAACCGCTTTAATCTCAGCGGCCGCCCCTGAGGCAAGCCGAGCTTTCTCTCCGATATCATCCAAAGCACTCAGAAGCGCCTGTACGGACGCCAAATGCAGCTGTGGGCCGTCCGAAAACGTAAGATTTCCTCGCGCCCTTGCCTCCCGCTTGAGTAGATCCGTCACTCGCTGCGTCGCTGATGGATCAGGTTTGGGTGGTGCGCTGGGGGGGGCTGAAGTGCCTGAACCAGGAGCAGCCGGGGTGGGTCGGACAGAAGCGGTCTGCCTCAAATCTGCCTGGGCCGCCGGCCGGACCACAACGGCAGGGCTGCTTGCCTGGCCAGGTGCGCTCCACTTCTCTGTAGTGCCCCCTGTCACAACAACGCCTATGCGCCCTGAAGCGAGGTAGGCCTTGTTAATCAATCTGTCAATCCCGGTGGTTTCTCTGGAACGGCTGGCATGCTCAATCTCAGCCCCGCTTCCATCCAGCAATACCACCTCCTGTCGGAGGCGATCCCGCCCAAACAATTCGAGTGTCTTTCTGTGCGCGGCTCCCGGCGCCAGAACCTCCGCGCCTGCACCCTGCGCTGCCGCCTTGGGGACACCGCTCGCAGCAGAGGAAGGCGCAGCTTGAGCAGTGACAGCCGCGGCACGTGGCTTATCCCGCTCCAGGAGCTGACGAACGGCTTGATCGCTCTGCTTTAGGCGCCGGGCTTGCGCAAGCTGGTCTTCTGGAACGTTCTCCCTTTCTCCGCGAGCATCGCCCTTCACTACCTCAAGTACCACGCTCCTAACCGGGTCTCCGGCGGTGGCGCTAAAACCCTGCACCTGATAAATAACGCCAGGGTGGCTCGGCCAACCAAAAACATAATCCCAGTAATCCAAGCTCTTGCCATCGCCCACCGGCTTGCCGAGCTGGGAGGAAGCATCCTGCCCTGCGGAAGCAACCGGGGTAGCAAGCGCACCCGAGGCAGGCTGAGCGGCCTGCGCCACGGCTGCTTTGAGCCGTTCCAACAACCCGTCATCAGCATGCAAATCCTCCAACGGAATGTACCGGGCCTCTCGCAATCTGCTCACGTTAACACTCTCTGATGCACCGCCATCAACCGGCTCCAGCATGATGGAACTGCCAGTAGAAGGAGACGTGACTCTAAAAATCTCACCAGGGTAACGAGACCACCCAAAAACAACGGCATAGAGCCTCAAGCCGCTGCTGTCACCCACCGGCTGGCCGAACTGGGACAGAGGACCCTCTCCAGTAAGAGGTCGGACAGGAGAAATCAGAATCATGGGTTGGGACGGCCGGTCAGTATCGCGGGAGGCAGCCTCTGTGACAATCACACCGGCAGGGGCGTACCTTTCAAGGAAAGGAGCGATCTGCCTGACAAGATCTGCCACAGATCTTATTGATCTGCGCTCCAATGTGAATATCTTCGAGGGATCGGCCTCAAGCATCACACCCCTATAAGCGAGATTCCCTGCAAGCATATCGACCACCTGGGCAGTGGCCCCATACAATCCCACTGCGCCCTCCAGCTTGGCAGGAGGGATGTAACCGCAATTGCCGCGCTGACGGAGTGCTGCCCTAGCAGGGGATGCCTGCCTCCGGAGATCGCGCGGGTCAATAATCGTAACCGGTATCCGTGGGGTCTCGGCTGAAGAGCTTACTCTAACTCGATAAAGCTCCGGTTCCTCATCATCAATTCCTATAATAATCAGCCCCCCTCTTACCACAAGCTGGCGTTCAAAAGGTTCCCACTCCTGCTCCATAGAAGGTCTGCCGGGTGCATCTTGCGCGGCAGCAACCGGGCCAGCAAGTGCAGCCGGCTTGGCAGCACGCTTAATCAAAACAGCAAGTTTCTCGTCTTCCCCAAAGGCTTCGGAGGAGCCTCTTTCGACAATCACGCCCTCATCCGGGTGCTGCCCCATGAAAATCCCAATGGCTTGCGCCAAATCCGCCACACTCGATACCTCTTTCCGAGGACAAGCACGGTCTGGCCCTTCGCCATAGACAAATACAACGCCCTCCAGGTTGGAGTAATCCGAAAGCAACTGGGCTGCCCGAGCGGTGGCCCCATACTGTCTTAATGCTTTACCCTGCAACTTGTCAGGGGAGACATATCCCCAAAACTTTCTCCTGTTATGGCGGATCGCAGCCATGAATAGCTGTTTCTTCTTCCACTCGCCGGCAGTGCTGACAGCCCTAACGTCTACCTGCGTTTTACCTGAGCGCCAGTCCCCATCAAGCTGGTCGATCTGTATTGCGCCTGTATTCTTGACTCCAGCGACAAGCAACCCTTTATTTTCCAGCTTAGGTTGATCTCCGACCAGCTCGAATTCCTTTTCTTTCTCTTCTTGGCCGGCGGCCGATTGGGAGAGGGCTTCGACCACCTCTTGAAGCACCGGGCGGGCAGTCGGGTCTTCCAGCTTTCCCCTGCCGGGAAGCTTAGCGGTAAGCGACTTTACGCCGCGCACTCTCGCAAGACTCTTGGGAAATCCCCCTTCTCCTATCTGCATAAAGACCGGAATGTTTTGTCTTCTGTCTGAATTGACAGTTTCTCGGATAAACTGCGTAACGCTGTCCGGTGTTACCGTTCTGCCGTCTGGCGCTACGTCCAGGATCAACGCATCTGGGCGGCCCTGATCAAGGGCCTTTCGGTAATGCGCCGCCATTATTCCAAGGGCAGGAGTCTTATAAGCGGCCATTACAACAGTCGGATACTTCTTCGCAACTGCTTTCCAAATATCGGTCCTGTTCTCTCCGTCATCCTGGCTCGACAAGACGACAACGCGCAGGGCGGGGCCGTCAGGTTTGGCTGGCTCGGTGTTTACATCGCTCTCGACTGCGGGCCGCACCAGCATGGTGTCGCCCTGCTGCTCAAACATGATTCTTGCCTCGCCATCAAGCGGACTGGCGCCAGCCACCCGCTCCAGTAGAGTGCGCCTGTCCAGCGACTGAAGGAACTGCACCGGAGGTTCAACGGATCGGAAAGCAGGGGCGTCTGGATCCGTTGAAGCCTTGAGGACCACACGGGCAAGGGGGTTCTCGGTATTCCACAAGATGGCTGGAGCCTGATTGTATGCATCACCGACTGTCAGCGGCCCCTCCTCCTGGCCGGCGGCATACAGCCTCTTCAAAGCCTGAAGCGCCTTAGAAAGCGCGGCCTCATCCTTCAACGCACCCTGAGAACTAGCAGCACTGCCCAGCACCGACACAACCCGCCGAAGGCCATCCGCTGGCTTATCAGCCCGAACATAGAGATGATCCGGCTCCCAGTCCCTGCCCCTGCCGGCGGCTAATATCTCCGCCCATACCACACCCTGGGGCCTCATTTCTGAAAGATACTTAACCTCTTGAATGGCGCTGTCCGGCGGCAGCTCAAAACTCTCGATAAGCTTGGCCGCTGAAGCGCCGCTCCAGCCCTCCAGACGAAGCAGATCGTGCACCTCGCGAAATCCCTCGAGAAATGGGTGCTGCCGCAACAGCTCCCTGCCGATGATGGCCAGGCGCTTCTTGTTCGCTGCGCGCTCGAGCAGCTCACGCAAATGCTCTCTCGCAGCCGCTGCCTCCTCCTGTCCAGAAGCAGGACCAATCCGGTCGATCAGATGACGTTGCATGGCTTCTACAAAGGTGAGGCCGGCCTCTTCCGCTGCTGCGGAGTTCTTATGCACGAAGGCATCCAGAGCGCCTCCCGGTTCCAATCGCTTTTGAATCTCTGTCTTCTGGGCGCTGTCGGGATCAGAGTGAAGGATAACAAGGGTGTCGGGATTCGCTGCCCTGGCGGCCTCTGCAAGCTCAAAACCGCCCCGGGGCTCTTTCAAATTCAGGTCGGTGAGGAGATGGGTCAGATCGCCCTGCCCGATGATGCCGGCTGCCTCTGCGTAATTGCTGGCGGCAAGGAGCTGTCGTTCGGTATCAACGCGCATGGGTTCGCCCAATCCATCAAGCAGAATACCCACGAGCATGGTTGCCGCATCGAGAACGGGCTTCTCGTCATCCACCACCAGGATCTTGACCCGATCCGCCGGGATCTTCTCCTCCAGCCCGCTGGCCGGCTCGTAGCGGTAACCTTCGAATCGATCGACAGAGTACCGTATAGGCCAACTCCGGAGAGAGACACCGAGAACCTCCAGGGCGACGATTTGGTCCCCCTTAACATCTGAGACATAAAACTCCTCGCGCCCATCCCCCCATCCCTTAACCAACAGGCCTCTTATTCCGTACTGCCTGACAACCTCCAATAGAGCGGAAGGATGGCGGACTAAGACAAACCGCTGAGGGGAAGCTCTTTCTGTCCACGGACTGATTCTTACGGCAAGCCCCTCTTCGCCAGGCCCCATCCTTGGTGAATCAATCTCTATTCTTTGCTCTGCCGTGCCGACTTCAAGGGCAATAATTGGGGGATCGACCTGGTTCATGTAGCGCAACAAATAACCTGCCTGCTCAGGAAGATCAGCCCTAACCAAAGAAACGGCCTTTTCTCCATCGACCAGAGCAAAGAATGGTTTGGCTTGTCTGCTTGGCGAAGGTATGGCAGGTGCGGTGCTCAAGCGAAGGGCCTGAAGGCCCTCGGCCTGAAGCCCAACGACATCGGCCAGCCGACTCGTCGCATCGCTGGGTGCAAAGGAGAAAATATCCAAAATGGGAGCGGCATCATCGGTGCTGCTTTCCCATGACCCCTGAACAGTGAGCGCCTCTTCCTGGCCGGCAGCTGGTATCACGAGGCTGCTTAAATCTTGAAGGTCCAGCTCAGCGTCTTTCTGCCTGGCCCATGCAAGGCTTTCCGGATCGGCATTGTGCCCGCTTAAAATGATCCCGATGGTCGGTATCCCTCCGCCGGCTTGTTGGCGAAGTTCTTCAAAGAGCTCCGGCTGATTTGCCATCCGGTGAAAAAGGCCGGCAACGACGATCGAAGCGGTGGGTTCAACATCAATGCCTGCATCAAGCAGTTCCACGGTCGCTTTGATGACGGAGCGCTCAGAGGTTTCAGCCAATTGCAGGCGGTTGGAACCAAAGAACCTCAAGCCTGTTCTGGCGATCGACTGGACCATCTGGATGCCCAAGCCGTCAGCTAAGGAGGCAGTTCGGATGGTTGATATAACACCCACAATCTTGGTGGGATCCCCGCGCAGATGGGCGGCCAATGCCAAGCCGGTAATCGGCCCGCCGCCGCCGGCCGGCATGATAAGCAGGTCCGGAGCGCCAGCCGCCCCTACAAAGTCCTGATACATGCTCGCCCCTCCCACCACAGCGCTGAAGCTGTTGGAGGCCAAGAAGTGATAGAGGGGGGAATCCTGCGCTTGGGCATACCAGTCAATCAGATCCAACACCCTGTTCACATCGCTCATCGCCACTGCATCTACCCGAAGCTTGTCATAGGGCGGCTGCACCTCGCCTGCTGCCAGAGCTGCCTGGTAAAGCTTGGCAATGTCATGCTGGGAGATGATCTGATCGATGAGCCTCTCTCTCTGAAGGTCCTTGATTTTCTCGAGTTTGGCGGCTTTAAGGTTCTCCAGCATGGCCACCATGGTGAGCTTGAAGCTCTCTGGAAGCCAACCTTCTGCCCATAGAAATCTTAAATTAGCGGCATCGCCCTGGATGGCATTACCGGAGGAATGAATCACCCCGCCTGGGAATTTGGGGGTACCCCCGCGAACATCTGGGATGATCTCTCGACGATAGGCATCCGCAAACTGGCGGATCTTAAAAGAGCCCACCTTAGAATCATCCTCGCGAACGCCAATCAATCGGAATCGCAGTTCGGGATGCTCAGCAAAAAAAGCTTGAAGGGTGGGGAGGCTGTCGGTCAGATCAACGATCCGGCTCGGATCAAAGGGGTGCAGCTGGTGAATCCAGTCGGCGCTTTCAGCAATCCGCTCCTTAGTCAAATCATGCTCAGCTAGCCAGGCGGCCAGCTCATCTGGAAAACTTTCCGGCCTCTGGAGGCGAATCTCTCCTTCTGGGGCAGTTAAACCAAATTCGCTGAGCGGCTGCTGAAACAGCGGCTCAAAGACTTGGGCTTTCTGGGAATCTGGGCCAAAGAGTTCAGCCATCTCTTGAAGGCGCTTTGCATAAGGGTATCCACCGGGCAGGCGCCAATCCAGCCGGGCCCGCTGGACAGAGACAGCGATCGACTGGCCTCTGGCAACCTCGCTCGGCAGGCGGAAGGTAACGCTTAGACCCAGATCGCCGACTGCAGAGTGCTCGGCGATTCTCTGCGCTTGTCCTGTATCCGTGCGGTAGAGCTTCCAGGCACGTTGTGGGATGGTAGGATCCTCCCCGAGCAGCACCACGCGGCTCTTCAAGTCTGATACCGCCAATACGGATGAAAGCGGCCCGCTCTCGATCTTGGCGCGAAAGAGACTAAGGGGACTGTCTGGGCCCATCCCTTCAAATCCAAGGACCTCAGAAAATCTTTGCACTTCAGGGGAGTTTCCAGGCAAGTGGATGACTTGGAATGCCCTCCCCCGCACTCCCTGAAGTTCATCCACCGACTGCACAAAGAGGCGAAAATCCTCTGATGCTGCGGGGGTAGAGGGTGTCTCCTCCTGGCCGGCGCCAGCTTCTTCGCTCCGCGTCAAGGTAACCTGGATACGGCTTCCAACGTCCTCGTTTCCATCCACAAACTCTGCGTGCAAACGCACCCCTGCAGGCACATGGGTAGGTAGGTGCGGGTGCCACGTGGGATGTCGCTCTGACACGTCGCCCACAAAACTATCGACAAGCGCCTTCGCTTCAGGGCCACTTGGCACCACCTGGACTGCCCGATCAGTCACCACAAAGGGCGCTGACCCATCCATGGAATGCCCCTCCTGAAAAACCAACCAAAGGAAGGGTGGATCATCCTCAAAACCTAAGACCTCCCCCAGTGCCATAACCTCTGGTGAACTCTTCTCATGGCCGGTTCGGTACGGTTTGAAGGGCAGCCCAAGCTCATCGAAGCGCTCTTGAATGTGCGCGTGAGCCCCAATGGGAACGGTAAAGACTTTCTCCCTCTGCCCCTGTCTATCGCTCGGCTCTTCCAAGCCTGCAGCTTCAGAGGAAGAAAGGCCGAGGGCCGACTGGAGGCGCTTGACAACTCGGCTCGCAGCCGCCGAATCACCGGCTAAGGCTTGAGCGAACTCTTCCAGACCGGCCCTCTGTTCTGCAAGCTCAGGTTGGCGCAAAGCATAGGCAGGGACAGTCTGCGTAAAGACCAGCGCCTGGATTACAATCCAGGCGCTCAGTCGAATCCAGATTTTTCTGTTCCCTAAACCGTTCATAAGCTCGTCGTGTCTTTTTTTGGTACCGGGTACACTTTTTTAGGCACTTTGTACCCGGTACCGGTTTTAGATCTTATGCCGCTGTGATGTGTTCGGTGGCTCGTTCGAGCCAGTTGTTCCATAGGCGCAGGGTTTCGTGGCTGAGCCAGGTGCCCAGGCGCTCTAAGAGGCGAGCTAGGGGGCCAATGCGCTTGCTGACGCCGAGTTCGATGATGTGTCCTACCCCTTTGGCGATCTTAAGCCACTCCCTCATGACAGAGAGGGCCTGGTTAAGGTTGTTGAAGTCATCCCGGCGGAAGATGGCGGTTGGATCAACGCCCAGGTCCTCAAGCCCTGCGGCTTCTTGGGGGGAGGTGACCAGGTAGGCGACTTGGGTGCCTGGAACCTTCTCCTCTAGGCCCACTCCAAGGGGCAATCCGCGGGGGTCTGCGATGCCGGAGGCGATCACCCCGGTGGGGGTGAGCGGGGCCGGAGCAGAGGGGAGGGCGTTAAGCTGGCGGCGGAGGATCTCTGTGGGGGGGGTGGTTTCCTCCTGGCCGGCGGAGATGCGCTGGACCGGGATAAATCGAACGAAAGCAGGCTGCTCCGGCTGCCAAGCGAGCGTTACCTTCACCTCAAAAGCGCTGGTAGCGATCTGCTCGGGAGCATCCTCTTCATCAGCTGAACGCGCTGAGGCTTCTCCGGGTACTTCATCAACAATAGGCGTAAGAGCGATCGCCGCTCCCAAACCGGTAAGCTGAGTCCCCTCACCCGCCTGAGACAGTGCCCAACCTTCAGCATCGGGCAACTCAACCTCTCCTTTCTTTCCATGCACGGTGAACTCTGCTCGATCCAGCAGACCAACGAGTCCTCCCTGCATAAACCTGACAAGAACGCCATGCTCCTGATCCGGTTTTTGCTGTTGTGGATCGCCATTGGGGCTGCCGAACCACCGCAGCGCCAGAAACGTCTGGCCGGGGGTCACTGTAAAACTGCTTTCAAGAAATGTTTTTTGAGTCGGCAGTTCCGTTCCCTTTGCGGGAACTGTTTGATGCCCCCGCTGGAGCTTGTATCGAATAGAGAGGTCATTTTCGCCGCCCCTGTCGCGGTAACCCTTTGCCGCAATAGCTCGGATCTTCGAATCCTCTTTTCCGTCAGTGGCAATTTGCTGCAGCGTCAATAGGGCGTCTGCGTCCCACCCAAACCTATCCACGCCCAATGCCTTAACGGCAACCAGCCGAATCTTCACATCGGTACCCAAATCCTTATTGGAAGCCAGCGCGCTCACGGCTTCATAAGCAGCCGTGCTGTCATCAGGCGCCTCGTCTACGCTGATCCTTACCAATTGTTTGATTGCCGTCATCCGTTCCTGCAGATCTGTCTTGCTGGATTCATTGCCCTGCGCAATTCTAATAAGCGTCTCCATATCCGCAGCCGTCTCCTCCTGGCCGGAGGCAGGGCGGGAGGGTGCGGACTCCTCTGCAACATGAAACCTGATCAGCCAATCATGCGACAGATCGGAAATGGCCTTCTGGGTCCCATCCGGACCCAGCGTTCCCACATGAACCGTATGGTGGTCGTCCTGCTGGTCAGAGAGCACCCTGTAGCGAGCGACGCCTGTATCATCGAGGAGCGTCTGCCCCTCCTTGAACAGATGGATGAACTCAATCCTAAGATCAAGCCCCCCTGTGCCGAGCCTTTCGAAAGAAACGGTAAAGCGCGTATTGGGGTCCTGGGCGGCTGCATCGCCGATCACCTCCGGCGCTCTTTTCTTCAAAGCGGCTCCGGTAGGCTCTGTAAGCTGATCGTGCTCCACCGCTTGGCCGGTGGCTGGATTGCGCAAACTAAAGGCTTCGGGTTCAAGGCGATCCACCAGGCCAACCGCTTGATCGAGAGTGGCACTTGCCGAGATGATACCCGGCTCGCCCGCAGTGACCGTTCGAAGAAGTCCCTCGGAAGCAGCTGCGATCTCCCGGTCAGCATCCCACTCGGTGCGCACGATGGCCAGCGCCATGCGCTCTGCAGCTTGCGCTGGAACATCAAAGCGCTCCTTGAGCTCCTGCTCAGCGGCATCCTGGATGGCGCCAATCAAGAAATCTCGGCCGCTATCATCTGTTACACCCGCTCCTAGATATTCACTGACTCCGGAGACCAATACAAAGCGATCGAGAATCAAACCGTCAAGATGGTAATCATGCGCAAAGAGAGGAGCAACCCCCCGTCCAAACTCTGCCCCGATTCCCCGGAGCGCTTCGAGGGCTGTGGGATCCTCCCTTAAGGCATCCTCGGTAATTGCTGCGCTGATTGCTTGATCCCCGGGAAAACCGTAGGGGGTGATCCAGTTTTCGCGCAGGCCAGCCCCTCCACCCAAGCGCTGCTCCAGCTCTTTCTGGCCAGGGCCAAGTGCTGGGCGGTCCTCGGCAGCGCCAACCAGCGTGTAATGCCAGAGATTGTCAGTTGGGTCGAGCTCCCCTACAAGCGCATGCCCCAGCTCAAACCATCTATCTTTTTCAGCTCGCTCCTCATAGGGGTCGCTGCCATTCATACCGGTTCCCCAGATGAAGGTGGCTACCCGCTTAAAGCTCCTTCCAAGGCCGCCGATCGCCTCTCCCTTGCGCCCTGAGGGAGCATCATTCTCAACCTCAGTCACCGGCCTGACCCCCAGCTCACGCTCAACGCCATCTGCAACCCTTTTAACAATGGGGTAGTGGTCAAAACCCGGGACGTTCGACGCCGCATACGGAGCACCCACCAGGCCCTCATTTGCATCTACCGGAGCCGGTATGGCGATGTGGAGGTATGCCAACTGCTTGGGGGAAAGCCCGCTTGCTCGCACAATTGCAACAACATGGTCAACAGCCTGTTGGGCAATCAGATCGGCAATTTGCTCGCCCCGCTGTCTCTCCTCTGCGGTAATGGTCTTGCCCTGGGAAGGAATTGGAATGAGAGCAAGGGCTGCTTCATTCAACTCATCTTGTGAGGGGTCGGCATCCGATGCAAACCCAAGCAACCCAAGCGCCTCGGGCAACTTGCGCCATTTGGTCTCTGGGAGGGCAATGCGCGCTTCCACATGCCCAAAGGGATCTGTCAAACCAACAGAGACGTTGGCGCCGCCCACTCGAAGCCCCGCCGCATAGGGCGCTTCTCCGAAGCGAGTTCCAATGTCTTTGAGAACCTCTGCCTGGATTTCCTCCTGGCCGGTTTGGAAGTAGCGGCCGGTTTTGACGTCAGGCTGAGGCTGTACACCTCCTACGACATTAACGTCGTGGATCAGCTGGTACTGGTAAAGTCCTATCACATTAAGCTGCCTGGGGTTATTAAGATCAGCGGCCAGATGCACTGTTTCGGGCATCTCGGAGCTTTCTACCCAGTCGGCGATACGTTTCCACTGCTTATCCTTTTCAAGCATCTGTTGGGGCTCGATGCGGACAACGTGGCCTATCCCAGATCCCACAGCAAAATCCCTCACGATCTCCAGAAACCCGCTACGCTGATCGGCAATCGGGGCATCGAACTCAAGCTGAGACTCACCTGAAATCGCAATCTCGCGGCGCTGTCCGGAACGCTGCGCGCCTGTTTCCGCATAGAGGGGGAAGAAGAACGCCCCCCGGCGCTTCTGGCCCGGAAGAATGTGCGCAGCCAACCATCTTCCGTTGGAGCTCATGGCGCACGGGGCCGTATGAAAATGCGTCTTCTCTGGGGCCAAATCAATGTAAGCGCTCGTGTCAAGCTGCAGGTCGTTGAGCACCTGCCAACTCTCCAAATCAACAAAGGCAATTCTGCCCATCTGACCCACAGCCAACCAATCGCCATCGGAGTGCACGAAAACAGAGCCTCCCGAAGACGGAGTGATCCCCTCGATCCTCTGATTGCGCCCGTTCTCGGGGTCAATCAGATACAGATCCCGATCGGCCCCTGCTTCGTACGGCAAATCGCTAGCCATGTCGCGTGTCACAATGGCAACTTGGCCGCGCGGAAGCTGGTGCACCGTTCTTGCCCCCAGCAGTGGCTTTGCCGCTGCTCCCATAATCCAGTAAAGCTCATTGCCCGAGGGAGCTTTGCAAAAGACAATGCCGTCAGTCTCATCTCTAACCTGGATCTCTTCCTCTAAACCGGACAGGCCGGCGCGGCGGCGGATTTCGTCGTCGCCAAAGGTGGTTCTTCTTACGTCTAACGCAGCCCATACCTGCTCTTGAATCTCGGTAGGTATTCTGTCGCCCTTTGCAAGCAGAACCAACCCCTGAGGGGCCGCTGCCAGGAGATACTCTGGGGCCTGCTGCGAGGAGGTAACCCGCAGAGCTGCCCCGCAAAAACCAAGGGTTCTCTTAGCCGCGACACCACCTTGCCAGAAATCTAAACCCAGGAAGACAATTGAGCCTGTGCCGGCAGTCGTTTTGGTTACCTCTCTCAGGAGACCAAGTGCAATCTCGTTATCAAGCGGTATCCAGTCGGCTAAAAACTCCAACACCGAGACAGGCTGAAGGCTGTTCAAAAACGCC
Organism: uncultured Planctomycetia bacterium; assembly: GCA_964597545.1. Classification (GTDB taxonomy): domain Bacteria; phylum Omnitrophota; class Gorgyraeia; order 1-14-0-20-64-10; family 1-14-0-20-64-10; genus CAZQXN01. The sequence continues at coordinate 2,469 of CAZQXN010000016.1, read as the reverse complement.
TCGGAAACCACCCCGGGCCGGATCTCCTCTTGGCCGGCAGCTTCCTCCAAGATCTGAAATCGGCTCAAGCTGCTACGCAGTACAAAACAGCTGCTTCCTACCGGTTCCCAATCTTCGCTCACATTCCTGACGAATACCTTCCCGGCATGGGCGCCATGGGGCTTTTCATCCTCCTCGACAATGCAGGCGGGCCTTCCATCCGAGCGGGCAAGCTTCATCCCTTTCTTGTAGAGCTCATCCCGGCCAAGGGAACGTGTGCGTGGGGCTTCCTCCTGGCCGGCCGGGAGGGATTCCGGAATGAGAGTAATGCTGGCGTTGCCGTCAACGATTGTCAGAAGCGCTTTGTTGCTCTGCGCAGCAGCAATGAACGGTACCGCTGCCTCCGTTGCCGCCTGATGAGTCAGCGTATCCCCTTCGCGTGTAAGGGTCGTGCTGGCGGCCGGTATGTTCTCAGCTGAAATGGAGAGGGTTCTTACGTCGGCGTTGTTCGTTGCGAGGCGGATGGCTAGATCAACAGAGAGTTCCATATGCTGTGTTTCACCAATAGGAAACGCAGATGGAGGGTGCAAGAAAGCTACCTTGCCACCGGCCACCAGAAAAACTGTATCGCTCCCCGAAACGTCGCCTGCTACTCGTATCGCCGCCTGAAAACGGCTGCCGCGGTCGTCTGCGGACAACGGAACCTGCTGCTCAGAAGGAGGGGGTTCAGTAGCTTCGCCGCGTTGGTCCGATGCACGCCCGAAATGATACAACGTTTCAATGACGAAGTTATCCGCAATCCAATGGGCTGCCTCAGCTTTGGGCAGGAGCATCTGCGGAAAGTCGGTCTCCTTCTGGCCGGCTTGAGCCGAATCGTCGTCCTCCAGCGCCTCTGTTGGTTTTTCTTCTGCAGGCAGCTCTGGGGCGCTCACCGGCTCCGGAGCATAGCGCTTGGGAAATACGCGCTTCAGGGTCTCTGCTATTGCGCTGCCGCGCTGAAGGATCTCGGAATTTGGCAGATTATCGGGCAGCCTGCTGGCAAGATTAGCCGGCACTTTCTCGATGTCGGGAACCACCAAAAGAAGGAAGCCCTGTGCGTGTAGCGGGGCAAAACGCTCTGCGACCTCAACGGTGCGGTCCCATTTATTTCCTTGAGCTGATTCAGGGGGTTCAAATATCACCAGGTCCGGCGCATTCGCAACCATCCATTCCAGAGCCGTCTCAAGATCGCTTTCCAAGTGGACCCGCTCCATAAAGACATCTGGCGTGGCCTGGCCGCCCGCAACCTGAGCTAAAGCGGTCCGGACGCTATACGCTCTAATCCCTCGACCTGCCTCATCTTCGCTGAAGACAAGGACCTTGGCATCCCCCAACGGAATCAACTCCTCCTGGCCGGAGGGAGCGGAGAGGTGGGCTTGGCTGCCGGTAATCGTCAGGAGTATGGGTCTGCCTAAGGTAGTGCGGGCCAAAGGCAGTCCAACAGCAGTTACATCGCCAAGGAAGGTCAGTGTGCCGTCTGTTCGGGAGAGAGGCTTTGCCCCGTCAGGCGCTCCGTCATAGACAAGGGTTTGCACAGCGTCATCTTCGATGATGCGGCGGCCCGCCGCCCCTAAGGGCAGTACCATGCGCTCTGTTTCGCCAGAAGGAAATACGGAGGGTCGGTGAATGTACGTGGCGTTCTCTTGAGTGATCACCAGAAGAACTTGATCTTCTTCCGCAAACTGTTCCGCTACTCGAAGCGCCTTCTGGAAACGACCTTCCCGGTCTTTTTCGGTTATCTGCTCCGTCCTATTGAAAGTCCGCTGGTTCCGTGGAAGCATTCCGGCTGCTTCTGAAAGGTAGTAATAACGCAACTGCTCAATGTCAGAATTATCCGCAACCACGCTGGCTGCCATGTCCACGGGCAGGCGCATCTGCAGCAAGCCAACCTCCTCCTGGCCGGCGGCCCAGAGATATTCGCGCACGGCAGCGGTCCAACGGCCTGCCTCATCCGCATCCTGGCTGAGCATATCTACTTTAAGCTCATCCGGAAGCTGAGCCCCTTGCTTCACATCCCACACAATATAGGGACGATCCCCCTGTACGGGTGCTTCAAGCCGGGCTGCCAGCTTATTCGGATCTGCTTGATGGAATGCAAGCTCCTGCACGCGAGCTGGGGGACGAAAGGTGCGGAGGAGTTGCTCGCTGCCTTCAGTGCTGTAGACGCGGACCACTTTCCTTGCTGGGCCAACCAACTCAGCTTCATATTGATGGTCATGGCTGCGCACCCGCTCCTCCAGGCCGCCTGGAATGGCCGGGCGGGCTGGAACAGGGGCTGGAGTAACAACCTGTTGGACCACACCGCGAACGGTATCGGCGAGGCGGGCTAGGAGGTCGCGCCTGCCTTCCGGGGTATCGGCATCCTGCTGCTCCCGGAGCGCATAGCTGGGTACTGCTGAGGTGCTCCCCAAAAACTGGACAATGGCATAAGGTAGTGGTTGGATGATGTCG
>CAZQXN010000015.1:0-50455 GCA_964597545.1 uncultured Planctomycetia bacterium | reverse complement strand
GTTCGCCGGTTAAAGCGGTACGCGAGCTGGGTTTAGAACGTCGTGAGACAGTAACCGAAAGGTGAGCTGTCGTAAAACTTGGCTATATGCTGGAAAATCTGGAGAATCTCACTGCACCTGTCGAAGGAGGTGAGAGTCAGTGAGTGCAGACAATCAGCAGGAAAGGCCAGACACGGGGCTCTGCCATTACATCGCAGGTTTCGTAGATGGGGAAGGCAGTTTTCAGGTTGCGGTTCAGCGAAGTCGCTTTACGCGAGTGGGACTCCAGGTCATTCCGGAGTTTCATGTTTCGCAGAATCGCGAGCGAGCTGCAGTCCTCAAGCTCATCCAGCGCACCATCGGATGTGGCTACATCAAGACCAATCATCCAGGAAACAAGCGGGATAGAACACAGGTTTTGGTGGTACGAAACCGGCGAGATTTGGCAGAGAGAGTTATACCGTTTTTCGAACAATTTCCGCTGCGTTCTTCGAAACAGCGGGATTTTCAGGTGTTTGCTTCCATCGTTTGCGCGATGGGGCAAGGCAGTCACCTGACGAAAGCGGGTATGGCTCGAATTCTGAGAAAGGCGTTTGCGATGAATGCAGGACGTTATCGCAGACACCGATTGCAGAATTACCTCGATGTCTTGGACTCCTCAGAGACTGTACGCCAAGTCTCCTCTGCGGAAGCGAGGGGAAAGATACAGTCCGGCCTGCATGGCGACATGCAGAGGTTGGCAGAAATGACCAACCCCTCCACTGTAATGATAGGTGGGGAGTAACAATGCGTCGGTCTCTATCTCTCGCAGGCGTAGGAATCTTGACGGGGGTTGTCCGTAGTACGAGAGGACCCGGACAAACGAACCTCTGGTGTCCCAGTTGTTCCGCCAGGAGCAAAGGCTGGGTAGTCATGTTCGGTTGGGATAAGCGCTGAATGCATCTAAGCGCCAAGCCCACCTGAAGATAAGGATTCCCGGACCATAAGGTCCCTGAAGGCCCCTGGAAGACCACCAGGTTGATAGGCTGGGTGTGGAAGCGGGGTGACCCGTGGAGCTGACCAGTACTAATAGGCCGTGCGGCTTAACCACCATATCTTTGACGTCGCGGTCGGTGTGACGAACCCTATTCAGAAGTCTAAAGAGCCATCCTCTTCCGGGTGCTCATACCGCGGGGGCCACACCCGTTCCCATTCCGAATACGGTCGTTAAGCCCCGCAGGGCCGATGATACTTGACTGGAAACGGTCCGGGAAAGTAGGTCGGTGCCCGGTTCTTCTTAGAAGCCCCCCTGGAAAACCAGGGGGGCTGTTTTCCAAATTCCGGTTTGCTATACTGAGAGTCCCATGTCCGGTCATTCCAAGTGGTCCAGCATTAAGCACAAGAAGGGCGCCACCGATGCCAAGCGGGGGCAGCTCTTCACCAAGCTCATCAAGGAGCTCACCGCCGCCGCCCGCGGCGGTGGAGGCAACCTTGAGGCCAATCCCCGCCTGCGCATGGCAATCGCCAAGGCCAAAGAGGGCAACATGCCCAAGGAGAACATTGACCGGGCCATTAAGCGGGGGACCGGAGAGCTGCCGGGGGTCTCTTATGAAGAAATTAACTACGAAGGGTATGCTCCCGGAGGTGTGGCGGTCTTAGCAGAGGCCCTGACCGACAACAAAAATCGCACCACCGCCGAAGTTCGAAACCTCTTTTCCAAGCACGGCGGCAACATGGCAGGGGCAGGTTCTACCGCCTGGATCTTTCAGAAAAAAGGGTATCTTTTGGTAGACCGCGACAAGGCCGATGAGGAGAAGCTGATGGATATGGTCCTCTCAGCCGGCGCCGAAGACCTCCAATCCTCAGATTCCTCCTTTGAAATCACCACTGCCCCTAAGGATCTTGATCTTGTCAGGAGAGCCTTGACTGAGGCCGGTGTCCAAGTTCAATCGGCGGAGTTGACCCTGCTGCCCACCTCCACCGTTCCGGTCAAAGATGCGGCCACTGCCAAGAGGATCTTGGCTTTCATGGACGCTCTGGAGTCTCACGACGACGTCAATCACGCCTACGCCAATTTCGACATCCCCGACGACGTCCTCTCCGCAGCCACCACCCCATAACCCAGCTTCCTTGACACCCTGGAACCCGAGGTCTATCCTAGCTTTATGAGGATCTTAGGGGTGGACCCCGGTCTTGAGGATACCGGCTACGGCGTGATCGAGGTCGGTAGCGGCCGGGGCGCCAAGCTCATTGAGGCGGGGATGATCCGCACTCGAAAGGGAAAGCTTCCCGGGCGGCTGGCCTCAGTGGCCAATCAGCTCAAGACCTTAATCGAACAGCACAAACCCCATCTGATGGCGGTGGAGGACCTGTACAGCTACTACAAGACTCCAAAGCCTGCAATCTTGATGGGGCATGTTCGGGGCGTGGTCTTGGGTACCGCGGCGCTCACGCAGACGGAAGTGGCCAGCTACTTGCCCACCCGGATCAAGCACTCGGTCACCGGCAGGGGACACGCCTCCAAACGGCAGATTGCTCAGATGGTGCAGATGCGGCTCAAACTCGAGAATACCAAGCTTCCAGATGATGTTACCGATGCCTTGGCGGCAGCCCTCTGCCATGCAGACACCATGAGAAAACAATGATCTCTCGACTCAATGGCACCCTGATCGATCGCAAAGAGACCTCAGCCCTTTTGGAGACCGACGGCTTGACCTACGAGGTGTTGATCCCGGTAGCCATCCTCAGGGGCCTTGAGCATCATGTGGGCGCCGACGGCAAGGTCAAACTTGTCACCTTCTACTACCACCAGGTTGAGCCCTCCAAATCCATTCCGATCCTGATTGGTTTCACCAACGAGGTGGAACGGGAGTTTTTTGAACGCTTCATCACAGTCTCCGGGATTGGCCCCAAGGCAGCGGTGCGGGCCTTGAACCAACCGATTCCCTTGATTGCCCGGGCGATCGATGAGGGCAACGTCGATCTCTTGCGTTCCCTGCCCGGGATCGGCCCTCAGCGTGCCCGGGAGATCATCGCCAAGCTCCAGGGCAAAGTCGGCAAGTATGCCCTGCTTCCGGATGAGGAGCAGGCAGTTCCCTCGCCCCAGCCGGATGCGGCCGAGGAGGCGCTGGAAGTGCTCCTGCAGCTTCAGTACAAGCGCCCGCAGGCGCTCTCGATGATCAAGAGCGCACTCTCCCGGAACACAGCCCTTGCCTCAGCAGAGGAGATCTTAAACGAAGTGTACAAACAGAGGGCCCAGAGCCAATGAGCGAAGAGATCGTAAACCGTTCCCAGGACCCGGCGCGGGAGATCCTTCTGACTCAACAGGAGAGTGATGAAGACCGCGTTCTGAATCTCTCCCTTCGACCCAAGGATCTGAATGAATTTGTCGGCCAGGGAGAGTTGGTTGAGAATCTGCGCATCGCCATCCAGGCAGCCAAACAGCGCGCAGAACCGCTTGAGCACCTGCTCTTAAGCGGTCCCCAAGGATTGGGTAAGACCACCTTGGCCAACATCATCTCCAATGAGATGGGGACCAAGATCACCGCCACCTCCGGCCCGGCCATCGAGCGAGCCGGAGACTTAATCGGCATCCTCACCAACCTAGGACAAGGAGACATCCTCTTCATCGATGAGATCCACCGCCTCTCCAAGGTGGTCGAGGAGTTCCTCTACCCGGCCATGGAGCAGTTCCAGATCGATTTTGTGATCGACAAGGGGCCTTATGCCAAGACGATCAAGTTTAACCTCAAGCACTTCACATTGATTGGAGCCACCACCCGCTCGGGCCTTTTGACCGCGCCTTTAAGGGCGCGCTTTGGTTTGGTGCACCACCTCAACTTCTACGAGCCTGATGATTTGGTCAAAATCATCACCCGCTCTGCCGGGCTGCTGGACGTTGAGCTCGAAGCAGAAGGTGCCTTGGAGATTGCTCGACGCTCCAGGGGCACCCCCCGCGTGGCCAACCGCCTGCTTCGGCGCGTCCGGGATTATGCCCAGGTCAAGGCCGAGGGCCACATTACTGGCCCTCTCGCCGCATCCGCCCTGGATTCCCAGAAGATAGACGCCCTGGGACTCGATGAGGTTGACCGGCGGGTCCTTCAGGTGATCCTCAAGCAGTACAACGGGGGCCCTGTAGGCCTGGAGGCATTGGCTGCCACACTCAATGAAGAGTCCGACACCCTGGTGGATGTGGTGGAACCCTATCTCTTAAAGGCCGGGTTCTTGCGCCGTACCCCGCGCGGCCGGGAAGCCACCCGGCAAGCCCGCGAGCACCTGGGGCTTGTCGCCAAACCCCTTCTCTAGCAGGTTCTCCTCGGTTGATGCTGCGTAACCTGCCACTGTTTCTCGCAGCCCTCTTCTGGATTGTCTTCCCTTGTTCGGCAGATGATGCCGAAGAGCCCCTTGTTCGAGTGGCCATTCTGGAGGATGCCGGGGATGTGAAAATCACCCTGGAGGCCTCTTGCCAGCTCAAGGACCTTGAAACCGGCAAGGTCTTTGTGAAGTGGGATCGCCTTCGTTGGAAGAGTGTCCAGCCCGGCAAGAAGGGCATTGCAGTCGCCGGCATGACCGTTCCAGCTAAAGCTGTCTTGCTTGAGCCCAAAGCCGGAACCCTCTTTCGAGTTAATGCCAAACCTTACCGGGGTGCCCTGATTTTTCGCCAAACTCCAGAAGGCCGCTTAACCGTAATCAACCAGCTTGAATTAGAGGCGTACCTGGTTGGCGCCTTGCGCAGTGAGACCAACTCCATGTGGCCCATGGAGGCCTTAAAGGCCCACGCCATTGTTTCCCGGACGATGGTGGCCCACCGAATTTGGATTTCTAAAAACAAGCCCTTTGATGTGACCGCTGACACTCGAACCCATCTTTACTACGGTGTTAATGCAGAGCGTAGGCGTACTCGGGAAGCTGTCCAGGCCACTTGCGGCCAAGTGATGGCCTACAATAAGGAGCTGCTCTCAGCCACCTTCCATGCCAACTGCGGAGGCCACACCGAAGATGCCGCCGAGCTTTGGAAGGCCACCGGGGATTTGGCGCCGCTTAAAGGGGTCAAGGACCCCTATTGCAAGAACCGAAAGCATTACCGCTGGAAGATGAGGATCTCTATAAAAGAATTCCTGGAGAAGTTGGGTTCTGTCGCTGGTTCCGTTGACACGCTCACGGCTCTTGAGGTGGTTGATCGCAACCGCTCCGGCCGGGTGCGATCCATGCGCCTGGTGGGTACCGACGGTGAGGTTACCCTAACGGGGAAGGAGCTTCGCAGCCGTCTGGGGGCCAATCGGCTCAGAAGCCTTAACTTCACGGTTGAGCTTTTCAAGGAGCAGCTTCTCTTCAGGGGCTTAGGCTGGGGCCATGGGGTTGGTTTCTGTCAGTGGGGGGCCTATGGCATGAGCAGGCGCAACCGCAAGGCAGACGAGATCATCAAGCATTACTTTCCCGGTGCCCAGATCCGTAAGCTTAAGGGCCTCCCCGGTTTTTAGTGTGCCGAGCACAAATTGCACTTGGTACCAATCGAATCAATGTAGACATTGTTGCAGTTAAGCGGCAATTGTTATCTGAAAAACAAGAGGGAGAAGCATGAACAAAGAAAAATTAATACAGCTCATAAAGCGAAGAGTTATAGATTACGAAATTAAAACAAGCGCAGAGAACCCTTTTCTGGTAATTAAAAATAGAAATCCAGGAATAGCTTCTCTTGAAATTTATGACGAAGACGATGAATTTACGCTTTACATCGGAGAACTGTTTCATGAGCATTTTGATTACGATGAATGTCAAAAGCTAGCAGAACGCATCGAACATATCATCAAAGATAAAGTTGCGTATCATAGTCTTCCTGGAGGCGAGGGCGCTGACGATATCAATGATTCTTTTGAAAAAGAAGATGACATTACATACCATACATGGTCTGGGATATTACCATGAATAAGTACGGTACTAAGTACGGTACCGGGTACATATGTACCCGGTACATTTGAATACAGCAAGTGTACCCGGTACCAGGTGGTATTCTTCGTGTAAAATAGGGGGGTGCTGACCTACACCCTACCCAGAGAACTCATCGCCAAGGAGCCCTCGCAGCCTAGAGATAGTGCTCGGCTCCTGGTTTTACCCCGCACCAGCGCGCAGTTTGCTCACCATGCCTTTCGAGATCTTCCGACTTTCTTGAAGCCTGGAGACTGCCTGGTACTTAATGACACAAGGGTATACCCTGCAAGATGTTACGGCGAGAGTGCCGATACAGGTGGGCGCGTTGAGCTGCTGTTGCTGGAGCAAATCAGTACCAGGTACCAAAGCGAGAAATCGGTACCTGGCACCAAGAGCAGAAGTCGGTACCAGGTACCAAAATCAGAAATCGGTACCTGGTACCGGTGTATTGGCCAGCCCGGAAAGCGGCTTCGCCCAGGTAGCCGCCTCACCTTTTATGGAGGGGACGGTCCAGGTCGGGACACTCTACAAGGCAGCGTGTCCCGCAACAGGACTGACCCCTCTCTTCAGGCTGAAGTCGTGGCTGTCGAGGCAGGCGAGCGGATCATCCGTTTCATGGGTGAGGATGTTGAAAAGACCCTTGAGCGCTTAGGAGAGATGCCTCTGCCTCCTTACATTGACCGCCCTGCTGTCCCGAAGGATGCCGATTGGTACCAGACGGTTTTTGCCCGTCATCCCGGGGCGGTGGCGGCTCCCGCAGCCGGGCTTCATTTTACCGAAGGGCTTTTGAATCAGCTTAGAGAGCAGGGTGTTCAGGTGTTGTTCCTGACCCTTCATGTGGGCTGGGGCACCTTCAAGCCGGTGGGAGAGGAGGAGTGGGCCAGCGGTCGACTCCATCCAGAGAGATTTGAAATTCCGGCTGAGACTCTTGCCGGTATCGCTGCGGCAAAGCGAGCTGACAAGCGTGTGATTGCCGTGGGGACCACGGTGGTAAGGGCGCTGGAGAGTACCGCGAGAAGTCATCCTCGCGCATGCGAGGATCGGATTCCCGCTGGAGTTTACCCTCGGCCACGATCGAGGGCGGGAATGACAGAGTGTTTGTCGGGCAAAACAGAGCTGTTTATCCGCGAGCCTTATGCGTTTAAGATGGTGGATGGGATGATTACCAACTTTCATCTACCTGGGACCTCACTGCTCCATCTGGTTGCTGCCTTTGCCGGCAGAGAAAGGGTCTTGGCCGCTTATGAGGAAGCTGTGCGCCAACGCTACCGCTTCTATTCCTATGGCGATGCGATGTTCATCCAATGATTGAACCCTTCAATGGTGTGACACCCACGATTCACCCGACCGCATGGGTTCACCCAACCGCTGTGGTGATCGGGCGGGTGACCTTGGGGCCTAAAGCCTCGGTTTGGCCGGGGTGCGTGCTTCGGGGAGACATTGAGCCGATTGAGATTGGTGAGGCCACCAACCTGCAGGATGGGACCATCTGCCACACCAGCAGTGGTTTTCCGGTCAAGGTCGGGAAAAAGGTGGTGGTGGGGCACCGGGTTACGATTCACAGCGCTGTGGTGGAAGATGAATCCTTGGTGGGGATGGGGGCTACCCTCTTGGATGGATCCCGATTGGGTACTGGAGCGATCTTAGCGGCAGGGGCTCTTTTGGCAGAGGGCAAAGAGGTACCGGAGAAATCCCTGGCCGTTGGTATTCCGGCTAAGGTACTCAGAACCGTCAAGCCGGAGGAGACAAAGCGGATCTTGGAGGGGGTTGAAGAGTATCTGCATTTGGTGGAGCTGCACAAAGGGGCCTGATGGTGCCTGTTTTTGAGGTCACAGCGCGTGATTCCCAGACCCAAGCCCGAGCGGGGAAACTGACAACGCCCCACGGCGTGGTTGAGACTCCAACCTTTATGCCGGTAGGGACCCAAGGGACAGTCAAGACCCTAAGTGTTCCGGAGCTCAAGGCCTGCGGCGCCCAGATGATCTTAGGCAACGTCTACCATCTTTCCCTTCGCCCCGGACAGAAGGTGTTAGAGACTGCCGGGGGACTCCACCGCTTCATGGCTTGGGATGGACCGATCTTGACCGATTCCGGAGGCTACCAGGTTTTTTCTCTGGCAGCCCGGGCCAAGGTAAGTGATGAGGGGGTCACCTTTGCCTCTCACATCGACGGAAGCCGCCACACGCTGACCCCGGAGAATGTCATCGATTTTCAATGGGCGATCGGAAGTGACGTGGTGATTCCATTGGATCAATGTGTTGCTTACCCCTGCGAGCGGCAAGAGGCAGAAGTGGCCCTCAGCCGCACCCAGGCCTGGGCCGAGCGCTCTAAGGCGCGCTTCGATACAAAAATCGGTACCAGGTACCAAGAGCGGAAATCGATACCAGGTGCCCAGCACCCGCTCCTCTTTGGGATTGTCCAGGGAGCGACCTACAAGGATTTGAGGCTTCAGGCCGCGGAGCGGCTTTTGCCGGTCGATTTTGACGGTTACTGCCTGGGGGGCTTGTCGGTAGGGGAGCCCAAGGGGCTGATGTATGAGTTGGTGCCGGAGGTGGCCAGCCAACTTCCGGAGGCCAAGCCCCGGTATCTGATGGGGATGGGGGAGCCGATGGACCTGATTGAGGCGGTAGCGGCTGGGGTGGATCTCTTTGACTGCGTTGTTCCCACCCGGCACGGCCGCAACGGCATCGCCTACACCTGGGCAGGGCGGATCAATTTGAAGAATGCCGTCCACGCCAATGACCCTAAGCCGGTTGATCCTGCTTGTGATTGCTGGGTCTGTAAGACGCACAGCCGCATGTACCTCAGGCATCTGTTTCAAGCCGGGGAGATGCTGGCTTTAAGGCTTCTGTCGTTCCATAATATTTGGTTCTATAGTAAACTGATGTCCACCATTCGCACTTTGATTGAAACCGAAGGGCTGGCCTCACTCCGCAAGCGAGTGGCCCAGGCCTATCAACCAACTTTGGAGGTTATGCTGTAATGGCACCTAATCCCATAATGAATCTGGTTCCGGTTGTTCTCATCTTTATGGTCATGTACCTGTTTTTGATCCGGCCGCAGATGAAGCAGCAGCGGGCCATGGCCCAGATGCAGGGCGAGCTCAAGAAGAATGACGAGGTGGTCACCATCGGCGGCATCCACGGGGTGATCGTCAACGTTAAAGAGAAGACCGTTGTGCTCAAGGTAGACGACAACACCCGCGTGGAGGTCGATCGGACCTCTATGGCGCGCGTGGTCAAGGCGGGGTAGAAAGTGGTGAGCCGGTGCGAGCGCGTACAGACCAACAGCGCGTACCTTTCGGCTGTGCGGCCTCAAGGAAACGCGCTTACCTCCTCACCACTTTCCAAGGGGGAAACGCCCTGCGGCGGTTTCCCCCTTGGGATTCCCCCTTCCCCGGGCTCGGTGGCTGACGCCACCTCGATGGTCTCGTTGGGGGGAGTTTCCCACTCCCCCCAACATACCCCCTCTCCGGAGGAATACAATGTTTAGGAAACTCTCTCCCTGGGCAATCACGATTCTCTCGGTTATCGTCATCTCCTCCTGGAATGCCTTTCCCCTTAAGGATCGAGTGGCTTTAGGGTTAGACCTTCAAGGCGGCATGCACTTGATCCTCAAGGTTGATACCGACAAGATCCCCAAGGATGCCCGGGAGGATGCTCCAGAGCGGGCCCTTGAGGTCATCCGCAACCGGATCGATGAGTTCGGCGTCAAGGAGCCGACCATCCACCAGCAGGGAGAAGACCAAATTGTGGTTCAGCTGCCCGGGGTGACCGACCGGGATCGGGCCCTGGAGATCATCGGCCGGACCGCCCACCTGGAGTTCAAGCTGGTCAGTGATGATCCGGCACTGCTCAAGAAGTCTGTCGAGGGGAATATCCCGCCAAACTACCAGCTTCATCAGCTGGAGGACGGGGAACGGCTCCTGGTGGAGAAAAAGACCGTGCTCACAGGTGCCACCCTCACCACCGCGCAGGTTCAGTTCGACCAGAGCCGTTTCAACGCGCCGATTGTGGGTTTGCGGTTCAACGGCGAGGGGGCCAAGATCTTCGCCCAGGTCACTGCTGACAATGTGGGCAGGCGCCTGGCCATTGTCTTAGACGGCAAGGTGCAGTCTGCCCCGAGGATTCAGGAGCCGATCCCAGGAGGCGAGGCAGTGATCACCGGCCGGTTCACACCGCAGGAGGCTTCGGATTTGGCTCTGGTGCTGCGAGTCGGCGCCTTGCCCGCTCCGGTCTACATTGAAGAGGAGCGGACTGTAGGACCCCTGCTGGGGTCTGATTCGATCCAGGCTGGCGTCAAGGCAACCCTCATCGGTTTGATCGCTGTTTTCGTCTTTATGATCTTCTACTATCTGGTTCCGGGCGTCATTGCCACCACAGCCTTGGGCCTAAACTTCCTGATCATCTTAGGGGGGCTTGGGCTTTTCCATGCCACCCTGACCCTGCCGGGTATTGCCGGGATCTTGCTTACCCTTGGCATGGCGGTGGATGCCAACGTTTTAATTTACGAGCGCATCCGCGAGGAGCTTAAGACCGGCCGGTCCATCCGGCAGGCCATCAGCAATGGGTATGACCGGGCCTTTACCGCCATCCTGGATGCGAATGTCACGACCTTGATCGCCGCCTTCTTGCTCTTTCAGTTTGGGACCGGGCCGATTCGCGGATTCGCCGTGACCACCGTGATCGGACTGACCGCCAGCCTCTTTACGGCGACCATTGTCACACGAGTCATCTTTGAAGCGCTGCGCCGTTCCGGGTGGTTGACGCAAATTAGAATGTTGAAACTGATTGGAGATACGAGCTTTCGCTTTACCCGGATTCGGTGGTTCTGTTTTACCGGTTCCCTCGTTTTGGTGATTGTAGGCCTGTCCGTCTTTGCCTCCAGGGGATCTGCCGCTTACGGCATTGATTTCACTGGGGGTCAGCTGCAGCAGCACCGATTCCGAGAGGCTGTTCCCCTGGAAGGGGTGCGCTTGGCACTGAAAGAAGCTGGCCTAACAGAGGCCTCACTTCAGAAGTTTGGGGCTGACAACGAGATTCTCATTCGGACCGCCAAGGATACCGTCGCACCCGTGCAGGAAAAACTTGAAGCCACCTTCCCGGAGAACCCCTCCACACTGGTTCGCGTGGAGCAGGTGGGCCCCTCAGTGGGCCAGGATTTGCGCCGCAGGGCGGCTCAGGCGATCTTCTGGGCGCTGTTGGGAATCAGTCTTTATGTGGGACTGCGCTTCCGCTCCTGGTCTTTTGGCATCGCAGCAATCTTGGCTTTGTTCCACGATGTGCTGATTACCCTGGGGGCGTTGGCGGTGACAGGCCGGCCCCTCTCCTTGACTTTGGTGGCGGCCCTGCTGGCCATCGCCGGTTACTCGATCAATGATACGATTGTGATCTACGACCGCCTCCGGGAAACGCGGCGCACCACCCGCAAGCTGAGCCTCATCGAGATGATCAACCTCTCCCTGAACAGAACCCTCTCACGTACCGTATTGACAACGCTCACCACCCTCTTTGCGGTGCTGTCCCTCTTCTTCTTCGGCGGAGAGGTCTTAAACGATTTTGCCTTTGCGCTGATGGTGGGGCTGATCTCCGGCATCTACTCCACGATTTACATCGCAACACCCCTCCTGTTGGTCTGGCAAAAAAAGCATTAAGGGCATCTTATGCGCAAGCAGTGGGTCCTCCGGTCGGCCGATGGGGCGCTGGTCGAACGGGTAAGTGAACAGTTGGGGTTGCCACACTTGATCGCTCAGGTGCTGGTTCAGCGGGGCAACCGCTCTGCCGAAGAGGCCCACAATTTCCTCTGTGCTGATTTGGGTGCTTTGCCTAATCCCAATCAGATGCAGGACCTCTCTAAGGCTGTTGCCCTCATCCGAAAGGCCGTCACCCAAAAGCACAAGATCTTAATTGTCGGCGACTACGACGTTGATGGTCTGACCAGTGCGGCGCTCCTCTACCGTGTCATCCGCCAGATGGGAGGCCAGGTGAGCCTCCATATCCCGCACCGACTGCAGGAGGGCTACGGCCTGAAGGCCGACGTCATCCAACGAGCAGCTAAGAGTGGCATCCAGCTGCTGATTACCGTGGATTGCGGAACAACCGCTTTTGAAGAGCTGACCCTGGCCAAGCAGCTTGGGATTCCTACAATTGTTGCAGATCACCATGAGCTCAATGAAGGTTGCCGTCCCCCTGCCACTGCTTTTTTGAATCCCCTTCAGCCGGGCTGCAGCTATCCCACCAAGGAGCTGGCCGCAGCGGGCGTGGCCTTCACCTTGGTGCGAGGGCTGCTGGACAAGGGTTTTGGGGCCGATTTCACTTGCAACGCTTCCCTCTGGGAGCACTTGGATTTGGTGGCCCTGGGGACTGTGGCGGACATGGCGCCCTTAACCGATGAAAACCGCATTTTGGTTAAAGCAGGTCTTCATGCCTTAAGCGGGACGCGCAAAGCGGGCTTACGGGCACTCTTGGGGAAGGTCAATCTGGAAGAGAAGCTCTTGGCTGCCGAGGACATCAGCTTCAGCCTTGCCCCTCCCTTGAACGCCATGGGCCGCATGGGTTCTGCCCAAATCAGCTTGCGTCTTTTGACAACAGAGGATGCCAAGGTTGCCGAAGAGACGGCGCGACACATTGCTCAAGAGAACCGCAACCGCGCGGCCACAGAGCGTGAGGCGGTGAAAAAGGCGTTAGCTAAAGTGGCGCGCGAGATCAACTTCAATCAAGATCGGGTGATTGTCTTAGAGGATGCGCGATGGCATCCCGGGGTCTTGGGGATTGTGGCGACCCGGCTGGCTCGTCGGTTCCATCGCCCAACGGTTGTCATCGCTTCCAATGGTTCAACCTGCCGAGGCTCTGCCCGTTCCATCCCGGCCTTCCATTTGATCGAGGCGCTGGAAACACTTAGGAGTCACTTGGCTGCATTTGGGGGACACGCTGCCGCGGCGGGGTTGACCATTGCGCAGGAGAAGATCCCTGCTTTCCGGGAAGCCCTCAACCGCTTGGCGCGCGAGCGGATTGATCCCCACCGGCTTATGCCCTTGGTCGAGCTGGACGGAGAGCTGCCGTTGGCGGGGCTCACCGAAGAGTTCATGCGGGATCTGGAGATGCTGGCCCCCTTCGGGGTCGGCAACCCGAGACCCATTTTCTCCTCTTTAAGCGTTCGGATTCCCAAGGAGCTTCCTCCAGGCCCCTTTAATCCCTTTGGGATTCGCCTGACCGTCAAGGGGGAGGAGGGACACACCTTTGAAGCCGTTCAACCCAGAGAGGTGGTGAGCGCAGCTGGAAACTTGAGGCGATTGAAAGGGCCCGTGAAGCTGGCCTATTCTCCGGTCCGACGCCCCGGCCACACCCAGGGGTGCGGAATCACCCTAACCGTAAAGGATCTGAAGTACGCCACATGAGGTTATTGCGGCGATCCATCTGGTTCAGGGCTATGGCGCTCTGCATCGGCCTCTTTCTTGCTTTTGGGATTCTTGAATTCTATGTGCGTGTTTTTAGACCCGCTCCCCCTGTTTCCCCGTTTCGGTTTGATCTGGTTGTAGGGTACGAATTCAAGCCGGCGGGAAAATTCAAAAGCGACACGATGAATCAAAGCGGTTTTCGTAATGCAGAGAAGACGTTTGTCAAGCCTCTCGGCGTGCGCCGCATTCTGGCCATTGGAGACAGCGTTTGCTATTCGGTCGTCGTTGACAGAGAGCATTCCTGGGCGCATTTGATAGAGCAAAACCTGAATGCAGCCAGCCAGGGCGGGCAGATCGAGGTTCTCAATGCCGGTACCCCCGGCCATGTCTCCCTTCAGGCGCTGCAGCGGCTGCGAAGGCGCGGCATGAAATTTCAGCCCGATATTGTTGTTGTCTTGGTTGGGTGGGATGACCTCTTTTTCGCTTCGCTTCCGGAATGGCGTCCGAATGTCACTATGGCGCATCTACCCATGGCTCGAGATTACCTGAAGATGCCCACCATTCTGGGAAGCAGGTTTCTGGGTGTCATTTACGGCAGAATTAAAGCGTGGAGATATCCCAGCTGGCGCTACCAGAATCCCTCCAGCTCCAGGCAGGATAGCGGTATCCTCTTCAATGAGGCGGCGTTAAGGATTTATCTTAACAACTTAGGCCAGATACGCGAGACCATCCTTGCGGGTGAGGCAACCATGGCGGTCGTGGTATGGCCCACCGTGTTAACGCTCAAGCCCTACGGGCCCGACATCGATGAGAAATTGAAGGTCATGTTTTCGTGCTTTCCGCTCTCGCTGAGGGAGTTTGAGTATTGGTATGGCCGGTATCGAGAGGGTATATTGGATTTTGCCTCCAGATATCCGGACACCATTCTCATTGATCCTACCGCGGATTTTCAGTCTGCGCGGGATTGCAGCGGTCTCTTTTTCGACCTGTGCCATCTTTCCAAGTCTGGCAATGCTTTATTGGCAAAGACGATTTCTGAGAAGTTGATGCCCCATTTGGACGGGGCTTCTGATTGAGAGGGTTTTTCGTGTGACTGCACTGCTGTGTTTTGCGGCGTGGTTTTGGGTAGGATGGGCCACGGTTCTTCTTCCGGCCTCTGCCGGCTGGGCTCAAGAGGAGGGGTTGCCGCCCATGCCGGGAGAGGAAGCGCTTGTCAAAGAACCGGTTGAAGCTGAAGAGCCCGAGATCAGGCATGACCCCAAGATCCAGCGGCCTTTGGAGGTTGAGGATATGATCTATCCTCGTTCGGATGAATTGCCGCAGCCGGAAGTCTCCGAGGAAGATCCGAGCCAGCTACAGGTTCCCACCGCTACCCCAACACCCCCCTTACCGGAACCTACCGTTACCCGTACCCATGTGACGGATCCCGAAAGGCGGGGTCTACATGATGCTCCAGGGACCGCAGGTGCTATAGGGGTGGGGATAAACCCGCCTCACTTTCCGGATCCCGCAGTGGATCCGCGCCTGCCTAAGGACGCGGAGAACACACCTTAAGCGTTTTACGCCCTTTTACACCCCCGGGGTGTAAAAGGCTTACGAGGGATCAGCCCCAGAGCTTTCCCTCGATCTTATCGAGTGAGAGGGGGCCGAAATGCCGGCTGTCTTCGCTGTCTAAGCGGTTATCTCCCAGGACAAAGCAGTGTCCAGGCGGGACCTTCACGGATACTTTGTCTGGATAAGTTTGCCCCATGACATAAGGCTCCTTGAGGGCCTTGCCGTTGATGAAGATGCGGCCCAAGGTGGTCCGCACCGTCTCCCCCTCTAGGCCCACGACCCGCTTGACGAGATACTCCTTGTCAAAGGAGCGCAGCTTAAAGACCACGATGTCTCCACGTTTTGGGGCAGAAACGAGATAGGTGTATTTCTTGATCATGAAGTGCATCCCTTCGGCCAGGGTGGGGGACATGCTGGTGTCGGAAACAATCCCTACGCCTAAGAGGAACCGCTGAACAAACAAAAAGAGGGCTACAGATCCAAAGCCGATTGCAGCCCACTGAGAAAACCTACGCCTCTCTTCGCCGACATACTTGGGGTCAAAGAACCTGCGCTTCTGTTGAGAGCGGGAAGGTTGAGTCATGGGTTTGATTCTGCAAGCACCGGCGGCTTGCAGATCCTTTTGTAGTTGCACCACGAACAGCTGCGGTGGCTGTTGACCTTAGGAAAATCTTCTTCTACCGCTAGATTCCGATCCATATCCCTCAGTACCGCCCTCATGGCAGTGATGGAGTTGCGAATGTAGTGGACGGTCCATCCAACCTTGGCTGCCAGCCCGGGATGAGGAATTTCCTTAAGCGTAGCCAGCTCCACCTGAAGGGCTTGGATATTTTCTGGTGGACACTTCCACTTGGACACGGCAAAGAGAAAGTAAGTGCCCACCTGAACCTCAAAGTCAATGTCCTCTGCCCGGCCGGTCTTCCAATCGACAATGAGCAATTTATCGTCTGCTGTGATGGCCAGGTCGAGCTTAACATAGACCTTTGTGCCTTCAAAAGGGAATTCCTCTAGATCCTCAATGGCCCGCCACTGATCTGCTTTAAGCGCTGTAATCTTCCGGTAGATCTGGCTCTCAAAAAAGTTCTTGAGGCACCCCTTGGCGGTCTCGTGGAGCTCGACCCATTTGGCGTCGCTGACGGCAACGCCATACTCATGCTCAAAGAGTCGGCAGAAGCCTTTGGGGTTGTCCTGAAAGCGCCCAGCCTTGGAGTCTTTAAAGTCCTTTCGCATGCGGTTGGAGAGGGCTTCGGTTGCCTGCTCCAGAGAAAAACCTTGGCCGGCCCGCATGGCTTTCAAGCCCCGCTCAATGGTGCTGTGGACTGCCTCCCCCAGCCACATTCGGCCGGTTTTGAGCTGCTTCAAGCGGTAGAGGGCTTGGGCCTGCGGTCCACCCGAGCCTCCGGGCCAGCCTTGCCAGGCGCCGTAGCGGGCATAGTAATACCGGCGCCGGCATTCCCGGAACATCTCGTCCTGGGATTTGGACCATGAAAATTGATTGACCAGCGTTGCCATAAGCTCCTCGTGGGCTTAGTGTACCATTTTGATTAGGTTGTGGGAGAATGGGTGCAACAAGGAGGCTTTGGCGATGCTTGCGAAACTGTTTGGTTTGCTTTGGATTGTCCTTGGGATCTTGTGGTTGATCAAGCCTGAGTTGCTTCGAGGCCGCCTCAAGAAGAAGATCACGCGCAAGGCCATGTGGTTGATTTTAGGTGTCGTCTTCGTTTTGTTGGTGCAGCTGCTCCTGCTGGCCTTGAGGCAGCCGAGCTTGCTCTCCTATGCGGCGCTGATCTTGGGTGGGGTGCTGTTGATTCGAATTGCTCTGCGGTTGGTCTCTGCTGCCGGCGCAAAACTGGCTGAGTGGGCTACCCGGGTTCCAGTTCCGGGATTGCGCATATGGGCAGGGGCGGTCTTGGTCACGGGACTGCTCCTCTTCTTTTCATGAGCAAGCCGACCGTTGCGGTTGTGGGGGCCTCGGCCGATCGCTCCAAGTACGGCAACAAGTCGGTTCGGGCCCATCTGGCGCAGGGGTACGATGTCTTCCCTGTCAATCCCAAGGGGGAGCCGATCGAGGGGCTCAAGACCTATCGGACGATCTCAGAGGTTCCGGTTGCGCTCGATCGGGTCAGCCTCTACCTTCCGCCGGAGGCGGGACTCAAAGTCATTGAGGAGATTGCCAAGAAGGGAACCCGCGAGCTCTTCCTAAATCCCGGCTCTGAGAGCGAGCCCCTCATTGCCAAGGCAGCCCAGTTGGGACTCAATCCCATGGTTGCCTGCAGCATTGTGGATCTGGGGAGGCGCCCCAGTCAGTTTTAGGAGATTTGGGTCTGGCGGTTCGGCTGGATCTGAAGCTTGAGGGTAATAATCTCGAAGGGTCCCACCGCCAGCTCAACATGCCCTTTGTGAATGGGAAGGGATTGATCCCCCGCTTCCAGCAGGTTGACGGTTTTGACCGATTCCACACACGGCGGCAGGGTGAGTTTCGCCTGAGAGCGCTCTCCCTTGGCCTCAAAGAACCTTAAGATCAACCCGTCCTCCTCTTCCGCCAGCTTCATCGCTGAGACGATGAGGTTATCCGGCTCGAGCGTAAAATGCTGGACCGATTCCCGCTTGGGCTCCTTCTCCAGGGAGGTGGCGAAGAGGTGCTGATGAAAATCATATGCCTGACGGTGCACCTGGGCTTGTTTCCAATCTCCGGCGTAGGGGAAGGCAGAGTAAACAAAGGTATGGGAGCCTAACTCCAGCGCCTCCGGGGTGGGGATGAGGGGTCCGCTTTTTCCGTTGGAACAAAGGACCGCGACCGACCGAAGCAGCGTGCAGTAGATTTCACCCCGTTTAATCTCGTTGATCGGGACCCCTAAAGTCATCAGTGCCACCCCGCGCTTACCCTCCTCACCGGCCACCCAAGCCAATGAAGGGGCCTTCATCCCCTCGGCCTGGGTCCGCTCTTTTGGCAGCTCCAGGGCGCCGAATTGGGTCTCCCGGGTAAAGGTGGGCGAGACCATGCCGGTGTCGAACTTAAGCCTTAACCGGATGTGGGGCTGTTGGTTGTCGAGATGGGTGATGAAGTCGATCCGGGGAATGTCGTTATAGACAATGACCCGCTTGGTGAGGGTGATCGTCTTGTTCCGATGAAGGTGGGTGTCGAATTTATCGGTCAGATAATAGGGCCAGCGCAGACAGTAGAAGGCATTCTTAAACCATATCTCAGTCTTGAGTGCTCCCTTACGGATTTCCAGCCCCTCCGGTTTGAAGCAGCTAAAATGGATCCCTTCGCCGCTTTCCGATCCGATGAGTTTGTCCAGCTGGCTTCTGTGGAAATAGAGGTCTCCCAATTCCTCGTCGATGATCAACTCGTTGCCGGTGAGGATCTCCTTGCCGGTTTTATCCTGCACGTGCAGGATCCCAGTCTTTTCGTCTACTCCTAAGGTAAAGAAGGGGGTGATGACCCGGTTGCCGTTGACCTGTATGCGGCTTTTGGGAGCGGTGCGCTTCTGTTTGCCCAGCGCATAGACCGAGCAGCCGAATGAGGGCACGTCCGCCACGAAGCCGATCTTGGCTTTCTGGATGGTGCCGTCGGCGGTTTTGAGCAGGTCTAAGATTTGACTGGGCACCTCGGTACCCTGATGGGTCAACCCCAGCGCTTCCTCGCGGCGGCCTTCGGGCAGATCAACCTCCACCTCGACCCAGTTCTTGGATCTCCAGTTGTTTGGGTTATGCACCGCGATGTGACCTTGGGAACGGGCCTGTTTTTCTCCAACCAGGAAGCGGATCGATTCTTTGGCATGATTGACCGATTCCCTTTGGATCTCCCGGATGTGGTGCCAGGCCTCTTTGCAGATTTGATCGGTTCCGACTGCAGGCAGGACATCGTGGTTGGCCAGAAAGAGCATCCCTTTCCACATCTCTTTGAAGGCCTTAAACGGATAGGCCCGGCCTTCAAGCCATGCCTGAGAGACCATCTTCTCGGCAAAGAGGAGGCTGTCCTCTGTGTCCCGAATGGCCAGCTTCAACCGAATGCGGCTGGAGACTGCATCCGGGAAGATGTGTTCTAACTCCTGGCTGTACATCTCCCCTTCATAAACCGTCAGGTCCACCGCTTCGGTGTCCAGCGCCTTGAAGAAATCGCTGGGGGTGGAGATCACCATGGGGTGGTTGGGGTGTGTCTTGTTCCATTGCGCTACGCGCTCTGGGATCTCCTCTTGCGGAGGCACACCCCCTGAACCGCAGGGCATGAGGATCCGGCTGGAGGCTGCCAGGGGACCCAGGGCTTCTAAGGCCTCTTCCCATTTTTCAGGGTCCAATCCTGCTCGGTAGCCCCGCGGCATCCAGTGGGTGAGGATCTTGGTGCCGTCCAAGCCCTGCCACAGGAATTCGCTGACTCGAGCACCCACCGCCTTGGGCAGGCCGCGGCGGAAGGCCAGCCACCGGTAGCCGGACTTCTTGTAGATTTGGGGCATTTGGGCGTTGAGCCCGAATCCATCCGCTGCCCAGGCAACCGGGATATCAACCCCCAACTGCTTTAAGAAGTACCGTTTTCCGTGGAGAATCTCCCGAACCAGCGTTTCTCCGCTGGGGATCATGGGGTCGGGCATGAGGTACTGGCCGTCCACGATCTCGATCTTGCCGGCGGCAACGGCCTTCGTCACCCTGGCGAAAAGATCGGGATCGCGTTTGGCCATCTGCTGAAGGGGGAAGGCCTGTTCGATCAAGAAGCGGTAGTCGCGTTCCTCAACCATCTTCAGCGCTGCTTTAAGGATCGTCTCATTGATCCAGAGATAATCCTCCTTGCTGAAGGCCCACACCACGTCATAGTGGTTGTGGGGCACCAGATGGATGGTTTGGGTCGGTTCTGGTTGCGATTCTTTTTTCATTTTGCTCTCCACCTTTAAGTTTACTCTGAAACCCCCTTTTCGGGTTGGCTTTTCAATGCCCGGTCTCGACAATCGGCCGGCCTTGCGGTAGCTTGTTCCCTATGGCGCATGTTCTTGTGTTAGGTGCCAACGGCCACATAGGCGCACACATCGTCCGAGCCCTCCTGGCTGACGGCCACACCGTTCGTGCCGGCTACCGCAATGAAAAATACCTCCAGGTGCTGGAGGGACTCGAAGTGGATCGCCGCCGCATAGATCTGGACAACTCCAATACCCTGGAACTGGAGCAGGCACTGGAGGGGTGCGACTGGGTCTTCCATGCCGCCGGCTACTATCCCGCCAAGCAGGCGCGTCGGGCCGAAGCCATTGAACACGGCATTCAATCGACCCGCCGCATCTTAGGCGTCATCCGCCGAGCTCATCCAAAGCGCGTGGTTTTTACCAGCTCCGCTGCCTGCATTCGTCAGCTTCCAGATCGAGTGGTCAGCGAGCAGGATGCCGAGAACTGGCCCTTAAGCGGTTGGCGCTCTCTCTATGCAGCGGTCAAGATTGCCATGGAGCAGGAGGTCTTGCGGGCCCATCAAGAGGGTTTGCCGGTGGTCATCACGAATCCGAGCATCTGCATTGGTGAGTACGACGCCCACGCCTTCTCCGGCCGGGCCGTGCTGGCATTCGTTAAGTACCGCATTCCTTGGATCATCAAGACCTCGTTTAATGTGGTGTACACTGGTGATGTGGGTGTGGGCCACCTTCGGACGGCCGAGCAGGGGCGCCTGGGTGAGCGATACCTCTTAGCCGGAGCCAATGTTACCCTTGAGGAGTTTGCTGAGGTGGTGACTCGGGTTGCCCAAGTGCCTAAGCCGTGGGGCCACCTCCCTTATCCTTTGGTGATGTTTTCTGCTTTCATCTTGGAGGGGCTGGCTGGGCTCACCCGGCGAAGACCGATCTACAGCCGGGAAGATGTGCGGCGGGCGTACCGAACCTACAGCTTAGACGGCTCCAAGGCGGTACGGGATCTGGGGATGCCGCAGACACCGGTTGAAGAGGCGGTCCGGCGGGCGGTGGATTGGTTTAGGGCAAACGGCTACATCAAACCTTAACCCGGTACCGGGTACAATGTACCCGGTACAATGTACCCGGTACATTTTTGGGAGGTGTGATTATGAAGCAGGCAGAAGCGATCTCTGGGATTCAAGTTTCTCATCCGGATCCGAACGAGCTTAAAGCGCAGAATGTTTCCAGCTGGCCGATCTGGAGCAAGGAGGCCTCTACCTTTGACTGGCACTACGACGATACCGAAACCTGCTTCTTCTTGGAAGGCAAGGTCACGGTCAAGACCGCCGAGGGAGAGGTCGCTATCGGCAAAGGGGATTTGGTGACATTCCCCAAGGATTTAAGCTGCACCTGGGTCATCCACACAGCTGTCCGAAAGCATTACAATTTCTCTTGAGTCCCGTGCCTCAGACTCGACTTCGTTTGTCCGACGACAAAATGTGCTTTGGCTGCGGCAGCCGCAATGCCAGGGGGCTGAAGCTTAAGTTCTCCTTGGATCGCACCCGGCGCAGGATCAGCACCCGCTGGACCCCCGCCAAAGCATTCCAGGGCTATGCCGATATTGTCCACGGCGGGATGATTGAGCTGATTCTCGATGAGGTGATGGGTAATCTCCTCTGGAAGCTGGGTATCCCCGTAGTGACCGCCGAGATGACCGTGCGCTTCATCTCCCCGGCTCGCGTGGGCCAACCCATTGTTTTTGAAGCGGTCATCCGCCGTCACAGAGGCAGGGTATATCAGATGCACGGCACGGCCAAAAGCGGTGCGGGCCGGAGCATTGCAGAGGCGAGCGCCAAGTACGTCCAGATTGCACATGCCAAACACTAGAGAGATTGAGGCAAAGTTCCTGCTTCAAGGTGAAGCAGCGCGCACGCACCTTGCTCGCTTGCAGCAACTGGGTACTTTTCGTCTGCTCAGTAAGAAGCGCGAGCGGCAGCGCAACCGCTATCTGGACACCCAGGATCACCAGTTGCGCAAGAAGCGGGCAGCGCTGAAACTCAGAGAGGTTGACCGCAGGGCAGAGCTGACCTTCAAATCGGAAGTGGGGTATCGCCGGGGGGTATCTGAACGGGTGGAGGTGACTGTTCCCATCCGAAAGGCTCAGCTCCCCATTCTGCTCAAGGATAAGCTCAAGGCGAAGCCGATTCGATGTGCCCGGGATTTGATTGGATCCAAGAAACTTGCGCCGGTCCTGACCCTACTGACCAACCGGAGGAAGCTTCTTTTTGGGTCGGGTCGACAGAGGATTGAGCTGGATCTGGATCGAGTTACTGTGATGCGCGGAAACAGAAAAGCCTCAACCCATTGGGAGGCAGAGTTGGAACAAATCAACGCTCCTGCAGCGGCGTACCGCAGGACACTAACAGCACTTCAACGTCAATTGGGTCGAGGGGTCAAGCCCTTTCGTTTGTCCAAGTATGAAATGGGATATCGGCTGCTCAAAGCGTACCGCAAGCATGCAGGTTGAGATTCGAGTTATCCCTCGGGCTAAGCGCCCTGGTGTTGAGGCTGCTTCGGATGGAACCCTCAAGGTGAAGGTGACTGAGCCTGCCGAGGGTGGGCAGGCCAACCAAGGGGTGATTGCAGCGCTGGCTGAGCACTTTGGGGTGCCCAAGCGTGCAGTTAAGATTGTGAGCGGTCAGACCAGCAGAAGGAAGCGGGTGGAGATTCTCGTATGAGGCAGATCAAGATTTGCTGGACAGAGCATAAATTGATTGCCAATCTGGATGATACCCCGACTGCCCAACAACTCCTCAAAGCTCTTCCCTGTGAGGCAGGGGCCAACACCTGGGGAGAGGAGGTTTACTTTGAGGTGCCGGTTAAGGCCCGGCTGGAACCTGGAGCTTGCGACGTTGCGGATCCCGGAACGGTTTGTTTCTGGGTAGAGGGAAGTTCTCTGGCCCTTCCCTTCGGACCGACCCCGGCCTCAAAAGGGAAAGAGTGTCGTTTGGTGACTCGGGTCAACATCCTGGGTAAAATCGAGGGCGACCCCAAGATCCTCAGTTCCATCCAGGATGGGGACAAGATTCAAGTCGTAGCCATGGAGGTAGAGCGAAATGGATAATGAATCCGTTCCCACGCTGTCCAAAGAGCAACAAACCGCCATCAAGACCCTTGAGCAGAGAACCGAAACCCTCCTTTCCTCTCTGTGTAGCGTAACTCGAGACGATGAACAGGGGTATCAAGCTGTAGAGAATCAAATGGTTCAGTTTAAGGGGATGGCCCAACAGGTGGATCGAGCCTTTGAAGGGCAGATTGAGAAGCTCCGCAACGTACAGGAAGGATTTAGGCGTGCAACAGCCGAGGTCTTTTTCCAGAGCCGTTTGATGCGGCGTGTCCGGACATGGCCCGAAGGGTATCCGGGTGATTATTTGACACTGGAGGGGGTCTATGCGGATGCGCCCCAGAGCGATACGCCCATCGGAAGGCTGCTCGACCGATACTTTCTCTCCAGGACGCTGGCGGTTGCGGTCCGATCCCGGCTGAAAACACTCACGAAGTTGCTGCAGAGCAGAGCTTCTGAAGAAAAGGGAGACAGCCCCAACTGGCTTAACCTAGCCTCCGGTCCTGCACGCGAACTGCTCTCCGTTTCCCCCGTGCCAACGACCAAGATATGGTGCTTGGATTACGATGCCCATGCCAACGACTACGCCAAGGGTCTTCTTCAGCAAGCGAACCATGAGAATTTGAAACGCACAGAATTTCTTCGGGTCAATGCCATGAAGCTGGTTGATCCTGGAGTGAATGTTCGACAGTTTGGCAGACTTACGACCATCTACAGCACCGGGCTCTTTGATTACATCCCGACTGTTCCGCTGATTGCGCTGCTCAAGGGTCTCTACAACTCACTGGCTCCGGGAGGGTTGTTGATCGGCAGCTTTAAGGACAGGAAGAAGTACGAAACTTTTGACTACCATTGGTGTTCCAGATGGCACTTCTTCTACCAGCGGGAAGAGGCGGAGTTTCATGACATCTTGGCTCAGGCTAGGATTCCTAAGGCCCAACTGGCAGTTGAGCGGGAAGAGACCGGGGTGATCCTCTTCTTCCTGGCGCGCAAGGCGTGACGCTTTCGCGGGGGCAGAGAGAAGAAGAGAGGAAAGGGTCGGCGGTGGAGTTGGTTTTTAAGCGGCGGCTCGGATGACCCGGCCTTTTTTCATACACTTGGTGCAGACACGGATCACTTGGCGCTTGCCGTTGACGAGTGCCCGAATCCGCTGAAGATTGGGCATAAAGCGGCGCCGGTTGGCGCGGACGACCTTCTTTCCGACGCCACCCTCTTTTTTGGCCTTTCCGCGCCGGATGAAGCTTCGTCCGGCAACAGGGCCTTTACCGCATAAATCGCAACGTTTTGCCATAGGGGTACAATGGTAGGGGAGCTATGATACGTCAACCCACACAGACCGTCAAGGCGCAAAATCGAAAGCCAAGTTCCAAAGGGGTCAGACCCCTTCAAGATAGGGGTCTGACCCCTGAGACTCCGGTCCAGTACCTTAAAGGGGTGGGCCCCCGGCGCAATGAATTCTTCAAGCGCCTGGGGCTTCGAACCTTGCGCGATCTCATCAACCATTACCCCAAGCGGCATGAAGACCGCCGCACCTTCCAATCGATTGCTCAACTGACTCCCGGAGAGAAGGGAACGGTCCGCGGGCGGATTGGCAGTGTGAGCATGTTTCGGGCCAAGACCGGTACGGTGATCTTACAGGTGGTGGTCAAGGATGCCACTGGCACCTTGGTTGCTCTTTGGTTTAATCAGCCGTACATGCGCCGCTGGTTTTCGGTGGGGGAGGAGATGATTCTCTATGGCACAGCCGATCGGGTGGGACGCAAGATGCAGATGGCTGTTCCAGAGTTTGAAATGGTTCCCAAAGCTGCGGCCGATTCCGCACACCGCTCCCTTCACATGGGGCGCGTAGTTCCGATCTATCCGGCAACCTCTGGACTCCATCAGCGGGATCTTCGAGAGGCAGCCGCCGCCGCACTCAAGGCACTCATCCCTACCCTGGAAAAGAGCGATCTTCTGCCCGAGGCGATCCGGCAGCGCCACGGCTTTACCGATTACAAAACGGCGGTGATCCACGTGCACTTTCCGCCGGCTCCAGGGGCGGTCGAGAAGGCAAAGGAACGATTGACCTTTGATGAGCTGTTGGCTTTTCAGATTGCCATGGGGATCCGGCGCCGTCGTCTTGCAACCCGGCCCGGTATTGCTCACCAGACCGAGGGGGATCTGGTGGAGCGTTGGATGAAACTGTTGCCCTTTACCCTCACCCCGGGCCAAGAGCGCAGCCTCCAGGAGATTGCCCGGGATATGGCCTCCCCCAAACCGATGCGGCGCCTGCTGCAGGGAGAGGTGGGTTCCGGTAAGACCGTGGTGGCGGCCTATGGCATGGTGGTGGCTTTGCAGAACGGCTGTCAATCGGTGGTGATGGCTCCGACCGAGGTGTTGGCCCGCCAGCACGCCCTGACCCTTTCTCAACTTTTGGCCCCGATCGATGTTTCGGTGGGGCTTCTGACCAGCTCCATGGATGAACCCTCCCGCAGAAGGCTGGGGCAGGAGCTTGCAAGCGGGACTGTCTCTGTCTTAGTCGGGACGCATGCGGTGTTGGAGCCGTGGGTCATCTTCCCGAAGCTTGGGTTAGTGGTGATCGATGAACAACAGAAGTTTGGTGTTGACCAGAGAAATACCATTGCCGCTAAAGGGAATCACCCAGACCTCTTGATCCTCACCGCCACTCCCATCCCCCGCACGCTGGCCTTGACCCTTTACGGTGAAATGGAGGTCTCGACCATCACCGAGCGTCCTGCAGGCCGCCAGCCGGTTCGAACCCTCTGGATGGATTCCACCCGGCGGGAAGAGGTGTACACCTTTGTCAGATCTGAGCTGAACACCGGCAGGCAGGCCTATGTGGTCTGCCCCAGGATCGGCAAGGAGGAGGGTCCCCCGGACACCCTGCTGGACCCCACCCAGGGCAAGCGAGTTTCGGCTACTGAGATGTTCAAGGAATACCAGAAGATCTTCTCGGGCCACTCCGTGGGGCTTCTGCATGGACAGATGACCCCCAAAGAGCAGAAGGGGATCTTTGCCGCCTTCAAACACGGAGAGATGAAGGTGCTGGTGGCGACCCAGGTCATCGAGGTTGGGGTCGATGTGGCCAATGCCACGGTGATGGTCATCGAGGGGGCTGAGCGGTTTGGGTTGAGCCAACTCCATCAGCTTCGAGGCAGAGTGGGTCGGGGTAAGCACGACGCCACCTGTATTTTGATGGCCGATCCCAAGAACGTTGAGGGGGCCGAACGGATCCGGACGATGGTAGAGGTATCAGATGCCTTCAAGATTGCCGAGCAGGATCTGCGCCTCAGGGGCCCCGGGGAGCTGTTGGGTAAGCGCCAGGCTGGGTTGCCGGACTTGAAGTGCCTGGAATGGGCCACCGAGGGGCCGTGGCTGGAGATATCCAAGGAGGAGGCCGAGCAGCTTCTCAAAGTCGATCCTGAATTGAAGTCCCCGGTGGTGTCGGTTCTATATCAGGATGCCTCCCGCAGGTTCCCCAAGCTGGCCGACCCATGCGCATAATAGGGGACATAATAGGGGACGGTCCAAAAAGGGACACTCTACCAGTGTGTCCCAAAATGGACCGTCCCCACTTATGATGCGCATAACCGGCGGCCGTTTCTCTGGCAGGCGATTGGAGCATCCCAAGGGACCTCCCATCCGGACGACCCAGGACCGGATTCGCCAGAACCTCTTTAACCTGCTGGCAGACCGGGTGGAGGGTGCCCGCGTACTGGATCTCTTTGCTGGTTCGGGTGCCCTGGGGATCGAGGCGTTTAGCCGGGGTGCCAAGGAGGTGACCTGTGTAGACCGCTCTGGTTTTGCCATCCGGGCGATTCAGGAGAACCTTAAAACCCTTGAAATCGGTACCGGGTACCAGAACCGAAAATCGGTACCGGGTACCAAAATCAGAGATCGGTACCCAGTACCAGGAAGTCATCCGAACCCGGTTACTGTGATTCGGTCCGATGCCATTCAGCTCCTCCGGCGGCTCCATCAGAGGAAGGCCCCACCCTTTGATTTGGTCCTCTTAGACCCCCCCTATGGGCGGGTTTGGGCCAGAAAAACCTTGAACGCCCTGGGGCGCTATGCTATCCTTTCTGCTTCCGGAGTTGTGGTTGTCGAGCACGCCAAGCAGGATCCCCTCCCTTCTCAAATCGACGAAGAGGCGAGCCGGCTCGTATCGCAACGGCAAGAGCGATATGGGGATACAGCATTAACGATCTACCAAAGACAGTAGGCGGCGTCCTGCCTACTGTTTATCATTTGTGAGGCACAATGATCCATCTGGCCGTTTATCCTGGGACCTTTGATCCGGTGACCTACGGTCACATCGACCTGATCCATCGAGGCCTCGAGATCTTTGAAAAGGTGATTGTGGGGGTGGCAGTGAACCCTGAGAAGGGGATCCTCTTCTCGGCCCAAGAGCGAGTGGCGATGCTCAAGGATGCGACCAAGCGGTGGAAGCAGGTGCAGGTCAAGCCCTTTGATGACCTGGCGGTTTCCTTTGCGCGCAAACAAAAGGCCCAGGTGATCTTGCGGGGCTTGAGGATGCTCTCTGATTTTGAGTATGAGTTCCAGATGGCACTGACCAACCGGAAACTGGCCCCCACCCTTGAGACGGTTTTCATGATGCCCTCTGCCGAGTATTCGTATGTCTCTTCCCGCCTGATTAAGGAAACCGCAGCCCTGGGAGCGAATCTTAAAGGATTGGTTCCTCCGGTTGTTGCCAAGCGCTTGAAAGAAAGGCTGCGCGCTCACCGATGATGACCCCACCACCTCCGTTATTTGCCAATGGCAAATCGGTTCGAAAAACCGATTCAACCGCTTTCAAAGCGGTTGAATCAACGGAGGTGGTGGGGTGAAGATCAAGCTCACCGATATTCCGGAGGAGGGTTTGACCCTCTCCGAGCGGGTTGACGCGGGCGCCCTGAAGCTCCAGACCGACGGGCTTAGATTCACAGCCCCCTTGGCGGTAACGGCTCACTTTAATAAACAGCGCGACGCAGTGTTGGTGGGCGTGGGGGTGAAAGGGGACCTAGAGCTGGTGTGCAGCCGGTGCGGGGAGTCTTTTGGCAAGCCGTACCACGGCCAGTTTCGCCTGAACTATTCCGCGAAAGAGCAGAACATGCTGGATGTCAGCGATGATGTCCGGCAGGAGATCTTCTTGACCTATCCGGTCAAATGTTTGTGCCGTGAGGATTGCCGGGGATTGTGCCCGGTCTGCGGAAAGAATTTGAACATGGGCGAATGCCCATGTTCATCCTCGCGGAAGCGAGGATTATAAGATCTAAGATTGGTACCAGGTACCAGAAGCAAAGATCGGTACCGGGTACACTGTTGAAAAGTGTACCCGGTACCTAGAAAGGTACCTAGAAATGGAGTGTCATGGGGCTTCCTAAGCGACGATTTTCCCGTTCCCGTCGAGACAAACGGCGAACGCAGATTCATCTCCGCACGTCTGCGCCGTCGAAGTGCGCGCACTGCGGAGCGACGGTATTGAGCCACCGGATCTGTCCGGCCTGCGGTTATTACCGCGGCCGCCAGGTGGTCTCGATTGAAGAGAAGAGCAAGGTCAAACCGGTCAAGAACCGATAAAGCGTTAGGATCTGATTTGTCTATTCGCATTGCCGTAGATGGAATGGGTGGTGACCGCGCCCCTCGCGCTATTGTGGAAGGGGTGGTTCAAGCTGCTCGGACACAAGAAGTAGAGCTGGTTTTGGTGGGTCAGCAAGACCGCCTCTCCAAGGAGCTCAACAAGCATAAACCCGTTCCGACGAACCTTCGGATTCACCACGCCCCGGAAGTCATCAAGATGGCCGAATCCCCGGCCGCCGCTGTACGGCGCAGACCCAACTCCTCCATTTGCCAGATGATCGAGCTGGCCAAGCGCAAAGAGGTCGATGCCATCATCTCAGCCGGCAACACCGGAGCGGTTGTCTGTGCCGCAAGCTTAAACTTGGGGCTCCTGGAAGGGGTTCAGAGGCCCGGCATCGCTGTCGTGATTCCTACCTTGAAGGGTCCGGTCCTGGTGATTGACGTCGGAGCCAACGTTGACCCCAAGCCCGAGCACCTCTTTCAGTACGGCATGATGGGGGCGGTTTACATGTACGATGTGGTAAGGGTCTCCAATCCCTCGGTGGGTCTCTTGAACATCGGGGAGGAGGAGTCCAAGGGCACCGACTTTGTCCGTCAGGTCTTCAAGCTGCTGGAAGATTCCTCCCTCAATTTTGTAGGCAACGTTGAAGGGCGAGACATCTACACCGGGCGCTGCGACGTCATTGTCTCTGACGGTTTTGTCGGTAATGTAGCCCTCAAGGTCTCAGAGAGCATGGCCTTTGCCTTGGTGGAGCTGCTTCGCCGGGAGCTCAAGCGCACCCTCTGGAATCAACTGGGAGCAGCTCTGCTGCTGCCCGCCTTCCATCGGCTTAAGGCCCAGATGGACCACGAAGAGTTTGGCGGGGCACCCCTGCTGGGGATCAACGGCGCCTGCTTCATCTGCCATGGTGCCGCAACCGCAAAATCCATTCGCAATGCCATCAAGGCTGCCCGCAGTTTTGTCACCCACGAAGTCAACCGCTCCATTTTGGTTCAGGCTAAGGAACACCATAAGGAGTCTGCATCGTGACTCCACCACCTGACTTAGGCCCTGAGGGTCTGTCCGACCTGCGATCGGACCTGCCTTTGGCGAAAAGACAGGCAGGTGGAGGATTATGTTCGCCAAAGGCAGAAAGGCAGGTGGTGGGGTGACCCAGTCGGTTGGAATCTTAGGTTTAGGTTTCTATCTTCCCTCCAAGGTGCTGACCAACCAAGATCTTGAAAAAATGGTGGAGACCTCTGATGAGTGGATCAAGACTCGCACCGGAATCTCCGAGCGCCGCATTGCTGCCGATGGAGAGCACACCAGCGACCTGGCGGTAAAGGCCGCCAAGCAGGCGCTGGCTGACGCTAAGCTCAAACCCACCGATTTAGACTTGATCCTCTGCGCCACCATGACTCCGGATATTCCTTGTCCTGCTACCGCCTGCTTGGTTCAAGCGAAGCTGGGAGCCCCTCAAGCTGCCGCCACCGACATTGCCGCTGCCTGTTCTGGTTTTGTGTATGCCTTGGTCGCGGCGCAGCAGTTTGTGGCCAGCGGCACCTACAAGCATGTTTTGGTAATAGGGGCAGAGGTGCTCTCCCGGGTGGTGGATTGGAAGGACCGCTCCACCTGCGTTCTCTTTGGCGATGGAGCCGGGGCGGCAGTCGTGGGTCCTACCACTCAGGGCAAGATCCTCGCAACCACGCTGGGTTCCGATGGGAGCAAGGCTGACCTGCTCATGGTGCCCGGCGGCGGGATAGCTCGACCGGCCTCTCACGAGACCGTTGATGCCGGAGACCATTATCTCAAGATGGAGGGTACCGAGGTCTTCAAGCATGCTGTCCGGGCCATGTCAGAGGCATGTCTGCTGACAGCCAAGAAGGCCGGAATCAAGGCGGAGCAAGTGGCTTGCGTGGTGCCGCATCAGGCCAACATGCGCATCATTCAGGCGGTGGTGGATCGGGCCGGCATCCCGATTGAAAAGGTTTACCTCAATGTGGATCGGTACGGGAATATGTCGGCTGCCTCCACCATTGTCGCCTTTTGTGAGGCGGTCCGAGACGGCCGCATCAAAAAAGGAGATTACGTCCTCTTGGTTGCTTTCGGGGCGGGGCTGACCTGGGGTTCTGTGGCGCTGCAATGGTAGATCGCTTCGCGCTCCTCTTCCCGGGCCAAGGGGCCCAGGCCGTCGGAATGGGCAAAGAGCTGGCCGAAACTTTTCCCCAAGCCCGCGCCTGTTTTGAAGAAGCCGACACCATCCTCGGCACAGCACTCAGCCAGCTTTGCTGGGAGGGGCCGGCCGAGACACTCACCCGAACCGAGCATTGCCAGCCGGCCCTCTACGTGACCTCTATGGCGGCATTGGCGGCGCTGGAGAGTGAGCTTAAATCAAAATTGACTCCTGCCGCCGGTGCGGGCCTATCCCTTGGGGAATACACCGCCTTGGCTGCCGCCGGTGCGGTCGGTTTTGCCGAGGGCTTGAAGCTCGTCCAATTGAGAGGTCAAGCCATGGAGGAGGCTGCCCAGGCGGCTCCCGGGACCATGGGTTCGGTGATGGGGCTGGAGCTGGAAGTGCTTCAGGAGATTTGCTCAGAAACAGGGGCCCAGGTGGCCAACCTCAACTCCCCGGGCCAGATTGCGATCTCCGGCGCTCCAGAAGCGGTTGAGGCTGCTTCAGCGAAGGCTAAGAGCAAGGGAGCCAAGCGGGTGATTGCGCTTCAAGTGGGCGGAGCCTTTCATTCTCGCTTGATGGAGCCGGCGGCAGAGCGTTTGCAGGCAGCCCTTGAGCAAACACCGATTGCACCTGCGCGCTATCCGGTTTTCAGCAACGTTACCGGCGACGTCCACGGCAAGCCCGACCAGATTCGCACCCTTCTCGTGCAACAGATGACCTCTGCGGTTCAATGGGAGGCTTGCGTGCGCCAGATGCTTAAAGCAGGCATCAAAACTTTCTTGGAGTTGGGCTCCGGCACGGTGCTCAAAGGGCTTATGCGTAAGATCGATCCCGAGGCAGAGGTGATCTCAGTGGGGAGCGCCGATCAAATTCGGCAGCTGGCTGCGCATTGCGCTTGACAAACCGATCCGACTGGCTATACTTGACAACGAGCAAGCGCGCTTCATCAAAGAATCTGCTTTCGTATGTTCTTAAAAGGCCAATCAGAGGGAGGAAACCATGAGTGTACAGGAGAAAGTTCGCTCTATCATTGCAGAACAGCTGGGTGTGAAGGTCGAGGAGGTTACTCCTCAAGCAAAGTTCATCGATGACTTGGGTGCCGACTCACTGGATACCGTTGAGCTGGTGATGGCGCTCGAGGAAGAGTTCGGTGTCGAGATCCCTGATGAAGAAGCTGAGAAGCTGGTTACCGTTGGGGATGCCCTCAAGTACATTGAGGAGAAGGCCGGTCAGAAGGCCTCCTAAGTCTCACTCGTGGAGAAACGCCGCCGTGTTGTCATTACCGGCCTGGGAGTCCTCTCTCCTGTCGGTCATACCCTACCAGAGACTTGGGATTCTCTGGTCCAGGGCAAGGGCGGATTTGGGCCGCTAACACTTTTCGACGCTTCCACATATCCCACTCGGTTCGCTGCCGAGGTTAAGAATTTCGACCCCACCCGCTACCTCTCTCCCAAAGAGTGCAAGAACTCCGACCGGTTTGTCCAGATGGCCGTCGCCTCCGCCAAAGAGGCGTGGGTTCATTCCGGGATTGACCTGGCCAAGGAGGACCCTCACCGCATCGGAGTCTGGATCGGAACCGGGATGGGAGGGTTGGCCTCCATAGAGGAAGGATACCGGGATCTTCAGGCCAAGGGGGTCAACCGCATCCGCCCCTTCTTCATTCCGATGATCATCTGCAATATGGCTCCCGGGCAGGTGTCGATCTCCTTAGGGGTCAAGGGCCCCAACTCCTGCACGGTTTCTGCCTGTGCCTCCGGCGCCCATGCCATCGGAGACTCCTTGGAGATCATCCAGCGCGGCTCAGCCGATGTGATGGTGGCCGGCGGAAGCGAATGCGCCATCACCATCCTGGGGGTGGCCGGTTTTTGTTCGCTCAAGGCCCTCTCCACCCGCAACGACTCCCCCCAGACCGCCTCGCGCCCCTTTGACAAGACGCGGGACGGCTTCGTGATTGCAGAGGGATCTGCCACCGTGATTTTGGAGGAGCTCGAGCACGCCAAGGCACGCGGGGCAAAGATCTATGGAGAGCTGATCGGCTACGGCATGAGCGGCGACGCCTATCACATCACCGCACCGGATCCCACCGGCGATGGGGCTGCCACCGCCATGAGGGGGGCTTTGGTTGACGCGGGATTGAAACCGAGCGATATCTCCTATCTCAATGCCCATGGAACCTCCACTCAGCTCAACGACAAGATCGAGACCAAGGCCATCAAGAATGTTTTTGGAGATCATGCCTACAAGATGCCGATCAGCTCCACCAAGTCGGTGACTGGGCATCTGCTGGGGGCAGCCGGCGCCATTGAGTTTTTGGCCTGCTGCATGGCGCTTCAAGAGCAGATTATCCCTCCCACCATCAACTACACAACACCCGATCCTGAGTGTGATCTGGATTATGTGCCCAACGAGGCGCGCAAGGCCAAGCTCACCACGGCCCTTAGCAACTCACTGGGTTTTGGCGGACACAACGTTTCTTTAATCGTCAAGCGGTTTCAGGGTTAGGGGCTTGTTCAAAAGGAGAAGAGGATGGATTATCTGCTGACAGAAGAGCAAAGAACAGTTCAAGAGCTCTCGCGCAAGATTACAGAGGAGAAGATCAAGCCTGTTGCCGCGCAGTACGATGAGAGTGGAGAATTCCCCTGGGATGTCATGCGGGCTGTTGCAGAGGCGGATCTGTTCGGCCTCTTTATCCCCGAGGAGTACGGCGGGATGGGGAACAGTCTCATGAACCTTTGCCTGGCAACAGAAGAGCTCTCTCGGGGCTGCGGCGGGATTGCAGTCTGCTATGCCGCCTCAGCGCTTGGAACCTTTCCCATCATCCTCTACGGAAGCGAAGAGCAGAAGAAAAAGTACCTCCCGGATCTGGCCAAGGGCAAGACCATCGCCGCCTTTGCGCTGACCGAAGCGGAGGCCGGTTCGGATGCCTCTGCCACCAAAACAACCGCCAAGAAAGAGGGAGAGCATTACATCTTAAACGGCACCAAGCATTTCATCACCAATGGCGGTGAGGCCCAGATCTACGTTGTGATTGCCATGACCGACAAGAGCAAAGGACCCCGGGGCGCCTCTGCCTTCATCGTGGAAAAGGGAGCACCCGGCTTCAGCTTCGGCAAGAAAGAGGAGAAGCTGGGGATCCGGGCCTCCATTACCCAGGAGCTCATCTTTGAGGATTGCAAGATCCCCAAGGAGAATCTGCTGTCTCGGGAGGGGATGGGTTTCATTGTCGCCATGAAGACCCTGGACAGCTCACGGCCCGGTGTGGCTGCCCAGGCCTTGGGGATTGCGCAGGGGGCCTTTGATGTCGCGATCCAATACGCGAAGGAGCGGCAGCAGTTCGAGAAACCGATCACCAGCTTCCAGGGGATTCAGTGGATATTGGCCGACATGGCCGTTGCCATTGAGTCCGCCCGTGCGCTGCTGTATGCTTGCGCTCGGGAAATAGACGCCGGGGTCAAGGATGTTGCCGGAGATTCAG
Source organism: uncultured Planctomycetia bacterium (assembly GCA_964597545.1). GTDB lineage: Bacteria > Omnitrophota > Gorgyraeia > 1-14-0-20-64-10 > 1-14-0-20-64-10 > CAZQXN01. The sequence continues at coordinate 16,419 of CAZQXN010000015.1, read as the reverse complement.
CCATGGCCAAGCTGCTGGCATCGGATGTGGCGATGAAGGTGGCCACCGATGCAGTCCAGGTTTTAGGGGGCTACGGCTACATGAAGGATTACCCGGCGGAGAAGTACATGCGGGATGCCAAGATTACACAAATCTACGAAGGAACCAACCAGATCCAACGCAACATCATCGCCCTCCAGCTCATCAAGAAGTCGCGCAAGTAAGTTTGGCCAGATGAATATCATCGTCTGCATCAAACAGGTCCCTGAGACGACCGAAGTCAGGATCGACCCTGAGACGCATACCTTAATCCGGGAAGGGGTCAAATCGATCATCAATCCCTTCGATATGTTTGCGCTCGAGGAGGGGATTCGGCTCAGGGAGGCACACGGCGGCAAGACCACCGTGATCACCATGGGCCCGCCGCAGGCGGAGTCAGCCCTGCGGGAGGCGCTCGCCATGGGGATGGATGAGGCGATCCTCCTGAGTGATCGGGCCTTTGCAGGAAGCGACACCTGGGCCACCAGCTACACCCTCGCCTGCGCCATTGAGCGCCTCAAGCCTTTCGATATCATCCTCTGCGGCCGGCAGGCCTCTGATGGGGATACCGCCCAGGTGGGTCCTGGGATCTCCGTGCAGCTGGACATCCCGCAGGTGACCGCCGTCAAGAAAATCGTAGGAGTCCAGGAGTCCCAAGCCACGGTGGAGCGAATGACCGAAGATGGCTACGAGCGGTTGGAGGTGTCACTCCCGGCCCTCTTGGCCGTTGTCAAAGAGATCAACAGCCCGCGGCTGCCCTCCCTGAAAGGGATCATGCGCTCCAAGAAGGCCGAGATCACCCGCTGGAGCGCTGCGGATCTCAAGGCCGATCCGAACCTCCTTGGGCTCTCCGGCTCCCCCACCCTGGTGACAAGTGTTTCCACACCCACCCCCCCGGAAGGGGGACAGATGCTGGAAGGGGATACCGGCGAGGTGGTTTCACAATTGGTGGATGCGCTCAAGCCGGAGCTCTCCTGATGGCCACCATTCAAGTCATCGCTGAAAAATGTCCCGGCTGCGGGATTTGTGCGCGGGCTTGCCCGGCGGAGGCGATCCGAATCGTCGACAAGAAGGCGGTCATTGATCTCGACAAATGCAACCTCTGCGGTTCCTGCGTCGAGTCCTGCAAAAAGTTCAACGCCATTGTCATTGTCCGGCCGGAGTCTGTCGTTGAAAAGGGGGAGTTGAGCAGCTACAAAGGGATTTGGGTCTTCGCCGAACAGAAGGGTGGGAAGGTCCAATCGGTGGCCTATGAATTGATCGGCAAGGCCAAGGAGCTGGCCGCCGCTTTAGAGACGGAGGTTTCAGCGGTTCTCATCGGGGATGGTGTGGATCAGGCCGCCCAGGCGCTCATCTGGCACGGGGTGGACAAGGTGTACCTGGTTGAGAACAAGGCGCTGGGCCAGTTTCAGGATGAGCCCTACAGCTCTGTTCTTGCAGAGCTCATCAAGAAGCACAAGCCGGAGATTGTCCTCTCCGGTGCCACGCTCATCGGCCGCTCGATGGTCCCCCGGGTGGCGGCGAAACTGATGGCGGGATTGACCGCAGACTGCACGGGCCTGGAGATTGATCCTGAGAAGAAGATCCTCCTTCAGACGCGGCCGGCCTTTGGCGGCAACATCATGGCCACCATCATTTCCCCCAACCATCGCCCGCAGATGGCCACCGTCCGCCACAAGGTCTTCCCGGAGACCGAGCCGGATCCCAAGCGCAAGGGAGAGGTGATCCGCGAGGAGATCAGCGAGTCGCTCCTTTCCAGCAGAACAAAGATCCTGGATGTGGTTGAGGAGGTGGGTGCCGCAGTCAGTCTCTCGGATGCCGATGTCATTGTGTCCGGCGGACGAGGGGTCGGCTCTGCCGAAGGTTTCAAGGCGCTCAATGAGCTTGCGCAGGTCTTGGGGGGAGCATTGGGTGCTTCCCGCGCCGTGGTGGATGCCGGCTGGGTCCCCTATGCGCACCAGGTCGGCCAAACCGGCAGGACGGTCGCACCCAAGATCTACATCGCCTGCGGCATCTCGGGTCAGATTCAGCACCTGGTGGGGATGAACTCCTCAAAGATCATCGTGGCCATCAACAAGGATCCCTCTGCGCCCATCTTCAAGGTGGCCACCTACGGGATTGTGGGCGACCTCCGCCAAGTGGTTCCTCTTTTGACGCAGAAGTTTAAAGAGCGCCTCGGTTCCTGATGCTGCTTCAAGGCAAAAAAGGATTGATCGTTGGGGTGGCCAACAAGAACTCCATCGCCTGGGCCATCGCACAGGCGGCGCACCGGGAGGGGGCGAAGCTCAGCTTTACCTATCAGGGAGGGCGGCTCAAGGAGCCGGTGACCCAGTTGGCGCACAGCTTGGACCCCGCTGCACCCCTCTTCGACTGCGATGTGGCTAAGGATCAACAGATCGATCAGGCCTTCCAGGGGATTCAGTCGGCTCTCGGATCGCTTGATTTCCTGGTCCATGCGGTTGCCTTTGCCAAGCGGGAGGAGCTCGGCGGCAAGTTCATGGCGACCTCCCGGGACGGCTTCAGGATGGCTTTGGATATCTCCAGCTACAGCTTAACTGCCCTGACCAAGCGTGCTAAACCCCTCATGTCTAAGGGAGGTTCCATCCTGACCCTTTCCTACTACGGGGCAGAGAAGGTGATCCCTCGCTACAATGTGATGGGGGCGGCCAAAGCAGCCCTGGAGGCTTCAGTCCGCTATCTGGCCTTTGACTTAGGACCCAAGAAGATCCGGGTCAACGCCATCTCCCCGGGTCCGGTCCGGACCCTGGCAGCCCGGGGAATCTCCGGCTTTACCGACATGATGAAGATCGTAGAGGCCAAATCCCCCATGCGCCGCAACGTTGAGATCCAGGAAGTGGCCAACGCCGCACTCTTTCTGCTTTCCCCCATCTCCTCCGGCATCACCGGAGAGATCCTCCACGTTGACTGCGGCTACCACGCCGTAGGGATGTAGCCCGATCCACCCCGTACTTGCCAAAGGCTGCTTTCTGCCTCTAAAGTTAGTCATAATCATATTTAGCTAATGCTCTTGTTTTCCGTGTAAATATGAGGTAAGCTATCTCTGCATATCCATGAGATATTCTGTATCTTCGATACAACCTGCCTCTACGCATTTCATTCTTGCCAAAGAGTGTTTGACGCGCATCCTCTGCCTTGCTCTGAGCTTTATCCTGGTTGGCCATGCGCAAGCCAGTTCTGAGCCCATTCAGCAGCACTTGCGCCAGACCGGTTTGGAAGAGTCCGAACCGTCCAGAAGGGAGTTAGCGGCCCGCCTGCAAAGCGCAGCACTGCCCAATGTTTTCCCTGGAGGCGTCATTCCAGGAACCGCTGATTCATCTGCTGCGATCGGCATGGAAGAAAGACCCAACCGGCGCAGATGGATGAAGCAAGTTGCCCGGATTGTGGGGGGTGCGGCGGTAGGCGGAGGGCTGGCCCTGCCGGCGGCAACCCCACGCACCCTGTTTGGGCAGGGTAACCCAGAGGAATTCCTTCCACGGCCTACGCAGGGCGTTCCGCCAGCTCGGCTTCCACCTGGCCTGATGAACGCAGTGGCGATCAGTCTCGTGGATGCAAATCGGGTGAATCTCGAACGGGAGAGGCTGGGAGAGATCGAAGACGTCCTTGTAGCCATCCGCGTCAACCCCATCTACACGGTCATTGCCCTAGAGAAGTCCGAGGCCTACATTCACGGCGCAGGTCAACTTTCTCTGCCCCGGAGGATTTCCCTCCTCAACGTTGATCCTACGAACGAGTGGATTGGGGATCTCGTGGTAAACGGCGGTGTGGCGGCTGGACTGACCCTCCGAGGCCGAGTCGTTCTCACCGGGAAATCACACTTACTCAACAGCACAGTAGTGGGACAGGTTTTCTTGCTGGGGGAAGGCAATCGAGTCGAGGGCAACAGGATTATTCCGGAGGCTTCTCTGGAGGGAGCGGCCATTATTGTTGGAAACCCAGGAGAGGCCTCCAACGACAACCGGATACAGGGAAACTTGGTTGTCGTGACCGCCGAATCAGGGCGCAGGAGATCACCGGCGGCACTCCATATCTTAACCGGAAACGGAAACCGCATTCGCGACAACACCCTTATCAACTGGGCCCCCAATGGAGCTGGATTGGTCCTGGGGCCCTGGAAGAACCCTGGACGGACGGTAAGACCAGGGGGGGAGGCGACTGTGGAGCGCAATGTCATTGCCTCTATGAACTTGCTTCCGTCGCCGGATGTGTTGGAGTTTTTTGACCCGGTTGTTATTCGGCAGCGAGAGACAAAAGTTACAGGCGGAAACAACCTTCTCATCGGCGCAACGACCAGCTCGATCCACCAGGCTACGGATCGCCGCATCCCGCCCTCAGACACTGTATTTCGCAAGGGTGAGCACTCCGCGGGTTCCGCGAAGAATTCCCAGCAGCCCGGCGACTATAGGATTGAAGAGGAGCAATTAGGGTCCACCCCTGTTGGCATCTTCCGGCAGCAGAGAGAGCCAGCGGGCCAGGAGGAGGTTCGGTTCTTCGATGGCCTGACCGACGCTGCAACGGGGGTACCCTACCCGAACCTAGAGACCGGCTTGGAAGAGGGGGTCATAGAGCCCGGAACCCTGCGGGCGGTGGTCAATCTTCAAACAGCCAATCTGCCTCAAGGGGCCCGCCTCTTTGTGCATGAGGCATTTCCAGGGAAGGATTTCACTGGGCTTGAGGAGATCTTGCTTCCTGCTGACCCTGGGCGAGCCAGGGAGGTTCTGCGGGCTTCCGGACTTGAGGAGGGTGACGTGATTGTCCTGCCCACCACGGTTGCTGCCGGCATGGAAGAAGGCTACCGGCTGGCCGGGGTTGATGCCCCGGTTGTGGTTCTGGATCTTGATGTCTTTGAGGAGGTGTCTACCCAAGTCTTGTCCGGTTTCGCCCGCATTGCCCAGAATCTGAAGGGGTTGGTTGTGCGGATTGGCCTGAAGCAGTGGCTGGGCCGGGTGATGTCCGGAGACAACTACCTCAGCCTCCAGCTGTAATTAAGCTTAGCGTTATCCCTTCCGCTTATTGCGTCCAGCGCTCCAAGGGGAGCCTCAATAGCCCCCCATCATCTCGCCATAGTCTTCGCCGTAGCCCGCTATGTCTCCAGGATCTGCGCCGCCTCCCACATCTCCAGGATCTGCGCCTCCCACATCTCCAGGATCTGCGCCTCCCACATCTCCAGGATCTGCGCCGCCCACATCTTCAGGATCTGCGCCGCCGCCCAGTCCTGCGTAGGCGAGCAAGTCACTCAGCGATATAGACAATCCTAGAGCCGAGATGAGCGCGCTCAACAGGTTTGCCGTGGTCGTCCCAACAGAACCGCCGAGTGTGACAGCCACCACCTCCGGCGTTATTTCTTCGCCGCTGTGGGAATAGTAAACTATAGAGAGGGGACCTATCTCCAGCGCAATTTCTACATGACGGCCACCATCCTTACTGAGGCGAATCTGTACATTTTGAATAAGCGTTCCTCCTACGAGCGCATTGAACGTGAGAACCAGGTCTCTGCCGTCAATCGAAGGAGTGATTTGACCATCAACAGGCAGCTGGCTCACTATGTCGGTAAGTTTAGGTTTAAGTTTCATATCCACGAATTTCTGAGCTAGAGCGCGCAGTGCAGTCGCACCAAACGTGCTGCCTGTCCAATTCTTTTTCACCCAGTGATTCAACACCTCTTCAATACGAGTGCCTGCATCAGAGGCATCGAACGGATCGAACAATCCGCCCGGATCAGGAGGAGCGGCGGCAAACAGAGTTGTGTAGAACGATGCCCCGCCCATAACGGCAGCCGCAAAAGCAGCCCAGCCGTCCAGGATGTTGTGATCCAGGTTCAGCCCCGGCACGTACAGCCATGAGCCAGAGAAGGATTCATACGCCATCATGACGGCATAGTCTCCCTCATCTTCGATCATAGCCATCTTGGCATCTTCGAGGGATTTGGATCCATCCGCTACCTCATCGGCATACGACATGTAGTCCGCCATCATGATGTCACGCTGAAGAGCGAACTCAGAGAGTTCATCCGCGATGGCCTGGTGAATCACATCCTCTACAGACATCAGTCCATCGGTGATCATCGATGTGTAGTCAGCCAGGTCGATGTGCTGAAAACCCATTGCAGTAAACTGTGCTGTCAGATCCGCCAATGCTGCAGAGGTGTCCGGCATCGGCATTTCATCATCGCCGGGGGCAGGGTCACCCTGATTGTCTCCGGGGTATTCGATGGGATCATCCTCTGGTTCGTTGCCCGAGTTGGTTGCATCCCCATCGCCGTAGTCGTAATCACCCTCATCCTCTCCGGGGCCTCCGGTGGTGTCATCATCGCCGTAATCTGCCGGATCCTGGTTCATGGCTTCATACTGAGCCATCATCTCATCTGGGATCGCTTCAGGTGAACCGTCACTTACCATCTGCTCAACGTGGTCTGCGTCATTCGGAGGTTCAAATGCATTGGCGTTGAAAGGCAGGTTGATGCAGGCTATTCCGACTACAAGGATCTGTGCTATAAACCGCTTTAGGCTTCTCATGGCTGCGCCCCGCTTTCTCACTTTATTAAAGTGTCAGTTAAATGAGCAAAATAAGACCGTCGAGCCAGAAGCCCGCCGTTTTGCGCATCTTCAGTTTTTAGTTCCTTAAGCCGGACAATGGTGTCTACACTGCAAGTATGGCTGAGAAACGGAAAAATAGCAAGTTGTCGAAGTAGATTTTAATAATACTAACAGAACGCTGACCAACGGTGAAGAGCGCCTTAAGGTGTTTCCTTGATGTTGAAAGAGCCATCCGGGAAGCGTTATCAAGGTGGGGCCCTCGGGGGTAGTGGCTCACTAACAGGCAGCGAAACGAATTGTTGTCTTCGCCCATCCCCGTCGGGCATATTGACACAAAGCGCAATGGCACAAGAAATTAAGAGTAACAGAATCTTGTTCAACCCATTGACACCGAGGGTCTTGATCAGCCATACTTGTAGTGAACCTCGATAAAGGCAAACCGTCCGAAAGGGCGGGGCGCAAAGCTGCGGACCCAACCCCTTGTTCTCAGCGCGTTCTCGAGGCAGTGAGAGCGTATGCCAGGGGATGGACAGCCGGGTTGCCGAGGAGAAAAGAGTGCTCGGCGGCTCGGTTTTTTATTTGAGCCATTCCTTGAGCGTTCAATAAAGTTGAGGGCAAGCAGATGAAGCGGTTGTTAACGGGGTGGATGGTTGTGATGCTGGCGTTCTTGGGTCCCTGGGAGGGAGCTGAGGCCTTTGTGTCGCTTGAGGAGGAGATGATTCAACCTTCCCCCTTGGTGGTGCCCACCTTGATAGGGCCTGTAGCCCCAGCGATTTTAGAAGCAGCGGCTCCAGTCCACGCGGCACCCGCAGCTCCGGCGGTTATGGAACCGGCCCAGAGCAATCTCCAGCACCAGCTGGAGGCCTCGATCCTCCAGTGGGGTACCCGCTTCATCGAACAGAACGTTGAGGCCATCGGAACCGGCAACTTAAAGCGGGCGCACAACGGGCTTCAAGAGGTTGTTCCCGCGGTAGCTGATTTCATTGCCAAGTACACCCAAGAACTTCCTGTCTTCAGTCTGCGAGATAGGGACCTGATAGCTGAGTTTGTCCTGGACAAAAGCTCTGCCGGGGCCAAATTTGCTGCTGAGGTCTGCATCACCGTTGTCAAAGAAGGGCTGCTATGGGTAGACTTGCCCTCGGTGAAGAGTCGCCTGACCCTGCGTGTGTGGGACAGCCAGCAGGAGTGCTGGAAGGATTGGAGGCGCTCAGCCCAGCTCAACACTCAGGATCTATTGGCCAGCGCCGATAACTTCTTGGGCGAGAAGGCACTCCGCAACAAGCAAAACTTCCTCTAATCGCTTCACCTTGATTTCCCGCTTCCTTGCCGCCATACTACAGCCATGAGCTTACTTCCCCAGCTTTCTTCTGCACGTCTGATGGTACGAGTCGGCTGTATTGCAGCAGCCCTTCTGTTGCCGGCGGCTTCAACAGTTGGTGCGGCACAGTCCTCCCAAGATCCTCCTGCTGGCTTGCCCGATTCAGTTCCCAGCGTCTTAGCCGGCGTTGCTGTCACCTGGCTTGAGGCGCGGCTGCCTGATTTTGTCGAGGAGTGCGAACGGATATTGGCCGAGAGCTTAAAGGAAGCCGGACTCGTAGAAGCCACCCGGACCCTCCAAACCTCTGAGCTTGAGGTTCTGCTCAAAGCACCGGCCGGGCAGGCAGGTCCCCCTTCCGTCCAGGGGGCCAAGATGATCTTCCACTCTGATAAGATTGTCTTAACCGGCACCATTCCGTTGGGCAGCACATCGGCAGAGGTGAGCGTCTGGATGACACTCTCTCTGTTGGGTGAGCGGGCTGTCGTTGATCTGATCCAGATGCGGGTTGGAGAGCTGTCCCTGCCCCCGGATTACCTCAAGCTCGTGGCCGGCTCTATCAACGAGGCCATTGAGCTTAGGCCTCAGCACGTTCGAATCCTTGAACTTGAGTTTGAGCCCGATCGGTTAACTGCCTCCATCCGCTCCCTCTAGCATTCACTGTGCACATTGCACAAATGGTCAACGCTTAAAAAGATTCCCCCCGGCTTGATCTCTCCTGTAAAGACAGCCATACTTGTACTGGGCTCGTTACAAGAGACAGTCGAACGTTAGGGGTGTGAGGTGGACGACAAACAGGAAATCTCTGATCGTTCCGAGAAACCCAATGGAAGTCCTCTAGGTGGGCGCGGGCCTGGCTGGCTCATTGCGCTGGGGAGAGTTGTCAACTTCGTTTCCTCCCCGCGCATCCGGTATCGCGTGGCCCACAAGCTCGAAGGGGTGGTTCCCTTGTGTCTTGGATTGGCTGTTATATTACTGGGTCTTATCTTCCTCTCCTCTTCGGGTGCGCCGGGCGTCCACTCAGGGGTTTTCCGTCAGACTCGAGCCAATCGATCGACCGGAGCAGATCCGACCGCTGTCTATCAGCTGGGCACACCGGCCGTCAGCGCTGCCGAAGCGTACTCGCGGCATCAGGTGCGCCCTACCTTTGACCCGGCTGCATTCAAAATAGCTGTTCCCGTGGTGGTCCCTGAGGCAGAGGCCGCTCAGGTCCCGCCTGCTTCACCTCAACAGGCGGTTTCCCCGTCTCCCCAACAGCCGCCGGCACCCGCTGCACATCAGCCCAACATCAAGCCTGCAGCCTTAACACCCCTGGATCTTTTCCTGGGGACCAGAAAGCAGTTGGATGCAGCAGCCCAGCCCGCCGCAGAGGATTCCTCTGCAATATCATTCCGCCTGGAGGGGCCAACCCTCTTTGTGCTGGAGAGCGCCATTCCCTTAATCGTGGATATCTTCTCCCAGCGGATGATTCGCTATCTGGGGATTCTGGAGCGGCGGGAGCTGTCCCGCCACTACTCAGAGCAGGAGATGCAGCGGCACATTGTGAAGTCCTTAGAGTGGCGCATGAAGGGGATTCTGGCAGAGACCACAACCCACATTCGATCAGACGGTTTTATCGTTTCCGGAAAGATCAATCTGGGCAGCCGCCACCTCTGGCTCTTCGCTCACGTCAACGTTTCAGTGGTCGATGAAAAACCCTATTTATCGATGGTGAAGCTGAAGCTCGGTAAGGAGGAGGTGCCGGTTGAGGTTCTGCATCGGCTGGAGGAGCGGATCAACCAGTCCATCATTGAGCTGCGCAGCCCCCTGCGAATCAAGAAGTTCTGGCTGAACGATGGCTGGGTCTTCATCTCTGTAACGCTGGCTTAACCCCTGCCTCGTTGTACGAAAGGGTCAGACCCTTTCGTACAACACCAGTTACTCTACCGCGTACGAAAAGGTCAGACCCTTCCCAATTGACTGCTTGACATCTATTCTTTTTTCACCATAATCTATTCTTGCCCCCCGAGAAGGAGAGGATTGCGCTTTAAGAAACTAGAACTTCTCGGATTTAAATCTTTTGCCGAACATACCGAGCTCGTTTTCGAGCCCGGGATCACCGCTATCGTCGGTCCAAACGGATGCGGGAAATCCAATATAGCCGACTCCATCAAATGGGTTCTGGGCGAGCAGTCGGCCCGCGAGCTCAGGGGCGGCCGCATGGAGGACTTGATTTTCAACGGGTCCGACCGCCGAGATCCCATCCATTTCGCAGAAGTCTCCCTCACCCTCGATAACACCGACCAGCAGCTTCCCATCGATTACTCCGAGGTGACCATCTCCCGGCGCCTCTTCCGCTCCGGCGAGAGCGAGTACCTCTTGAACAAGACGCCGGTGCGCCTCAAGGACATTACCCAGCTGCTGATGGGCACCGGTGTGGGCACCTCTGCCTACTCCCTCTTTGAACAGGGCCGGATTGAACAGATCATTGGCGCCCGCCCGGAAGACCGTCGGCTGGTCTTTGAGGAGGCGGCCGGAATCACCAAGTACAAGGCTCAAAAACGGGAAGCCCTGCGCAAGCTGGATCAAACCGAGGAGAACTTGGCCCGCGTCACTGACGTAATTGCCGAGGTCAAGCGCCAGATTCAATCGATGGAGCGGCAGGTCCGGCGCGCCCGCGCCTACCAAGAGCAGTTCGAAGAACTTAAGAAGATGGAGGTGCGCGCAGCCCGCGGAGAAATTCAGCGCTTGAACGGCCAGTGGCAAGAGAAGGAAACGGCCTTTGGGGCGCTGCGCAGCAAGATTGCCGATCTGGAGGGCCAGTCTCAAGAGCAGGAGGGGCGCCTGGCCCAAGCGCGGGGAGCCGTCTCACAAGCCAACCATGCCTTTACGCAAGCCCGCGAAGCCCTGCTCCGGGCCACCCATCAGCAGGAGACCGCCCAGAGCAGCCTTCAGATGAATCGGGAGCGGATCGTTGAAGCATGTTCCCGAGACCAAACCATTCACCAGGAACTGGCCTCAGCCCAGACCCATCTTGAGGAACTCCAGGCCCAGCAGGCAGAGTTGGCCGCTGCCGCCGCCCAGGCAGCCGACGAGCGGCGATCCAAGGAGGAAAAGGTTGCCCAGTGCGAGGCCGAGCTGACCGCTTGCGCACAAGAGATTGAGCAGGCGCAGGCGGCTGTGCGTCAGGGCCAAGAGAAGTTGATGGAGGCAACCGGCACCCAGACACAGGTCAAGAATACCCTTTCCCGGATTTACCAAGAGCGCAGCCGCCTCGAGGCTCGCGTCAGCCGCCTTCAGATGGAGGAAGGCAAGGTGACGGTCGAGCAGGATGAGGCGCGTTCCAAGGTTGAAGAGTTGGAGGAGGCGTTAAATCAAGCCCGGCAGAACTTGGAAACGCTCGAGGTCGAACACCGTCGGCTTCGCGATGCCCTCACTGCGACCGAGGCGCGCTTTGCGCAGACCCGTACCGAAGCGTACAGCTTAGAGCAGGAGGCCACTCGGCTCACCTCTCAGCATGAAATCTTAAAGGGCTTGCTGGAAAGCCACGAGGGCTATTCGAGCGGCGTGAAAACCTTATTGAGCGCCTTGGATGAGGGGCGGTTGGAGCGAGAGGGTATTTGCGGTGTTTTGGCGGAGCTCATACAGGTCAGCTCCGGCGACATGGCAGCGATGGATGCGGCTCTCGGACCTTGGGCAGAGGCGGTTGTGGTCAAGACAACGGATGCGGCAGAGCGATGCTGCCGCTTCCTGGAAACCTGCCAGGCCGGTCGAGTGCTCTTCCTAATTCAGGACCGCATTCCCGAAGAGATCACCGCGCATCCTCCGGCCTGCACGACTATTGCCGGAGCGCAGGCCCTCTCCGAGCGGATTGGGATTACCCCGCATCTGGACAATCTCCTCAAACTCCTCCTGGCCGACACCTGGCTTGTGCCGGACCGCGGATCCGCCATGAGCATCTTGGAGCATTGGGCTGACGGCCGGCAACCCCAAGAGGGATTGACCCCTTGCGGCAGCCGAATGGTGACACCCGCCGGGGAGCTCTTCACGGTTGCCACAGCCCTTTTGGGCTGTGCCCCGAACGAGGAGGGAATGATCATCGGCCGGATGAGCCGGCTCAAATCTTTGGAAGTGGCCTCTGCCCACGCCGAAAAACAACTGGAAGAGGCCAGGATCCGCCTGGCTGCCATCGAGGCAGAGCGCGATCGAGACGCCCAGAACGTCACCCGCTTGGAGACGAACCTTCACGAACAGCATAAATCTGTAGAGCGGGTCCAGGCGACGCACGCCTCGGCATCTGCGGTCCTCAAGAAGCTGGACGAAGAAAAAGAGCTCTTAAAGACCGAGAAGGTTGAGGCAGAGGCAGAGCTTCGAGAGGCCCAGGAGCGGGTGGCCGAGCAGGAGGGGATTCTAGCGCAGGAAACACAAACTCTGGAATTAATCGAGACTGACCTCCAAGAGAATCGCCAGAGGATTGCTCACACCGCAGAGCGCCGCGAAGGGATCTCCATAGCGCTCGCTGAGACCAAAACCCAACTGGCCTCCTTTGACGAAGTTATTTCGCACCGCTCTGCCTCACTCAAGGTCATGGAACAGTCGATTCAGACCGCTCAGTCCACCATTGCAGCCCGCCGCCAGGAGTTGGAACAGCTTCAACTCCGTCGAAAGGCGTGTGAAGCAGCGGTGGTGCGGTTGGAGGGAGAACTGCAGGTTTTGGGGGATACGCGCATCCAGGTGCAGGGGGAAGTGGATCAAACTGAGGGCCGCCGGGCCGAGACGGTAAGCCAGGCAGAGGCCCAAGAGCGCCAGTTTTTGAGCGTCAATCGTACCCTAGAACAGTCTCAATCCCAACTGCATGCGCAGGAGATGGAGCGGGCACAGCTGACCTTCAAGCAGCAGCAGATCACAAGCCGCCTCCAGCAGGTGTACCAGATGAACTTAGAAGAGCAGGGAGCCGAGCCCCCGGCTTCTGAGGAGGAGATGCCGGCTCTGCGTGGGAAGATCGACGAGCTCTCCCAGAAGCTTCAGCGCATGGGTCCGGTGAACTTGGCCTCCATTGACGAGGAGCGGGAGCTTCAGAACCGGCATGAGTATCTCTCGAACCAGCAGACAGATCTCGTCAAGGCTAAGGATGACCTGCACGCCGCCATTACGCGTATCAACCGCACCACCCGGACGATGTTCCGGGAGACCTTCGTGGCGATCCAAAAGGAGTTTCAGGTCTGCTTCAAGCAGCTCTTTGGCGGCGGCGAGGCCCGCCTGATGCTCATGGATGAAGAGGATGTCTTAGAAAGCGGCATTGAGATCATTGCCCGACCTCCCGGAAAACAGCTTCAGACGATTTCGCTCCTTTCCGGGGGGGAGAAGGCGCTGACCACCATTGCCCTGCTCTTTGCCATCTTCCGGGTTAAGCCCAGCCCCTTCTGTCTCTTGGATGAGATTGATGCCCCGCTGGATGAGTCCAACGTAGGGCGTTTTGCCGCCTCCCTCAGGGAATTTTTAAAGGAATCGCAGTTCATCATCATCACCCACAACAAAAAGACCATCAGCATGGCTGACATCATGTATGGGGTGACGATGGAAGAACGGGGTGTTTCCAAGCTGGTTTCTGTGAAGCTCAACGGCAATGGAAACGGCAACGGCAAGGTGACCATCACCCGTAAGCCCAAAGCACGTTCTTAGCGCAGCACCCCTTACCGCTTTAGCTCCCAGACCACCGCACCGATTGCCCCGAAGGCCAGCAGCAGCCCTAACCATTCCGGGAATACCGCTCGAGGAGTCTGCCGATGCCCTGTCGGCCAGGGGTTGATGTAGAGATAAGCCACCTCGGTTTGGCTTAAGGGCCTCAAGTGATATTGGAGGACGGTTTCCTGCATTTGGCGGGACGGTTTGCCTGAGGGATCTTTGATCCACACAATGAGCTTTGCCGGTCGGATCTGCTGACCCTCAGGGCGCACCACCATCTCCCGAAGGAGCACGTTGGTGGTGGCCCGTCCGGTCAAGATACTCAACATCCCCCCCACATAGGGGACGTTGCAGTAGAGGAGCTCCTCGGCTTCGGTATGCGCCTCGACGATGCCGGCCAGCTCATGCAAGAACCGCTTAAAAAAGAGGGGGTGGGCCGAGGGGCGCGCAATGGGACTGGGCTTTCCTGAAAGGAGGACCAAGGGGGTGTCGGCCCAGCCGAGTCTCATCGGCTGTTTGGCAGTGCCATAAAGGGTGGGGGCCGCCAACAGAACCGCTGCCAACAGGGTCCAGGCCATCCATGGTTTGCGCTTTTCAATCCACTTGTTGGCAACTCCTGCCAGGGTGAGACCTGCCAGAAGAAGCCAGGGAAAAAGTCCTTGTGTTGCAAAGAAACGAAAGCGGTAACCCAAAACCATGGGCAGCATGCTTAAGGCCATCATTGCCAGCAAGCGCAGGCTGCGGTCCGTACTTTTCCAGGCTACGCTCAGGCCGACAACCCCAAGCAGAAGCAAGGCAATCGGAGTTTCAAAGGTGCGATCCTCACCTGGCGGTTGAAGTGTAATCCACTGGGTATGTTGGGCCAGATGGATGAGCCAAGGCATCGCCCCCGCAAGACCCACACCTAAGCTCATCCAGGCGGTTTTCCGGTAGGTCGGTTCGATGAGCCCGAAGAGCAAAAGGCTTAGGGCCAAGAGCCAGGGCAATCCTCCGTGCAGCCAGAAGGTTAATGCCAATAGGATTCCTGCGGCCCCCCATCGATGGCGGTGCAGTGCCAGCACCATCCAGAGGGCTGCTATTAGACAGAAGGTGGCAGGCAGGTAGTTTACGGCGCCCAAGAAAAAACTGTAGGGGCTTGCCAGGGCAGCCACAATCCAGCAGGCGGTTTGGGGTGTCGCCATCCTGGAAAAGACAAACCAAGCACTGACCAGCAGCAGGGGGAATGCCGCCACACACCAGAGTTTGGCCAGCACCAGGGGGGCAATGCCCACCTGAAAGAGGGGAAGCAGCAGCAGGTGGAACAGCGGCGGATAGAGGTGGGGGTGTCCCTGAGGGGCAGCTTCCCAGAAGGCATGGAGGGTTACACCGCCGGCTGCATCAAAGCCTTGGATCACCGCCAGGTGGTAATAGCTGTCAAAGAAGTAAGGGAAGGCCGGCCACTGTGCAGCGGCTAAAATCGTTATACCGATTATGACCAGGGCTGCTGCCAGCGTCCAGGGATTGCGCACTCTATGTACGTAGGGGTCAGACCCTTTCGTACAAGATTCCTTCTTCCCTGGAAGATGGGAGGCCATCTTATGCAAGCACCACTCGGTTGCGGCCGAGGCGCTTGGCTTCATACAGGGCCTTGTCGGCACTTTTCAAGAGATCCTTCGGTTCTTTGGCATCCTGCGGGAAGGTTGCTACACCTGCCGATAGGGTAAGTGCAAGCGGGATGCTGTCCATGGTCAGCCGGATCCGTTCGGCCAGCTTCAAGGCATTCACCTTGCTGGTATTGGGCAGAACAATGGCAAACTCCTCTCCGCCATAACGGGCGACGTGGTCTTGTGCCCGGGCGGTTTCCTTGAGTATTTGCCCGACGGTTTTTAAGGCCTGGTCCCCGTCGATATGGCCGACCCGATCGTTGTATTCCTTAAAGTGATCCATGTCCAAAAGGAGCAGGGAGGCGGTCTGGTGGTTCCGCTCGGCATGGGCCAGGGTCTCCATGAGGGCGCGTTGGAATGCCCCATGGTTGCACAGTTGCGTTAAGGGATCGAGATCAGCTTGGCGCAGGACTGTTGCGTACAATCGAGCATTCTCAATGGCCAAGCCTGCGTGTCCGGCCAGCAGGGCCAGCAGCCGAAAGGATTCCCGGGTAATGGGGCGATTGGTGATCTGGTTGTCGGCGAAGATGACCCCCACCACGCAGCCGTCGCGCGAGGTCAAGGGGACCAAAACGCACTGGGTGCTCTTGAGGACCCGCAGCACCGGATCCTCGACAGCCTTGCGCCGGGCCTGGGGCCGGACAATCTCCATCGGCATCCCCTCCAATGCCGTCAAGGCAATCACCCCTCCGGCCCGTTCAGTGAGGGGCACCTTGAGCGAGGTGATCACGCGGTGGAAGGCAGAGCCGCCCAGCGGCCGCCCACTTCGGTAGCGCTCGATCAAATCTTGCAGTCCCAGTTGGCGCTTCTGGATCTCTGCCCAGATGGCCTGCGCCTCGCTGCTCGTCTGAGGACCAATCCCCAGCCGCCCTTCCAACTGATCCTGGTGCTCATTGACCAGGAAGATTCCGGCCCGGTTAAATCCCAGCCCCTCCTGGGCGGTGACACCGGTGAGGATGATGTAGAGGGTTTCGTCAAAATCCAGGGTGGTGCGCAGGGCATTTCCGATCTCAAAGAGAAGGGTGAGTTCCCCCCGCGCTTTCTCCAAGAGTTCTTGAAGCTTCCTTGATTTCATAGAAGCATTATAGCGTTAATCGGTACCGGGTACACTTTTCAACAGCACTTGTCATATGCGTACCCGGTACCGCGTACTCGGTACCCTGGATGTATCTCCTGTCATACCAAAGTGATAATGTCCGGTTCTAGCAATGTAAAAATGTCCTCT
>CAZQXN010000014.1:0-52558 GCA_964597545.1 uncultured Planctomycetia bacterium | reverse complement strand
GGTCAACGGCAGGGGCAGCAACACCATTCCGCTCCGTTTCGAAGAATCCCGTTACATCACCCTGGGGACAGATCCGGGCAACGGGATCCCGATCGCTCCTGGCCTGCGCAGACAAGTCAGCCCCTTTCACATGGCCTTTTTGCAGGATGATGACGGTTCAATTCAGGTTGTTGATCTTGGAACGGCCCAACCTACGTCGGCAGATGACAGGCGCCTCACGACTCCACCCACCTTCTTTACCATTGCCAGGCGGGAATACTTTGTTTTCCGCCTCGGCAGCCGGCACTTTTTGGCCCGAGCCAACCCCAGCCGCGATATTGACCGTCGGGACTCGTGGTACCTGGAGACGGACTCCCTGAGGATCCCGTTTGATGGAACAAAGGCTGTGCACTTGGGGAAGGGCGGGATAAGAGATATTGTTATCCCAGTCGAACACATCTCCGGCAACCATGCCACACTGAAGCTTCTCGACGATGGAGTCTGGATTCAAGATCAAGAGTCGACCAATGGCACGTTTGTGCGCGGTGAACAGCTCGGCAGAGAAGCTGTCCGGCTCGGCGATACAAGCACCGGGGAGATTCTCAGGGTGGATCAAGAGCGCGAGAGGGTTTCCCATCGCTCTCTTGATGCTTTCCAGCTTGCAACTCAAGACTGCCTGGTTACCCGCAACGGCCCCGACTATTTTCTGGCCTGCCTTAATCTGCCCGACGACCTCCATCTGGCCCAGGCTTTGACGTTTCAGGAGATTCCGTTCGATGCGGAAGGAGGCGCTCTTTTGGGTCGAAACAGGGCCATTGACCCTCACCACACCATTGAGGTGAATGCTCCACAAGCCTCTAGGCTCCATGCTTCGCTGCGTCGCAGCCAAGATGGAGTTGTTTTCATACTCGATAGGAGTTCCAGACAGGGAACCTGGATCGACGGTGTAAACATAAAGGGGCAGGGAGAATTTCCTCTCTTCAGGCTGGATCAGCAACCGTCCATTCAGAGAGTGATCTACACGCCTCCCGCGCCTTCCGGCACCACGGCTCCCGGCCAGCAAGAGGCCGGCCAGGAGGAGGCTGTTGGCTTAGAAGAGTGGCAGGAGATTGCCCGGATTGAATTTTCCGGTTACCCCATAACGCTGCGTCAGCGCAACGGCGAATTCCAACTGCAGGCCGAAAATCCCATCTTCGTGCAGGATGATGCAAACCAGGAGCGGATCTCCCTCTCTGCTGTTTTCAAGGATTCCCCCTACGTGACGATGGGGACATATCCAGGCAGCCTCATTCAGATTGAGGATTCCGTCAACCCGTCTCTCATGATGGCCTTCCTGCTGGATTACGACGGCTCCATCCAGGTCATCGGTTTTTCGAACCGCGGACCCATTTGGGTCAACGGTCAGCGCCTCACCGCTTTTCCTGATTTTTTTACTATCCGAGATTTGGATTACTTTGTCTTCCTTCGCGGCAACCGGTATTTCTTGGCCGGCCCCGATTTCAGCGATCCGACACGGCCGGACCGACCGCCGGCCTTTGTTGAAATTCCGTTTGATGGGAATAGGTTGGCGAGATTGGGGCGACAGACCTATAACGATGTCGTGATCCACAATGCGTGGGTTTCCAGGGACCATGCTGAATTGGAGCTGAACCAAAACGGAAGCGTTTCCATCCGGCATGTGGGGGGGACTCATCCAACCTGGGTAGGGGAGAAGATCGTCCCCAGCGAAAGGGGAATGGGCGTGGAGATCTTCAACCCCCTCGCTGCCAGGTTTCAGGTGGAGGTTTATTCTCCTTATCCCGGTTTGGAAGATATGAAGCAGGCGGTGCGCGAAATCATGTTTTCGGATCTCCAGCACGGCAGGGCGATCGGAGAGAATGTCCGCAGATTGAATGATCTCGCCGGAGCGGTTGACGACCCAGTGATGCCTACGCGGCTTTATAACGCAGTGACCTCCATTGATCCCGGAAGCAGTCAGCCGCAGTACTCCAAGGCGATGGAGCATTACTTGGGCGAGTTCTTGATAAGATTCGTAAACCGGCTGCATACCCATTGGCATGAGGCGGACGAGATGTCCTGGGAGGAAGAAACGCTCACCGTGCAGTTGCTTGCCCTGCTGGTCTTTTTTCAGGAGGATGATGAGATCAGCGCTCCACACACCTTCCGCCGCCTGCAAGCTGAAACTGCGATTGCGCTGAAAGAGCTGAAACCTTCCCCGGAGGCAAGCCGCCTTCTGGGTTCGTTCCTGGCGAGCCGAGCCCTCTCCCCTGACGCCAGGGGCTTCTACGATCGGGATCTCCTGGAAGCCATCGGCAACCTGGGAGATGCGGGTGCCCTCATCCGCTTTCTGAAAGAGAGCTCAGATTCTCCCTCTGACGTTCGGGTTCGGGCGATTCAGATCTTGTCGGAGCACAGAGAGCAACTGCAGGATCTGGTTGTCGACGGTATCTTTACGAAGCTTAGCTTCGATCTTTCCAAATCGGTGGCGTTGGCCGCAATGGAGGCGCTTGCCGCGTCCGGCAATCCGAGCGCCGCCCTTAAAATCCTAACTTACTTCGCTATCCCAGAGGTCCGGGGCGACGGATCTGAGATGCCGGATCCGGATATGCAGAAGGCTGCCGTCCTGCTTTTCGACCAGATACAGGAGCAGATTCTGGCGCAGAGGGAGGCCGCGGAACAGGAGACCCAGGCCCTTGACAGGAAAGGCCTTCCGCTGCGCCCCGGCGAAGGGCCCAGCCCGAAAGAAGGGGGCCAAACCGGCCTGGAGGAGGATCGGTTTCCTGTGCGGAGCCGAGAGTTCAAGATGCTCACCGCCGGATGTTTGTTTCTGATGAATCTAGAGAAGGCCATCGTCCTCACCGCTGATCTGATGATACGCAGAGGCCCGCTCATCGATCCAACGCAACCAGAGCTGATGACGCATCCGAATAAATTAGAAGTGATGCCTCAGATCTTCGCCCAGCTGGACATTCTCGAGGGTGATTGGGATACCTTAAAAACGGTGGTCAACACCAATGCCCGCCTGGTGTTAGATCAGGGCAAGCTCAGACCCGTGATGGCCATAGCTCGCGATTGGGGGCAGAAGGATAACTATAACGAGGCAGGCGAAAACATCTCAACAACGCTCACGGGAGACGACTCTTTGTGGAAAAAGCAGAACGCTCCCCTTTTGGTTCAGGCAGTGGATCTTGAGGGCATGAAGCGCCTGGCCGGTTGGATTGAGCGGACAACCCAAGGGCTCAATCCCTTGGATCGAGGGGAGGCCGACTCCCTGCTGGGATCCTGGGTCAACAGAGGGCTCTGGCTGGAGAGCGATGCGATCACCATTGAGCAGGCTGATCCTGGCTACTATGAGAGTCGAGCCGAATGGGGTGCAGTGGATGTGATCTTAGATGCAGCGGTTGTCTCCGATGCTCGCGTCAGTGCAGTATTGGGCATGACGCCGATTGAGGCAGGCGCAGATGAGGAAGCGCCCCTCATCCACCCGCTCAGTGTTGAAATCGAAAACCTGAGGGACTACCTCCCCCGGTTTTCCCCCATCAGCTCTGAGTTGAGATTGTCTGCGGATTTTACGCCCGGCCGCATTACCCTGAGCGTTGAAGCCAAGAGTCGGCAGGCACTGCTCAATAAAATCCCCGCCCTGCTGGCTCTGACTGCCTATCTTGCCCCTGAGGCGATCGACTCCCTCTCCGCCGGCCAGGAGGAAAGTCCCACCGATGACTCGCTGACGCTTGCGGTACCCCATACCCCAGAAGCCGCCCCCATGGTCATTTTTCTTGATTCGAATCAAGGTTGGCTGGCCGAGCCATCTGCACAGGTGCTGGGCGGTGTTATGAAACGTCTGCGCGCAGTAGACCCCGGAGCCTATCAGGATGCTATCGAACAGGTGCGCGTCGTCAGCTTCAATAAGATTCCAGAGAATGAGGCTTCGGCCTTCTGGCCGGGTTTGCGCGGAGCGATTGATCTGCCCTGGCCGTACTTCATGAGCCAGTCGCATGAGTGGCGGATGAGTCGCCTGATGGGATCCCTGGTTCGAGGATCGCACTGCTTTGCGTTTCGGGAGGAGTGGCCTGAGGAGCGCGTTGCCATTGCCTCCGATCCGGAGGATGCTGCTGAGGTCGAGCACCATTATGGCGTTTTGGAGGCGGTGGAAGGAGAGCTGGCCCTGGCTGATTTTTGGGTTCGATTGGCGAGGCATTACAGCAGCGCGCTGAACGTCCAGGAGCGCAGCGCCGATCCCCGAATCGGTGATCTGTCGGACTGGCTCAGGCGGCTGCTTGCCGGGCTCGGTTTCCAGTTGGGGCGGTTGGAGTATTGGGGGAGCTCGCCGGAAGGAAGCGCGGTCTTGACCGGCGAAGGGGTGGCGCTCATAGAGGAGCAGCTGCGGCGGTACCACGCAGCTCTGCGCGCGCGGGATGCCTTTGACTATGACAGGCAGAGCCGCAGGATGCGCCGCTGGCCGCGGAGGGTGCGTCTTCTGGGTGTCCGGCGGCTGGATAAAACTCTCGAGACGGCCAGACTGGCGGTTCATCGCCGGTATGGTGACCAGGCATGGGAGAAGTCTGCTTACCCTGTGAAACCTTTGGTTGTGGAGCTGACCAGCGCAACAGAGGAGCATCAGTCTTCGGCCCCCTTGCTTACCGAAACGCTGCCGGCCTTGACCGACCTGCTTACCCTGCGGGCGTTCCGGGTTGTTTTGAGTCTGGGATTGCGCACGGCAGACCGAGGGGGCGATGCGGATCGGCTCCTCGGACGTCTGATGTTGCCGGCTGCAAGAAACTTTCAGGAGGATCATCATTCCGAAGCGGATGTGCTAGCGGTTCATGATGATTTGGAGCGGCTGCTGCTGCATTCGGAGGATGCCGCCGTTCACCTGGCCAATGTGCTTCAATATGGCCCGCGGGTTTTGGAGAGAGCCAAGACCGAAGACCAGCTCTTCTCGGCGCTGGATTTCTTGCTGGCGCTGCAGGAAGGGGCGGGAGCGGCGGATTGGAGCGCTTTTGAAGACCAGGTTCGGCCCCGCGCTTCCGAGTGGATTGAAAAGGATTTAAGCGCAGATGGGCACGCCCTGAAGGTGGAGGGTGGCCGCATCCAGATCGCGGAGCGCACCGACCAGGCCGGTTTGGAGGAGCCGGACCTTTCTCCGGCACCCGGGGACCTTGACGGCATCATTAGTGTTCTTGCTCAAGGCTATGGCATTTCTGGGGAGCAGATTCGCAACGCCCTTGCAGACGATGACCTGCGAGCCTTTCTCTTGGCGAGAGATGCATTGGAATCGACCGTCCGCCTTTATGCCATGGTGTTGGGTGTCGACCTTGCCGAGGATTCGGTTGGACCGCTGGTGGCTGCCATTCGAAGCGTGCAGACCGTGGATGCGCCGGTCGGCCAGCGGATTCCTGACGTTTTGCACGGTCATCACAACGCTCTCTTTCAGGCTGCGACGCGCCCTCAGTTGGATGAGCGCATCGAGGCGTTTGAAGAGGCCATTCGGCGCTTCCTGGAGGGGCTGACGACCTATCAAGAAAGAGTGCACTGGAGGAGCTTAGGGTACCTGATAGGGCGGCGCCAATTCTCAACCGAGGAAGAGGCGGCAGTGCGGCGCGGCCTTTCCGAAGTCATTACGGCCTTCAGCTTTGATGCTAGCCCCCTGAGTGTGGATCGCGAGGTTGAAGAGCTCATGAAATGGACAGGCCCCTCCTCGCTTCGGGCCCTTGTTGAACGCGTCGACCGCATCGCTCCATTTGATTATCAGGGGGATGCATTCCGCGGTCTGCTTCGCGACGCAATACGGGCTGCGGTGGAAGCCAGTGAGGCTTACGTGCATTCTCCGCATCCTCTCTGTCCTCTCATGCTGCAGATAGGGCTGGCGCACAGAGCATCTGATGCTGATCTTGTATCTTCTGCCGGGCATGAGGCGGGCCACCGAATGCTCATCATGCATGGACCTGATTTCTGGATACCGCCGAATCCCCCGAGAGCCGACCAGGTCACCATAGGGATAGAAGCGAACCTTTGGGAGCTTGCGGCAATACCAGAAGTGGGAGATCGGAATCCCGAAGATCTCCCGACAGTTCCAACGATCCCTGCATCAGGGAGTGCTGCCGCGGCCTGGCTGCGCCGGATGGGAATTCAAATGGCACAGGATCAATCAAGCTGGGAAGAGCGCTTTGGATCGATCGATTTCCTACTTCCCGGGATACGGCCGCATGCCCGAGGGGCGGTGATCGGCGGGATTGCTCGAGGTATCGGGCAGCAGCTTGCGGATCAAAACCCCGAGTTTGACCCGAGGGAGCGGGCAATACGCTTGTTGGCCTATTACGGCATCAACGCCCAGGGCGACACCATTCCTGATTTGCAAAGGGCCGTGGATGAGTTTCTGGCGCTACCGAAGAACCAGGCTGCTGAGCAGGAAGAGACACCTTTGGAGCGGATTACCAAGATTCTCTCAGGGGCTTACGGGATCCCTGTCGATGAGCTTCGGGCGGTGATGACTCCGAGAGACCGGCTGGCCTTTCTCGTGAAACAAGACCAGGCACAATCCTTCCTGCGTTTCTATGCTGGAGTGCTCGACGCCACCCTTGAGGAGGGAGCAATTCCACAGATCGCACAGGCACTCCAGGCGGTCCAGCCAACGCAGCCCAGGCAGATGCACTTTTCAGCCTTCCCAGCGCTTATGACGTCCCAGAACCATGTGGAGTTTATGGGACGGCTTGCAGAGGTGGAAGAGGAGGTTGGCGCTTTTCTGGAAACCCTTCCTGACGACGTTGAGTCGCAAGACATGTGGGGGTACTTAAGGTATTGGGTTGGCCCCCCAGCGCTCTCCGATGAGGATCAGGCGGCTGCAAGGCGAGGAATCTCCGCAGTGCTTACGGCCTTTGACTTTGGTCCTGAACCATCGGACATAGAGAGTCAAGTGGATGCCATTATGCAAGAGGTGGGCTCCTCTTCGCTCCGGGGCATTGCAGCGTTCACCCAAAGGATGCTTCCCTTTGAGACTCGCAGAGAGCTGTTTCTGGAGTACTTCGCAGGTATGGCCAAGACAGCGCTCCAGGTAGGAGCTACCTATTTCGAGCCCCGCATGCACGGGTTTCTTCCGAGAATACAGGTGGGACTTGGGGAATCTGCCGCTTCCCTGGGTGCCGCTACTGGGCATGAGGTAACCCATCGGCAGCTTCTCCAGGATGGACCTCACTGGTGGCATGCGAATCCAGAGAATCAACTGGCTGAGTGGATCACGGTAGGGGTCGATATGAATCTTTGGGAGTTGTTGGAGTTCGAGGATCTCCAAGGTCGCGACCCCAATACGCTCCCTGTCTCTTCTCGAAGCGTTCACACCCTTGGAGAGACAGCAGCGGCATGGTTGCGCCGGCAAGGGATTCGTATGGCGGGCGATCGATCCATTTGGGGGGAGCGCTTCGGATTGCTTGGGGGCCTTCCACCGGATATCTTGGAGTATGCCAGGGGGGCGGTGATCGGCGGGATTGCTCGAGGTATCGGGCAGCAGCTTGCGGATCAAAACCCCGAGTTTGACCCGAGGGAGCGGGCAATACGCTTGTTGGCCTATTACGGCATCAACGCCCAGGGCGACACCATTCCTGATTTACAAAGAGTAGTGGATGATTTTCTAGCTCTGCAGGAAAACCAGACTGGCCTGGAGGAATACGCAGCTTATCTTGGCGATGTTCCGGAGATACATCGAGACGGCGTTGCAGCTATTGCCGAGGAGCTGAGGCAGCGGGATCTGGATCCGGTACCTTTCCTGGATGCAGCAGCCCTTGCTGCTCACGTTGTGCAGCGCAACATCAACGATTCCACTGAGCGGGAGTTGATGTTTGACGAGATGCTTGCGGATTTACGCCTTTTTGCGACGCGCGCGGCAGATATGAATCAATATAAGCACAACATGCGATTTGGCGCCGAGGCCCTTTCTTCAATCCAGAATCCGGATGATTATGCGGCCGCCTTGAGATATCTGTCGGAGTTCCGCGCAGTTACTCCTAAGCTGGATTGGTCAGATATCAAGGAGGCTCCAACTGATATTGTTCACCCGGCAATCCAGTGCTGGAAGCCTGTTGGTTCTACCGGCTATTGGATTGCTCTACTCGATGCGATGCCCATGCTTTTGGGGAGGCTGAAGGCTATTAGAAGGGATGAGTCGTTTAAGGCGATACTGGTCCGTAGAAAGGTTGCAGGGCAGCTTCAGCATGCTGTGGCAAAAGTGAGGCAGCGTAGGCCCCCAGAGACTCCAAAGGAAGAATGGCCCTCCAGGTGGGAGATTAGGAATGATCCTGTACGGGCTAAGGTGGCGACCGAAGTCGCCAGAGCTCTGGGAGCGACCATTGCGGATGTGGAACTCATGTTGATGGAAGAGGCGACCCTAACGCTGGCTGAGGCTATCGGCGTTTCCGATCCAAGAGAGTTTTCTACAACACGATTGACCACGGATTATTTTCTTGGAGACCCCCAAGTTCAACACAAGAGATTTGAGCAAGCCTTTACCCGCAACCTGATTGCAGCGCTTCGTATCGGCATGTACGATTTCATGTGGGGCAACCTCGGGAAGCTGAGGGATTCAAATCGGTTCTTCATGATGCTTGATCCGAGCGAGGCCTTTTCTCCGGAGATGCTGGATGTCCGCAACTATGTTTGGAGATTCATGCATCACTATTTCGGAGCGACCAAATTGGGTGAATGGCACACGGAAAAAGTGAAACTTCATCAACTTTTTGATCACATTGATTTTGAGGAGTTGCCCCAAGCGGTTCGAGGAGCGGCGGCCTACCGTGTCGATGAGGAGGCGCTAAGAGCGGCGTTGCCGGAGAATCACCGTGTTGCTTATGAGCAGCTTCTCGACGACGGTTTGCGTGCCTATGCGGACCGGTCGGATCACTTCGTGCAATTTGTCCGGGAGTTCTTTGAGCTGATCTACCATTTCAGGTATTTCTCACAGCTTCACGCTGACGGCAGTCAGGAGGCCGCGCTTGCTGGAGTTAGAGGGGAGCAAACCATCGCTATCCCCGGCATTGATGAAGAGCCCTATCTTCAACAGGTTCGAGCTGCATTGGCTCCGTTAAGCGAGAGTGCTGGAGGGCTGGAGGAGGCTCGGCCAGCAGCAGAGCAGAGCCTCGACCGGATTGCGGAACGGGTTAGGACTGCGCCTCCTTACGGTGGCGTGCTGGTGATTGCGCCGAGCCAGGGCAAGCTGGGGGCGCCTCTTGTGCACCTCGCTAACCGGATCAAGGTTCGCGCGCCCCATGTCTCGCCCTTTATCTTGCCGGTTGGGGAAGAGGCAGCGCGTTTGCAAGGGCCTGCCGTGCTCTCTACAGCGGTGGGCTTAGAAGATGCAGCGGTTGCGCTGGCCCTCTTGGGGAGCGGCTCCGTGGAGGTGATCGGCTCTTCCGAAGAGGCGCGGCAACTTCAGGCCCTGCTGGACGGGCGTCAAGCTGCCATTCGGGTGATACATCTGGCGGTCAACTCCCTCTCCGGGGCGGTCAAGTATATCCTGGCGGTGCTGGGGGGATTGGATCCGGACTTGTCCCAGTCGCAAGTAGAAACCCACTATGGGGTTAAGCTCGGCACCCTCCTCGATTACCTCAAGGGTGTAATCTACCGCTTCGGCGTCTAAACTTCTAAAATCGGTACCAGGTACCAAAAGCAAACCCTACAACCTAAAACCGGTACCGGGTACACTTATCAACAAGTGTACCCGGTACCAAGATCTTGTACCCGGTACTGTATTGTGGTATTCTGTGCGCCTTATGGAATACGCGATTATTGCCGCTGGAGGCAAGCAGTACAAAGTGGTTCCCGAGGGTCGGCTTGAGATCGAACAGATTCCAGGCAAGGCCGGCAAGGAGGTAACCCTCAAGCCCGTATTGGCGGTTCGCAAGAAGGGCAAGTTCCAGGTTGGCTCCCCAGCGGTTAAGGGGGCGCACGTTACAGCCAAGATCCTGGGGCAGGTCAAAGGGGCCAAACAGATCAGCTTTAAGTACAAGAAGCGCAAAGGGTACCACCGCAAGGTGGGTCACCGCCAAGCCCTGACACGCCTGGAAATTCTGGAGATTCAACTCAATGGCGCATAAGAAAGGAATGGGGTCCACCCGCAATGGGCGAGACTCCAATTCAAAGAGGCTGGGGGTCAAGGCGTACGGCGGCCAGCGGGTCACGGCCGGCTCCATCTTGATTCGCCAGCGGGGGACCCGCTTTAAACCGGGGCTGAATGTCGGCCGCGGCGGTGATGATACCCTCTTTGCCCTGCGGGACGGGGTGGTGACTTTCCCCAAATCGGGTGTGGTGTCCATTAATGCTCGATGATGGCCCCTTTGGCGAAGCTCAAAGCAGGCTTCGTCGACCAAGCCGCTGTATCGATTCAGGCCGGTCGAGGGGGCAAGGGGTGTCGTTCGTTCTATAAGGACCTCTGGTCCCGACATCCCATCCCGGATGGTGGCGATGGAGGCCGGGGAGGAGATGTCCTGATTCAAGCCAACCGGCAGCTTACCACCCTTCTTGATTTCCAATCCCAACGTCTCTTCCGGGCTCAATCCGGAGGGAATGCCTCTTCCAAGCGCAAGCATGGTGCCCAGGGCAAGGACTGTTTTATGGAAGTGCCCTTGGGCACCATTGTTCGGGATGCCGATACCGGGGATCTGATCCGGGAGATCTTAGAAACCAAGGATACGATTACTGTGGCTCGGGGCGGGGCCGGGGGGATCGGCAACGCCTCGCAAAGGAAGCGCTCCGACACCCAGAAGAACCGGTTTGATCCGGAGCTTCTCGGGGGTCAGCCGGGTGAATCCAGGCGACTCCAGTTGGAGCTTAAGCTGGTTGCAGATGCTGGGATCGTGGGTCTGCCCAATGCCGGAAAATCCACCTTGCTCTCCAAGATTTCGCATGCGCATCCTAAGATTGCGGCCTTTCCCTTTACCACCGTGCATCCCCTTTTGGGTGCTGTGGCCCTTCCGGATGGCGAGCCCTTGATTGCCGTGGATGTACCCGGCTTGATTGAGGGGGCCCATTGCGGCAAGGGATTGGGGTTGGATTTCTTGCGCCACATTGAACGGACGCGCCTGCTCATTCATCTGATCGACATGGCCGGCCAGGACGGCCGGGATCCGGTGGACGATTACGAGACATTACACGCAGAGCTTAAGGCTTACCGCAAGGAGGTGGCTGAGAAGCCCGAGATTGTGGTGGCCAACAAGATGGATTGTCCCGAAGCTAAAAAGCATCTGACTCGGTTTAAGAAGGCGGTCAAGGAAAAGCCGGTTCTTATTTCTGCTAAGACCGGCGAAGGGATTGATAAGCTCTTAGAAGCGCTTTCCGGAACATTGGAGCGAGTGAGGAACCGATGAGTTCATTACCCAATCCCATACAGTTGGTTCAGCGTGCGCGGCGGATCGTTGTCAAGGTTGGAACCGGGGTGCTGACCTCCCCCGCACACGATCTGGATAAGGATCGGATCAAGCAGCTGGCAGAGGATATGGCCGGTTTGCAGAAGGCGGGTCGAACGGTGATCCTGGTGACCTCGGGCGCCATTGGAGCCGGGATGGGGGTTTTGGGCTGGTCAACCAGACCCAAGGATCTGGCCCGCTCACAGGCTGCTGCTGCTGTAGGGCAGGGTACGCTCATGCAGTTGTATGCCTCAGCCTTTCATAAACGCGGAATTCGGGTGGGGCAGATTCTGCTCACCCGTGAAGATCTAACCCACCGGGGCAGATACCTCAATGCCCGACAGACCATGCGCGCCCTTCTGCAGGAAGGGGTCATTCCGGTGATCAATGAGAACGACTCCATCTCTGCCGAGGAGATTCGCTTTGGGGACAACGATGAGCTCTCGGCCCTGGTGGCGCATCTGATGGATGCAGAGCTTCTGGTTCTTTTGACCGATGTGGATGGTTTTGAGTCGAGGCTGGAGGGCGCCAGGCGCAAGGTGATTCCCCTGATTGAGCGGATTACGCCGGAGCTGGAGCGCTCGGCCGGGGCTGCCTCTCGCGAGACCACCACCGGCGGTATGGTGAGCAAGCTTCACGCCGCTCGCATGGCGATGACAAGCGGTGTTGCCATGCTGCTGGCCAACGGAACTTGTCCTGGGATCCTGAAGACCAACCTCTTAGAGGGGCATTTAACGGGAACCCTGTTTCTCCCTCAGGGCAAGGGGAGGATGCAGGCCCGCAAGCGCTGGCTTGCCTTTACCGCCAAACCCAAAGGGGTGATTGTCGTTGATCCTGGAGCCAGGGAAGCGCTGGTCCACAAGGGCCGCTCCCTGCTGGCACCCGGGGTGCGCAAAGCAGAGGGGCGTTTTAAGCGCGGGGACTTGGTCTCCATACGGGTTGAGGGTGGACGGGAATTTGCCCGGGGGCTCATCCGCTACTCTGACGCGGAATTGGCCCAGATTAAGGGCTTAAGATCGGATGCCATTGCCAAGATCTTAGGGCGTAAACCGGATGAGGCGGTGCACCGGGATTCCTTGGTTATTTTACAGGAGTCATGATGGGATCTGTTCAGCGATTGGCCGAGACTGCCAAGGCAGCTTCGAATATTCTCGGAACCTTGCCAACAGCGGCTAAGAACCGCGCTCTGCGCGCTATGGCAAAGCATTTGGAAGCAGGGGCCAAGGGGATCTTGGCAGCCAATTCAGAAGATCTTGCCGCTGCCCGACGCGCCGGAATTCGAGGTGCCCTGCTGGATCGACTGCTCTTGACGCCTCAACGGATTGCGGAAATGGCTGAGGGGCTTCGGGAAGTTGCGCAGTTGGCAGATCCGGTGGGCGCATGCATTCGATCTTGGCGCAGACCCAACGGCTTGAAGATTTCCAAGGTTCGCGTTCCCGTGGGGGTGATTGGGATAGTGTATGAAGCTCGCCCCAACGTGACCGCTGACTGCGCGGGGCTGTGTATTAAATCCGGCAACAGCGTGATCTTGCGGGGAGGCTCTGAGGCGATTCACTCTAATCGGGCGATCTTCCGCTCCCTTGAGCGCGCTGCCTTAGCTGCAGGGCTGCCTCGGGGTGCCGTCAATCTGGTCTGGACCACTTCCCGCCATTCTGTGGATCAGCTCCTTTCTCTTGTGGGTTGGGTGGATTTGGTGATTCCCAGGGGCGGGGAGAGCCTGATCCGGGCGGTGGTGGCCAAGGCCAAGGTGCCGGTCATCAAACAGTACAAAGGGGTCTGCCATACCTTTGTGGATTCCCTCGCCGACCTGAAGATGGCCGAACAGATCTGTTTCAATGCCAAGGTGCAGCGACCGGGTGTGTGCAATGCCATGGAGGCGATGTTGGTGCACCGCAAGGTGGCCCGCGCTTTTTTGCCCCGAATGGCCAGACG
Source organism: uncultured Planctomycetia bacterium (assembly GCA_964597545.1). Lineage (GTDB taxonomy): Bacteria > Omnitrophota > Gorgyraeia > 1-14-0-20-64-10 > 1-14-0-20-64-10 > CAZQXN01. The sequence continues at coordinate 39,257 of CAZQXN010000014.1, read as the reverse complement.
GCTGCTTCAGGCTGATATAGAGCTGCGCTGCGATGCCCAGACCCGCAGGATCCTCAAGGGCCTTCCGATCAAGGCTGCGAAGCGTTCGGATTGGGGCACAGAGTTTTTGGCCAAGCGGTTGGCGGTTCGGGTGGTGGGTTCCTTGGAGGAGGCGCTGGAGCACATTCGGCGCTACGGCTCCAACCATTCCGAGGCCATTGTGACCCGTTCCCGGTCCCATGCCCAGCGGTTCTTGGGGGCCGTGGATGCTGCCTGCGTTTATGTCAACGCCTCAACGCGGTTTACCGATGGAGGGCAGTTTGGTTTGGGCTCAGAGATCGGAGTCTCCACCGATAAGCTGCATGCGCGGGGTCCCATGGGCTTGGAAGAGCTGACCACCTACAAGTACCTGGTTGCCGGGACCGGTCAGGTGAGAAAATAGATTTCGGCATGAAGATCGGACTCTTGGGTGGGGCGTTTGATCCGGTTCATCGCGGCCATCTCCTTCTGGCAGAAGGGGCCCAGGCGGCACTGAAGCTCGACCAGGTGCTTTGGATACCGTCGGGTACACCTGCCCACAGGGAGCTTTCCGGCGGAGCCGAGGCCCAGGATCGGGCCCGGATGGTTGAGTTGGCGATTGAGAGCCATGCCGGGTTTGGGCTCTCTCGGATTGAGATGGAGCGGCCGGGTCCATCTTATTCCATCGACACGGTTCGTGCGCTCCAGAAGGATTCACCCGATAAGGACACCACCTGGTTCTTTCTGGTGGGATCTGACGCTGCCAAGCAGTTAAGCCGTTGGCGCCAGATTGACCAACTGAAGAAGCTCGTTCGGTTTGCGGTGATTCCCCGGCCGGGCGCAGAACCGCAGGATGGGCCGGATGACATTGAGGTGCTTGAAATCACGACCTGTGAGGTTTCTGCCTCGTACGTACGGGAGCGCATCAGGCGGGGTGAGCCCATCACCGATCTTGTTCCAGAGCCGGTTGTGCGTTACATTGAGGAAAAGGGTCTTTATCGATGACAAACTCTGGCGCACTGCTGTTGATTGTTCTGCTCTTGGTGGCCTCTGCCTTCTTCGCACTCTCCGAGACCGCTTTGGTGGGGCTGTCCAAGCTGCGCCTGCGTCACCTGGTGGCGCGCGGCGCCAAACATGCTCAGGCCCTGCAGAAGCTGTTGGGCAGGATGGACGAGGTGATCACCTCCATTGTTCTGGCCAACAACTTCGTCAATACCGCCATCTCGAGTTTGGGAGCGGCACTCTGCATTGCCTGGCTGGGTCCGCGGTGGGGTGTTCCGGCGGCGACACTCATCATGGGAACAACGATCATTGTCTTAGGGGAGATTACCCCCAAGGTCTTTGCTGTCCGCCACGCTGAGCGGGTCGCTTTGAGAATTACGCCGCTGATGGGCCTCTTGGTCAGGCTCTTCTCGCCGGTCACCCGGTGGTTTACGGTTTTAAGCAATAGACTGCTCAAGCTCTTCGGGGTCAAGCCCCAGGCTCGCTCTCCCCTCATCACCGAAGAGGAGCTGAAATTGATGATTGAGCTCGGCCGCAGGGAAGGGGTGCTGGGGGAGCACGAGCGGATGCTGCTGCACCGGATCTTTGAGTACGGGGATCTTAAGGTCATCGATGTCATGGTGCCTCGGTCTGAGATGGTGGTGATCAGCGAGCGCGCCACCCACGACGAGGTGCTTCAGATTTTAACCGAGGAGGGGCATTCCCGAATTCCAGTCTGCGGGGACTCTCCCGACACGATTACCGGAATCCTCTACGCCCAAGAGCTGCTTCACCTCTGGCGGGATAAAGAGCTTATTCTCCTGCATGATTTGCTGCATCCGGCCTACAAGGTCTCCCCGGAGCGGCGCGTCCATGAGTTGATGCAGGAGTTCCAGAAGCGGCGCATCCAAATTGCCATTGTTGTCGATTCCGAGGATCGGGCGCTGGGGTTGGTGACACTGGAAGACTTGATCGAAGAGATCGTAGGAGAGATCGAGTAGGTGCCCCCGTCGCTTGCGTGGTGCCTTGACACAGCGGGGTTTAAGGTGATAGATTCCACCTGGTCGGAAATACTCTTGCTATGAAACATTACCGATGCAATCCAAGGAGGCAACAATGACCGCTTACTGTGTAAAGTGCAAGGCCTCGAAAGAGATGAAGGATCCCGAGAAGGTTACGATGAAGAACGGGCGTCCTGCCATGAAGGGAAAGTGTCCGGACTGCGGAACAGGGTTGTACCGGATTCTCAAGCCATAGCGCTTCGTACCAGCCGACAGATAGCACTCACCATGGCTCAGGCGGCCTTGGAGGCCAAGGCCGATGAGCCGGTGATCCTGAACCTTCAGAAGCTTTCATACAGTTTCGATTTTTTCTTCCTTTGCAGCGCCTCCTCCGAGCGCAGGCTGCAAACCATTGCCGACAAGATTCGAGAAGCGCTCACCAAGAATGGAGCACGCTCTCTGCATGTCGAAGGCCGTCCGGAGTCCGGTTGGATTCTCCTCGATTTCGGGGCGGTTGCCGGGCACATCTTCTCGGCCGAAGCCCGCGAGTTTTACGCCCTGGAACGATTGTGGGCTGATGCGCCCCGCCTTACACTGCCTGCCTCTGTCCGCCGAATTGCCGTCAGGCGTTCGTAACCCATTGTTCTGCCCATGGTAAACACCGCTTCCATCGAGACGCAGCTTCGCCCGCTTGTAGAGGAGGCTCTGCGGGATTGGGCAGGTTCTGCCCATCCAGGGGACAGCCTGCCTGCCGTTACCTTAGAGGCACCCCGCAGCCGTTCCCACGGAGATTTGTCCACCTCAATTGCCATGCAGTTGGCCTCCCGCCAGAAGAAACCTCCCCTTGAACTGGCCAAGGCCCTCACAGAGAAGATCCAAGCGCGGCTTCAAGCCTCACCGCTGGCTCGCCATCTGGAAGCTGTTCAAGTCAAGCCCCCGGGCTTTATCAACTTCATCTTCAGCCACAACTTCCTTTGTGATGTTTTGGAGGCGGTTCTGGAAAACAAATCCAGTTATGGCCGGGTTGAGCTGGGCCGCGGGAAGAAGGCCCATATCGAGTTTGTCAGCGCCAATCCCACCGGTCCCCTCTCTGTGGCGCACGGCCGCCAGGCAGCGGTGGGGGATGCTGTAGCCAACCTGCTTGAGTTTTCCGGCTATCAAGTGGTCCGGGAGTATTACGTCAACGATGAAGGGACTCAGATTGATCTCTTGGGTGCCTCCATCCTGGCCCGCGCTCGGGAAGAGGCGGGTGCACCTGCGAACTTCCCAGAGAATGGGTACAAGGGAACCTATGTCACAGGCTGTGCCCGGGCATGGCTTCAAGCCCGGGGCAGGGGGATCCTCCATCATCCCAAGGCCCAGATGATGGCCACGCGATTCGGTGCCCAGCGGCTTTTGGGTGTGATTGAGACGGATCTCAAGCAATTCGGCGTCCGTTTCAATCGCTGGTACCGCCAAAGCAAGCTTAAATCTTTTGGGTATCTGACCCGCTCCCTCAACCGCTTAAAGGGCCGCGGCAGTCTCTATGCTTCAGAGGGGGCTTGGTGGCTCAAGTCCACGGATTTTGGGGATGACAAGGACAGGGTGGTGATCCGTTCGGACGGGCGCTTGACCTACATCGCCTCGGACATCGCTTACCATCGCCGCAAGTTCTCTCAAGGGTTTTCTCTGGTGGTCAATCTTTGGGGTCCGGACCACCATGGCTATATCCCGCGCCTCAAGGCCGCGGTAGAAGCGCTGGGTTTCGATCCCAAGCACCTGGCCGTCCGGATCGTTCAGCTGTGCACCTTGAAGCGCGGAACCGAGACCATCCCCATGTCAACCCGAGAGGGAGAATTTACCACCTTGGCTCAGGTGATGCAGGAGGTGGGGGTGGATGCGACCCGCTTTTTCTTCCTGCTGCGCAAGTCTGATGCCCATCTGGAGTTTGACCTCGAGCTGGCCAAACAGCAGTCTTTGGAGAACCCGGTTTATTACATCCAATATGCCCATGCCCGGGTTGCCAGTATCCTCAGCAAGATGAGAACTGAGGGGGCCGAGATTCCCCCGCCCAAACGAGAGGCATTTCGATTGCTGGAGGCACCCGAAGAGCTGTACCTGATGAAGCTCTTGCGGGAGTTCCCCGGAGTGGTGTCGGCCTGCGCAGCCACCCTGGAGCCCTTTGGGATGGTCAGCTATCTTCAGACGCTGGCCGAGGGGCTCCACCGCTTCTATGACCGGCACCGAGTCATGGGAGCCGGATCCGAGCAAGCCTCAGCTCGCCTGGGGCTGATCCTCGGAGTGCAGGCAGTTTTGGCGAACGGCCTTAAGCTTCTCGGCGTTTCCACACCCGCCAAAATGTGAATGAGGGCATCACTTGCGCAACGCAGCGAAGCAAGTGATACGCCCGAATTCATCCTCGCGAATGCGAGGATCAGATTCCCGCTTTCGCGGGAATGACAACGAGGCGGGGATGGCAGATGAAAACTGAAGCCCTCAAAATCTGCCGGGGGCAGCAACTTGACCCCTACGCCGCCATCCAAGCCTTGATGGCTCAAGGATATGAACGGGTGGCCAAGGTTAGCGATCCCGGTGAAATGGCGCTTCGGGGCGGCATTGTGGATATCTTCCCCGAAGGGTTTGAGGCACCGGTCCGCATTGAACTGGACCACCAGACCGTAGTCAAGATTCAAAGCGTCCATCCGGCCACCGGGCGCCCCTTTCTCTCCCATGAAATTGTCATCCTCCTGCCGACCGTTGCCCTCAAGCACAAGGCCCTGAAGGCTCCGCTCAAGCACATCTTTCTAGGGGAGGAGGCCCCCCTAGACCCCTTTGTTGACATTCGGATCGGAGATTGGGTGGTCCATGTTGCTCACGGCATCGGCAAGTACCTGGGGCTCAAGTCGGTTCGCACCCAGGAAGGGATTGTGGAGCATCTGGTGCTGGAGTATGCCGGGGAAGATCGGCTCTACGTTCCCTTGGATGAACTCCACCTGGTCCAGAAGTACATCGGTTTTGAGGGTAAAACCCCGAAGCTCTCCCGCTTGGGAACGCGGTACTGGAACCGCTCCAAGGAATGGGCCCGCTTGGGGGCGGCCTCTGTGGCTCGGGAACTGCTCAATCTCCAAGCCCGCCGCCTGGCAGTCTCCGGGAATGCCTTCAGTGCCGATACCGATTGGCAGAAAGAGCTGGAGGCGGCCTTTCCTCATACAGAGACCGAGGGCCAGGTTCGTGCGACCCAAGAGGTCAAGGCCGACATGGAGGCGCGCAAGCCCATGGACCGGCTCCTGTGCGGGGATGTGGGCTACGGCAAGACCGAGGTCGCCCTGCGCGCTGTCTTCAAAGCAGTCATGGACAATGTCCAGGTGGTTCTGCTGTGCCCGACCACGATTCTCTGTGAGCAGCATGCCGCCACCTTTGCCGAGCGGATGAAGCGCTACCCTGTGACTGTGGCCATGCTCTCCCGGTTCCAGACCGCCGCTGCCCAAAAGCAGATCCTCAAAAACCTTGCCCAGGGCCAAGTGGATGTGGTCATCGGCACCCACCGGCTCCTCTCCGGAGATGTTCGGTTCAAGCGGTTGGGGTTGGTGATCATCGATGAGGAACAGCGCTTTGGTGTGCGCCACAAGGAACGGCTTAAGCGTTTGCGGGCAGAAGTGGATGTCCTGACCTTGACTGCCACTCCCATTCCCCGAACGCTGTACCTGGCCCTCATGGGGGCAAAGCCGATGTCGGTGATCGACACCCCTCCCTTTGAGCGCTTGCCGGTTAAAACCATTGTGGCGGAGGAGCGTTCTTCTCTTATCCAGGAGGCGATTGAGCGGGAGATCAAGCGCCAAGGCCAGGTCTTTGTGATCTATCCCTGGATCGAGCGGATTGAGCAGGTCCACAAGCGGATCCATGCCTTAGTCCCTAAGGCCAGGATCGCCGTGGCCCACGGCCAGATGCCTTCGCGCGCGCTGGAGCGGGCCATGCTGGGTTTTATGCAGCATGAAGTCGATGTGCTGATTTCAACGGCGATTGTCGAGTCCGGCATTGACATTCCCAATGCCAACACGATCTTGGTCTACCGATCTGACGCCTTTGGCCTGGCCGATCTTTACCAGCTGAGGGGCCGGGTCGGGCGGTTTACCCGGCAGGCCTATGCCTATTTCCTGACTCCGCGGGATCTGCCGCTGACTGCAGATGCCAAGAAGCGCCTGGAGGCGGTGGAGGAGTTCTCAAGTCTGGGGGCCGGTTTTCAGCTGGCCCTGCGGGATCTGCAGCTGCGCGGGGCAGGCAATCTCTTGGGAACCGAACAGCACGGCCACATTGCCTCGGTCGGCTTCGATTTATACTGCAGGCTCCTCAAGGGTGAGATTGACGGCCTCAAGAAGAAGAAAGCTAGACAGAGCCGCTAGGGCTGTGTTAGACTTTCCAACCATGAAGTTCAGCAATCGTACTCTGACAACCTTTGCCCTTTGTTTCCTTGCCCTCTCCGTAGCGGGTTGTGGTGCAGGCAGCAAGATCGCCGCCACCGTCAACGGCCACGTCATCACCGAGAAGGATGTGCAGATGCGCATGGCCAACCTAAGCTCGCAGGCTCGCAACTCCCTTCAGAATGACCCCAAGCGCCTATTGGAGGAGATGATCACCGAGAACCTCCTGATTCAGGAGGCGCGCCGCCGGCACTTGGATCGGGATTCCGAGGTCCGTCGGCTCCTCAAAGAGGCCCGGCGCCAGATCTTGGTGGGGCGCCTTTTAGAGGTGATGCGGGCAGAGAAGATGGTTGAGATCACCCAGGAAGAGATTGCTCAGGCCTACCAAGCCAACATTGCCCGCTTTACCGAACAGGAGACCTTCCGGGCCAGCCACATCCTGACCCAAGATGAAGAGACGGCCAAAAAAGCCCTCAAGCGCGTCAAGGGGGGTGAGGAATTTGCCGCAGTGGCCCAAGAGCTCTCTGTGGATCCCACCCGGGCGCGGGGAGGGGACATCGGATTGTTCCGAAAGGGTCAGCTCATCCCGGAGTTCGAGGAAGTGGCCATGAAGCTCAAGCCCGGGGAAATGAGCGATGTGGTTAAGACCTCGCTGGGCTACCACGTGATTCTTCTGACCGAGCACCGCGCTTCCCGCCAGCGGCCCTTGGAGGAAACGAGAGAGCAGATCCGAGTTCAGCTGGAGACCCAGAAGAAGCAGCGGCATGTCGAGGAGACACTTCAGCAACTGCGGGCGGATGCCAAGATCGATATCAAAGCTGCCTCTCCTGGAGCCCCTCCAGAAATTCCAGGTGCTCCGCTTGAAGTGCCTGAAGCGATTGAACCGCCGCCGGCGGAGTAAGTCCTCAGTTTCCAACCCTCTTGTTACACAACGTGCCATGAAACCAATTCCTTCTGTTTTTCAGACATTCTTTTTCCTTGCGGCGGTCTTCAGCGCTGCCGCAAGCCAGCTGCCTTCTGAGGTGTGCGCCGAGGAGATTGGAATCGTTGCTGTTGTCAACGATGAGGTGGTCACCCGGGCAGAGTTGGATCGGGCGCTTGCTCCCATCTATCTGCAGATGCAGGCCACCTTGAAACCCGAGGAGCTGGCCCTGCAGGTTGAGGAGGTCAGGCAGAAGGTCTTAGAGCAGATCATCGAAGAGCGCCTGATGCTGCAGGAAGCGCGTAACCCCAGCCCGATAGAAGTCTCTAAGGGAAGGATTGGTACCCCTCCGCCGATTGAGGTTACCGATGAAGAGGTAACTGAGATGCTTGCCGAAGCCCAAGGACACTTCGACTCCCCCGAAGCTTTCGGGCAGGCCTTGGAGCTTCAAGGGGTTAACCTGGAGGTACTCAGGGAGCGCTACCGAGAGCAGATTACCATCCGAAAGCTCATTGATCGAGAATGCCGCTACCGGGTGATCGTCTCCCCAGCGGAGGTGACCGACTATTATCAGTCGAACCCCGAAGAATTCATAAGCCCTCCCGCAGTCCAGGTGGCTGCCATTTTGATCCGGTCCAAGGGTATCTTGGGTGGGCCGCGCGCCCGTGCCTCTGCCGAAGAGTTGCGCAAACGTCTGATGGCCGGAGAGGCTTTTCAGGAGCTGGCCGAACGCTACTCCGAAGGTCTCAATGCCAAAGGAGGAGGCCGGATCGGCTGGTTGGAACAGGGTCGCTCCCGCCCTGAGATTGAAGAGGCCCTCTTTGCGCTCAAACCCGGGGAGATCTCCCAGGTCATTGAAACTCCTGCAGGGTTTCATATCTTTCGTATTGAGTCTACCCGGCCCAGCCGCAAAGCAGAGCTCAAAGAGATTGAGGGCAGGATTCGCCATATGCTCATCAATCAGAAGGCGGGCAAGAAGTACGAAACCTGGATCAAGAAACTTAAGTCCGAAGCCTACATCACCATCAAGTGATACATCTCGTTGCCACCATGGGGGATCCTGCTGGGATTGGCCCCGAGGTGGTGCTCAAAACACTCGCCTCGCCACTGCCCAAGGTGCGAATCACCGTGATTGGGGATCGCACCTGGCTTAAGCGCCTCAACCAGCGTGCTCGCTTACCCGTTCCCTGGAAGCGCATCCACTGGGTGGATCTGGCCAACCTCTCCGAGCGAATTCGGCCGGGCCGCGTGCAAGCCCAGGCTGGTCGAGCTGCCTTTGAATACCTGGAAGTTGCCTGCCAGATGATTAAGCGCAAAACAGCCGATGCCTTGGTAACTGCGCCAGTCTGCAAGGAATCGATCGTTAAAGCCGGAATACCTTGGATCGGGCATACCGAGTATTTGGCCAAGCGCTTTGGCTGCGCGACCACCATGATGTTTGTGACCGGCAAGTTACGGATCAGTCTCGTTACTACCCACTGTGCGCTAAAAGACCTTCCGAGCAAGCTCACCCGAGAAAAGATCATCCAGACTGTTAAAGCAACCCGTCAAGCACTGGTGCGCGATTTTAAGATTCGAAGACCCAGGATTGGTCTGGCGGCCCTTAACCCCCATGCTGGGGAAGGGGGGCTCTTCGGCCAGGAGGAGAAAAAGGTACTTGCCCCTGCAGTGCGCGCACTGCGTGCTTGTACGAAAGGGTCTGACCCCTACGTACATGGACCCCTTCCGGTGGACAGCCTCATGCAGGCAGCAGCCTGCGGCCAGTACGATGCTGTGGTCGCGCCTTATCACGACCAGGCTTTGATTCCGGTGAAGCTGTTGGGTTGGGATCAATCGGTCAACGTCACCCTGGGGCTTCCCTTTGTGCGTACCTCTCCGGTGCATGGCACCGCTTTTGATTTGGCGGGTAAAGGCCAAGCCAATCCTGCCTCCATGCGCTCTGCCCTTCGCCTGGCTGCTCAACTTACCCGCCATGAACGTTAAAGAGATCAAGGCCATTGTTCATCAATATCACCTGGGCATCTCCCCTCGCCGGCTCGGTCAGCACTTCTTGGTCGATGCCCGAGCGCTGGAGCGCATCCGTTCGATCCTGGAGATCTCCCCAGAGGATGTTGTTTTGGAGATCGGCGCAGGTCTCGGGGCCCTCACGGATCTACTGCTTGAGACTGGCGCCACAATCTACTCTGTGGAGAAGGATCACCGCTTCCTTCGGGTGCTGAGAGACCGATTCAAGGACAAGGACAAGCTTCAACTGGTGCGCTCTGACATCCTACGCGTTGATCTGGAGGCCTATGCGCAGGGGGAGCCCAAAAGCTTGGTGGTGTTCGGCAACATCCCTTACTCGATGACCAGCCCCATCCTGGAGTTTTTGCTGCGCCAGCGTCAATGGGTGAAAAGGGCGGCGCTGACCATCCAGAAGGAGGTTGCCGACCGCATTACCGCCAAGCCCGGCACCCGCGCCTATTCGAGTTTAAGCCTCATGGTTGGTGTGGCCTTTAAGCCCAGGGTCCTCTTTACCATTGCGCCGGGCGCTTTCTATCCCCAGCCCAAGGTGACCTCCTCAGTGCTTAAGCTGGACCCTCTAGATAAGCCTGTGGTGCCTCCCGAAGAGGAGGAGGGGATCTTGAAGCTTATCCGCCGGATCTTCACCCACCGCAGAAAAACCTTACAGAATGCCCTCTTGACTGCCGGGCAGGGGTGGGAGAAGGAGCAGGTTTTGGCAGCCCTGAAAACAGCTCAGATTGACCCAGTCCGCCGCCCCGAGACCTTTACCTTAGAAGAGCTTGCCACCCTGCATCGGGCCCTGAACGTTACACCTCCGGGGTGCAAAGAGGTTGTGCGTTAGTTATAATATATAGTTAGAATATAACACTTGATTCTTAAAGGGCAGTCGGGTATCCTTATACTGTCAATCCCCGATAAAGCGATGAAGAACTATTCTCCAAAGAGAAGCTTTTTTTTGGGTAGAATCCTCCCCCTTTTCCTATCCCTGTGCCTCGGTCTGCCTGCTCCGGCTTTGGCGCTTCGTGAACCTGAGGCGGCCGAGTCCCATTCCCTTGCGGGACTTGAGGAGGCACTCGCTTCCGGCGAGCCCCGACAAGTGGCACAGGTGGTAAACAGCGGCCTTCAGCGGATCTTCCTTCCAGCCCCCGGCCGTCCTGAAGCAGATCCTTTCTCTGCTGTCGGTCTGGAGGAGGATACGGAAAGCATCGATCAGTTAATCGGCGGGCTCTTTGGTCCTGAAGGACGTTTGATTCTTCAAATGGGGGGAGTCGATAAATGGGTTGACGAACGGATCTTGGATAGAGGCCCCTATCGGTTATGGCTCAAGTGGAGCGTGAGAATCATACAGCGCACTGCCGTTGCAATTGTTACGCTTACCGTTAAACCGATTGCGGAAGGGAAGATGCCTATTGGGGCGATAGTTCACATGAAGCAGTATGCCTTCCGGTTGGTTCACCTACAGGACGGACAGGTTGTCTCTGAAGCAGAGTTTGTTCCCTTGGTTGACACGGGGAACGAAGTGCTGGGAACTTTTCAGCCCGGAGCGTATCAAGTGAAGGGTAAGTTTACCCATGAAGCTCCGTTAGCACACGGCCCTCCAGTATTTGCTTTGGAAGTGAGCCCTCCCTCTCCGGTGACTCCCGCTTCCGTGGTCAGTCTTGGGGCGTCGGCTCCGGCTGGAAGGGCAGTGCCCGCTGCATCGCCTCAGTTTCCACCTGAGCGGGACTTAAGCGGTGCCCAAACCTATGCTGAGTTGACAGCCGATCCAAGTCCGAGCCAACTTCATCAAGTAGAGTTTGTTGGGCCGGGGGGTGATGATGCTGTGCGAGCAGGTACCACTGAATTTATTGAGCTCCCTGAGGGCGGTGTTGGGATTCCTTGGGAGACCTTTGCCCGCTGGAGAATGCAGATGCACATTCTGCAGCCCACATCCCCGGACGGCGTCGGTGGGTTCAACGCCTTCCTCATGCCTGAGTGGGGGGAGCCAGCCGGCCTTGTGCTAAACGTTATTTCCGACAGCCCGGCGGGTAATCAACCTATGTCCTTTGAGTTGACGCAGACAGCAGAGCGCTTCATCTCCTCATCTGGGTTTATGCATGTAGAGGCTGTTCCGGGTCGAGCCGTCTACATTTTCCCAGTTGAGGGACCCCTCTGGATAGAGCGCTTACCCACTGAAGTGCTAGCGTTGGCACAGCTGTTGCTGGCACGCTTAGACCTACCCCACACGTCGTTGCGGGAACATGCTGTCCATGCACTTTCCCGCCTGGATTATGCAGAGCACGCGGATTTACGAGAGGAGATCTGGCAAGTGTTCTTCCGGCAGCTTATCCCTCCTCCCGAGATGGAAGAGCCAGCGGTTGATCCAGAGGAGAATCACAGGGTTCGGGCCGCCTTAATACTTGGTTTGGATTGGTTGAGCGTCACGCCAGAGCGCATTCGAACAACCCAAGAGGTGCTTCGCCAACTGGTGGATAGCGGCAATGAGAGTGGACATGCAGATGCCATGATTGAAAGGGCTCTCGGACGGCTGGAGCGCAGAGCAGCCATGCTTGACTCCGGGAGTGACAGTGAGCTGTTGCCCCCCACCGAAGACGTTCGGCTTCAAGCCACCGATCCCATTGAAGTGATTGGAGAGGCCTTGGCTCAGTCGTTGTGGCCCATGGATTATCGCAGGCGCATTCATGCAGCCGAGGCGCTTGCCCGACATCCGAATGCCACCCAGGCCGTATCCCTTTTGCTTGGACGGCTTGACCTCGCCTCCGGTGAGCAGCAGGCCGAGATCCGGCAGACGATTGTGCGCACCTTATCAGGGCGCCGGTATTCAGATCCTGGCTTGGCCAGGCAGGTTCGAGAGGTGTTTATGGATTTGCTTCTGCCCGGCGCAGGCGGCGTCCAGGCACAAGAAACGAACCAGCAGACCCGCCTGCTTCTTTTAAGAAACCTAGAACCCCTGAGCCTGGCGGGAGGCAATGAGGGGGTCCAGGAAACGCTCTCCTTCTTGGAGCGGTTGCAAAGAGGAGCGGATGCCGAGACTTCCGAAGTGAACAACCATCGGCGCGCACTGCAGCGACTGCTTGCAGTCAATGCTGCTGAATTTGATCCGGCGGAAGTTGCCAGGCAGTTTCAGTCTTTCTTAGATGAGATGCGCCAGACCCTAAATGTTTTCCACGGCACAGGCCCGGCAGCCGAGCAAGCCAATGCGAACTGGAGTGACTTAACAGCAACGGCGAATCTGTTGTCGGCATGGGTAGAAGCGACCCAAACCGCCTTCATTCTTCCTTTGCCCTACCTGGCGCAACTGATCACCGTGCTGCCCAATGCGCAGCACACCCTCGGCATACTGGAAGAGCAGCTTGCTACAGCGATCAATGGGTCCCTAACGGCGCAGGCACTCCATATCCATTTTGAGCTTTCGACTGCTCACGCTGGAGCTTACCTGAATTGGCTGGATCGCCTCCGATGGGAGTTGGCCCTCTGGCAGGAGCGATTCGACTACATGGCCGGCCAGGAAGAGCGCAATCTGCTCAGCAGCAAGTGGGAGAGGCTGCAGGATTTCCTTGGGCATTACCGAACCCCCCGGGGAGATGAGGGATGGGTCGGGAATGCCCATTTCGAAGATTCTCTGCAGCATATAGAAGCATTGGCTGAAGACCATCAGTATCTTTTTGAGGGGACTGCCGCGGCGTACGTTGACTTTATGCGTCAACGGGATGCTGTAACACATGCCCTCCAGATGAGTCCCACCCCTCCGGCGGCGGTTCTTCTGGAGCATGCAAGGGCCGCCGTCTCCCGGATCACCGGTTTTCCCGAAGAGAATATCATCTACTTGCATGTTGAGGATGAAGCGGGATGGTTTGCGACGGGGGGTGAGCAGTTTATCGCCATAGAAGAGGATGCGGAAAGCGGCGATTGGCGCTTGGCAATCCGCCCCAAGGCGGGCGCGCATTATGTCGTTTCGGATCCCTCAGGGGATACGATCAGATTCTTTGTGGCCAACGTCAATCCGCAAATTCCTCTGAGCCATGTTGTATGTGCCTTGGCGCATGAAGAGACACACGGCGTGCATCAGGAAGATGAGGGGGGCCAATGGGAGCAACTCCAATTTCCCCAGCTTGTTCGCATTGTCCGTGAAGGATCTCGACGCTTACGGGAGCTAACCACCTTGCAGGGCTTACTGCAGAATCCCTCTCCTATGACCGATGAAGAACTGTTTCTTATGATTCAGGGGTCTCTCTTGCCCATGGTCAGTGCCAGCTCAAAGCTTGGATGGGATGTAGAGGCGACGGCTCAGCTGATACAGCACTTTGGAAGCGAGATGAATACAGCGGATCCGATTCCCGATACCGTTCGAGCTTTGCTTACCCGATTGGAAATCGTAGCGGTGTTGTTCCCGACCAGCTATGAACATGAAACCTCATTTGTGGAGTTTCTCCGTCAGCATGATGATATCGGCGCAGAGGTGATCGAGGCGGTGGATCTTGGCAGTAATCTTCTGGCACTCGAAGAGGCGTTGCCCCTCGCTCGCTCTAATGCCTTGGGTCGATTCATGGATCATTGGTGGGATCTTTTCGAGGAGACGATCGCTGTCAACAGCAACTCTGCTCTCAACAGCCTTCGATTTCAGATTGCCGAGGAGATTATATTGGGGGATCAGCCGTACGAGGCCTCCTACACACCCAGGTTGCTTCGTGCTGCAAACCTGTTGGACGGAAGGATCCAGCCGGCCGAGCTTGCCTTTGCGTTTAACGATCTAGCTACTCCTATTGTCGCGTTGGTAGCCGACTATGTTCGGACCGGCATGTCGGATGATGCTTTTGGGGAGCATTTACGCGAAATTCTTCCCAGCTCCGGCCTGGAGGAGAGATCCCCAGGGGATGGTCAGGGAGCTGTTGTAGATGCGGAACGGATTGAGACCGTTACCAGCTTTCTTCAGGGGCGATGCCGGTTGTCAGCTGATGTTACCGGTATTGTTCGCGCTTTCCTCGAGCAGGGCGAGAACTGGACATTTCCGGTGGCCGCAAGGCGCCTGAGGGAGCAGAGCCAAGAACAGATTTACTCAGATGAATACGCCCTTTTTCTTCTCTTGCAGGCATGGTTGGCGGCTGGGCAAGGCCTTGACTTTGAACAAAGCTATTATGCCGCTGTCGTTGGCCAAACAGGTGCATTCCAGGGCCACGACGTTGAGCGCTTCCAGGACGCTTTCCCCGGCCGCGTTCCAGGCGACTTGCGCGCCCTCTTGAGTGAGGCAGTTCGTTTAGGGCGGTTGGCCTACGGGGAACGCCGAGCCATCTCTGCATTTCCCTTTGTGCTGGACCAGGCGAGTCTCTTAGCCCGGCTGAACCAGTGGGAGAGACTCAGGCCTTTCATTACAAATCTGGTTGATCCCCTTTGGTCGCTGGGAGCCTTTACCATGATGGCAGCAGCCGATCCAAATGATCCCTGGCATTTGGATGCAGAACGGTTGTCCCGCTATGCTTGGCTTGTGGTTGAGCGGGTCTGGGTGGAGCGTGACCTGCAGCACGCTGTTATGCGGCCGGACGGAATGCCCTATGCTCTGCCGCAGGGCATTGAGAACCATATCGGCACAGTTGCGCGAACCATCCCAGGGCCGGTTCGCCGAGATCTGCTGATCTTGGCAGAATCTACAGGCGGGGTCGTTGAAGCCTCCCGGCTTGCTGCCAGGGAGAACATTGCCGCCGTGGGCGCACACAGCATTGCCGAGGTTCTTCTGCGCAGCGGGGATGAGACCAACGATGCAGGATCCGGCGATTTCTGTAGGGATATGGCAGGGCATTTTCAAGGATTGGCGCGCGCCTTTGTCGCATCAATGCTGGACCGCCAGGGACCGCACACCATCTGGGCGCGCGACTTGCTTGCGCCCTATCTGCCGCCTGCCGGACAGGAGGAGGGGGAATGGGATGTTGTGGCTGACAACCTGGATGCACATCAGGTAGCCGAGACCCTTAAGGCGGAATGGCTGGCGAATGGGGGAACAAAGCCCCTTGTGGTTCCTTTCGCGGAAACAGACAGAACGGAGGGTCTCGAACCTCTCCTGGGTCTTATAGATGGTGCTGATGAGATGACGTCCAGGCTCCACGTTACCGATGAGCGCACAGCCCAGATTGCTGATATGGAAGTTGCTTTTCCGTGCGCAGAAGGGGACTGGAGCATGACCAATGAAGAGGGGGGCTCGGCTGATCGGCGCGTGGTTGAAATGCTGTGGCTTGCCCAGAATGAGACTGAACTTCCTTCGAGGGAGAACCCTTCCCGCTTGACCTCGCTGCTGTTAAGTGAGTTTAGCCCAGAGCAGAGATTCGGAATTCAAAGGAGGCCCAACTCCACCTATTACTGGATCGTTCCTATGATCGCTCCCCGTATTCTTGCGGCCCTTGACCAACAGATGTTCCTTCCCAAGTTGCGAGGGGCTGCGCAAGACTCTGTGCTTGCTCCTGTTGCTGACCGCTGGAGAGAATCCCGCCCCTTCACCTACAAACTTAATGCTGACTTTCCTCCGCATACGGATTGGAGGCGTGCCCAGGTTACGCTTTCGGTTCGACCGGCTGCCGGGGAGGGCAAGAGGTTTGGAGAGGTTATGAGGGTTAAGCTGGAAGTGATGCTGAGAAGCCCGTATCACGGCCCTGAGGAAAATACAGGACAGGCCCTAGAAGAGACCTTCCCCGTACATACCAGCCACTTAGCGCTTAAAACTTGGCTGGAGCGCAATCTGCCAAGGGGAAAGTTCGAGCGATTCGCTCCTTACTTGACTGTTCCGATTCCAGGGGAAACCATTCAACTTCCCCCGGAAGCAGAGGATGGGCTATCTGAAGCTAGAATAGTTTCTCTGCCGGGAACTACAGGTGTGCTTGCCTTTCTGGGCCGAATTCTGCCTTATGCTACGAGAGCATCTGTTGTACTAGAAAGAGAGGAGCACCTTGACGCTATCGCTGCCCTTGCTTACCAAAGCTGGAGATATCCCATCGGGGATGGCATTCTCTCTTGGATTATAGATAAGGATGTTGTGGATCTGGCCCAAGAAGAGGACACCCCCGAGTATCGTATCCGGGAGGCCGTAACAAGAATCATGCCTGTGGCGTTCCAGCATGAGGAAGGTTACCGAGCTTACAGCGGACCTCCCGTTACCGTTCTGACCACAGAGCAACATCCCCAGGATACGATCCTTGCAGCACTTCAAGAATGGTATTCCCATCTTGACAGAACCCACTTCCAATTCATCGCCATTGAATCCCAAGCTTCCTTAAGACCGGTTGTTCAGTCCCTCATAGGATTATTGGAAATCAATGAGTATGTAGCTGCCGATCAGCTTGACCAGCTTGCGGAGCTGGCTGAAACAGGACAATCGCGCGTCTCTGATATTACCTCTTCCGGCCAGGAGGAAGGGAACTCATGGGTTGAGCTGCAGGATTTCTTTAGGAGGTGCCGGAAGCCCTGGGGCGATACCACATGGGTCAAGGGTGATCGCTTTAAGCAATCCCTGCAACATCTGACGCGATTGGCCAGACAACATAAGGGCGTTTTCAATGGGGGTGTCGGGGCGTGTCTCGAATTCCTACGTCGTCGAGATCCCGTGACACATGCTTTCCAAGGAACACCCACTTCTTTCAAGACAGCTATTCTGGGACATGCAAGAGTAGCCATCTCCCGGATTACCGGTTTCCCTTCGGATGACATCATCTACTTACCTGCTGAGGATGAAGCGGGATGGCTTGTGGTGCAGGGCCATGAGGCTATCGCTTGGAGGAGAGATGAAGTTACCGGAGATTGTTGGTTGGCGGTCAGTCCACAGTCAGGTTCTTACAATGTTATCTCAGATCAAACTGGAGCCAGGGCCAGATTCATCGTTGTTCAGGCAGACCCGAGCATTCCTCTTGCCTATAATGTGCATACCTTGGCGCACGAAGTGGCGCATAGCAAGCGACCCAAGAATCAGGCCATACAAAGAAAACCGGCCCAATTCCAGCTGCTTCTTCGCATGATCCGGGAGGGATTCCAACACGCCCAAGAGCTCGAGATCTTGCAAAACTTCCTGCAGGATCCCTCTCCCGTGACCGATGCAGAGCTGTTCTTTGTTCTTCGAGGGCACCTCGCGCGCTTATCCCAAGAAAGTCGGAGGATTGAGTTGGATTCTGAGACGGTTGCTGCCCTGATGGAGCACTTTGGCGGCAGCATGAATTTAGAGGAACCGATTCCTGATGCCATCCGGGCACAGTTGAATCGGCTGGATGTTGTAGATGGATTTTTCCCGCCCACCTCTGAGCATGAGACCACGTTTGTGGAATTTCTCCGACGGCAGACGGATATCGGCGAAAGCGTAGTAGAAGCGGTAGCTGTTGACAGCGATCTGATGGTGTTAGAGCAAGCGTTAGGGCCCATCCGCTTCAACGCTCTCGGTCAATTCATAGATCGATGGGAGGCTCTCTTGCTCGATATAGCCAGAGCGGACAGAGCCATCAGCGGTCTTCAATTCCAGATTGCCCAAGCTGTTATCTTGGGGGATGAGCCGTATGTAGCTTCCCACACACCTCGGCTGCTCCGCACGGTGGATCTTCTGGACAGAAGGGTTCAACCGGTTGAGACGCTGCTTCCGATGCTGCCGTCAACCGTTGCTGGAATTGTTGAACTGGTAGCCGACTATGTTCGGACCGACATGTCGGATGAGACGTTTGGAGAACACCTGACTGCAATCCTTCCCAATATGGCCGGCCAAGAGGAAGGGACGCCGCGACGTCAGGCTGCAAAAAGGGCCATTGCGCTTGCTGCCGGCGCAACCGCTTTTAGCATCGCGGCCAACCTTGCTGAGAATGCCCCAGAGCCGCCGCCTCAATATATCCCAACTGATCTACCAGGGCTTCAATGGAGCCTGGTGCGCAGGGGGGTTGCAGTGGATCCGGCAGAGACGGTTTCTCAAGCGATTACGATAGCTGCGCAGCCGAACCTCTTAAAGACCCTTCGCGCTAACTTCCCCAACAATCCCATTGTCCCCTTGCCAGATGAGCCCGAAAGCATTGCTGGAGCTTTGGCCGAGATCCGTCCCAGGCTGGTCTTCTTGGATCGTGGCTCCATGAATCCAGAGCAGGCGCGCCAAGTCCTCCCAGAGCAGCGCCCCCCAACATTCTTGGTTTGGCAGGCAGAGGCTGAAGAATTTACTCCCCCTGTGGCTGCGGCGATCCTAAGGCTTCAGCGCAGATGGAACCTACCGACCGAGAACCTCTTCCTGTTTCGGCTTCGCCGGGACCAGGTGGGCAACACCATCCTGGATCTCTACGCGTGAGATTTCTCGGACTAGCGCCCTCGAAATGACGGCAACCCTTAGAGCGCGTTGACTTAAGCGCAGCCCCTCTGCTACGATACCTTCTCAATCCCGATGGGTATCTCACGCCAAGATGTCGAATACCTGGGCAAGCTTGCCCGCATTCAGTTAAGCGCAGAGGAGCTGGACCGCTTTACCTCTGAGCTGGATGAGATCTTGGCCTATGTCGAGAAGCTTAAAAGTGCCCAGACCGACGACGTCGCCCCCACCAGCCATGTTCTGGCGCTCTCCAATGTCTTTCGGGAAGATAAGGTAACGCCCTCGCTTCCGACTGACAAAGCCCTGGCCAATGCCCCTGAGCAGGAAGGCCCTTTCTTCAAGGTGCCTCGGATCATTGACGCCACCTAACCCCACCACACCTGCTTTGCCTGCGGACAAGCTTCAGGCACTCTACCGAGAGAAAAAAACATCCCCCTCTGAGGTTGTAGAACCTCTGATTGCCCGGATTGAGGCCTTAGATCCCAAGCTCAAAGCCTTCACCTGGTTTGACGCTGACTTTGTGCGCCGGCAGGCCAAGGCCCTTTCGCAGGATGGAGCAGCCAAGCGTCCTTTGTGGGGGATTCCGGTTTTAATCAAAGACAACCTCTGCGTTGAAGGGGTCCCCACTACTTGCGCTTCCAAGATCCTCTCTGGGTTTAAGCCGCCCTACAACGCCACAGTGGTTGAGCGGCTCAAAGCGCAGGGGGCAATCCTCTTGGGAATAGCCAACATGGATGAGTTTGCTTTTGGCTCTTCCTGCGAACATTCCGCACTTTACCCCACCCGCAATCCATGGGATCTGGATCGGGTTCCCGGGGGTTCTTCCGGCGGAGCAGCGGCTGCAGTGGCAGGGGGCCTGGCTCCCATGGCCTTGGGTTCGGATACCGGCGGCTCCATTCGACAGCCAGCCTCTTTCTGCGGGGTGGTGGGGTTGAAGCCCACCTATGGGCGAGTTTCCAGGAGCGGGTTGATCGCCTTTGCCTCCTCCCTGGATCAGATTGGGCCGTTAACCAAAACCGTCAAGGACAATGCCCTCTTGCTGCAGGCGATTGCCGGTGGTGACCCCAAGGATTCTACCTGCGCAGATCAGGCAGTTCCGGATTATGCGGCTTGCGTAGGGAAGGGGGTTAAGGGACTTAAGCTCGGCGTGCCCAAAGAGTATCTGGTCAAGGGGATGGACTCAGAGGTGCGCCAGGCGATTGAGGAAGCACTCAAAACCCTCAAGAAGCTTGGGGCGGTCATTACCGAAGTCTCTTTGCCGCATACCGAGTACGCGATTCCCACCTACTATATTGTTGCTACTGCTGAAGCCAGCTCCAACCTCGCTCGTTTTGATGGAGTCCGTTTCGGGTATCGTTCCAAGGGATCCAAGGGCAAGTCCTTGATGGAGATGTATACCCGAAGCCGGGAGGAAGGTTTTGGCGCTGAGGTCAAGCGACGGATTATCCTGGGGACCTTTGTGCTCTCTTCGGGTTACTACGAAGCCTACTACGGCCGGGCCATGAAGGTGCGAACCTTGATCAAGAATGATTTTGACGAGGCGCTCAAGCAGGTGGATTGTTTGGTCACACCCACCTCTCCAACACCGGCCTTCCGGTTGGGCGAGAAGCTGAGTGACCCCTTAACCATGTATCTGTCTGACATCCTGACGATCTCGGTGAACCTGGCCGGTGTGCCGGGGCTCTCGATGCCCTGTGGTTTTACACAGAAGGGACTTCCGATCGGCCTGCAGTTGATCGCCCGATCCTTTGCCGAAGAGACCCTTTTTCAGGTCGGAGGCGCCTTTGAGGCGGCAACCGATTGGCACAAGAAGGAGCCCAAGCTCGGATGAATGCTGAGCCGAAATCCTATCAAACAGTGATCGGGCTTGAGGTCCACCTGCAGATTGAGACTCAGAGCAAGGCCTTTTGCGGCTGCAGCACTGCCTTTGGAGCGCCGCCCAACTCTCAAGTGTGTCCGGTCTGCCTGGGGTTTCCGGGGGTGCTGCCGGTTTTAAACCGTCGCTATTTTCAGCTTGCAATGAAGGTGGCCTTGGGGCTGAAGTGCCGGATCCGGCCCGATTTTGTCTTTCACCGTAAGAATTACTTTTATCCGGATCTGCCCAAAGGGTACCAAATCTCTCAGTATGATCTGCCGCTGGGAACCGGAGGGGTGGTGGAGCTTGCTCAGTCAGAACCAAAATCGGTACCAGGTACCAAGAGCATCCGCATCCATCGGGTCCACATGGAGGAGGATACCGGCAAGCTCATCCACAAACCCGAGGAGGATACCTCCCTGGTGGATTTCAACCGGGGCGGGGTGCCTCTCTTAGAGATTGTAAGCGAACCTGACATCACCTCCCCCGAGGAGGCTCAAGCTTATCTCAAGACCCTTAAAGGGATTTTGCAGTACTTGGAGGTCTCTGACTGTGACATGGAGAAGGGCTCCTTGCGCTGTGATGCCAACATCTCCCTCAGTCAGACAAAGGGCAAACTGGGGACCAAGGTTGAGATCAAGAATATGAACTCTTTTAAAGCGGTAGCACGGGCGCTTAGCTTTGAGGTCCAGCGGCAGACTCAGGTTTTGTCTCAAGGGGGCGAGATTACACAGGAGACGCGCCTGTGGGACGATGTCCAGGGGGTCACCATGGGGATGCGCAGCAAAGAGTATGCTCATGACTACCGCTACTTCCCTGAACCGGATCTGGTGCCGTTTGCGGTGTCCGAACAAGAGGTGGCCGCGGTACAGCAGTCCCTTCCGGAACTCCCCAAGCAGCGTGCCCAGCGCTTAACCGAGACCCACCGGCTTCCAGCGGTAGATGCCGCCACCCTCACTGCAAGTAAAGGGACAGCCGATTACTTTGAACGCTGCGTTGAGTTGGATGCCAAGATGGACTCCAAGCTTGCCTCCAATTGGATCCTGGGGGATTTGGCCCGGGAGATGAATGACCGCAACCTGGATGATGTGGGCCAGCTCAAGTTTACCCCGGAGCATTTGGTGGAGCTGATTCAATTGATTGCATCCGGGAAGATCAGCGGTAAGATGGCCAAAGAGGTTTTTGTTGAGGGATTGAAATCCGGCAAGGCTCCTCGGGCGGTGGTGGAGGCCAAAGGATTAAGCCAGGTGACCGATCGCTCTACTCTTCTCGCCCAGGCTGAGGAGGTCTTAAAGGAGCAGCCTCGGGCGGCAGAGGATTTCAAGAACGGAAAAGAGCAGGTCTTGATGTTCTTGGTGGGGCAGTTGATGCGTAAGACACGCGGGGCAGCCTCCCCTGCGGTTGCGCAGCAGGTTCTTCGGGAACTTCTTACAAAGGGGAAATGATCGCCATGCGTGGTATTCGAACAGCACTTATTTTTTCGGTTCTAGTCGGCACCTTTATCGGGATGGCCTCGCCTGAGGCGATTGCCGCCAAGAAGAAATCCAACCAAGAGGCGCTGTACGAAGAGGTTGAGCTTTTGGCAGAGGCGATCACCATCATTCAAACCGAGTATGTGGAGGTCGTCGAGCCCAAGAAGTTGATCCATGGAGCCCTCAGGGGGTTGGTGGAATCCCTGGATCGGCACAGCCAGTTTTTAAGCCCTGACGCCTACACCGAGATGCAGGTAGAGACCCGGGGAGAGTTCGGTGGGGTAGGGTTGGAGATTACCATCTCCCGGGACGGGATTCTCACTGTGGTGGCCCCCATGGACGATACGCCGGCGGCCGGTGCTGGACTTGAACCCAACGACAAGATTGTCAAGATTGGGGGGGAGTCGACCCGCGGGATCACCCTCCATGAATCGGTCAAGAAGCTCAGGGGCCGGCCCGGGACCCAGGTGAAGATCACGATTCTCAGGGAAGATGAATCCAGATTGTTTGATGTGGAGCTGACCCGGGCGATCATCAAGATTCAATCGGTCAAGGGGGCTGAGATGGTGGCCGATCGGATCGGTTACATCCGCATCAGTGAATTCCAAGACAACACACCCCGGGATTTGGATAAGGCGCTGAATCAGCTGACCCGGAAAGAACTGGATGGTCTTATCTTAGATCTCAGGAACAACCCCGGGGGATTATTGGATGTGGCTGTGGCAGTGACCGAAGCCTTCATCCCGGAGAGCTTGGTGGTTGTCTCCACCCAGGGTCGCCACGAAGAGCAAAATCAGGAATTTGTCTCCAGCAAAGAGGATCCTTATCTGGATTTCCCCATTGTGGTGCTGGTTAACGGAGGTTCCGCCTCTGCTTCTGAGATTGTGGCCGGGGCCCTTCGGGATCACGGCCGAGGCATCCTGATGGGGAGGAAGACCTTTGGCAAGGGTTCGGTTCAGACCGTTGTCCCCCTGCGGGACGGCTCAGCGGTTCGGTTGACCACCAGCAAGTATTACACCCCCTCCGGACAGTCGATCCACGGCAAGGGGTTGGAGCCGGATGTGGTGGTTGAAAAGACCGAGGTCCCTAAGCCTCGGCCGCGGGGACCCGAAGCTTTGCCCGAGGATTTTAAGCAGGATAAGATCGCGGATCCCTATATCCTCAGGGCCATTGATCTCTTAAAGGGTTTGAAGGTATACCAAGAAACACTGTCGTGACGCTGCTTCAACGCATCGTTCAGGAGCCCAAGCTCCTGATCCTCATCTCTGCCGCACTGTTGCTGACAGTGCTGGTTTGGATTACACGCCCTGTCGATCTCAATCCTCAGGTTCATCAGGCTGAAGCTTCCGCCTCCGCCATCCTCCAAGCCTACGGCATTGATCTTGAGAAGGATCTGGTAGGGGAGAGTGCGCAGGCGCAGCAGGCTGGACGCTGGCGGTGGCGCTTCCTGGAGCAGCGATTTCGTGTGGTTGGCGGTTGGGATGGGGAGGCGTTTCACCATGCGTTGGACGAAACACTTCGTCCTCATCGGCTCTCTGTGCGCAAGGCCTGGCGCACCCGGCACGACGGGCTTTGGCAGTGGGCAGTGGAGGTGGGACCGGCACAGGGATCCTTTCGGCTCCTCTACCGTTTGATCCAGGAAGAGGAAGCCCCTCGGCCGGCTCCGGCGGCCCCGATGGTTTTTCCGAAGGGCAGCGGCAAGATTGCCATTGTCCTGGATGATTGGGGCTACAACCTTCGCCATACGCCATGGTTGGCTTCTGTAGCCAGACCTTTGACCATTGCTGTTTTGCCCCACCTCTCTTTCTCGGCCAAGGTCGCTCAACAAGCGGATGCCCACGGCCATGAGGTGATCCTTCACATGCCGATGGAGTCCCTCAATGCGCAGGCGGTGCGTGAGCCCTCGATCCTGATGACCGGGATCGAGCCTTCGGAAAATCTGAATGCCCTCTCAGCTGCGCTGGACTCTGTCCCGCATGCTCAAGGGATCTCCAATCATCAAGGTTCCAAGGCGACTGCCGATCGCGCATTGATGACAGTGGTGTTGGGGGAGGTCCATCGGCGGGGGTTGTACTTCTTAGACAGCTTAGTGACGCAGCAGTCGGTCTGCAGGGGAGTCGCCGAGGAACTTGCGGTTCCCTTTGTCCGAAGGAGCATCTTTCTGGACAACGAGCAGAATCCCAAGGCCATCCGGAAGCAGATGACCCAACTTGCCCGGATGGCGGCCAAGCATGGCCAGGCCATCGGCTTGGGGCATGACCGGCCGGTGACGGTTGCATTCTTGAAGCAAGCCCTTCCAGCCTTGGAGGCGGCCGGCTACACGCTGGTTCCGGTTTCCCGGCTGCTGGAGGGGGATGAGCCGTCCATGCGCGATGGACGATAGACGCGTGATGCGGGACGTGATACTTTAATGTTGGTCCTTGGGTGTTAGTTCTCGGGATAGAAACCTCCTGCGACGAAACCGGCCTGGGGCTCGTGGCCGACGGCCAGAAAGTTTTGGCCACGCAATTGGGCACGAGCTTGCCGGCGCACCAACGCTACGGCGGCATTGTTCCCGAGATTGCCTCGCGAGCCCATGTGGAGTTGATGGTCTATGAGCTCGAGGCACTCCTGAAAGCCGGCAAGGTTTCACCGAGGGCTGTCGATCGCATTGCCGTGACCCATGGACCGGGCTTACCCGGGGCGCTCCTGGTGGGTGTCGCAGCGGCCAAGGCGCTTCGGATTGCGTGGAGGCGCGAGCTGGTGGGTGTGAATCACCTGCAGGCTCACCTGTATGCGGCTTTTATGACCCCACCACCTGGCTTAAGCCCTGCGGGCTTGTCTGATATTGGGTCAGACCTGCCTTTGGCGAAGAAGCAGGTGGCCGAGGGGGTTGTGTCCGCCAAAGGCAGAAAGGCAGGTGGTGGGGTGACCTCGGCCTGCTGGCCCCTGGATCTGCCCATGGTGGGGCTGGTGATCTCCGGGGGGCACACGGCCTTGGTTGAGCTTGACGGCATCCGACGGGCCCGGATCTTAGGTCAGACCCGGGATGATGCTGTCGGGGAAGCCTTTGATAAGGTGGCAAAGCTTCTGGGGTTGGGTTTTCCGGGCGGCCCCGAGATTGAGCGGGTTGCCCGAACAGGCAACCCCAAGGCATTTCGCTTCTCGGTTCCCAAGATCAAATCAGGTTCTGCCTACGATTTTTCCTTAAGCGGCATTAAGACCGCTGTCTTGTATAAAGTGCAAGGCGAGATGCGCAGCAGGGGTCAGGCACTTTCATACAGCGGTAAGTTCCTCTCTGGTACGAAAGTGCCTGACCCCTTTGTGGCAGACATGGCGGCCAGCTTCCAATCGGCTGTTGTCCAGGAAGTGGCGGACAAAACCCTGGCGGCCTGCAGGGATACCGGAATAGAGCGGTTGGTTGTCGGCGGCGGTGTGGTGGCCAATCGCAGCTTGCGGGAACAACTCAAGGATCGGTGCGCGGATGCTAAGATTGACATCGGCATCCCAGCCCTTAACCTCTGCACCGACAACGGCGCAATGGTTGCGGGCTTGGGGGCGCACCTGAGGCCGACTTCGTTGAAGCAACTTACAGCAGTTCCTGACCTCGGCATGGAGATGAGCGAATGATTTCAGACTTTGAGGTGGTGTTGCGGTTGTTCTTGGCGGTGGTGTTGTCGGGCTTGGTGGGGTTGGAACGGGAGACCAAGGGTCGAGCGGCCGGTTTCCGGACGCACATCTTAGTTTGCATGGGTTCAACCCTGGTCATGCTGACAGGGATCAACCTCTTTTTTGCCTATCAGGGGGTAGCTCCCCTAGATCCTGCTCGCATGGCAGCGCAGGTCATCAGCGGCGTCGGTTTCTTGGGGGCCGGTACCATCATTCAATTTCGTGATTCGATTCGAGGATTGACCACGGCAGCAGGTTTATGGGCCTCTGCCGGGATTGGTTTGGCAGTGGGATCCGGATTCTATGTGGGGGCGATTTCTGCCACCCTCATCGTATTACTGGCTTTGTTTGGTCTTTCCAGTATTGAGCGCCGCGTTCGATCCAGGCGGGATGCGTCGTAAAGAAGGAGGAAGAGAAGATGGCGGTATTAGGTAAGGGAAAACGCAAGGAAGAGGGCCCACGGGTTCTGGATGTCACGGCCAGCATGGAGGGGTCGATGGTCTTCCAGGAGCCGGTGGTTCTGAAGATTTCCGGTCAGTTCAACGGAACCCTTCAGACCCGCGGTGAGCTGACCATTGGCGACAAGGCCGTGGTTGAGGCCGATATCACCGGAGAGGAGATTACCATTGCAGGGCAGGCAAAGGGCAAGATTGTTGCTCGACACTCCCTGAGGGTGATTCCTCCGGCGGTGATAGCCGCAGAGATCTGGACGCCGGATTTAGAAGTCAGTTCCGGGGCTCGAATTGAAGGGACCATTCACATGTCTGAACGGGGCGAGTGGATGTCCCTTAAGGAAGTCGCTGCCTACCTGGAAGTGGAAGGGCGTGTGGTAGAGCAGTGGATTCAAGAGGGTAAGCTTGCAGGCGGCAAACGAGAGGCAGGCCAATGGAAGTTCGACAAGGAGAAGATCGACGACTGGGTAGCCACCCAGAAAAGCTCCTAACGCTTGAAGAAGCTGCTCGCCGCCTCAATCTGCCCGCCGATGATGTGCGCGCTCTGATTCAAGAGGGCAGACTGACCGGTTTTCGACTGGGCGGCAAACATCTGCGTCTGCGTTCGGAAGCTGTGGAGGCTATCCGCCGGCAGCTCAAGGCCAAAGACGGCATGCTGGGTAAGGGCAAGCGCTTTGCCTTTTTGGGCAACAGGGATGCATCTGCCAGCGCCCGGCGCCGCGCACCCAGCACACTTTGGGAGCGGCTGAGCGACTTCTTCTACTATAACGATTTCTATCTGGTTGCTATACTCATCCTCCTGACCCTTGTTGCCATCATCTTCACCTTGTAACTCCACAGCATGAAATCCAAAGATCTTCATCGCCTGCTCAAAGCATACCGGTCTGGCCATCGGTCCCTCAAGAGTCTCACAGAGGCGTTGGCCGCCTTGCCCTATCAAGATCTTCGTTTTGCCAAGGTAGATCTGCACCGCACCCTGCGCAGGCGTTTCCCGGAAGTGATCTTTGGCCAGGGAAAGACAGCAGCCCAAATGTGTTCCATTGCCCAGACCCTCCACGCTGCCGGCAGCCCCGTGGTGATCACCCGCGTGAGTCCTGCCTGTTTCAAGCGCCTCCAAAAGGAGTTGGTGTGGCTGAAGCATTTTCCAGAGGCCCGAATGGCTGCCGGGCCCCTACCGAAGAAGAAAGCAGGTCAAAAGGGGAAGGGGCGAGGCCGGGTGTGGGTGGTCACTGCCGGGACAGGTGATATTCCAGTTGCCCAAGAGGCGTTGGTAACGCTGCGCCTCATGGGGCAGGAGGCTGCACCTCTGTTTGATGTTGGAGTGGCGGGGCTCCATCGGTTGCTGAAGCACCTCTCCCCATTGCGCCGAGCCCGCGCCATTGTGGTTGTGGCCGGGATGGATGGGGCGCTTCCTTCGGTTGTGAGCGGTCTGGTCAGCTGCCCAGTGGTGGCGGTGCCCACCAGCGTAGGGTACGGCGCCTCCTTCAAAGGGGTGGGCCCCTTGCTCACGATGCTCAATGCTTGCTCTCCCGGGGTGGCGGTGACCAACATCGACAATGGATTTGGCGCAGGCTATTTTGCGGCACTCGTCGCCGGGCCGCAGGACTCATGATGTTGTATATCGACTGCAGTGCTGGGGCCAGCGGCGACATGCTGCTGGCGGGTTGGTTGGGATTGGGGCTGCCGATGGGCCGGCTCAGGCGGAAGCTGGATGCATTGGGCCTTGCGGGTGTTCGGGTGAGGGTACGCCGGTTCCGGCGGGAAGGTGTTGCGGTGATGCAGGTCGTCTGCACAGCTTCGCCGTCCCTTCGATTGCCTCGCGCAACCGGCGAGCTCATGGATTTCATTCGGGGTTCTCAAGCAGGGCGATCGCTCCAGCAGCTCCTCCTGCGCGTCTTAACCACATTGGCTCATGCTGAGGGCAGGGCCCATGGCGCGCCTTGGCGCAAGGTGACACTGCATCAGCTTGCTCGGCCGGCGGCACTGGTCAACCTGGCAGGGTTTTGCGTTGGGATGGAGTATTTCCGGGTGAAGCAGATCTATCTATCTCCGATTCCCGTGGGGGCCGCGCATCAGGACCATCAGGGTGCCTGGCGCAGCGCTGCCGGTCCGGCAACACTGCACCTGCTCAAAGGTTTCTCCTGCAGGCAACCCGCAGGGCGGTTTGAGTGGACGACCCCAACTGCTGCGGCACTGCTGGCGAGCTTTGCTCACCGCCAAGCTCCACCGCCCCTTCAGGTTAAGGGAATGGCCCATGCCGTAGGGCATCGGCGTCCCCCCGCGGGCCCATCTGTGCTGAGGATAATATTGGGCAAGAAAATCGTAACTTGCGCTTGACACAACTTCTTTTGTTGGATATCCTTACCTAACCTACTATGAAGATGAAGAACTTGTTCTGCTTGGGCTTCAAAGGCGGGGGTGTTTTACTCCTTTCTATTTTCTTGATGGGGGCAGAGTTTCAGCCCGGCGACTTGCTTCTCCAGGAAGCAGTTGTATACCGCCAAGAGGGGTTAGAGCTCCAGGCTGTGGGTGAGCTGGAGCGGGCTGCTACGGCTTACCGCAAGGCGATTGTCATCTATCCCGGCTACGTTGATGCCTACAACGACTTAGGGGTTGTCCTCGAGAGTTTGGATAAAACAGGTCTTGCCGAAGAAGCATACAAAAGCGCCCTGAAGCTTAATCCTGATTTCGCACCGACCCATTCCAATCTCGCCATGCTCTATGAGCGCAATGGCAGCATCGAAGGCGCAGCCGAGCATTGGAGCTGCCGCGTGCGGCTGGGCCCGCCTCAGGACCCCTGGGTTCTTGCTGCGCGCCGGAAGCTTACTGAATACAACGTTGCCATTCCGAAATCCCCCAAAGAGTTGGCTAAAGAGCGCAAGGCGAAGATCCGCCTTGGGATGCAGGAGGCCAAGTCCCACCTGCGAGCCAAGCGTTGGGATGAAGCGATTGCCGCCTACGAGCGGGTGTTGGCGGTGGATCCGAGCCATAAGCGCGCTTCCCGCGGTATTCGGTCAGCCCAGCGCCGCGCTGAAAAGGATCAGATGCGGCAGGAGCGGGAACTGCGCAAGGCCCAAGAGAAGCTGAGCCTGGCCGAGCAGAGAGCCGATGCAGCACGCTCAAGAGCTGCAGAGCGAGCGCAAGCTGAGCAGGAGCGGCTTGAGCGCCAAGCCGATGCGGCACGCATGAGGGCAAAGCGAGCGGGGACTGCTGCCGCAGAACGGCCCCGGCGCGGTTTGGAGGTAGAGCCGGCCTTACGCGATGACGATTACTCCATTGAAGAGGATTTTGAGGTTATTGAAGCCGAGCAGACACCGATTGAACTGCCTGCGGTGGTTGCTGTTGCTCCAGCGCCGGTGCAGGTTTCCGCAGATGCTCAGGCCATTGCCTCTGAGTTGGTTCGAGAGAGAAGTGAGGTTCGGCAGCGGACCGTCAGTGAATTACGCGACCGAGCCGTGACCGCCATGCGCAAGGGCAACTATGCAGATGCGGTCAGGAATTACGAGCAAATCTTGGCCCTGGACCCCAGCCATCGTGAGGCCCAGCGGGGTCTGGAGCGCGCAGAGCGCGCACTGGCCAAGAAGACAAAAGCAGCTCGAACGAAGCGCTAGAACTGTTTCCAATCTCCTGTTTTCCGATTCCACATCCTTCTTCCATCAGTAAATCCATGCCCCGGAGTGGAATTGAGAGTGACCCCACCACCTGACTTAGGCCCTGCGGGCCAGTCCGATCTGCGATCGGACCTGCCTTTGGCAGGAGCAAGATTCAGGAGTGGGGCTGCCAAAGGCAGAGAGGCAGGTGGTGGGGTGAAATCCGACAAATTGTTTCTCATTGACGGCTCATCGTTCTGTTACCGAGCCTTCTATGCGATTAAAAACCTGAGCACCTCCAAGGGTCAGCCCACCAACGCGGTTTACGGTGTGGTGGCCATGCTGAAGAAGCTCTTGGCAGAGGAGGCACCTGAGTATCTTGCAGTGGCCTTTGATCTGCCGGAGCCTACCTTCCGGCATGTCCGTTATGAAAAGTACAAGGCGCATCGGCCCCCCATGCCGCAGCCCCTGGTGGAGCAGATCCCGGTCATCAAGGAAGTGCTGAAGGCCTATAGGATTCCGATTTTAGAGGTGGCCGGGTATGAGGCGGATGATCTGTTGGGTACGGTTGCAACCCGGGCCTCCGATAAAGGCCTCACCACGTATCTGGTGACAGGAGACAAGGATGCTTTTCAGCTTTTGGGACCCAAGATTAAGGTCTATCGCCCTACGCGAGAGGGGCATGAGTTGATTGATGAAAAAACATTGGAAGGGCGCTGGCACGTTGCACCCGATCAGGTGGTGGATGTCATGGCACTGATGGGGGATGCGACTGATGCCATCCCTGGTGTCACTGGGATCGGGGAAAAGACTGCCGTGGAGCTCATCCAACAGTTTGGTTCGGTGAAGAAGCTGCTCCAAGCGCTCCAGGAGCCGACTGACGGCGCCAAGGGCGCTGCGGGAAAGATTCGCCCCTCAGTGGCCGAGGCGATTCGAACACAGCAGGAACAACTGATGATGAGCCGGGAGTTGGCCGCCCTGGATCTGCGGGTTCCTTTGGAATGCAACTGGGAGCAGATGAAGCGACAATCGCCGGATCAAGCGGTGCTCACGCGCCTCTTCCGATCTCTCGAGTTTCGAACCTTGGTCAAGGAGATGGAGCCGGAGCCGCCCAGCGAGACCCTGCCTGTTCGTACATTGCCCCAAGGCAAGGGGCTGCGTGCCCTTTTGGATGAGGCGCGCCAGGCCGGCAGGGTGTCCCTTTGTTTTGTGCGCCCTGATGCTTCCGGCGAGGGTGCGCCGTTGAGCGTTGGGCTGGCATGGAAGAAGGGTTCGGCTTGGAGCGCACAGGGAGATGAGGTCATTCAAACCATGCGTTCGATCTTGGAGGCGCCGAATCTGGTCAAGGTATCTCCTGAGCTTAAGGAAACATTGCGCACACTGCATGCTCAAGGGATCTCCTTGGAGAAGCCCTGGATGGATCCGACCATCGCCTCTTATCTCTTGGATCCCTCACGCGCCTCACATGAGGTTGCGGATTTGAGTCTGGAGTTCTTGGGCAGATCCATTAGCCACTCCGATCCGGGTGCTTTTGCTGCACTTGAAGCAGAGGCGGCTTTGGAATTGGCGCCTCGACTGGAGAAGGAGCTTAAGGAGAAGGGGTTGCTGACCCTTATGCATGAGGTGGAAATCCCCCTGGCCGGGGTATTGGCTCAGATGGAGACCAAAGGCATTGCAGTGGATCTTGCGCAGTTTCAGAAGCTCTCCAAGGAGATGGACAAGACACTGACGGCACTGACACGCCAGATCCACGATGCGGCAGGGGAGCCCTTTAACATCAATTCCTCCAAACAGCTGGGCCGGATCCTCTTTGAACAGTTGAGGCTTCCGGTGATCAAGCGGGGCAAGACCGGCCCCTCAACCGATGAGGAAGTGCTGCGCAGACTCTCTGTTTCCCATGAGCTTCCGCAGCGTGTGTTGGAGTATCGGGAATTGGCGAAGTTAAGCTCTACCTATGTGGAGGCGATTCCTCGCTTGGTGGATCCTTCCACTGAGCGGATCCACGCCTCCTTCAATCAGACCGTCACCGCTACCGGAAGGCTGTCTGCTTCCAATCCCAACCTGCAGAACATTCCGATTCGCACGGAGATGGGCCGGCAGGTTCGCCGAGCCTTTGTTCCTTCGGCCAAGAAGGCCTGCTTCCTTGCGGCTGATTATTCGCAGATTGAGCTGAGGGTCTTGGCCCATCTTTCCGAGGATGCGCGCTTGATTGCGGCCTTTAAGGATGGCCTGGATGTCCATCGCCAGACTGCTTCAGAGGTTTTTAGGGTGGACCCCAAGGCGGTGACCGATGACCAGCGGGCGGCTGCCAAGACCATCAACTTTGGAATCGTTTACGGCATGACGGCCTTTGGGCTGGCTAAGGAGTTGGGGGTTCCACCCCCCGAGGCAGAGGCCTTTATTGACGGCTATTTTTCTCGCTACCCGGATGTACGCAGATACCTCGACTGCTCCCTTGAGCAGGCTCGTAAGCTCGGTTACTGCACCACCCTCTTTGGGCGCCGCCGCTATATTCCGGAGCTTACGGCCAAGGCGCAGACCCTTCGTCAGTTTGCCGAGCGGATTGCCATCAATGCGCCGATACAGGGTTCTGCGGCAGATCTGATCAAGGTGGCCATGGTGGCCATTGACGAGGCCTTGAAGTCCAATTCCATGCGTGCTCGGATGCTCATTCAGGTGCACGACGAGCTGATCTTTGAAGTGGAGGCTCAGGATTTGGATCGGTTGAAGGTTTTGGTTCAGAAGACCATGGAGACACCCAGCCTTCTGGGTAAGCCCATTCGACTGCGCGTTCCCATTCAAGTGAACTTGAAAAGCGGAAACAACTGGCTGGAGGCCAGCCATGCCTAAGGGCAGACGGCCCCTGACAGTGGCGATGCTGGCCGCCGAGATGAGTCCCTTGGCCAAGGTCGGGGGATTGGCCGATGTGACCGGTTCGTTGCCTGCGGCCTTGGGGGCGCTGGGAGTGAGGGTGCATCTGTTTCTGCCGCGCTACCGGCGCGTGCGCGTAAAAGGCCCGAAGCTTAAAGTTGCCCCGGGCGTTACCGTTCACTTCATTGACCACAAGAGGTACTTTCAGCGCCGCGGGATCTACGGTGAAAATGGTTTAAGCTACTCCGATAACCTTGAGCGCTTCAGCTTTTTTGCCCGGGAAGCGCTTGCGCGCATTCGGGAAATGAAGCTTGCGCCGAGCATCCTTCACCTGCACGATTGGCATGTTGCCCTGGCGGCTGTTTACCTGGAGCGTGAGCGCGAGAGCGACCCGACCCTGAAAAGGGTTCGATCGATCCTCTCCATTCACAACATGGCTTATCAGGGCTCTTTTCCTGCGCGTGAATTTCCGAGATTGGGATTTCCGAGACGCCTCTTCTGTTCGAAGGGCATTGCGCATCGGGGCAGAGTGA
Organism: uncultured Planctomycetia bacterium; assembly: GCA_964597545.1. GTDB lineage: Bacteria > Omnitrophota > Gorgyraeia > 1-14-0-20-64-10 > 1-14-0-20-64-10 > CAZQXN01. The sequence continues at coordinate 6,227 of CAZQXN010000014.1, read as the reverse complement.
ATTTCTTGAAGGCAGGTATCCTCTTTGCAGACCGGCTGGCAACGGTCAGCCCCACCTATGCTCGGGAGATTCAAAACTGCGCACAGGGCGCGGGGCTGACACGCGCTCTGCAGCAGCGCCGAGGTGCCTTGGAGGGGATCTTAAACGGTATCGATCAGGGGATCTGGGATCCGAAGCGGGATCAAGCGTTGCGCTATCGTTACGACGCTGCGCGGCTTGGAGCAAAACAGAAGAACAAGCGCGCATTGCAAAAGGCCTTGGGGTTGCCTGTTGAAGATAAGGCGCTCTTGATCGGCATGGTGACTCGCTTGGTATCCCAAAAAGGGCTGGATTTGGTGGTGCGGGCTCTGCCGCGGTTTGCAAAGCTTAACGTTCAACTGGTTATTTTGGGGATGGGAACCCGTTCCATCGAGCGCGCTCTGAGTGTTCAGGCAAAGCGGCACCCGGGCTTGAGGGTACGACTGGCCTTTGACTCGGGATTGGCCTGTCAGATCTACGCCGGGGCCGATGCGTTTCTCATGCCCTCCCGCTATGAGCCCTGCGGTTTGGGGCAGATGATTGCCATGCGCTATGGCACCGTTCCCATTGTCCGCAAGACCGGCGGATTGTCCGATACGGTCACAGGGTCTTCTTCGGGGAAGGCTGGTGGAACCGGTTTTTGCTTTTCCCCCTATACCGCCGGTGCGTTGCTCAAAGCGGTCACCCGCGCTGTGCGCGCGCACCGGAATCCCCGTCGCTGGAATGGGATTCAGCGCCGGGGGATGCGCTCTAACTTTTCGTGGAATCGCTCAGCTCGCAGGTATCTGACGCTCTACAAAAAGGTGACCTCGCATTCAATCCGCCGACCGGCTGCATTGCGCTTATTGAAAGGAAAGGATCAACCTGCTTCGGGTGGTTGCGGGACCCTGGTTGTGGGATTGACCGGAGGGGTGGGTACGGGCAAATCAAGCACAGCCCGCATCCTCAAGGAGCTGGGTGCGGTTGTCCTGGATGCGGATCGGCTGGCCCATGCCCTCATGCGTCCGGGTACCCCGGTATGGAAGAGGATCCGGGCGCAGTTTGGAACCGAAGTGCTGACGGCCTCAGGGCGGGTAGATCGGCGCAAGTTGGCAGCAATTGTTTTCCAGCGCCCGGGTGATTTGAGGCGACTCACCCGCATTATTCATCCGGCGGTTCGGCGAGAGATTCAGAGCCGATTACGCGCTTTGAAGCGTCGCCGAGTGCGTGTCGTGGTATTGGATGTGCCTCTGCTTTTGGAAGCAGGCCGCGCGTATCGAACGGACGTGATCCTTGTGGTCACAGCGCCGCAGGCGGTAGCTGCTCGGCGGCTCCGTGCAGAACGCGGCTGGTCCGCGGCCCAGGTGCGCAAGCGCCAAGCTCTTCAGTGGCCCCTTCGCAAGAAGGTAGGCTGTGCTGATTTTGTGGTGAACAACGGCGGCTCAAAAGAGTCGAGCCGGCGTCAAGTGATTCAGATCTGGAAACAGTTAAAAGGAGAACGGTTCTATGGTGCCAGAAAAAACGGCTGAAGAAAAACCGACCCGAGACAAAACATCCAACGCAGGGACAAAGGAGGGCAAGCCCGCTTCCCCCCAGGCGGCGGATGTCGGGGCCGGCAAGGGCAAGACCTTGGACATCGCCAAGCTCAAAGAGATGACCATTACAGAGCTGACGAAATTGGCCAAGGATTTAAACGTCAACGGCATCTCGGGGCTCAAGAAGCAGGATTTGATCTTCAAGCTGCTTCAGGGGCAGGCCGAGCGGGAAGGGAACATGTTTGGGGAGGGGGTATTGGAGATTCTGCCGGAGGGTTTTGGTTTCCTGCGCAGCTCCAACTACAACTACCTGCCAGGCCCGGACGACATCTATGTCTCCCCAAGCCAGATTCGACGCTTTGATCTGCGCACGGGGGATACCGTTTCCGGGCAGATCCGTCCGCCGAAAGAGGGAGAGCGCTACTTTGCCCTCCTGAAGGTTGAGGCGATCAACCTGGAGAATCCCGATACGGCCAAGGTGAAGATACTCTTTGATAACCTGACGCCGCTCTATGCGCATGAGCGCTACAAGCTGGAGGCAGACCCCAAAGAGATCTCAACGCGGATTTTGGACCTGCTGGCTCCTGTCGGAAAGGGCCAAAGGGGTTTGATCGTGGCTCCCCCCTACAGCGGCAAGACCATCCTGCTGCAGAAGGTGGCCAATGCGATTACCACCAATTACCCGGATGCGGTGCTCATCGTGCTCTTGATCGATGAGCGGCCCGAAGAGGTGACCGACATGCAGCGTTCCGTTAAGGGGGAGGTCGTATCCTCTACCTTTGACGAACCGGCAGAGCGGCACACTCAGGTGGCTGAGATCGTCATGGAGAAAGCCAAGCGGCTGGTCGAGCGCAAGAAGGATGTGGTGGTGCTGCTCGATTCGATGACGAGGCTGGCCCGAGCCTACAACACCGTTGCCCCCCACAGCGGGCGAATCCTGACCGGTGGTGTGGATGCGACGGCACTCCATAAGCCGAAGCGCTTCTTTGGAGCGGCGCGCGGGATCGAGGAAGGAGGAAGCCTCACGATCATTGCCACCGCCTTGATCGACACCGGCAGCCGCATGGATGAGGTCATCTTCGAAGAGTTCAAGGGGACCGGCAACATGGAGATCACCTTGGACCGGAACCTCTTCCAGAAGCGGATTTACCCGGCCCTGGACATCCAGCGGTGCAACACGCGCAAGGAGGAATTGTTGCTGGAAGAGACGGAGCTCAAGCGCATCTGGATTCTGCGCAAGGTCCTCAAGGAGCTTAACTCCGATGAGGCCATGGAGCTTTTGATCGATCGGCTCTCGAAGACCAAGTCGAATGCCGATTTTCTTGCCAGCATGAATAAAGAATAAGTGAATCTCGGAGAATAACGATGAAGAAAGAGATACATCCCAAGTATACGGTTGCAACCATCTCTTGTGCCTGCGGCGAGGTTTTCCAGACCCGCTCGACCAAGGGAAGTTTTCGGATCGAAATCTGCTCCAAGTGCCACCCGTTTTATACCGGCAAGCAGAAGTTTGTGGATACCGCGGGCCGGGTGGAGCGATTCCGCAAGAAGTTTGCCAAGCCCAAGCCAGCCCAACCTGCTGATGCGTGAAGCGTTTCGCGTACGGATGGAGCGGTTTGAGGAGCTGGAGCGGCTCCTCTCGGACCCTCAAGTCGTACAGAATCCCGCCTTGGTGCGGAAATATGCCCAGGAGCATGCGCGGCTCAAACCGTGGGTGACCCGATGCAGGGAGTTCGCTCGGATCCTCCTTCAGCTGACAGAGGCTCGCGAGATCCTGGAGTCCAAAGAGGATCATCGCGAGATCCGGGAACTGGCCTCCTCTGAGCTGGATGCCCTTCAAGCCCAAAAGGTGCAGCTGGAGCGGGAGTTGGAGGAGCAGCTCTTAGAGGAGGACCCCGAGGATGACAAGAGCGTTATCCTAGAAATCCGTGCCGGCACCGGAGGCGCGGAAGCCGCCCTCTTCGGGGCAGACCTCTACCGGATGTACAGCCGGTATGCCGCTCGCAACGGCTGGACGGTGGAATCCTTGAGCATGAATGCCACCGAGATCGGCGGCTTTAAGGAAGCCATCTTGGCCGTTGAGGGTGAGCGGGTTTTCAAGAAGCTTAAGTTTGAGAGCGGTGTCCATCGGGTTCAGCGGGTACCCGAGACCGAAGCCTCGGGTCGTATTCATACCTCTACCGTGACCGTCGCAGTCATGCCGCAAGCCGAGGATGTAGACGTTCAAATTGATCCCAAGGATCTTCGCGTGGATGTTTTTCGCTCCTCCGGCCCTGGAGGGCAGAGCGTCAATACCGCAGATTCCGCTGTGCGGTTGACCCACATGCCGAGCGGCCTGGTCGTCAGCTGCCAGGATGAGCGTTCGCAGCTTAAGAACAAGGCCAAGGCAATGAAGGTGATGCGCGCGAGGCTCTTGGAGATGGAACATGCCGCCCAGAACAGCAAAAGAACCATGGCCCGGCGCGCCCAGATCGGCTCCGGGGAACGTTCCGAGAAGATACGGACCTATAATTTTCCGGATCGCCGGGTGACCGATCACCGCATCAATCTGACCAGCCACCGGCTGGAGGAGATCCTTGACGGTGAATTGGACGAACTGATCACCCCGGCCCTTGAGACAGAGCGCCAGGAACGTTTAAGGGAAGGCGCTTCCGAATGAGCATGGTCTGTACGGCCTCGCCCCCTTCTTTGCAGCTCAAGCGTGCTTTTATCCAGGCCGCTGATCGGCTCGCACAGGCCAAGGTGCATCGCCCTCACTGGACCGCCGAACAACTGCTGAGCCACCAGCTTGAGGTTGACCCCATTACACTCCATCTGGACCCGCCAGTCCTGACTGACCTTCAGCGGACTCGGTTTCTTAAGTGTGTAGCGGCCCGAGCCTCCGGTGTTCCTCTGCAGTACCTCCTGGGCAAGGCCGATTTTTACGGCCGCACCTTTGACGTCGGCCCAGGTGTTTTTATCCCCCGTCCGGAGACCGAGGTGCTTATCGAGGCGGCGCTGAATCGCTTCACCCCCTTCAGAGAGGAAGGGCAGGGTGGAGGGGGATTGACCCTTCTGGATGTTGGGACAGGCTGCGGGACGATTGCAGTCACCCTGGCGCTTGAGCGGCCCGAATGGAAGCTCTTTGCCTGTGATCTTTCTGCCTCTGCCCTTCGATTTGCTCGCCGGAATGCCGCTGCGCTGGGTGCCTCGGTGCAATTTCTCCAGGGGGACTTGGGTTGCGCTGTCCGGGCCGGCGCTTTCGATGGGATTGTTGCCAATCTGCCGTACTTGAATCCTGCCCAATCCGATACGTGGCCCGTTGAGCTGGCATGGGAGCCGCGACTTGCTTTGGATGGAGGTCAGGGGGGCGTTGCTGCCATTCGCCGATTGCTTGGCAATGCCCGCGCTCTCTTAAAGCCGGGTGGTGCACTCCTGCTGGAGATTGGTGAGGGGCATGCGGAACTGCTGGAGCCAGCAGCGGCACAACTTAGGTTTACGCTTGAGCCGGTCATCCGAGATTTGGCAGGGTTAGAGCGCGTGGTGGTGTTGCGGAGGGTGCGGTAAATGCAGCAGATGATCATTCGAGGCGGCAAGGCCCTCAAGGGAACCATCGCGGTTTCCGGCGCCAAGAACGCGTGCTTGCCCATCTTGGCGGCAACCCTCTTGACCGACGAGAAGTGCGTTTTGGAAGGGGTGCCGTCGCTGCGGGACGTCTCCACCATGATTCGGATCCTCCGGGATCTGGGACTAAAGGCCTCTTTCGAGGGGGGACGGGTTGTGGTGCAGGCCGGGGGGAAAAGGGGGATTGAAGCGCCGTATCGGCTGGTCTCCACCATGCGGGCCTCCTTTTGCGTGTTGGGGCCGTTGTTGGCCAAGCACGGCCGGGCAAAGGTTTCTTTGCCGGGAGGCTGCGTGATTGGACCTCGACCGGTTGATCTGCACCTTAAGGGATTGGCTGCTCTGGGTGCCCAGATCCAGGTGGAGGGGGGCTATGTCTTAGCGCGCACCCCTGGGCTCATCGGCACCACCATTTATCTTGGGGGTCCCTTTGGTTCTTCGGTATTGGGGACTGCCAACGTGATGATGGCAGCCACCTTGGCTCGCGGCACGACCGTCATTGAGAACGCAGCTTGCGAACCTGAGATTACCAACTTGGCCGAGGCGCTCATCCAGATGGGGGCGAAGATCCGAGGCTGCGGGACGCCGGTCCTTACCATTGAAGGGGTGCGCAAGCTCGGCGGTTTTACCCATCGCGTAATCCCCGACCGGATTGAAGCAGGCACCTTCCTGCTGGCGGCCGCCATGACCGGCTCTGCCTTAACCGTTCAGGGGGCTCGGGCTGAGCATTTGGGGGCGGTCATCGACAAGCTTCAGGAGGCCGGGGTGGGTGTTAAAAGCTGCCGAGAGACTTTAAGCATTGAACCCAAGGGCAAGCTTCAGCCGGTCGATGTTACCACATTGCCATATCCGGGTTTTCCCACAGACCTGCAGGCGCAGATGACCGCACTCATGTGCATTACCCCGGGGATCAGCGTGATCACCGAGAAAATCTATCCGGACCGCTTCATGCATGCCGCAGAGCTTGCTCGAATGGGCGCTCGGATCAAGCTGGAGGGGGCCAGTTCCATTGTGCAGGGGGCTCCAGACCTTAAGGGGGCACCTGTGATGGCATCGGATTTGAGAGCTTCGGCCGCCCTTGTCTTAGCGGGGTTG
>CAZQXN010000013.1:0-54655 GCA_964597545.1 uncultured Planctomycetia bacterium | reverse complement strand
CAGGTGGCGGAGGAGGTTCCCAGCATGAAGAAACAGTGGGTGGCCACTGTGGATGAGCGAACGAGACCAGACCACATGGCCGCGCACGACCAAATTCAGCCGTGGGACAAACCGTTCATCGTCGCCGGCGAGAAGCTGCAATACCCGAGGGATCCCGGCGGGTCCCCGGGCAACACGATCAACTGCCGGTGCGTCCACGTGGTCGTCGCCCCGGAAGGGGCCGCGCAGGGGCCGGTTCTTCCCCCGAGACGCTCACCCGTGGCAGCCGAACCAGAGTTGGTGGCCGTGGGATGACATTCGGGCGTCTGGTCAAGACCACCCGAACGAAACGGGGTCTCACTCAGGAAGCCCTGGCCGGAAAAGTGCATGTTTCACTCAAAGCCGTTCAGTCCTGGGAGCAGGGCTGGCGGCTTCCCTACAGTATCCATCTCCTCAAGCTCTCTCGCGCCTTGGAGTTGCCCGCCGAAAAGGTACTCCTACAAGTGTGGTATTGCCGGATCGAAAAGCGCATCGCTAAGCTGGATTGCGATGGACCGGCTTCGTCAGATTCTCGAACAGCAAGGCACCGTTGTCCAGACGCTGATCTTCAGCAAGGAGTTCTTCAAGGCCGCTGATGAAGCTCGGCGCTGGGCAAAGGAGCATGGTTTCGGGAACGAGAAGGTCGACGAGACGGGCGAGAGCTTCCGTCTGAGGCAGCGTGAGCCGGGCGAGTTCAAGGACGGATCTTTCCGGACGATCGAGCTGACCAAGGGAGTCGCTGCCGTGATCGGCCGGCTCAAGGAATCGGCCGAAGCGTTCCGGGAGTCGGTGGCTGGCCTTATCGGAGAGGCCAAGGACACCGAGGGCAAGGCGTGGGACGCGGTCATCATCCAGAGCGGCCTTTCCAAGAACGGGCGGTTCTATTCCGAGGATCTTCTGCTCCGTTCCGCCAAGCTCTTTGAAGGGGCGAAAGCTTACGCCTACGAGTTCAAGGGCGATTACCTCGACCACCTGCCGGACTTCGCCAAAGAGGCGCAGCCGGAAGGGTTCGCCAAGAACCTCGTGGGCTGGTTCGAGAACGTCCGGTTCGACGAATTCATCGGCGCCGACGGCAAGGCTCACACGGGGCTGGTCGCGACGTTCCGGTGCACGGACGAGCGGGTCCGCAAGACCTTCCTGAACGCCTGGAAGGAGGGCAAGCGGGACCTGCTGGGATTCTCGATCGATGTGGACGGCACCATTTCCAGGGAGTGGATGGAGGGCCGGCTCGTGGACAAGGTCGAGTCCATCGGGCGGGTCACTTCCGTCGACGTGGTCAGTCAACCCGCCGCGGGCGGGCAGGTCGTGAGGTTAGTGGCCAGCCAAGGAGGAGGCATGAAAGACAAACTTGTAGGATTGATCCAACAGCACAATCCGAAGCTTCTGGAGGGGCTGGACCCCGCCAAGATCAGTGAGGAGCAGGCTTGGGCGCTGCTCTCCAAGTTGCTGGAGGGGCTCAAAGAGGCCCTGGCTGGCAAGGACGAGGAGGTCAAGAAGAAAAATCTTGGCGTCCTGGAATCCCTCATCTCCGCCGTCATCGGGGAGAACGGCCAGCTTCCTGAACTGTTAAAGCAAGACCAAGAGCTTCTGCAGAAGGCCGCCGCCTACATGGCACAGAGGACTGCCGAGAGCGCTTATGCCCTCTTGGAGAACCTCGCCAAGAAGAATATCACCTCTGCCGCTTCCGCCAAAACCAACGGAGGGGGCCAAGCCGACCCGAAGGGGGACGGACAGGTGAAAGAGGCGCTCGCCAAGGCCAAGGAGGCTGAGGAGAAAGCCAAGAAAGCCAGCGAGGAGCTGGGCCTCATGCAGGCGCGGCAGAGTCTGACGGAGAGTCTGGCGGCCGAGAAAGACCTTCCAGAGATCGCCAAGAAGCGGATCCGCAAGCGGTTCGAAGGCCGGCTCTTCGAGAGCAAGGAACTGGAAGAATCGATCAAGGAGGAGAAGGAGTTCCTCGGCGAAATCGCCAAATCCGGGGAGGTGGATGGGTTGGGTTCTCAGATCAAGACGGGACTCCAGGAGTCCGACCGGTTGCAGCTGGCTTTGGATCTCATGCTCGGCTATCAGCCGGAGGAAAGTGAGCAATCCCGCTACCAGGGGGTCCGCCCTTTCCGGGGCCTGCGTGAGGCGTTCTACGCCTTTCACAGGTATCCGGTTGAGGATGACGGCCGTCTGAGCGAGGCCCAGCTTCGGAGGGTGCGGGAGGCGACCACGGCGGATTTCTCGTTTGCGCTGGGCACCTCCATGACCCGCCGGCTCATCCGGGAATACCGCAAGTTGCCGTACGCTTGGAGGAAGCTTTCCTCGATCGTTCCGCTGGACAATTTCAAGCAGCAGGAGCGAATTCGCTGGGGAGGCCTCGGAGAGTTGCCGGACGTAGCAGAATCTACCACGGCGGACTACCCGGAACTGACCTTCCCGACGGACGAGCGGGCGACCTATACCCCGGGCAAGAAAGGAGGCCTCATCACCCTCACACGGGAGATGATCCTCAACGACGATCTGGGGCTTCTTCGCCGGCTTCCCACCCGGATCGCAGACGCGGCCAACCGGCGGCTGAACAAGTTCGTGTTCGACCTGCTCATCAACTACGGGGGCGGTTCGATCAACGGCGGCACGATCTACGACGCCAAGGCCCTCTACCACGCCGACCACCTGAACAACATGACCGGCGCCTTGAGCCACGCCAACTTGGTCATTGCCCGGCAGAAGCTGTTCTCCATGCCGGAGTACGGGACCCAGGACGCGATCAACATGGGGGCGGGTTTGGCGGTAGGGGCCACCACCATGACGGTGGACGACGGCACCAAGTTCAAGGCCAACGACTATGTGCAGGTGGAGGCCGAGATCATGCTGGTGACGGCGGTGAGCGTCAACGACCTGACCGTGGTCCGGGGCCAGTTCGGGACGACCGACGCGGCCCACGCCGACGACACGAAGGTCTACCAGATCGTCGAGCCGCAGCTGGGGCTGGTCATGCGGTACGTGGTGGTGCCGATCGATCTGGAGAACACCGCCCAGATCCTCAGAGACTCCGACAAGGTGCCTGGCGGCAACTTCAACGACACCAACACCCTGAAGGGCAAGTTCGAGATCATCGTCTCGCCCTTCCTTCGCGGGGACATCAACAACTGGTACGTTACCGCCGAGCCACGCCAGATCGAGTTCATCGAGATCGGGTTCGTGGAGGGCCGCGAGGAGCCGGTCGTGCTTCTGCAGGATCAGCCCAACGTCGGCAACGTCTTCGCCCGGGACAACATCAAATACAAAGTCCGCCACGAGTACGGCGGAGCGATCATCGACTTCCGCGGCGCGGTCGGAAGCATCGTGGCCTAAGGCGGCCATCCTGTGAGGTGACAGGGTGGCGGTTACCAAGGCATGGGCTGACTTCCAGGCGCAACTGACGCTCGAGCTCAAAGCGGATGCCGCCCGGCTGACAGCGGCGGATCTGGATGAGTTCTTAAAGCGTGCGGCCGAGATCTACGCGAAAGATCGGCCGCGGACGGTCTTGGCTGACATCGCTGCGACTGGCGCCTTCGAGTACGCCGTCCCATCCGACTGGGACAACGACGAGTCGGTCGCCCTTCAGGTTGAGTTCCCGGCGGACAAGCAGGATCCCAAGGTCATCCCGGAGGGCGAGTGGACTCTCTACCGCTCAGCGACCGGGACCTACAAGCTGCGGTTCCTCGAAACTTCTCCCAGCAGCGGGACGATCCGGCTGGTCTACACGATCCCGCATGTCCTGAACGCAACCACCAACACGATCCCCGACTCCGCCTTCATGGCGGCGATCTACAAGGCCGCACAACTGGCCTGCGAGGGGCTCTCGGCGCAGTACGCCAAGACCTCGGACCCGGCGATCAACGCCGACGTGGTGAACTACCGGAGCAAATCCCAGGAGTTCACCGACCGGGCCAAGGAGTTCGAGCGGATGTACATCGAGCGAGTCAAAGGGGACGAAGCTGCCGGGGCCACGGGCGAGTGGGATCTGGCGATGGCCGGCGGCGGAGCGCAGCAGTTCCATAAACCGAAGTGGAGGTGAGATGCCATACTACACGATCTCCGAAATTCTAGCCCCATCGGCGGCGAGGACGGCTGATGGCCAGGGTAACCCGATCGACGCCAGCGAGTACCTGGAGTCGCACATCCTGCTGGACATCACGGCGGTTTCCGGGACCGGCCCGACGCTGGATCTGGTCATTGAAACCAGCCCCGACAAGGTCAACTGGTTCACCCACACCACCTTCTCGCAAAAGACCGGCACGGGAAAGGACCTGCGGACGCTCTCCAATCTGGGCAAGTACCTGAGAGCCCGCTGGACGATCGGAGGGACGACCCCTTCGTTCACCTTCTCGGTGACGCTCATCGGAAAGGGCCTCGGCTGATGGCGGAGTTCCGGTTCGAAGCGGAGATCCGGGGGCTGGAGAGGTTGAGGCGGCAGCCGGCCCGGTTCACCCGGGCGTTTGAGTCAGCCGGCCGCGAGCTGATGGCCGAAGCCTTGGGCCTCCTGCACAGAAAGGTGACTACCAAAACGCCGGTCAACACCGGCCAGCTCAGAAGCTCAATTGGGTTCAGCAGTTCCCGGCTGGCCGGAAACGACATCGAGGGCAGGATCGGCACCAACCTTGGCTATGCGATTCCGGTGGAGAGGGGTTCCCGTCCGCACTGGCCGCCGCTTGAGCCGATCGAGTTCTGGGTGCGGAGAAAGCTGAGACCCCCGAGAAAGCAGATCCGCTCCGTGGCGTTTCTGGTGGCTCGCAAGATCTCAAGGCGCGGCACAAAAGCGCACCGGATGTTTGAGCAGGGTCTGGAGGAAACGAGGCCGAGAATCAGCCGGATCTTCCAGCGGCTGCCCCAGGCGATCAAGCGGAAGTTCGACGCGGTGGCATGAGTTTAAGCGGCATCCGCGCTCAGATCAAGACGATCCTTCAGGGGGTCGCCGACATCGGGCAGATTCACGACTACGATCGGTGGGAGATCGACTGGGACAGGTTTCTGAGCCTGTTCAAGGCGACCGTGGGCGGAACCGACCAGATCCGGGGCTGGACGATCCACGCGCAGTCGGGAGAGCTCACGTACCCGGGCACGAACAACGTGGGGGAGCTGGAGCACCTGTTCCTCATCCGCGGTTACCTGAGTCTCAAGGACTCGTCGGCCACGGAGAAAACGTTCGATGACCTGGTGGAGGCGGCCCAGAAGGCGTTCATGGGCAACACGACGCTGAACGGCTCGGCGACACTGGCCGAGCCGCCGCGGGTGATGCTGAAGGAAGCGAGGCAGCTGTCGGACATCCTGGTGCATTACGCCGAGCTTCAGCTTCGCGTGAGAGAACGGGCCACATTCTGAAACAGGAGGAGTGAAAAATGGCTGAACCCAGATCACGACAACTGCTTCTGGCGAAGGTCGAGGCCACATACGGGACCGACCCGATACCGGTTGAAGCCAACGACGCATTCCTGGCCGTCAACCCTGTCATCACGCCCCAGGCCGAACAGCTGGAGAGGCGCCCGGCGGCAGCGTCTTTCGGGCTTCTCCCTGCGGCTGTGGGAGCGCGGTTCGTAGAGATCACCTTTTCCGTGGAGCTCCGGGGTTCCGGAACGAACGATGTCCCGCCCCGCGGTCTGGCCGCCCTGCTCAAGGCCTGCGGGTTCAAAGAAACGATCACCGCCTTGTCGGACGTGACGTACGACCCCAGGTCGAGCGGGCTCGAATCCTGCACGATCTACCACTGGGTCGGCGACCGGCGGCACATCATCACCGGCTGCATCGGAAACGTCGAGCTCGTAGCCGGCGCCGGCCAGCACGCGATGCTCAACTTCACGATGCGGGGGGTCTACGTGGAGCCGACGACAGTGACCCAGCCGGCGAGCCCGGTGTTCGACGCCACCCTGCCGCCCGTGGTCTTGAGCGCAGGTTTCACGATCGGCGGGATCGCGACACTGGTCGCCCAGCAGCTGCAGGTCAACATGCAGAACGAGATCGCTCAGAGGGACGACGTCAACGCGGCTTCGGCCATCAAAGGGTTTGCCTTGGTGGACAGGAGCGTGATCGGAAGCTTCAACCCCGAGCAGGAAGCGCTGGCGACCCACAACCCGTTCGCGGACTGGGCTGCCGGAACGACCCGGGCCCTCTCCATGGTTGTCGGGTCGGCGGCCGGCAACAAATGCACCATCACCGCCCCCAAGGTGACCTACCGGACGATTGCGACGGGTGACAGGAACGGGATCCTCACCTACGACCATGAGATCCAGCTTGGGAAGGACACCGGTGACGACGAAATCAAGCTGAAGTTCGAATAACACCAACCGCAGAGGAGGCATGCATGCTGACGGCAGTCAACCTGGAGGAAAGCAGGGAGTTCAAATCGCAGTTCGACCCCGAGAGGGACGCCAACCCGACGGTCTTCAAGCTGGGACTTCTGGATCCGTTCGTCAGAGCGATGCTGGACGACGAGATGACCCGCCTCGATTTCGGGCCCGGCGGGCCGGACGGCCAAGCCACGACGTCCGTGAGGCTCGGGACCCGGAACATCGAGATGGTGCGGTTCGGTTTGCGCGGCATCGAGAATTTCAAGGGGCCGGACGGCAACCCCGTCCAGTGGCGCACGATGAGGAAGAACGTGCGCGGCCGGTCTTACGAAGTCCCATCGGATGAGGTTCTCCGGCTGATCCCCCCAAAGATCATCAGCGAGCTGGCGGGCGAGATCGCGAAGGAGAACTCGATCTCGGACGAAGAAAGAAAAAACTGATCCTGGCGGTCCGGCTTCCGCAGTTCCGGCTGGACTGCCCCAAGGCGTGCAAAAGCCCGGGGGTCAGGAGGGACAGAGGATGTGATACGGATTCCCCCATACCGGGAAGGTGGCAGCTAGGGGAGTGGCGCTTTCAGCGCTGCCCCATGACGCTGATCGAGCCGCGAACCCTCCTCTGGCTCCGGGCCTTCGAGCTTTACAAGGCCGGGCACCTGCCGAACGCCGGGGGCTGGCTGAGCCAGCCGGCAAAGCTTTTGGATGTCTTCTCGGTGATAGAAGCCGAGGTCGCCAGAATGACTGGGGAGCAGGCGGACAGATGAGCGAAAGGAGCCGGCGGTGCCGATAAGCAACTCAGAGCTGAGCATCATCATCCGGTTGCGGGACCTCGCTTCCAGGCAGCTGCAGGGCATGGGGCAGAGGTTCCGCCGGTTCGCCCAGTCCTTCCGCGCAAACTGGCTCGCGGTGACCGCCGCGGTCACCGCCACGACCCTCGCCATCCGTTCCCTCCTTCGGACCGGTATTGATTTCGAGGAAGCCTTCACAGGGGTCCGGAAAACTGTTGATGCCACGGAGGAGGAGTTTGCCCGGTTACGTGAGAACTTCAGAAAACTCTCCCTGACCATGCCGGTCACGGCTTCGGAGCTGGCGAAGATCGGGGAGATCGCCGGCCAGCTGGGCATCCGGGGGGTCAACAACCTGACCAAGTTCACGAAGGTGATCGCCCAGCTGGGGATCACCACCGACATCCAGGGTGAGCAGGCCGCCCTCTCTTTAAGCCGCTTCATCAACGTCATCGGCGGCAGCCAGGAGAACGTTGACCGGCTGGGTGCCACGATCGTCGACCTCGGAAACAAATTCGCCGCCCGGGAGAGCGAGATCATCGACATCGCCAAGAACCTCGCCTCCTTCGGCCGGCAGGTGAACCTGACCGAAGCCCAGACCCTCGCCTTCGCGGCCGCCATCAAGGCCAGCGGCGGCGAGGCCCAGGCGGCCTCGACCGCCTTCCAGAAGGTCGCCCTCATCATGAAGGACGCCGTCATCACCGGCAACGAGAACCTGCAGAAGTTCGCCAAGGTCGCCGGCCAGACGGCGGAGGAGTTCCGGAGAGCCTTCCAGGAGGATGCGGCGCAGGCGATCGTCTCGTTCATCGACGGATTGAGGAGGATCGACGAGGCCGGCGGGAGCGTTCGGTCGACCTTGGAGGAGGTCGGCCTAGCCGATGTCCGACTGGTCCGGGAATTCGGCAAGGTCACCGCCAACATAGGTGACTTGGTTGAGGCTTTGAAGGTCGCCGACGAGGCGTGGCGGAGCAACTCGGCCCTGACCGAGGAAGCGGCCAAGCGGGCCGAGAGCACCGCCAGCAAGATCAAGCAGCTCACCATCGCTTTCGAGAACCTGAAGATCACTCTCTTCGACAGGGTGGCACCCGCCCTGAAGAACTTCACGGAGCAGCTGACCATCCTTCTTGGCGGGATGTCCACCCAGGAGATCCGGGCCCGGGAGGCGGTCGCGCAGCTGCTGGAATACAACGAGAAGATCCAGCAGGTCAAAAACAGCACCCAGGAGCTGACTCCGGAACAGGAGAGGCTCATCCGCCAGTTCGAGCTCTGGGTTGAGGAGGCTCAGGTTGCGGTCAATGAGTGGGGCAACTACACCCTGGCGATCTCCGTTGCAAAGGATGCCACGGAGGCGGCCAACCGGATTTTCGCCGACCTGAACGTCACGCTGGAGGAAACGAAGCAGGTGGCCGATGACGCCGGGGAGGCCCTGGAGGACATGAGCCAGGAGGGGGAGAAATCCGCGAAGAAAACCAAGAAGGAGTTCGGCGCCATGGGGCAGTTTCTGTCCGACACCGCCACGGCGATGTCGAATTCCATGAGCGACTTCTTCTTCAAGGTCTTCACCCGGGAGGTCAAAAGCGCGAAGGATGTCTTCAGGGAGTTCGGCCGGGCCATGCTGCGGATCATCGCGGACCTGATCGCCCGCTGGATCGTGTTCTCGGTGATCCTGAAGGCGCTGCAGGCCGTCCCTGGCATCGGGCCGATCGCAACGGCCGTCAGCTCCGTCGGCGGATTCGGAGGGCCGACTCCCCAGACCAAGCACTTGGGCGGGCCGGTCATGCCCTCTTATCAGTTCGGCGGAGAGGTACCGGCGCTGGTGCAGCCCGGGGAGTTCATCGTCAACCGCCGGGCCGCTACGCGCAACCGCGGCCTGCTCGAGCAGATTAACCGGGGCGAGCCGATGGAAGAATCGGCCCAGCCAGTGGTGGTGGTCAACCTGAGCGCTATCGACCCGCAGACCGGCGCCGAGTTCCTGCTCAGGAACGCCAACACGATCGCCGAAGCGGTCAGCCGGGAGATCCTTCAGAACAACGGCCAGCTTCGCAAGATCCAGCGGAGGTTCGCCTGATGGGGGCCGGGGACGTCTTTCCGCTGGTGCCGGATTTCGTGTTCGAGCCTGGGGACAAGTGGAGGACGCTGGTCACCGAGTTCGAGTCCGGCAAGGAGCAGCGCAGATCGATGTGGGCCTCCAGGCTCGCCCAGTTCATCGTCCGAAAGCGGTTCGTCTCGAAATCCGACGTTGGCACGTTGCGTAGTTTCTTCAGCGCCCGGAAGGGCCAGTTCGATTTCTTCTGGTTCGACAATCCCGATGACAACCAGGTCACCAACGAGTCGATCGGCACCGGCGACGGATCGACAACGGTGTTCAACCTGGCCAAGTACCCCGTCCAGACCGCCGCCGGCACGTTCGAGATGCGGGTCAACGGCTCCCCCGTCTCGGCCACCCTCTCCAACGACGACGTCAACTTCGTCTCGAAAGCCACCTTCTCCGTAGCGCCCGCGAATGGGGCGGCGATCACGGGAGACTACAAGTTCTATTACGTCGTCCGTTTCACCGAGGACATCCTCGTGCGCCGGCTGGTGTCGTATCAGCTCTACGACTTCGCCACCCGGCTCCAGGAGGTGAGGTTGTAATGGCGCAGAATCTTCCCGGGCCGGTGGCCGCGGAGAAGGAGAAACAGCAGGTGCAGGTGACGGAGCTGTACGACTTCGTCCTCTCCACCCAGACGCTGCGCTTTACCGATCATCACGACCCGATTCAGTTCTTCGACTTAGGAAGCAGCCCGGCGACCTACACCCCACTGGCGATCCGGCGGGAGAAGTCGGAGAGCAACCTCGACTCCCGGGTGGACTCGATCCGGATCGTCGTGGACAACGTGACCAAGGCGATGAGCTCCTACATCGCCAACAACGAGTTCCGCGGCCGCAGGCTCGCCATCCGCCGGGTGTTCACCAATCTGCTCTCCGACGCAACGTATTTCCAGTCGGTCTTTGACGGGATCATGGACCGGCCGATCATCGGGAACACCCGGGCCCAGATCGAGGCGATCAGCCGGCTGGGATTTCTCCAGCGGCTGGGGCCAAGGCGGATGTTCGGCCTCCGGTGCGGGTGGAGGTTCGCCGTCCAGCCGCCGGACTCCGGATGCGCCAACGGGGTCACTCCGGCCGCACTCAAGGATACGAAGGCCAGCCAGACGGTCGATGCCGGATCCACGGCCACGGTTATCCAGGATGCCGCCCGCACCGAAGCCGACGGCTACTGGGTGATCGGGGTCGCCACCATGACCGGGGGGACGGCCGCCAACATCGGCGTAAAAAGACGGATCATCGCCTCGCAGTCCGGCCAGTTCACGCTGGACTTGTCGCTGCCGGCCACCCCCCAGGCAGGGGACACCTACGACATCGAGCGGGACTGCGACTTAAGCCTCGACGATTGCAGCAACCGCTTCGGGAACCAGGCCAACTTCGGCGGATTTCCCAGCATCCCGATGGAGCTGGTGTTCAAGGGATGAGCGTTAGGGTCGATCCAGATAGCCTCGTCGATCCCGGATTCGTCGGAATCCCGTACCGGCACAACGGCCGGTCGTTCGATGGGACCGACTGCATCGGCCTGGTCATTCTCTGGTTCGAGGAGCGCGGGTACCGGATCGGCCAGGACAGCGACGGAAGGCCGATCGGCGAGGACTGGAGCGATGAGGACCCTCAGCGGTACATGCGGGCGCTCATGGAATACGGGGAGTACGTGGATTTCCGGCAGAGCCAGCCGGGCGACGTCGTCCTGATCCTCAACCAGGATCCGGACCCGGACAGGGACGCCCGGTTTGTGGCCTCCACCGGAGTTGTAATCGATCCCGGACATTTTCTTGTAACGACAAAGGAGAAGGGGTCCCGGGTGGCGACGTTCTCGATGCATAACCTGAGGTATTTCGTAGGCGCCATCCGGCCCAGCTTTGATGAGAACAAGCGGATCATCAGGAAACCGAAAGTCTTGCCGCAGCAGGCAGAGCAGTCACCGGCAGCCGACGCTTGAGCAGTTTCTGGCGACCGGCAAGACGGACCCGAGGCGGATCCACGACCCGGTGACGACGGCGATCGTGGCGGCTGTGGCCGCCGCGGCGACGGCCGGGGCGCAGATCGCTGCCGGAGCGGCCATCATCACCGCCATCAAGGCGGCGGTGGTCGTCGCGGCGCTTGTCTTCACGGTCGGCAGCATCATCAGCGTCTTCACGGCGCCCGAGCCGGACTCTCCCTCGTTCGGGGGGCTGGGGGAATTCTCCAAGTCCCCACGCTACGCCTTCGGGCCGCTTCAGAACACCGTCTCGAACGAGCTTTCGATCCCGCTTGTCTACGGCACGGGCCGCATCGCCGGCAACATCATCTGGCAGACTGATCCGGGCGAGACGATCAAGCAGGTCATCGTTCTGTGCGAGGGGGAGATCGACTCGATTTCCGACATCCGGATCAACGACCAGCCGTACGCCAGTCTGCCCGGCGTCTCCGTCAGCGCCTATACCGGGACGGCGACACAGGCGGTGGACTCGAGGGCCCCGACATCCGGAGCCAACTCCATCCCGAGTCTGCGGTTCGTGGCGTACCTCGCCTCGACGCTCACCGCTTCGGAAAAGCTTCAGGGGTCCGCCATCACGGCCTGCACCGTCAAGGGGCTGAAGGTGGAAACCTGGAACGGGTCGGCCTGGGATACGGCGAAGGTCTGGTCGGACAACCCCGTGGCAGCCTTGAGGGATTACCTGACCAGCAGGAGGTACGGGGCCGGCCTCGACAAGAGCTTTCTGGACGAGGCGTCGTTCGGAGCCGCTTACGACCAATGCGAGGTGCTGGTTTCGGACGGGCAGGCCGGCACGCACAAACGGTTCCGGATCGATTTCGTGATCGACGCCAGGCGCCCGCATCTGGACATCATCCGAGACATCCTGATGACCATGGACGGTTACCTTGTCTTCTCAGCCGGGAAGATCAAGCTGCGGATCCTGGGCCTGAACGACACGACCCAGCATGCCTTCACGGAGGACAACATCGTCCGGGACAGCCTGACCTACCGCCTGATTCCGCAGGATCAGAGGGCGAACCAGATCGTCCTCAAGTACGTGGATCCCACCCAGAACTGGGCAAAGGTGGATGTCGTTGTGACTGATGCGATCGACCAGGCGGAGCGGGAAGCGCTCCTTCTTGAGAATATCGTCCAGGAGGAGTTTCAGGCGCTCGGGATTACGCGCCAGCAGCAGGCGTTGAGGCTGGCGACCCTCATGCTCAACGACGCCAGGATCCACACGGTCATGGCGTCCTGGAAAGGGGGCCACGACACGATCCATCTGGAGGTCGGGGACATCGTGACACTCACCCACTCTACGCCGGGATGGACCGCCAAACCGTTCCGGATCGTGCAGATCCAGGACGAGCAGATCGGGGAGCGGACTTTTCTGGCCCGGGAGCACAACAGCTCGCTTTACGACGACCGGGTGGACACCTCGATCCAGCTGTTCAACTACGGCGCTCCTTCCTCGCCGTTCGACGTCCCGCCGAACGTCTCCAACGTCCAGATTCAGGCGATCGGGTTTCTCAACAAGGACGGCGTGTTCGTCTCCAACCTGGAGGTGACTTGGACCGAGCCGCTGGACCGGGAGTTCGTCCTGGGCTACTCGATCGAGTGGAGCGAGGACAGCGGTGCGTTCGTGGAGAGGGCCACGGCGAGCGTCGGGAAAAGCAAAGTCATCCTGCCCAACGCCAAGGTGGGAAGCACCTATCAGGCCAAGGTCAGGACGGTCTCCACGATGCGCGTCAAGTCGGACGGGGTCACCTCTCCGACGATCACCGTCGACGGGAAAACCGCGCCGCCGCTTGACGTGACCGGTTTCGCCGTCTCATTCGCGTTCGATCATCTCCATTTCACCTGGAACGAGAACCCGGACGTGGACATCTGGGGCTACGAGATCCGGGAGGGAGCGTCCTGGGAGCTGGGGGTGGTCATCGCCACGAAGATCCCCACCAACTCGTACGACCTGTTCTCCCTGTCGACCGGCACAAAGACCTACTGGATCAAGGCGATCGACACCTCCGGCAACTACTCGGCCAACGCAGCACAGGACTCGATCACGATCACCTCGATCCCGGCCAACAACGTCGTCTTCACCCACAGCGAGTTCAAGGAAGGGATCCCCGGCACGCTTGGCGGCGAAGGACAGGTCAAGTGGACAAAAAGCTTCAACAGCGCCTACTACCGGCGAGCCATCGGCCTCCGGTCGGACCCAAGGTGGGCGACCAAAACGGGGACCTGGACCCAGGCGCAATCCGCCGGGGACATCTTCGGGCAGCCGATCACCACGGTGGAGGGGACGTACGAGAGCCAGCAGATCGACCTGGGAGCGATCTTCTCGGTCAACGTCCAGCTCAACCTCGGAGTCGCCAACGTGGCCGGCGGGGTGCTCACGGTGGAGATCGACAGGTCGGATGACGGGGTGGTCTGGTCCGGGTGGAAAACCTTCGCGGCAGGCGTCTATTCCGGCCGCTACTTCAAGTTCAAGCTCAGGTTCAAGACGACCAACACCGCCCACGATGTGGAGATTTACGACTTCCAGGCGATTTTCGACGTGCCGGATCTCATCCAGTCCGGGTCGAACGTCAGCGTGGCGGCCGGGGGGTCGACCATCACTTATCCAAGGGCGTTCAACGCGGACCCCAGCCTGATTTCGGTCGTCGTGACGTCGGTCGGAAGCCCCTACGTTCCGGAGATCGTCAGCGGCAGCAAGACCAAGACCCAGTTCCAGGTCAAGCTGAGGGATTCGGAGGCGCCGGCCTACAAGGCCGGCACCGTGGACTGGTACGCAAAGGCTTATTGAGGAGGAAAGCAGATGGGTAAAGCGACATTTCCGGCGCAGTCCCAGACGGTGGCGGAGTCGACCAAGCCGGCTGACGGGGACGGGTTCACGCCAGGCGACCACCGCGACGCGTACAGCGCCGTTTATCAGGGGGACATCTCTCCCCTTCGCCCGAGGGCCAACTCGCCGGCGAACCTGAAAGTCGACGTAGCGCGAGCGGAGATCGAGGGATTCTTCCGGAACATTTACTGGAATGACAACCACGTCACGTTCGCCGGCGGGGACAGCGCGGATTTCACCGCCCCGACATCCAACCCAAGGATTGATCTTCTCGTTCTGGATGTCAGCGGAGGGCCGGCGGGCACGCTGACACGGGTCGTTGGCACCGAGGCTGCCAGTCCTGCGGAGCCGGCCCTGCCAGACCTCAAGACCAACATCCCGATCTGCTACGTCTACAATCGGGTTGGCCAGACCAAGATCGTCAATTTCGAGGATTCCGGCGCCAACCCGACCGAGGGCTACATTTACCGGGATGTCCGACCGTGGGCCGGATCCGGTGGCGGAGGCTCGGAGTTCCTGACAGGCGATTGGATCGTCTCATCGGTCACGACGGCCCATCCGGGATGGACGAACGTCTCGGCGACCTACTCCAACAAGTTCATGCGGATCAACGCCACCCCGCTCACCACCGGCGGGGCTGATACCCACTCCCACGGCGCAGGCTCTTACGTCGGCCCCAGCCACAACCATTCTGGCCCGAGTCACACCCACAGCATTTCCGCTTCCGAGAACCAGAAAGAGGCGGGCGGTGGCGGCGGGTCAGAGTACGCCGCCGCAAGTCATACCCATACAGGATCGACAGGTTCCGGCGGCACGGGAAATACCGGCTCGGCCGGGAACTCCGCCATCACGGGAACTTCAGCTACAGCAAACAACATCCCGGCCTACGTGCAGGTCGTGATTTTCCAGAAAGATTAAGGAGGGCGGACATGCCAAAGGCGGTCATCAAAAGCGTGGATCAGAATGAGAGAGACGAAGTGGTCATCCGGTACGACATCTTTCGGGACGACGGCTCCCTCTGGGAGGAGATCTGGCTCAATCTTCCTCTCGACGAGTATTCCACTGCGGAAGTCGACCGGCGCATCCGGCTGGTCCTCAACAAATGCAGGCAGATTGAGGCGGCGAAAACCAACCCGGCCACCAGGAGCAAGGCCCAGATACGGGCGGAGTGGCTCAACAAGGAGATCGTCGTCTGATGAACGGCACACCGCCTGTTCCGGTTCCGGGAGGCCAGCAGCCCGGCCTTCCCGTGTCAAAGGAAGGATCCACGCCTGGCATCGGGATGGCCGGGACGATGATCTGTCCGTTCTTCAAGGCCCCCTGCTTCAAGAACGGCTGCATGATGTGGGTGGAACTGACCTACGCAGGCGGGACGAAAGATGAGCGTCGGGTCGGCCACTGCACCTTTTCCTGGCAGACCGTCGTCCAGACCGAGCAGACCGATCAGATCAAAAGGCTCATCGACGTGCTCTCCAAGTTCATCCCACAGGAACAGGAGGCCGGCAAGCCATGAGCGAATGGTCTGTCGGCTGGCTGGCGACGGCGAAGCTCCTGCTCGTCGTAGCGTTTGCCACCCTCTACTGGATCGGCGGTCGGAAGAACAAGTGGGTTCGCCGCTTCGCCGGCGGGCTGATCATCTCAGGCGGTACGGTCGGCTTCGCAATCGTGGCGGGGACGTTCAGCCCGTGGTACCTCATCGCGCTGGCGGCCTACCCGGGCGCCCTGTCACTGGGATACGGAGGGAGCCGGACGGCGGTCAAGCTGCGCAGGCGGCTGATCTTCGGAGCGGCAGTGGGGGCGTGCGCCTTCCTCTTCGCTTGGCCGCTGGGAGGAAAGGCACTTCTGGCAGCGGCGCTCCAGCTTGCGGTGGCCGTCCAAGCGAGCGTGGTTCTTGGGCTACTCAACCCGTTCGAGGCGGCCGAGGAGGAAGCGGCGATTGCGGCACTGAGCGTCGCGCTCGTGCCGTTCATCGTATAAACCGAGGAGGGATTCAATAAATGGCAAACGCGCTTTATGACAAGGGCAGACAGAAGTTTCTCGAGGGTTCGATCGACTGGCTGAACGACACCATCAAGGTCATCCTCGTCGACGCGGCGGATTACACATTCAGCCAGACGCACGAGTTCCTGAGCGACGTGCTTGCCGCCGCCCGAGTTGCGACATCCGGCGCATTGACCGGAAAGACTTCCGGTAGTGGCATTGCGGACGCGGCTGACGTGACGTTTTCGGCCGTGAGCGGCGACCCGTCCGAGGCGCTGATCCTTTACAAGGACACAGGCGTAGAAGCGACTTCGCCTCTGATCGCCTACATCGATTCCGCAACCGGCCTGCCCGTGACGCCCAACGGAGGGGACATCACCGTCCAGTGGGACGACGGGGCTAACAAGCTCTTCAAGCTTTAAGGAGGGGAAATGAGACTCTACACGGTAAGACGGGAGGGAGTATCCCCCACCCTCAATCAGGACATCATGACGATCATCGCTCCCGCAAACAAGATGATCCGGATAAAACGCATTCGGGTGAGCGGTGAGGATACGACCTCCACGGCGATCCGGACGGTAATTCAGAGGTCGACGGGTGGCATAACAGGCGGTGGCGCAATCACGCCGGAAAAGGCCAACAGCAGCGACCCAGCGGCCTCGATGACGATCAACACGACATGGGCGACGCAGCCAACACTCTCGGGCGGGGCGCACTATGCCGAGAGCTGGAACTCGTTCGGGGGAGGTTTTGACCTGACGCTGGATGGACGCGAGCTCTACCTGGTGAACTCCGAACAGCTGTCCATCAGAAACACGGTGGGGGCGCCGAAGATGAGCATTGCAGTTGAGATCGAGGAGTTGTAATGCCTCGCTCTCCCGCTGCAATAAATCGCGTTTCCGTCAGAGACGGAGATCTGACGGATGCTGAGAAGGGTCAGTTGCGCGCCAGAGGGTGGAGGAACCGCCGTCCATGGGAAATGCCGCTCAAGACGGAGAAGTACCGGCCTGCGGACTATGCTTCGGAATTCGACCGTGGAACCGTTGAGCACATCGAGGGATGGTTCAACTACTCCTGGCACAAGCTGGCGATCCCGGACGGCTCCACCGTGCGGAGCTGCAACTTCTCTCAGAGGAGGCCGAATACGCCGGCGATTACAGGGAAAAACCTGACCTTCATAGACTGCAATCTTACGAACTGTGCAATCGATCCATCCTGGACGGTCGTCAACTGCAACACGAAGCAGATATGGCGGGTAAAGCGGGTTGTGGACGATGAAGGGGGTCCGACCGAGCAGGTCAAGGCTCAATTCCTGGCGGCTCATCCATCCGGGCTTCCTGCAACCTTGGTGGCTCCTCCGGACGAAGTGCAAGAGGGGGATGTCTTCTGATGTCCACCTATTACGTTGACGGTGATAACGGCGACGACCTGAACGACGGCCTGAGCGAGGCCAACGCCTTCAAGACCATCCAAAAGGGCGTTGACAGTATGGCGGTTGCCGGCGACGTCCTCTACATCCAAAAGACCGCCACGCCTTACAAGGAGCTGGTCACCACACCGACGGGAATCAGCACCAACAGCTCTCCCATGCAGGTCATCGGATACAACGCGACTCCCGGTGATGATCCGGAGGGCGATAACCGGCCGCTGTTGGATCAGGCAAGCGCCCACGCGAACGGATTCGTTCTCAACTTTTCTCATCTCTACTTCGCCAACATGGTCGTCAAAAACGCCACGGGTGACGGGATCACAAACACGAGCGACAGCAGCACCCGCGTGGTCATGTTCGAGAACATCAAGGTGGAAGCCTGCGGAGGCGACGGCTGGGATTCGGTCGGAAGCAACAAGAGGTGGTATTTCCATCGGTGCGAGGCCGTAAATAACACGCTCGATGGTTTCGACACGGGTGAGCAGTTCAGCGCTTGCCGCTCCCATGGGAACACCGAAGGATGGGACGTATCCCAAGGCAAGAATTTTGCGTACTGCGAGGCTCACGATAATTCCGCCGACGGGTTCGACGTTGACAGGGGAGGAACTTGCTTCGCCTGCGCCGCTTACTCGAACACGGGGGACGGGTTTTCAGAGCTCAACGTAAATATCGGCACTTATGGGTTCTACATCAACTGCACCTCGACGGATAACGGCCAGCACGGGTTTGACCATATGATCCAGGATTATTCGGAGCTCTATGTGAATTGCATCACGAGCAACAACGGCAACAAGGGATGGGACTTTGAATATTCCAAGTCCCAGTTCCTCCACCGCTATAACAACAGCTACAACAACACGAATGGGCACGGAGTGACGCTTCACAGCACCGAAATGAGCTTGGATCCCCAATACGCCGATGAGATAAACGGCGATCTGGAACCTGGCGCGAACATGAAAGATGCCGGTGTTCCGTGGTTGAGCGGTCTCATGTCCCAGCATACGGACATCGGGTGCCAGCAGAGGGCCGAGGGTGGTGCCGCCTCTCCCCATAAAAAGCTCGTCAGCCCCGGGGTGATGCCGCAATGAGCTTCGATCCGCGATTCACAAGGTGGCGAGCGATCTTCCTTCCGGATCGGCGCAGAAACCTGCTGTTCATCCAAATTCAGGTCGTTCAGCCAGTCGGGATCGGTTCAGCCGAGGTTTTCGGAACCGCTCAGTTAAATTTGCAGATCAAACCTGTCGGCATAGCTTCCGCCGAGGCATTTGGGAGCGTGAAGATAAACCATGTTATCCAGCCCGTCGGGATTTCGTCTGCAGAAGCCTTCGGCACCCTGACGATCTTGCCTGGGCCAGTGGCCATTCAACCAACCTCGATTGCCTCCGGGGAATCCTTTGGGATGGTTTTGATCCTCTTGTATGTGCTGCCCACTAGCGTAGCGTCAGCGGAGGCATTCGGAACACCGAAGCTCAGCTTATCGATCCGGCCAACAGGCATAGCGTCCGTTGAAGCCTTCGGGACGGCGCTCATCGCGCTGTTCGTCAAACCAACCGGCATTGCATCGAGTGAGGTTCTCGGGACACCGACTATCTCTGGAGTGAGTGCCATCATCTCTCCCTCCGGGGTTTCAAGCGGAGAAGCGTTCGGGATCCTGGTCATATTCCTCGGCGGCCCTATCGCTCAGATCCTATGGGCGCAGGAGGTCGTCGCGAGCCCGTCGTTGGATGCCGAGTCGTTTTTGACCGCTTACATGGACCGGGACACATTCTCTCTCCCCGGTATGGACAGCGGGGTGTCTTTCTCAGTAGGCGCGATGGATCAGGAATATTTCAGGAATCCGCTTTTTGCAAATGAGGGGATACTCACATCTTGATGAGGATCAGAGATGCCTAACCTGTTTTCCGTGAATCAGAATTCGACGGCTCAGTACAAAGCCACGCTGAAGGACGAGGCGGGAGCGGTTATCCCGAGCGCTTCCCTGTCCGCGCTGACCCTGACGCTCTACAACAAGAGCGACCCTGGTGGGGCAATCATCAACAACAGGAACGACCAGAACGTCCTCAATACGGCCGATGTCACGGTGGACGCCAGCGGAAACCTTACCTGGACGCTACAGCCGGCCGACAATCCCGTCCAGGATGCAGCCAAGATCCATGAAGATCACGTCGCGCTCTTCAAGTTCGAATGGCAGGCAGGGACAAAACGGGGCTACCACGAGGTGATCATCCGCGTTGTGAATTTGGGAAAGGTTTCGTGAGGTGGTAAGCGTCAGCGAGCTCATCAGGATGGCGGCGAGCAACGGGCTGGGAATCGTACTCTCAATCATCATCGCGGTGGGCCTGGGATGGCTGCTCCGATTCGTCCTCAGGGAGAATGCCAAGCGTGAGGACCGGCTGGCGACCCTCATCGAGAACCACCTGCACGCTTTGACCGAGTCGGTCAACCGAATCAACCAGGCCATCACGGAGCATGGCCGGGAGGAGAAGGAGGCCAATCGCTACCAACGGGAGGAGCACAGGGAGATGATCCGCTTTTTAGACAGGTTGAACGGGAAAAAATAGGGAGGGATAGCAGATGGATTTAGGGGTTGTTTTGACGGAGTTAATTAAGGCGGTGATCCTGGCGGTCGTCCCGATCATCGGGCTTTTGATCGGCCGGCTGCTCAAGAAGGGGATCGACCAGATCGACAACCAGGGCTTGCAGTCGTTTGCCTGGATGGCGGTGCGGTTCGCTGAGGACAAACTGGTGGGGCCCGGCCAAGGGACGGCGAAACTGGAGGTGGCCTCCCAATGGCTGGCGGCCAAGTTTCCGAAGATGGATCCGTCCACCATTGAAGCGGCGATCAGGTCCGCCTACAAGCAGTTCTCTTCGGAACTGGGAAACGCGGCAAGCTCGCCTTCAAGGCCCTGAAGGCGGGCGCGTTTATAGCTGGCCATACCAAGGTGGGGGAGCTGACTACTCCATGGGGCGAGCCCTATAAGGGTTTCAAGGTTTCCTTCCGGTGGTAGGCCCGTCACCTTGGCGGGCCATCGGGGAGCGCCGCCGGAGTCAAAGCGCCCTCGGGTCGGACAGGCTCGGGGGCGTCTTTTTGCCTTGCTTTCCGGACCAGAATCCGCATCCTCCCCCTGAAAACAGGGAGGGCTGACAGATGAACGCAGAACGGAAGATTCAGACCTGTAGGAGAAGGGAGAGTGGAATCCGGTACAACTTGGAGGCCAACCGGTACGAAACACCGTGGGGATGGATCAGGCCGGACTTTGCCGCGAGCGAGATTCAGGTCTACGGCCCAAACATCAGCGAGTGGTTCGATGCAAGAGAGGCATTACGGCTCGCAGACCTCCTCTCCGCCTACACCAGCAAGGGCATGGCCGTGGCGTTGGCGATCCATCAGCAGTACGCCACATGGAAAGGCAGCCAGCAACTCGCCTGTGTCCTGCAGGGGAGGGGGCTCAAATGAGGGAGCCAACGAAGCAGTGTGGCGTTGAGGACTGCCCCAAGGGGGGCACCCATAAGGAGCCGTACCTGGCAACGGCATGCAGGCTCTACAGCATGAATCACCGGACGGTGGTCATGCCGGACGGATCCGTTCAGACCGTGCCACGGAAAGGATCCGTGGCCAAGGCTCTGGGTGGCCAGGCACCGGCTAGGGAGGCGGCAGTTGAAGTGGTGGCTGCGGAGCCGAGGACCGGAACCATCAAGGAACTCAAAGCAGCGGCGAAGGAACTCAAGGTCCGGTGCTTCAACTGGATGGGCCGGACGGAGTTGGAGGAAGCAGTTGCCTGCATAAAGGAGGGTCGGCAGGACCGGCTCAGGGAGATCGAACAGGTCGCCAGAGGCCGCAACAAGGCGGCATGGGAAGCTTGGCGAGCCAAGAAGGGGTAAGGATGACACTCAAATCGGTACAGAAAGGACCCCACGGAGTCGTCGTCCGGGTGGACGATCAGGTCTACCGTACGCTCTCGAGGCGCCGTGGGGCCGGGCGAAGTTTCAACGACGTGCTGCGGCGGTTCTTCGGTCTGCAGCGGAGGAAGAAGTGGATCAGGAAACAACCGGGGAGGAGATGAGATGGCAAAGAAAAAAGCAGCGAAGAAAGCTCAGGTGAAGAAGGCGGTCAAGCAAGGACCGGCCAAGAGAAAGACTCCAGTTCCGAAGGCTCCGCGTACGGCGATTCAGGAGCTGAAGCGTCAGGTCAAGGAGAAGTGGCCTCAGGCGAAGAATCTGGCGGATGCCAGGCGTGAGGAGCTGACCGCCCTGATTGAGGGAGGCGACGCTGAGTTGCTCAGGGAGCACCAGGAGCGCTGGGCCCAGCGGAGCAAAGAGCGGCACGAAGCATGGATTCGGGGCGAGAGTAAGAGTGCTCAGGCAGCGAGGGAGAAGCGTAAGGCCTAAGACCGGCAATCGCACAGGGAGCTATACAACATTCAGTTTTTAGGAGTTTTCCTTCGCTTTTCGTCAAAATTCTGATTGACGGGCTGCCACTGGGTCTGGTATCCTTGGTTCAGGATGGAATACACCTTTACCGAAGGGAAGTCCTCAGGGCCGATCCTAATCTGCGAGAGCTACCACGGCATGCGCGAGGCGTTCCAGCTGATGCTGGGCTGCCAGTACGAGTTGGTTTTTGCCGGGCAGCCGCATGAGATTGCCCAACTCCTCCGAGATCATGGAACGGCCCGCTTGCTCATTTGGGACCTGGATCGCCCCACCGGATCTCTCGATGAAGCCCTGAAAGCGATCTGCGAGGAAAGCCCGCTGGAATTGCCCTCCGGGTCGTCCAGTAAAATCCTGGAAACGCTGAAGGCAATCCGGCAGGTTCGTCCAGAACTCAAGATCCTACTGGTCGCCGGAGAATTCGACGTTGAGTTTCAGAGCGCCGCAATCCGGCAATGCGGGCTCGTCAGATTCCTCACCAAACCCTGGGATTCCACCACCGCGATCATTGAGCAGATCCAAGTGATGCTGGGTGATAGGCAAAGCTCCATCCGTGAGCGGGTCCTCAGGGTACCCGTTTCACCTGTTTCTCCATAATTTCCTCCGCCACCCCGTAATTTATAGTTGCTGACTGCGTACACATCTGCTACCATACCTTAATGTGCAGAACAACCGAATCGTCCAATTGCGGAAACTCAAGGCAAAACTGGGCCTCAGCTATGATGCGTTGGCCCATGAGGTCGGAGTCCACACTTTTACCGCATACCGCTGGCTCCAGAAGGGCGTGGTTCCGAGGAGCCGCTTGGCACTCCGGGCAATCGACCAGTTTTTGGAACAGAATGACAACCGAACACGAAGAGGGCGGCATCGCGTAAAGCAACGTTCGCATAGCAAAGCACAAAAAACCAGGGCTCAGTGATCAAACGGCTAGGTTCAACCTAGCCGTCGTTCTTTTTAGGTAGGTGCGAGGTGTTGGGAAGATGAGGGGTTGAAGCATGGGTTTGGGGAGCTTCAAGATGGATCCTGAAAATAAGCGGATTGTAGTAACTGGGTTAGGCGTCATATCCCCTATTGGGATTGGCAATGATGAATTTTGGCGTTCCCTTGCCGCAGGGGCTTCTGGCATTAAGAGGATAACCTCTTTTGATGCGACCCCATTCACTTGCACTGTGGCTGGCGAAGTCACTGACTTTAATCCGCTTGATTTCATAGATCCCAAGAAGGCTAGACGCCTTGATCGTTTTGTGCAGCTTGCCTTATCCGCTGTGAAATTAGCAGTGGCCGATGCTGGACTCGCCGTGGAATCGATTAGGAAAGATCGAGTTGGAGTAGCTGCTGGAACAGCGACTGCTGGTCAGGGCTGGGCGTTTCAGCAGTACGAGATTTTCAGAGAAAAAGGCTATAAGAGGCTCAATCCATTTACCGCTGCTTCCACTTTCCCCAATGCCTGTTCTTCGGCAATATCCATCGAGCTTAATGTTACAGGGCCAAGTGCCACCTTTTCTTCCGGCTGCGTGTCTGGAGCAGAGGCGATAGGATACGCCATATCCCTCATCAAGTCAGGTCGAGTAGATGCCATGATCGTTTGCGCCTCCGAGGCACTTCTTTATCCACCTATTTTTGGTTCGTATTGCGCCAGCAACTTATTAACTAAAGCAAATGGGATACCATCGACTACACCCAGGCCTTTTGATAAGACGCGGGACGGCATTGCTTTGTCTGAAGGCGCAGGGGCCATGATACTCGAAACAGCAAAAGCAGCCCGCCAAAGAGGAGCGAGGATTTATGCGGAAATTCCTGGCTATGGTGAAACATGCGACGCTTTTCATCCAATAGCCGAAGAACCCTCCGGGATCCAACCTGCTGAGGCGATGCGGTTAGCCTTGTTGGACGCTGGCGTATCCGTCGAAGATGTGGATTACATAAAGTTGCATGGCACAGGAGATCCTGTCGGTGACATTATCGAAACCAGAGCGCTAAAGAGTCTGTTTGGCAAACGGTCATACGATATTCCCATGAGCTCGATTAAATCTATGATCGGGCACAGTCAGGGAGCATGTGGGATCATCGAATTGGTGGCAGCAACACGGGCGCTCCGAGAGGATTTAATCCCTCCAACCATAAATTACAAAGAGCCGGACCCGGAGTGCGATCTTAACTACTGTCCTAATGTATCGGTTAAGGCGAAGATCAAAATTGCGTTAGCGAACACGTTCGGTTTCGGGGGGAAGAACGTGGCTATCGTCATCTCTGAACCGAGGTGAATATTGGGGGGAGAACCGGTTCTCGTTGGCTTAGCAGTTGCCCTAATTCTACTCGAGCGTTCTCGCCACACCTTTAAGTCAAGACGAGAACTTTTCGACGTACTTAATCCTGCCGGAAAAGGGTTCGTGTCGTACTTGATTGAAAGCCTCCCCATAGTCATCTACACGGTCTCCGTCCTATTCTGCCTATCCCTCTATTTCTATAGTTATCCAAATCTGCTCTCCAGCAACATGATGCGAGTGGTAGGCATTTCTCTATTTGTTTTTGGCATGGCCTTGAGGAGATGGGCAGTACGTGCGCTCGGACCAAGTTGGACTGTATACGTTGCTCCGCCGTCCGAGCAGGAATCCCTCGTTACATCTATTGGCCCGTACAAGTACCTTCGCCACCCATACTATTTTGGGAGTACCGTGGAATTCTTCGGGCTCCTCGCATTCCTCAGCGGTTTAGGCATCGCGGTCATCATTGCAATGATCCAGTTGGCTGCGTATGCAGTCCGCGCCCGCACGGAGGAGCAGCATCTGGTCTCAAAATTCGGTACCGAATATACGGCGTATAGAAACAGAGTCAGCGGTTTCCTTCCAAAGCCTGATACGAGTCAGCGTGATGTCGGTGATCGCGCAATGATGCAGAAATAATGTCCCACTTTGTTTTATCTGCTTGGGTAACGTTTTTCTCCACAAGTTTTCTCGCCTCGCTCGTCTTCATGAAGGGGAAGGCCCGGCTTCATAGAATTTTCTCCGCATATTCCCTGTGCATCGCACTCTGGGCTTTATGTTTCACGCAACATGTTTCGTCGGAAGAAGCGGCGCGCTCCTTATTGTGGTCGCGCCCTCTCCACATCTTCGCGGCATTCATCCCAGTTTTATTTCTTAGCTTCACTTTTGCCCTGATTTCGCCAAAGAGAGTGTACCGCACTCTCCTGAGGATCGCAGCGATCGGTGCCACGTTTTTCTCAGGACTAAGCGCCCTCAACGCTCCGATTTTTATGTCAGGAGTCCGGGCGCGCCCTGGCCTTAATAATCTCGTTGAAGCAGGCCCCATGTATCCACTCCTCTTTGCATTCTTTATCGTGTGTGCAACATGCGGATTGTGGCTGATCTGGCGAGCTTACCTTCACGCATCAGGTATCTCCAAGGCACAGCTCAGATATTTGCTGATCGGTTCACTCATTGGTTATTCTGGCGGCATTGATAATTTCCTTATCGTTTTCGATATTCGCCTCCCTCTTCTTGCCCCGTATGGAACCTACGCCATCCCTCTCTATGTGCTGATCGCCTCTTATGCCATCATCCGACACCGCCTCATGGACATCAACCTTGCAATCAGGCGGACAGCGGTTTTCGCAATAGTATATGCCTTAGTTTTGGGATTACCGCTCCTTTCAGCTTTAGTGTGGCAACCGCAGTTGGAGCGAACCCTGGGGTCTAAGTGGTGGGTGTGGCTTCTGGTCGGATACGCAGTGTTGGCGACCGCAGCCCACTACGTCAATCTTCACTTCCAGCGACGCGCTGAAGATCGCCTTCTCGCCGAAGAACGCAAGGCGCATGAAGCGCTCCGTAAAATTTCCCAAGGCATGATGCGTTTCACAAGACTCAGGGTCCTTGTGAAGGCGATTGTCAAAAGCATTGTAAACATCCTTCATCTCACTCACGCTGCCATCTACCTCCATAACGAGGAAAAGGGTGTCTACGAATGCCGAGCAGTCCGGCATCATCCGCCTCGGAAAGATTCTTCTCTTCCCGACTCGATCGAAAGCGATGCCGTTCTTCCCAAAGATCTGGCCACTGGGCGGCTTCCCCAGGTGCAGGAGGAGCTGAGACTCCAGCAACAGAGCGTCTCTCGGCAATGGCGAGAGATGGTTGAGGACCTCGAACGACTTCACGCCTCCGTGGTGATTCCGGCTTTCAAGCAGAACAAGCTCTTCGGATTTGTGGTGCTCGGGGAGAAGTACTCTGGGAGAGTCTGGAGCCAGGACGACCTGAACGTCCTAATGGTGCTGGCCAACCAGGCGGCGCTGGCCATCGAGAATGCCCAGCTTCACGAGGCGGAGGAGCAGCGGCTCATCAAGGAGGCGATTGAGCAGACTGCCGCGGACATCTCCTACGGAGTCTCCCACCAGTTCAACAATCGGCTCAACGTCATTGCGATCCTGGCCGCCTCGCCCGTGCTGTCGCTGACGGGAAAAGATCTGCGCAACCTTCCTCCGGAGGAGGCTGCCAAATGGCTCGACAAGATGTATCATGAGATGAAGAAGATTGCGGAAGCGGCGGAGATGGGCGGCCAGATCTCCAAGGGGATCATGAGTCTGGCCAAGGCGATTCCGGAGAACTTCAAACCGATCGAAGTGCCGCCGCTGATAGAGCAGGCCATTGACTTTGTGAAGATCAAACACACCAAGGAGCAGGTGGAGGGAGAGCATCTGGATGCGGAGATCCTGAACGGGGTGCCCAAGGAGCTTTCCCCCCTTTCAGGAAACCCCGCCCAGATCCACGACACCTTCATGAACATTCTCGACAATGCCCTGGACGCGATAAGGGAAAAGATCTACCAGATTAGCCGCGGAAAGATTCCCGCCCCGCCGGAGCCCTACAGAGGTCGGATACGGGTGCAGGCCGAGGAGAAGGAGGGCTGGATCACCGTCACCATCCAGGACGACGGGATCGGGATTGAGAAGGAGGACATGCGCCGGATTTTCCAGCCGTGGTTTACTACCAAGGCCACCGGGGTAAAAGGCCGCGGCATGGGTGGCCACGGTTTGGGGCTTTACTTCATCAAGCGGATCATTGAAACTCATGGAGGCAGGATCAGGACCTACTCGGAGCACACCAAGTGGACCCGCTTCGTCGTGGACCTTCCGATCATCAAGAAGGAGGAGGTAGACCATGCCGCTTAGGATCCTGCTGGTGGAGGATGAGGAGCCGGCGGCCAGCGGTTTGGCCAACATCCTGAAGGAGATCTGGGGATTCGACGTGCAGCTGGCCCATCAGGGGGAGGAAGCGATCCGGGTCCTTAAGGATGAGAAGCCGCCCCTCCTGCTCTTGGACCTTTATCTCAAGGACATTAGCGGCCTGACGGTGCTGAGGGAAGCCAAGGAAAGCAACCCGGACATCATCGTCTACGTGCTGACCGGCTTCAACGACGAGGACCTCAAGCAAAAGTCCCTGAGGATGGGGGCCAGAGATTACCTGGTCAAGCCGCTCAACCATAAACTTCTCAAGGCCAAGCTGGATGAGGCGGCTGCAGAAATCGCAGGGAGGGAGAAAGCGTAGATGGAGTTCAGACTGCTTGTAGTGGATGACGAACCGAGGGTGACGGAGGTCTTTTCGGAATTCTTTCTGAATCGCGGCTACCGGGTTGTGAAGGCCGCCTCCGGGGATGAAGCGATCTCCACCTTGGAGCGGGAGCCGGTGGATCTGGTTCTCCTGGATCTCAAGATGCCGGGCCTGCCGGGGGAGGAGGTTTTACGGTACATCAAAAGAAGCACACCGGGAACGAAGGTAGTTGTGGTTACCGGATTCCCCGATCGGGAGGCGGGCGTAAAAGCCATTGGCTGCGACGCCTTCTTCGCCAAGCCGCTGGCCTTGGAAAAGCTGGTCAAGACAGTGGACGCCCTTCTTACCGACAAGGACAGCGATGAGCTCCGGGAGATTGTGCTGGGAGTGAGGGTGCGGGAGGCTGTGCCGGGCCAGCCGGTGGCCCAGCTTCTCATCTTCGAGCCGGTCATCACGCTTTCCCACATCATGGAGGAGTTTTTCGGGAGCGCCTCCTACTGCGGGGGGGTCTACAAGGTCTACCTGGCTTCCAGCGCGGATCAGGCGGCCGGGATCCTGCTTGCAGCCCACCCGGACATCGTCCTCATGGACCTTCTGGGGTTGGACGACCATCCGTCAGAGGCGGCCAAGCGGCTTCTGGCATGCGAGTTCCAGCCGAAGGACTACATCTTCTATCTGCACCCTCGCCTGAAGGAGGAGGAAGAAATCCTGAAAGCCATGCCGGCCAAGCGGTGGGAAGGCAACCCGTTCAAAGAGGAGGGATTGAGGACCCTAGCGGATCTCGTCCGAAAGACCGCCATTGAGCATGGCCTCGTCAGGAAGCGGTGATGCGGGCCTTGCGCTCAAGAGCCCTGCCCGGTAACGTCCTTGAGAACCTTCAGAATCTTCTCGGCTGAGAGCGGTTTTTCGAGGTAGCCGTCGGCGCCCAGCTCTTCGGCTCTGGCGTGTGACTGGGGGTCGTCGTAACCGGTCACCATGAACGCCTTGGCCGAAGGCGCCTTCCGCTTGACCTCTTTCAGCACGTCCAGGCCGCTCAAGCTGCTTCCTTCCAGCCGGACATCCAGCAGCACCAGATCCGGCTTGTGCTCATCGACAAGGCGCAGGGCTTGGTCGCCATCGTGCGCCACCCAGCAGGGGATGTCCTGAAGATCGAAGTAACTCTTCAGGGCCTCTGTGGCTTCTTTCTCGTCATCTACCAGCAACACGCTTGCCATAGTTGGCTACCCTACTCTTTCTCGCGGCGAAGGTCAACTGCGGCCGCGTTTTCCTTCCTCGATTACCCGACCGTCCTTCAGGGAGACGATGCTGCGCCCGACGTGGAGCATGCCGGCGCGGTTCTTGGCGCCGCCACTCTTGCCGTTACGGACCTCAGCGCCGTTTCCGTTGCCGTAAGTCTCGTACTCGTCCACCTCCGCCACTTGGTCGGAACGCACCGTGATCTCGAAACACCGGGTGAGCCAGATGCGCTGCCTTCCCATGGGGCATTGAACCATCTTGTTTCTGATCAAATCGACAACCATCTTCCGATCCATGCGACTTCACCTCCTCTCCGTAAAACGAACCGGGCTGCCTGAACCATCACTGATTCCGGCAGCCCGGCTTCCCGCCCATGGAGTTGGACGGGCCCTGTGGCTTTGCGTCCCCGCCTTTCGGCTGGGTTTGCCTTTATCGGAACGTTACTCGGCCTTGGCCAGTGTTCTGGCCAGAACCGGGAAATTGTCCCCGGAAGCCTTCTCGTTCAAGCGGGAGAAGCCTGGCAACTCCACCCGGACGTACCGGCGGACCTTTACCCGCTTGATCCTCAACCACCGCCAGTAGAGATTGAACTGTTCCAGCATCGGGAGCCCCCCTTTCAAGGCTTCAAAGGGAAGTATGGCATATACTTCATGTTTTTGTCAAGTCTAGTATTCAAATTTTTGTGGATCACCTGCGTGTGGAGGAATACGGTCATAACATGTTTATTTATAGTAAGTTGAGACAATTATACGGAGATGGAGTCCTTTGTGGGAGCAGGCGGCTGATCTTCGTCTTCTTGAATATATTCGGTTGAAATCTTCATATTTTTGTGGTATGGTTTCTGATGGAAACGAGGGGAGGTGACGCATGGATCTGGGAGTCCGGATTCGGGAACTTAGAAAAGAGCGTGGGTTTAGCCTGGAGAAGCTGGCGAAAAAGAGCGGGGTCGCCGTCGGCTCCTTAAGCCGCATCGAAAACGGCAAGGGCGGCGGCAATTTCAGGACTATTGAGAAGGTGGCCGAGGCCTTGAAGGTCAGCATGGCGGATCTCTACCGCGGCCTTGAGGTGCCTCGCAAAGAGGCCGTCTTTCTGGAGCCGAAGGCCAAAGGGACTCAGACCTACACCTACGATGAGAAGGCCTCCGCGATCCTTCTGACGAGCCAGGTTTCCAAGAAAAACATGCTGCCGCAACTGATCGTCCTTCAGCCCGGCGGCAAGACGTCGAAAGAGGAGTATCCCAAAGGGACCGAGCGGTGGCTGTTTGGTCTGGAGGGAACCGCGGACATTGAGGTGGGCGAGGAGAGCTACCGGATTCCCAAGGGAAGCACGCTTTATCTGGATGCCTCCACGCCGCACCAGATCCTCAACGCCAACCGATCAGTGGCAAAACTCATATCGGTCACCAACCCGGTTGTTCTGTGAGAGGAGGAACAGCGAGATGAAGAAGGCGAATATCATGATCTGCGACGACGAGGAAGGAGTGCGGGAAACTCTCAAGCACATGCTCGGCGACGAGTACGAGCTCTCCTTCACGGCCAACGGTGAGGAGGCGATCGAGCATATCAAGGCCAACGACCCGGCCGTGGCACTCCTGGACATCAAGATGCCGAAAGTGAGCGGGATGGAGGCGCTGCGGAAGATCAAGGAGCTCAAACCCAATGTCCGCGTCGTTATCGTAACCGGCTACGAGTCCACCGACGTAGCCACCGAGGCGATGAACCTGGGGGCGGACGACTACATCGTCAAGCCATTCCGGAAACAGAAAATCCTGGCCCAGATTCAGGCGCTCCTGGATTCCGGAGCGGCCTGAACAGGGGAAGCCAAATGCGTCCTTCCATGGCTGAATTGAGGCAGCGCCTGAGCCGGATCCTCTGGCTGGTTCGGCATAAGCTTTTCTTCAGAGAGCAGCGGCGCTACCGGGAAACCTTGCGTGCCGCCAGCATCGGGATGACGCGGATCCGCAGCCTGCCCAGGCTCCTCAATCTCATCGTCCGGGTTCTCGTCAGCAACGTACGGATCAGTCACGCCACCATCTTCCTCAAAGATAAAGACGAGCCCACCTTCGTTGCGGCGGCCTCCCAAGGCAAACTCAAGAAGCCGGTTGGGTCGCTCCGAGTTGAAGAATCGACTAAGCTGGTCGCCCTGCTGGCTAAGCGTCGGGAGCCGGTCGTCTACCAGGAACTCAAGGCCGAGCTCGAGCGAATGCCCAAGAATGCAGAAACCAAACCGGCGATGGCGGTCCTCAAATACGCCTTGTGGGAGATGGAGCGCCTGCAGACCCTCGTCTGCGTTCCCAGCTTCATCCACGGCAGGCTCCAGGGATTCCTCATGCTGGGAGAGAAGATCTCCGGAGATGTCTACGACCAGGACGACCTGAGTGTCTTCTCAGCTCTCGCTTCCCAGGCGGCCATGGCCATTGAGAACGCCCAAGCCTACGAGGAGCTCCGGGACACGCGGGATCAACTCCTCCACTCCGAGCGGTTGAGCACGATCGGCAAGTTCGCCGCCGACATGGCCCACGAGATCAAGAATCCCTTGTCGACGATCCATGGCTTTCTCGAAATGCTCCCGGAGAAGTACAACGATCCGGACTTCCGCGACCGCTACTCAAAACTGGCTTTGGCCGAGGCGGAGCGGATCGACGACTTGGTGAGACAGCTCATGGTCTACGCTAGGCCAAAGGCACCCGATTTCAAGCCAATTGAGATGGCTCAGGCGATCGACAGCGTCTTGGCTCTGTTGGAGAACGATCTCCACCAAAACCGCATTGAAGTCCGCAAGGGCTACAGCCAAAACGGCCTGACTGTGGAGGCGGACCGCAACCAGATGAAGCAGGTCTTCTTGAACCTCTTCACCAACGCCACCGAGGCGATGGTGGGCAACGGGGAGAAACCAGGCCTGCTGGACATCGTCGCCTTCCCGGAGGGAGATCAGCTGATTGTCAAGGTTCGTGACGCCGGCGCTGGCATCCCAGAAAGTGAGCAGCGGCTCATCTTCGCCCCCTTCTACACGACAAAAGAAAAAGGCTCCGGCTTGGGACTGGCCATCGTGCAGAACATCCTTCGGGCCCATAACGCCTCCATCCATGTGGAGAGCCAAAATGGCGTCGGTACCACCTTCACCATCGTCATCCCGAAGCGCCAAGCCGATCGTCCGGCTCCCGTGGAGATGG
Source organism: uncultured Planctomycetia bacterium (assembly GCA_964597545.1). Classification (GTDB taxonomy): domain Bacteria; phylum Omnitrophota; class Gorgyraeia; order 1-14-0-20-64-10; family 1-14-0-20-64-10; genus CAZQXN01. Next base: position 22,870 of record CAZQXN010000013.1, on the reverse strand, counting down.
CGACAGTCTCTTCGGCTCCGGAACAGCCCATGAGAGCCATCAAAAGAGCTCCCTCGGCGGCCAGCATCCTCATCGTGGATCCGGAGAAAGAGACGCTGGAAAGCATACGCCTCATTTTCGAGAAACGGGGGATTACCTGCTGGGTGGCAACCACAGCAGTGGAAGCTCTGGAGTTGCTGAAGGTGCACCAGCCGGACTTCGTCCTTTCGGAAATCATCCTGAAGGAGCGCGACATATCAGCGGTTTCCCCTGAGGGATTCGACATCCTCCGGGAGGCCAAGAGGATTTTCCCGGAGAGGCCCGTCTACCTGATCACCGCCTGCGACCTCCCCGAGTACCGCCAGAAGGCCCGCGAGCTGGGCGCCGACGGCTACCTCGTCAAGCCCATAGAGTCCGACAAGCTGCTCAGCATCCTGCCCGGCCCGGTTCGTTAAACCGGTATCACTTGGAGCAACACGCGGTTAGATGTAGTCTCCCGCGCCGCTAACGCGTAGAATAGGTCTACTATGCTGATAAGAAAAAGGAGGTTGTTTAGTGACACCTGAGCAGCGTCAGGAAATCATACGGTTACTTCAACAGGGGGAAGAACTTTCCCCTGAGTGGAGTCGGATCCTCTTCCCTCCGGAAAAGCGTGAGTACGAGCTTGTGTACCATGGGAAGGAACGAGAGGAGGACATCCTTGCCAACACACTAGGGGTTCCTCTCCAGGCAGTCCGTACTTTCGGCGGAAATGGCGTAAACGGCAAGGACGGTTGGAAGAATATGCTCATCTTCGGAGATAACCTGCAAGCGATGAAATCCCTGATGGAGATGAAGAAAGCAGGAAAGCTATGCAATGCTGATGGTTCACCCGGTGTGCGGTTGATTTATATAGATCCTCCCTTTGCGACGAAGCAGGAGTTCCGTGGCACAGAAGATCAAAAGGCCTATCAAGACAAGATCGCGGGAGCACAATTCCTGGAATTTCTGCGTAAGCGTCTTGTATTGATGCGGGAGCTACTCAGCCATAATGGTTCGATTTACATTCATCTTGATTGGAAGAAAGTCCATGCAATAAAACTTATCGCTGACGAGATCTTCGGCGAAAACAGATTTGTTAGAGAAATCATCTGGAGGCTTGGATGGGTTTCCGGATACAAATCGATGGCGAACAATTGGATCAGGAACCATGAGACGTTGCTCTTTTACACCGCGAACTCCAGCGGGATGATTTTTAACAAGACCTATGTCCCTTACCCCCCTGATTATGAGCGGTGGGGAGGGAGGCCTAAAGGCAAAGGGTTGCCTATCGAGGACGTGTGGGGAGTCTTCCAGAAGGAGGGAGTCACATCCCTTCAGGTTGTTAGTTTTGCAAGCCAAGATACAGGATACCCGACTCAGAAACCAGAGGGGTTGTTAGCGCGTGTTATAGAGGCTTCATCAAATCCAGGCGATATAGTCCTGGACGCGTTCGCCGGATCGGGTACTACTCCTGCGGTTGCTGAAAAACTCAAGCGCCGGTGGATTGCCATGGATAGTGGCAAGTTGGCTATATACACAATTCAGCAGCGGATGCTGCGCCTCCGAGAGAAAATCGGCAATTCAGGCAAATCTCTCAAGCCGTCTCCCTTCGATTTACACAATGCTGGCCTCTATGATTTCTCCAGTTTGAGACAGCTATCTTGGGAATCGTGGAGGTTCTTCGCATTGCAGCTCTTTCAGTGTCGGGATGAACCACATAGGGTTGGTGGTATAGCTCTCGATGGCTACCTTAAGGGATCAAGTGCCCTTGTTTACAATCACACGGAAAGACCAGGAGGCCGAATTGATGAGACAACCATTGAGAGCCTTCATGAGGCGCTAGGCACTCGGGTGGGCAATCGGTTGTTCATCATTGCGCCGGCCATGACTTTCGATTTTCAGCAAGATTATATCGCACTCGATGGTGTTCGTTATTACGCTCTCCGGATCCCATATTCAATCATCAATGAACTACATCAGAAGGAGTTTACAGCTCTCAAACAACCGTCGGATGAATTAGCGGTTAACGACACAGTGGAAGCTGTCGGTTTTGACTTTATTCGGACACCGGAGCTTAAATTCGAGTGCGGTATTCGTAAAGGTAAGACAGGTGCTGAGGATCAAGGGTTCATCCGCATCAAAACATTCAAAAGTGATGCTGTGGTACGCGACCCCGTGCACAAGAAAGGAAACCTCGAAACCCTCTCCATGGTGATGCTCGATTGTAATTTCGATGAAAAATCACAGAATTTTGATATGGATTCGGTTTTCTATGCTGATGGCTTAAGAGCACAGGGTTGGAGAGTGTGGTTCCCGCTCAAAATGCTGAAGAAAAAGATGATGGCTGTTTTCATTGACATTTACGGCAACGAGGCACGTGAAGTTCTTGAAGTTTCGGAGTTTAAGAAGCGAACCAGAGGCATCTCCCGCCCACAAGTACGGAAACGTACATCGAAGCAAATTCGCAAGAAGGTAGAAAGGTCTAAGCCTAGGTCATGACAACGCGTGGTGACCGGAAGACTTTCCGGAACGAAGATCTCGTTCTTCGAGTTTCAACGAACATCGATCCTGCTACTTGGGATGAATCGCGATACGAAGAATTCCTTGATGAGCTATGTGGTCATCGGGAATATCAGAAGGAGACGATCCGTACAACATTGAGGTATTTGCTTGGAGGCAGGTATGCCAACTTGAGAGAGCTGGCAAAAGAGAACCATGATGCTAACGATGAACTCCAACAGCGCTATGGCCCATGGTCTGGGATGGAACGGCATCTCCAGCTCCCGGATCAGCTTTCTTGCTCCATTGATTTAGCTACAGGTACAGGAAAAAGCTACGTCCTGTACGGATTGGCGGCAATATTGCTTGCGGAAGGAGCTGTTGACCGTGTCCTCGTACTATGTCCTTCTAATACCATTGAGGCTGGCTTGTTGGAGAAATTCCGCGATCTGTCAGGAGATTCTGATCTTCGGGACGCATTGCCTGAGGCCGCAAGGGTACATGCACCTCGGGTCATCAACGCCTCCGAAACAATCGTGGATGGATCCATTTGCGTGGAGAATTATCACGCTATCCTTGAGCACGTCAAGTCCTCCGTTAGAGACAGTTTGAAGGGCCGTGGCGAACGAGTTGTCGTTTTCTGCGATGAGGCGCATCACGTAGCCAATGAGACGGGGACAGGAGCGAAGAAGTGGAAAGAATTCCTCCTTCATCCGGAGTATGGATTCAGGATCGCAGTGGGTGTTTCTGGCACGTGCTATGTGGGTGACGATTATTTTTCGGACGTTGTAAGCCGCTACTCTCTTTGGCAAGCCATTGAGGATCGCTGGGTTAAAAAGGTTGAATATGTTGCAGAGATGCCGGAAGCCGATAATCCTGAGGAAAAGTGGCAGCTCATCTACAACCGACACAAAGACTGGGAGAAACGCTTAAAAAGACGCGGCATTAAGCCACTGACCATTATCGTTACTAAGGGGATTGTCGACTGCAAACGGGTTGCTGAAGAACTTAGAGAGTTTCTGGAGGAATGGGAAGAGATCTCTGCAGAAGATGCCTCGAGGAAAGTACTTCCTGTAACATCTGCCAAGGAACACCAACCCAACGTTGCGTCCCTCAAAATGGTGGATAGCCCCAAGAGCAAGGTGGAATGGATCGTCTCGGTCTCAATGCTGAGCGAGGGATGGGATGTTAAAAACGTCTTCCAGATTGTTCCGCATCAGGAGCGTGCTTTTAATAGCAAACTCCTGATCGCACAGGTTCTCGGTAGAGGGTTGCGACGTCCCGATGGCTGGAGTGGCCAGGATCCTGTAGTAACCGTTTTTAATCATGATGCTTGGTCAGGTCGTATCCGACATTTGGTCAATGAAATCCTGGAGATCGAAAGACGCCTAACATCATCGATTGCAGCCTCTTCCCCCTATCACTTTGAGCTTCACAATCTGGATTACACGCGTGAAGAGGATACCAGCGAGTTTACAAAAAAGGGAGAATATCGAATTCTAGAGCAAGGTTTCGTTGGTTTGCCAACCCAAGTGGAGTCAGAAGATGTATCGATTGAGTTTGAGCAGGCTGTGACCCAGGAGAGGGCGACGTTTAAAACTCGTATTGAGCACAAAACCTATACTGCTGAAGAAGTTGCAGAGGAGATGTTTAGGCGCCTCCAGTCCATTGACGAGGAGTCCAAAGGCAATGGGGATCCAAAAAATAGGACATCGTATACCACAAAGTTCCCACTCGAAAAGTGCGAACAGATTGTTTCAGCTTCTCTAAAGCGTGCAAAAATCAAATCTGGTCGGATCACGGATGAAAATAGGCAGAAGTTCCTTCAGGCTCTTGGGACCCTGAGGCGTAAGAAGGCAAAGCGAGTGGTGTACAAACTAAGCCCAAGGGTTCTAAAAATAGTGAGCACGGCGGAACGCCAAGCCGAGAGTTGCAGCGCTGCCGAATTGCGAAGGGGAGATAAAACGGTTTTCTACGGGCCTGATTGCGAACAACTACTTGTGGATGAGCAGGTCGAGTTCTTCAAGGAATTGCAAGATCCGGATGGTGATTTTCGCGCGGGGCGGGAGCTTATTGAAAACCAGCATGACTTCAGAACACCGTTAAACATGGCAATTGCCGATAGGGGGCCTGAGCGAAGGTTTGTCCGGCTGCTCACCCAACGAGAAAATGCCCTGGCCTTAGATGGTTGGCTTAAGAATACACCGCAGCGGTTCTACTCGATCGAATATGCTTGGAAGAAGGGCAATAAACCCAAGCGCGGAGAATTCAGTCCGGATTTTTTCATCAAGAAAGCCAAGATGATTTTCGTCGTAGAGATTAAGGACGACCAAGAGATAACTGATCCGTCGCCTGAAAACCAGAAAAAATACGAGTACGCTACGGATCACTTCAAGCGGTTGAACCAGTGGCTTTCGAAGGAAGTGGTCGCCACCCGCTACCAGCTCAACTTTCTGACCCCAGGAGATTACAATAAATTCTTTCAGAAGATGCGCGACGACGATTTGAAAGGGTTTCGATCTGAGCTTGACGTAGTTCTTGAAAGAGGAAACAACCATCATCAGAGTGATGGCTAAGGCTGAGGAACTTCGACTATCTCCGACCAGCTTGAAACTCTTCCAGGAATGCCCGCGGTGCTTCTGGCTTCAGCTGGTCAAGGGAGTCAAGCGGCCACGCGGCATATTTCCAAGCCTTCCAGGCGGGATGGACTTGGCGATCAAGGCGTATTTCGACGGCTGGCGGAAGAAGGGACAATTGCCACCGGAATTGGTGAACGAAAAGGTCGCCGGCCAACTTTTCCAGGATCAGGTGCTTCTCGACAAGTGGCGTGACTGGCGATCAGGCCTTCGGTTCAGAGATTCCAAGCTGAACGCTTCCCTCCGTGGAGCCATGGATGAATGCCTCGTTCAGGATGATTGCTACGTCCCGATGGACTACAAGACACGCGGGTTCCCAAGGAAGGAAGATTCCGAATCCTTCTACCAGCTCCAGCTGGACTGCTACGCTTGGCTCTTGGAGGAGAACGGCTACCGGACGAATCATACGGCCTACCTGGTTTACTACATCCCAAAAGCTGTGGGAGAGGATGGGGCTGTGGTCTTCTCTGTAGAGCCGGTTCGGGTAGATGTGAAATCGGAGGATGCACAGGGGCTCTTCAATGAGGCGGTCGAACTCCTCCGTGGCCCAGAGCCGGAGTCGGAGAGTGCCTGTGAGTACTGCGCTTGGGCCGATGCGAGGTAACCTGCCGAAACTTCTTGCCGAAAGTTCTTGACTGATTACTGACTCAGACAGTATAATAGACCTGGTAATCGAACCAGGCATTTTTTATGCCCAAGTAATACTGAAACTATCAGTAATTCAAGGGGGCCCGCTATGCTGACGAGGCTCAAGTACCACAGGCTGATACGGGGCTGGAAGGCGGCGGAAGTCGCCGGCCGCCTGAGGATCAGCGCATCCTACTACAGCCGGATCGAGGCCGGGAAGCTGGAGGCATCGGCCCGGCTCAGGCGGCGGATCTCGGCGCTCTTCAGACTGCCGCAGAAGGCGCTGTTCGGCCAAGGGCTGGCAAGGAACCGGGGCGGATAGCCGTGTGTGACCTATGGCGAGAAACGAGAATCAGACAACACCGCCAGACTACACCTGGCCGGGCTTCGAAGATCTCCCGGAGGATTTAAAGCTTTGCCACCGCCGGTTCTTCCAGGAGCTCTCAGGACGCAATCCGCTGACCCTCCGCGAGTACCGCAGAGCCTTCCGTGCCCTCTACCAGTTCATGCAGGAGGAGGGTCTGAAGAAGCTCTCCGACCTCACACCGCAGCACCTGGAGGCCTTCCAACGGTGGGGCTACCAGCGGTATCACTGGTCACCGGGATCCATGGAGAGCCTGATACTGCGGACTCTGCGCCGGATCGGACATTTCCTCAAGCGACTTGGGCTCCTGACGCGGAGTCCCTTCGAATTTGCCGCCTTCATCCAACCCCAGCGAGAGGAGCGGAACCCAGCACAGCCTCTCTCATGGTTCCGGGCCGTTCGGAGTTACTTCAGGTGGTTGAAAGCTCGCAGGGTGACCTACGCGGCCAGGGAGAATTACCTCCGATTCCTCCGGCGCTTCCACCGGTTCCTCAGGGAAGATGGAGTGTCCCTTCCGACCCAGATCACGCCGGAGAAGATCGAGCGGTTCAAGGCATATCTGGCGGTTCATCTGGAGGGAGGGCAGCAGCCACTGACGCCATACACGCAGAAGGCCAGCGCATGGCGCGCAGGGGGATTCTACGAGTGGCTGGCCCAAGAGGGGTTTATCCGGTCGGAGCCAGTGCAGCCGAGCGACCCGAAAGACGATGGCTCCAGACAGCGTCCCGCTCGTTTCCGCAGGGTCGTCTACGAGTTCCTGGTATACGTCGGGATGCGCTACGCTCCGGAAACCCAGCGGCAGTACGCCAGAAGCATGGTGCGCTTTCGGGCATGGGTTTCTACGCGTCCCAAAGGCAAGAAGATCCGGGACATGGACGAGCTGACTCTGGAGGCGGTCGCCGCCTACCAGCGCTGGGTCAACACGGAGGCGACCCATGCAGATGGATCACCTTTGAACCAGCCGGAGAAAGAAGCCAGGCTCTACCCATTGAAGGCGTTCCTCGGTTTCTGTTTCCGCAAGGAATTCCTGGACGAGGATCTCCGCCGCTTCGTGGTCGTGCCACGCCGGGAATACGGGATCCCCAAGCCACTCCTGAGCGAGGAGCAGATGGTTCGGCTGCTGGAGGCGCCTAGTGAATCTACTACGATAGGGATCCGGGACCGGGCCATGATGGAGCTGGCCTACTCGGGCCTGCGGGCCGGCGAGCTGCTGAGTTTGAAAATAGAGGAGGTGGCCCTTGAGGAGAACAGAGTCTTCATCCGCGAGGCCAAAGGGGACAAGGAGCGGATGGTTCCAATGACCAGCGCGGCCATGTACTGGATCTCCAGGTGGCTGAACCGGCGCAAGGAGTTCCTCAAAAGCGAGGAGCAGAGGGTCCTCTTCATCACCAGGGGAGGCCGTCCCTTTGACCGGCGGCATTTTGCCAAGATTCTGGAGAAGTACGTCAAGAAGGCTCAACTACCAGAGGCGGTAGCCCCGCACGATCTGAGGCGGATCACCGCTACGCACCTGGTGGTCAACGGAGCACCGATCAGGTACGTCCAGGCGCTGCTCGGCCACGACTCCCTGCACGTCACCACGAAGTACCTGAGGCTCACCCATGCACAGATCAAATCGGAATACGACAAGACCCACCCCAGCAGCAAGCGGGCCCGTCACGCAGCCGCTTCCGCTTGAGGAAGCCCGCGACCGGTACCTGAATTATCTGCTGGGTGTCCGGGCTGTTGTGAGGGAGCGGGCCCAGATGTGCAAGGTTCAGATCAACCGGCTGATCGCCTTCCTCCGCAGCCAGGGTGTTTCACGGATCGATGGGATCACTCGGCAGCAGCTGGATGATTACCAGGCCGGCGTGCTCAGGACGCAGCTGAAGCCGAAATCAAAACACTCCATCCTCAGGGAGGCGGTTCTCTGGTTTACCTATCTGCACGATTACAAGCTTCTTGCGGAGAACCTGGGGCTGGTGATCGAGCCGCCCCGAAAAGTCAAGTCCCTGCCGCGGCCGATCCTGAGTGAGACGGAGTTCAAGTTCCTCCTGAGCCTGACTGACGGTACCACCCTGATGAAGATGCGGGATCGGTGTATCTTCCAGGTGCTGTATGCCTCAGCCTTGAGGACGATTGAGCTGTGCCAGCTCATCCGCTCGGACGTGAGCCTGGCCAACAGGCAGATCACGGTCCGGCGGCCGAAAAACAGAAGGGACCGCGTCGTCACCCTGGACCGGTACACGGCGCAGGACCTGCGCCAGTATCTCATCCGCCTGGAGGCTTGGCTGGGGCCGCGGAAGCCCACTGACCCCTTCTTCATCAGCACCGTCGGGGGCAAGCTTACGCGGGGCACCCTTCAACTCCATTTCGCCAAGAACTACGTTCACCGCTTCAAGCAGAAGTTCGGAAAGCGGATCGCCCTCTATTCCATCCGGCATACCTCAGCAACCGACTGGCTGGACGAAGGCGCCCGCAAGCGCCGGGATGTTCTTCCGTTCGTCCAGCGGCATCTGGGCCACGAAAGCCTCGAGTCCACCGCTATCTACACGCATGTGGCCATCGAGCCGCTGCGGCAGATGTTCAAGCAGTACCACCCGCGTGAGAAGCAGTTCGCCCAGCTGGGCAAGATCCCGGGCTCACCCGAGGATCTCGAAGGCCGCTGGAAGAACCAGCGCAGGCCCCCTCCTTCGGACCCGCGGTCCCCGTAATCTCCCTTCCATTTTAACGGTGTTTGCTGTTGTTGCGTAATAGCTTCTGTGAGTGGGAGTTACGGCAAGTTGGTTTTGCTGCTGGTGGCTGGTGTTTGTGCTGGGTACGGTTTGTGTTGTTAGCACCCTGTTAGCACAGAACCTTACTCATTCACCACCACCTTCTTCACAGCAAGGAGGTAAACCCCATCCCGTACACTGACTGTACCTTCAGCTGTCACATCCTTCGCCGCCAAAGGGGCCAGCGTCTCATTGGCCGGACCATGCTCACCTCCCATGACCAGATACAGGCGATCCTTTGTCTTAATCCCGACCGGAAGACCTGAGGCAATACAACTGCTGGCACACTCTCGATGATCTGGTCCCTTGAGTCCTTCGCTTAGATAGCAAGCCAGGTCGACCACCTCACCGGTTACGGTTTGGGCTCCAAGTTCGCTCCCCCCATGTTCTTGAACCTGGCTGCCACCATGTTCATGGCTGCCATGATCGTGCCGATGCTTTTCCTCTGCGACAACAAATTCTGCCGCGAAAACAAGGGTTATCGCCGTGATCAACATCAACCATTGCCTCATTTTATCTCCTCCCATTGAGTTGATTCGCTCGTTTTTGAAATAGAGTCAATGCAGGTGCGGAACAACCTGGATGCCCGATGAACGACCATAGCTCCCGCCAACCCCAAACTCATAGACTAACCGCCCTCCCAGATGGGCGGAAAAGGCCATGATTCCGCAAGCAACGACCAAAAGCGCCCAAGCTATCCGCCTGGTCCTGAGTGTCAGACGGTCCTTTTTCAGCAAACGCCAACCCGTCACAACGATTGCCAGTCCCAAGACCACATATCCCAAACGCTCGTGTAAATGCATCACTTGATGAATCTCTAAGGAATGCTTAGCGACTCCTTCCGCCATTCTCCCGGTGACAACTGCTGCAATGGCCCCCATCGCTCCAAGGCCCAGCACCCATAGGGAAGTCCGGTGCAAATCCGGGTGCTTGAAGATTAGTGCCAAGGCCTCAATGAGCAGCGCCGCCAAAAGGAGGGCGATTGGAAAGTGCACTGTCATAGGATGTAGACTTTCCATGTCAGCTACCCTCTTGCTGAGAATTGCTCCAGGCTGCTTTGTCCTGCTTCATCTCGAACCGATTTTACCTGGTTTTCGACGGAGTTTCGAGCGTGGTGTCTGACGGAGGAGGCCCGAAGCGGGGCGGGCAATGCCGCCCTGCTTCTGACTGGATAGTCTCATCTCAGTTGAGAGGGGTCAATTCTCCCTTCTGGATTTTCTCGACCAAGGTATTCCACGCCTCCTTGTTCAGCTTAACGAGATTGCCCTCCTCTCCAATCCGCACCTCGTCCTTTTTCACATCCAGGACAACCTCAGGACACGCTCCACACGCCGGACAAAGTGACATACGCTGCAACTCTGACATCTGTTTCACCCCCTTCCGTTATCCAATCTTGGGACAAATTGCTTTGCCTTTGGGCCTGAAATTAGGTGGACATCCACGTTTGACAGCTACCCTGAGCCGTTTTTCCAAATCACGCAGGTCGGCAATCTTCTGCCGCAGCTCGTTCAGCCGCAACTCGAGTACCTTTTGGACATGCCCGCAGGGACAGCAGCCTCGGTCTGCCAGGTTCAGGATGTCTCTTATATCGTCCAAACGAAGCCCCAACCCCTGTGCCCTTTTGATGAACTGGAGACGGTCTACGGTCTCGGGTTCATAGAGCCGGTAACCCGAGGCGGTTCTTGAGGGCTTCGAGACCAATCGGATCTCCTCGTAGTACCGAATCGTCTTAATCGGCAACCCGCTCTGCTTGGCGATGGTTCCAATGAAGGTCTGTCTCATCTCACCCTCAATTATAAACTATCCAGTCAACTGGAGAGTCAAGGGAAAAAGCTCGCTTTTGACCAGTGCTCTTTGACATAAATTCCGCGCCCCGGAAATGGCCGGTTGGGAGGTGTTCGGCTTGATTCTGGCCGAAAAGTGGGCATTTTTCCATCCGGCCATATCGTTTAGCTAACTCACACTGGCTCAGTCAGTTGTGAGATCTCCCGAAATTACGTGGGAGATAAGCGACTCACGTACATCGACCCGACGGGTCACTTCTTCAAGAAACTCTTCCGAAAGATTGCGCGAGCACTGGGGAAGATCGGCCGAATGGTAGTCAGTGCGGTGGCGGCTGCTGTAGTATTCGTTGCAACCGGAGGGAATCCCGCAGCAGCGGCTGCAACCTTCAGCTTTACGAATACCTTCTTGAGCGCTCAAGCGCAGGGGGTTTCTATAGGGCGTTCCTTGGCGGCGGCAACGGTATCTGCAGCAGTATCCTATGTTGGAGTAAGCGCTGGACTGGGAGCAGGAAGCACGCTCGCTGGAGCTGCTATAGGTGCTTCCTTTGGGGCTGCGGGCGGCGCTGCAACTTCTGCTATCTTGGGCGGCTCCCCGGGTCGCGGCGCCTTGTCAGGTGCCGTTGGGGGCGCTATCATAGGAGGGACGGCAGGGGCCGTTGGAGCAGCTGGTCTGGAAGGTTGGGCGGCTTTCGGCGCAATGGTGGCCGGTTCGGCTGCGGCTGGAGCTGCTAGCGCTGCGGTAGCCAACCGCGATCCCGGAGAGGGCGCGTATCTTGGCGCAATTGGGGCGGTTTCCTTCGCAGTTGCCTCAGCGAGTTTCCAGAAGCTGGTTGACGTCCTCCGCGCCCGAGGTGGCGAGACCGCAGTAGCGGAGGCAGGGTATGTTGCAAGCAACAAAATCTCTCCGGACCGATCGCTCGACAACAAGGCGCTACGACAAATCCAATCAAGAAATGCTTTAGAGGTATCTAAAGCGCAACAAATCTTAAACCGTCAACGAGGCGAACAGTTGGTAGCGAGAGGAAAAGACATAGCTGAATTCGGAGGGTTGGTGGGTTTGTATGGAACAGCAACCTCAAATCCATGGCTAATAGCAGCCGGAACAACAATTGCTCTCGTTGGGGGAATAGTGGCTGGCATTGGTGCGATACGGGCAACAAGAGCAAACATACACATCAAAGATATTAATCTCGAAGCAGCTCTACAATAGTTCTCATGAAACAAAAACCTCCGAGGATTTTGAGGGGTAAATCATGCGAAGGCTCCTAAGCGTAGCCCGAACCATCTCCGCCTCCTTGTTAGTGCTTGCAATAGTAACCCTAGGATGTTTTGCGGTATTGGGGGCGGGAGGAATTATTTCGGACAAGGTACTGCTTGATGTTATCGAATGCATTCTCCCATGGTTATATGCTTCGACATTTGTTTTTGTCTTGATATCCTTTCTCATCGCGATCCAAACAAAAACAGTTTTTACCCAACCATGGCGGTTCTGGTTAGCAACATTCTCTATGCTGGGCATCGCAATAGTCGCGGCTGATTATTTCTTGGGATGGACAGAGGAATTTGGGCATTTTTTAATTTATAGGGCATTGCGTAATGTCTTTAGGATAACGGTCGTAGTATTGGTTGTTTCGTTCAGCATTCGCCTCTTTCTGCGGATTGTTAATAGGGACGGCGACCATTGACCATTAATTACGTGATGGAAGCGGAAGGAAATTCAGCTAACGACTCCCGGACGACTCCCGGAGGCGTTCCGGATAGTGCCGCCCGGTCCTTTCCATAGAATGAGTACTGTTCCTGAGGCTAAATGAGCGTCAAGGTTGCCCACTCGGACAACGAAGAGGAACGGCAGAAAGAGCACTCTGACCGGTTAAGCCCTTGGGCAATTAAGCTATACTCTTGGGTGTTGGCCCTTTTGCTTCTCCTGGGGATCTACGTCACCGTCACCTCCATTTCTGATTGGCTGAAAACTCTTTGATGCTCTACCTGGGGACGCTCCATTTTGGGACACTCTTACAATGAAAGAACCCGAGGATCGGAATGACGTTGCGCTCAAACCGAAGGATCTAAGCCCTTGGGATATGCTATTTCTTAGAGTTTTCTTTGCTGTAGGCATTTCCTTGCCTATTCTCCTCGCGGGATACGGCATCATTTCGTTCATCTTAAACAGGCGGTAGGCATAGGGGCCGTCCAGAAGCACGAAATACGAAATAGGAGGCGTTACTACTGGTGCCACGCTGGACAGTCTTGACCTTCTTGTCTGGTGCCCATTCCCGGAGGCGTTCCGGATAGTACCGCCCGGCCCCAATCCTCCTAACCACCACCCCGCCTCAATCTCACCTCTCTTAAGGTTTCCTTTACGTTTGACATCTGCATATGCCTCTGATATAGTCCCATAATGTGCCAACCAATCAGATTGAAGAACTTAGAAAAGCCAAGAGTGCCCAAGGTCTCAGCTATGAACAGATGGGGCATGAGATCGGGGTCCACTCGATCTCTGTCTACCGCTGGTTTAAGAAAGGAATTCCACCAAGGAGCCAAGCGGTACGCCGAGCGGTCGATCAATTTCTAAAACAAACAGCGAACGCAAGCTCGAAGCGGTCAAAACGAAAAACCCGAGTTGACGGAAATAGAACACAAACCAGGTACTCATAGAAACGGTTGGAATTATTCCAACCGTTTTTGTTTTTGAGAACAGGACGAACCTTCAGAGTAAGATAGTGTTGGGATGAAGTTGTTACTGATATGTTGTTATAGTTGGCTAGGCAGCTGAAACATCCTGGCCATCTAGCGTTTTAAGGCGCAGGGGAAAACAAAATGGGTCAACCGGAAAAGCTTGAACCTCTTACTGCAACTCTATTAGACGATGCGCCGTACGAACGGCGCGCCTTCCCCAGAGTTGCAGTGTCCTCAGAACTGAGAATTTCCAACCGAGTAAGTCAAGCGGTGAACGTCAGCGAAGCGGGGCTAAGCTTCCTCTGTCCTCGAGAAACATTTAACGCTCCGCTGGCTGCGGAACTACAACTCGGTTCAAAAACGATAAAAGCGGGCATTGAACTTGTCTGGCGAAAGCCTCATGCGCCCGAATTGGATGTAGCCGGGGCAAGATTCATCGATCTGCCTGACGATGAAAGATTATCATTAAGGTGGGCGCTTTTTTCCTCTGAAATAACCCCCTTGCTTACCTCAATAGCCCAACATGAAGAGCGAGATAAAGTGAAGCTCTTCTTCCTAGAGGACGTCTACCGTTACTTCACAGAGATGCAGAAGCTGATCCAGGCTTTGGATTCGGGACGAATCGAACTCAAGGAAGCTGAGGGTGAACTGACAAGATTAACAGACGCTGTGCTAGCCAAAGGAGACGCGCTAGGGAAATGTTTGAATAATCGAAAAGTGCTGAAAGATGTTAAGGCCTATTTCAGGCGCCTAACCGGTCCTTGGGCCTATAAGGGAATCATTGTGAGAAGGGCGCTCGATAAGCCCAGGGGGTACCCTGGAGATTACCTACTCCTTGAGTCTATTTATAACAACGTTTCTCCCTCTAGGGGTATTGGGATTTGCAGCGATAGCTATTTCTTAAACAATAGCTACAGCACGGCGGTAAGACATCGACTTGAAGAGCTGAAAGAGGTCTTGAAAGCATTCATCTCAAAACACCCCTCTAAAACCCTAAGGATACTTAATATTGCTTGTGGCTCATCTCGGGAATTTCGGGACCTTATGGAAAATCACGCTCAGTTCTTTGGCCCGAAAAATATGCGTGTCACCTGCTTTGATCAAGATGAAGAAGCTCTTGAATTCTCAAAACAGCGTTTAGGGAACGTTGCGCATGGTACATCTTTCGAATTCGTCAAAGGCGACGTACTTCGGTCCTCGGGGGAGGGGGCGTTCCCATCCCGATACCACTTGGTTTACACTATTGGACTCGCCGATTACCTTCCAGACCGCGTTCTAAAGAAGCTAATCCTAGCGTGGGTGCACCTCCTCGAACCTAGAGGCAAATTGGTGATTACCCACAAAGATGTTGAGAAATCTAACCCACTCGCTCCTGATTGGTTCTGCGACTGGAACTTCTATCCTAGAACAGAAGAGAAGCTGAAAGAACTCCTGGATTCGTTAGGACTTAATAACGTGCAATTGCGAATCCACCGCGAGCCGTCGCAGCAAATCATGTTCCTCACCCTACAACACATCCCGTAAGCGATGTTGTTTCCTGCGGTTAGCGGGCTTATTAATTTCGCTACCTGCAGCACGCTAGGTTTCTTCGTTCTGCTCAGAAATTTCCGAAAAGCGCAGAACGTCGCCTACTTCCTCGGGAACTCCGCTATCGCCCTCTATAGTTTCGGCTACTTCTTTTGGCAGCTGGCTCCAGACGAAACCCGAGCCTTTTTCTGGTTCAAGCTCCTAACGACCGGAATCATTCTCATTAACATGGGCTACCTCTTCTTTGTGGCTGTCTTCCTGAATATAGCGCACCGAAAACGCCTCCTTCTATGGTCATGCCTGGCAGTCAATGGCATATTCATCTTGTGCAACTATCGGTTGCTCCTTTATACCCACTTAGTCGAAAGAGACGGGTTTGGATTCTGGCCGGCTCCAGAACCCCTTTTTCACTTATATCTAATGTTCTGGTTCTGGCAATGTCTGCTCGGTTTCTCCTGGCTTGTCAAAGAGGCAAGGCGATCCCGAGGGACAAGGAAGCAACAAATCCGCTACTTCATGATCGCAGCCGCCATTGGATTCGTGGGCGGCGCCAGCAACTGGCCCTTGTGGTACGGCATAAACTTCCCCCCTTATGGAAATATCCTGATTTCGGTTTACGCGGGGGTAATCGCCTATGCAATCGTCCGCTATCGACTAATGAACGTAAACTTGGCGATTACCCGCACAGCGGTTTTTGCCGGCGTGTACACACTGATACTGGGGATTCCTCTATTTACAGCATTAACATGGCAACCCCAGCTTGAACATCTCCTTGGCCCCAGGTGGTGGGCCTGGCTTTTGGTTGCCTACGCGGCTTTGGCTACGGCCGCTCACTATGCCAACCTCCACTTACAGCGCCGCGTTGAGGAGCGCCTGCTTGCAGAAGAGCGTAAAGCGCACGAGGACCTTCGCCAAATCTCGCAGAACATGATGCGTTTCACGCGACTTAAACCGCTTCTGGGCCAAATCGTGCGCAATCTTGTAAGAATCCTTCAATTGACTCACGCAGCCATCTATCTGACTGAAGAAGGCAACGAGCACTTTGACCGCAAGGCCACTTGGCATCACCCTCCAAGCAAAGATTCTCCCCTGCCTCTTTCACTCCCCACTCACTCTGCTCTTGCGAAAGATCTCACCACAGTCAAAACTCCCAGGGTTCTGGAAGAGCTCAAACTTGAGGACCAAAGCGCCTTCCCTGCCCTCAGCAAAATGCTTAAGGATCTTGAGCATCTTCAGGCCTCCCTGATTATTCCGGCTTTCCACCAAAGACACTTCTTGGGTTTTCTCGCGCTTGGAGAGAAGCGTTCCGGTCGGATATGGACACAGGACGACTTGAACATCCTGACCGTCCTTTCTAACCAAGCGGCTCTGGCAGTCGAGAACGCTCAGCTACATGAAGCAGAGGAGCAACGACTCATCAAAGAGGCAATCGAGCAGACAGCGGCCGACATTGCCCATGGGGTTTCCCACCAGTTTAACAACCGGCTCCACGCCATCTTGATCCAGGCTTCTTCGCCCGTACTATCTCTGATGGGAAAAGACTTGCGCAAGCTTCCTCCTGTGGAAGCCGCCAAGTGGCTCGAGAAGATGTATCATGAACTGAAGAAGATCGCGGAGCAGGCGGAGATGGGTGGCGAGATCTCCAAGGGAATCAAGAGCCTGGCTAAGGCGATCCCGGAGAACTTCAAGCCGATTGAAGTACCGCCGCTGATAGAGCAAGCCATTGACTTTGTGAAGATCAAGCACTCCAAGGAGAAGGTGGAGGAGGAGCATCTGGAGGCGGAGATTCTGAATGAAGTGCCCAAGGAGCTTTCTCTTATCTCAGGAAATCCTGCTCAGATTCACGACTCCTTCATGAACATTCTCGATAATGCCTTGGACGCAATAAGGGAGAAGATCTACCAGATTCACCGGAGGCAGCTGCCTGCTCCTCTCAGGCGCTATAGAGGCCAGATCAAGATTCGCGCGGAGGAAAAAGAGGGTTGGGTTTCTGTTACCATTGAGGACGACGGGATCGGAATCGAGAAGGAGAACATCCGGCGAATCTTCGCACCGTGGTTCACCACCAAAGGCACCGGGGCAAAAGGCCGCGGGATGGGTGGCCAGGGCTTGGGGCTTTATTTCATCAAGCGGATCATTGAAACGCACGGTGGGAGGATCAGGGTTTATTCGGAGCATACCAAGTGGACCCGCTTTGTCGTGGAGCTGCCCGTCCGGAAAGAGAAGGCCAACCGTGTCGCTTAGGATACTGCTGGTGGAGGATGAGGAACCACTGGCCAGCAGCCTGGCCAACATGCTGAAGGAGGTCTGGGATTTCAACGTTCAGCTGGTCCATGAGGGGGAGGAAGCAATTCGGGTCCTCAAGCACGAGAAACCGTCCGTCATGCTGCTGGACCTCTATCTCCAAGATATCAGCGGCCTGACGGTACTGAGGGAGGCCAAGGCGAGCAACCCGGCCATCATCATCTACGTGCTAACCGGCTTTAACGATGAAGGCCTCAGGGCAAAATCCCTAAAGATGGGAGCCAAAGATTACCTGGTCAAACCGCTCAAACCCACCATACTCAAAACCAAGCTGGACGAGGCCGCTGCAGAGATCGCAAAGAGGGAGAACGCGTAGATGGAGTTCAAACTGCTTGTAGTCGACGATGAACCCAGGGTTTCGGAGGTCCTTTCGGAATTCTTTATGGATCGCGGCTACCGGGTTCTGAAAGCTGCTTCTGGAGACGAGGCAATCTCGAACTTGGAACGGGAGTCGGTGGATCTGGTCGTCTTGGATCTCCATATGCCAGGCCTGCCGGGTGAAGAGGTCCTGCGGCACATCAAAAGAAGCGCCCCTGCGACAAAGGCGGTAGTGGTCACTGGATTCCCCGACCGGGAGGCGAGCGTCAAGGCCATCGGCTGCGACGCATTCTTCACCAAACCCTTGGCTCTGGAGAAACTGGTTAGGACGGTAGGTGCCCTCCTTACCGACAAGGATAGCGATGAGCTCCGAGAAATTGTTCTAGGTGAGAGGATCCGGGAGGCTGTCCCGGGCCAGCCAGTGGCCCAGCTTCTTATCTTTGAGCCGGTCATCACGCTTTCTCGCATTATGGAGAATTTTTTCGGCAACGCCTCATACTGCGGTGGGACCTACAAGGTCTATCTGGCTTCCGATGCAAATCAGGCAGCCGGAATCCTGCTTGCAGCCCACCCGGACATCGTCCTCATGGATCTGCTGGGGTTGGACGATCATCCGTCAGAGGCGGCCAAGCGCCTCCTGGAATGCGAGTTTCAGCCAAAGGACTACATCTTTTACCTGCACCCTCGCCTGAAGGAGGAGGAAGAAATCTTAGAAAGCATGCCGGCCAAGCGCTGGGAGGGAAATCCCTTCAAGGAGGAGGGGTTAAAAACTCTGGCTGAACTGGTTCGATCTACCGCCATCGAGCACGGTTTGCTCAAGCGGTAATCGTGCGGCGCAGGCGCTCCGCTTAGCTTCCCACCTGCTTAATAACTTCAAGGACTTTCTCTGAAGTGAGTGGTTTCTCCAGGTAGTCGGCGGCACCCAGCTCTTTGGCCTTGGTGTGAAAAGCTTCATCGTGGTAGCCGCTCAGCATGAAGATCTTAGCTGAAGGAAGGAGCTTCCGGGCCGCTTCAAGCACCTCAAAGCCGGAAAGGCGGCTACCTTCCAGCTTCACATCCAAGAGAATGAGGTCCGGCTTGTGCTCGGCAATCGCTTTGAGGGCCTGGTCCCCGTCTGCTGCAAGCCAGCAGGGGATATCCTGCATGTCCAAGAAAGCCTTGAGGGCCTCAGCCGCTTCTGTCTCGTCATCCACCAGCAGTACGCTTGTCATGGTTTTACCTCAAAATACTCCCGCACCGGCAAGACGTCAACTTCGATCGGTCCGGATCCAGCCGGCTCCGGCTGCTTCTTTGATGACCCGCTTGTCTTTCGGCAATAGGACGCTTCGCCCAACGTGGTACATTCCGGCGCGGTTGTGGGCTCCAGCACGCTTGCCGCTTTTGACGCTCAAGCCGTTCCTCTCGTCGTAAGTCTCGTACTCATCCACTTCCACCACCTTGTTCGGGCGGACGGTGATCTCAAAGCACCGGGAAATCCAGAGTTGGTGTTTCCCGATCGGGTACTTCATGCCGTTGCGGAGTAACTCAATCAATACCTTGCGATCCATGAGGTTATTCACCTCCCTTGATACCCGGAACAAAGCCGGGCTGCCTGAATTGCACTCATTCCGGCAGCCCGGCCTCCCGCCCTCGCCTTGAGGCACGGGCCTGTAGCTTTGCGTCCCTGCCTTACGGTCAGGTTTGCCTTTATCGGGGTTCTACTCGATCCCAACCGATGTTCTGGTCAAGACCGGGAAGTTATCTCCAGCGGCTTCCTCGCTTATGGGGCCAAATCTCGGGAAATCCAGCTGGATGTACCGGTTCACCTTGACCCGCTTAATTCTTACCCACCGCCAGTAGAGATACAGTTGCTTCAACATCGAGCTTCCCTTCTTCTAGCTTCAATAAAAGTGTAGCATAACCTTCATATTTTGTCAAGTTATGCCTTCACTTTTTTGTATGATATCTAGCTTCTTAGTGCACATGCGTAACTCTCTACTACATAACGCATTACTATATATCGAATCCTGCCGAGCCATAGGATTCGTTCAAGCCGACTTCTATTTTTCGAAGGAATACTGTTGAAATCTTCATATTCTTGTGGTATCTTTCCTAGTGAGTACAGGGGGAGGTGCTTATGAAGCTTGGATCTCGGATCCGGGAACTCAGGAAAGAGCGTGGAATTAGCTTGGAAGAGTTGGCAAAGAAGAGCGGTGTTGCTGTCGGTTCCCTCAGCCGTATCGAAAACGGAAAAGGCGGGGGTACCTTCAGGACACTCGAGAAGGTCGCCGAAGCCCTCAGGGTCAGCATGGCTGAGCTCTATCATGACCTTGAAGCTCCATCTCGGGGGGCGGTTCTTTTAAGGCCTGACGCCAAGGACTCAGAGGCCTTCACCTACGATGAGAAGGCCTCGGCGATCCTGCTGACAGACCAGGTCTCCAAAAAGAACATGCTGCCGCAAATGGTCGTTCTTCAGCCAAACGGTAAAACAGCCAAGGAGCAGTGTCCCAAAGGAACCGAGCGGTGGCTCTTTGGCTTAGAAGGTGCCGTAGACGTCAAGGTGGGAGAGGAAAGCTTCCGGATCGCCAAGGGGAGCACCCTTTACCTGGATGCCTCCCTGCCCCACCAGTTCCTCAATGCCAACCGTTCCGTGGCCAAGATCATCTCGGTCACCAATCCAGTCATCCTGTGAGAAGGAGGGAACCCATGAAAAAGGCCAACATCTTAATCTGTGACGACGAGGAGGGGGTCCGGGAGACCTTGAAGCACATGCTGGGAGATCAATACGCTCTCTCCTTCGCGCAAGACGGTGAGGAGGCGCTTGAGCACGTCAAGACCTATGACCCGGACATAGCGGTCCTGGATATCAAGATGCCCAAGATGAATGGTTTGGAGGCACTCAAGCAGATCAAGGAGCTCAAGCCCCATGTTCGCGTGCTGATCGTCACCGGCTATGAGTCCACTGACGTCGCCACCGAGGCGATCAACCTCGGCGCGGATGATTACATCGTCAAGCCCTTCAAGCAGCAGAAGATCCTCACCCAGATCCGGGCTCTTGTGGAGCCTAAGGAGAGGTAGCTTCAGGAGGTTTGCGTTGCGCGCATTGGCCGGTTTTCTTACTTCCCTCTTCTCGGGTGTCCGCAGAAGTATCCAGCGGCATCTGATCGGGAGGATTCTCTCCGGTGAGCGGCAGCGTTACCGACAGACCCTCAAGGCCGCCAGCTTCGGGATGACGAGAATCCGAAATCTCTCCAGGCTGCTCAATCTGATCGCCCGGGTAATCGTCAGCAATGTCCGGGTCAGCCACGCTATTATCTTTCTTAAGAACAAGGAGGGTTCTGCGTTTACAGCGGTAGCAACCCGCGGCAAACCAAAGAAAGCGGCCGGCGAGCTCCCCCTGGAGGAAACAACCCACCTGGCAGCTCTGTTGGAACAGCAGCGTCAGCCGGTCGTTTACAGGGAGCTTAAGGCTCAGCTTGCCCGCAACCGGAAGGCCAAGGATCCCAAGGAGGCAGCTCTTCTCAAGTATGCCGCCTGGGAGATGGAGAACCTGCAGGCCGCACTCTGTATCCCCAGCTTCATTCACGGCAAGTTTCAGGGTTTCTTGGTGGTGGGGGAGAAGCTCTCCGGCCAGAGGTACGACCCGGACGATTTAAGCGTCTTCTCTGCCCTAGCCTCCCAAGCGGCGCTGGCGATCGAGAACGCCCAGGCCTATGAGGAGCTCAGGGATACCCGGGATCAGCTCCTGCGCTCAGAGCGGATGGGCACCATCGGTAAGTTCGCCGCCGACATGGCGCATGAAATCAAGAATCCCCTCCAGGCGGTTTTGGGCTTCTTTGAGATGCTGCCCGAGAAATACGACGATCCGGATTTTAGAAACCGTTTCTCGAAGCTCGCTCAGACCGAGGCGGAGCGGATCAATGACCTGGTGCGCCAGCTCATGATCTACGCCAAGCCGCGCTCGCCGGAGCTTGCACCCATCGAGATCAGCCAAGCCATCGAGAGCGTCCTGGCCCTTCTGGAAAACGACCTGCTGAAGTACCGGATTGAGATCCGCAGAGGATACAGCCCGAATGGTCTGACTGTAGAAGCTGACCGGGATCAGATGAAGCAGGTGTTTCTGAATCTCTTCTCAAACGCGATTGACGCGATGGGGGCTCGGCCGGATCAGGAGAATCAACTGGATATCGTCGCCTACCCTGATGGGGAAAATCTTGTCGTCAAGATCCGGGACACCGGCCCGGGCATTGGCGAGAACCAACTGCCTCTCATCTTTGCCCCATTCTTTACCACCAAAGAGAAAGGCTCGGGCCTTGGTCTGGCCATTGTTCAGAATATCCTCCGGGCCCACAATGCCGCCATCCGCGCAGAGAGCGCAACGGGTGCCGGAACCACATTCGTCATTACCTTTCCCGGGCGCCAGTCTGAGCTACCTGCTTCTGAATCTCCGAAGTCCTCTGTGATTTCCGTGAAGCCGCAGGCGACACCTAGGGGTGGCCGCTCGGCGGCCAGCATCCTCCTTGTGGACCCTGAAGAAGAAACCTTGGAAAATGAGCGTATCACTTTTGAGGCAAGAGGGATTACTTGCTGGATGGCTTCCGATGGCCCAAGCGCTATGGAGCTTCTCAAACAACATCAACCTGACCTGGTGCTCTCGGAAATCCTCCTCAAAAGCGAAACCGTCACAGGCAGCGCTCCGGATGGTTTCATGGTTCTGCGGGAGGCAAAGAAGCTCTATCCTGAGAAACCGGTCTTTCTGATCACCTCTTGTGATCTGCCGGAGTACCGCGACAAAGCCAAGGAGCTTGGGGCCGACGGCTACCTGGTCAAACCGATCAATCAGGCCGAGCTGCTCAGCATCCTCCCTGGCCCGTAGCGCAGCCTGTTGAGAGCCCACAAAAAAATCTTGACATTTCAACTTCATTCGATATATCATCTGCTCATGAGTCCAGAACTCATACAGCGTGTGAAAGACCACCTGAGAAAACACAAAATGAGTCAGGAGCAATTTGCCCGCCGAATCGGTGTGAGTTGGATTACGATGAATCGCTGGCTGAATGGAAGGCAGCGGCCTAAGTCTCAAGCAATTATCGCCGCCATTGAATCGGAGCTTAAGGGAATGACTTAACTCATTATTTGCTCGAGTGTAGCAGTATTTTTTTTGTCCTAGATATTATCGGAAGATATATCACAAGACTATATGGAGGCAAGCAATGATCGAAACTGAAGCTCAATGCCGCGCTACAAATCTCTTGGTGGTGCCAAATTTAGCCGCCCAAATCCAAGCGGATCTCAAAATAATCGGCTCTGTTGGAGAGGAACAGAATAAGCTCCTGGCCTACCTGATTGCCACTTCTCGAAAGCTGAACCAGCCTCTTTCTGGAATCGTTCACTCCTCAAGCG
>CAZQXN010000012.1:0-54943 GCA_964597545.1 uncultured Planctomycetia bacterium | reverse complement strand
AAAACCGGACATTTCTATCTTGGTGAAAACCGGACATTTCTATTTTGGTTTGACAATTGCGTCGATTTCTCTTGACTCTTCGACGGAAAATGGTACACTATCCCTGTAGTTGAAGTACAGGTAAGTGAAAGACGACTGAGTGAGGATTTTATAGGCAAGACGAGTTTAACGGCTGTCGGCTTTAACTTAAGCGACAGCCTTTTTTGTTTGTAGGGTCTTATATATCTTAGTCGTTCCAAAAAAACGAATGAAAGGAAACACAAGAAAATGGCAAAAGGAACAGTTAAGTGGTTCAGTGACCAGAAGGGATATGGTTTTGTCGCAACTGAGGCAGGAAAGGACGTTTTCGTCCATTTCTCCGCAATTCAGGGCGATGGCTTTAAGACCCTTCGTGAGGGCGAAGCGGTGGAGTTTGATGTTACCACCGGCCCCAAGGGAGAGCAGGCTTCCAACGTGACGCGGCTTTCCCCGGTCGATCAGTCGTAAGGCTAAGACCCTTTTCGATTGTTTGTCAGCGGGCCCAGGATTTCCTGGGCCCGCTTTTTCTTTGGGAGGATCAATGAATCCTTTTGGTGTCAGTGACGCAAAGCATGAAGCGCTGAAAGCGCGGATGAGCCGCTTTGGGATCCGGGAGAAGGATTTGGCCGAGCGGTTTATTCGGGCCGGCGGCCCAGGGGGCCAGAATGTCAATAAGGTCTCTACCTGCGTTTGGCTGAAGCATCGGCCTTCTGGATTCGAGGTCAAGGTTCAACAGGAACGCTCCCAGGCTTTAAACCGCTTTATGGCCAGGCGCTTGTTGGTGGAGCGCTTGGAGACCCAAAGACTCGGCAAGTTGAGCGCCGAACAGAAACGCATCCACAAACTCCGAAAGCAGAAGCGGCGCAGAAGCCGCCGGGCCAAGGAGAAGATGTTGGCCAACAAAAAACACCGCTCCCGCACCAAGCAGCTGCGTGCCAGACCCACAGAGAATGACTGACAGCACACTCGTTGCCTATCGCTACCATGCTGCCCAGGCGATCGAAAACTGGGCCCAAACCCGAAAGAAACCCTCTCGATTTCTGCGCCAATTTGCGAAAACGCTTCCACCCGGGGGCGCTGTCTTGGATTATGGCTGCGGAATTGGCGTAGATCTGGCTTGGATGTCTTCTTGGGGCCTTGCGGTCGAAGGGCTCGACGCAACACCGGATTTTGTGGAAGCGGCGAGAGCACGCAACCCCAAGGCTCGGATCATCCAGGGCCGGTTCGAGACAACGCGCTTAGCATCAGCGCAGTACGATGGAATCTGGTGCCACGCCTCCCTGATTCACTTGACTCCCCGGCAGCTGACCGCGGAGCTTACGAAGCTGTGCCGCGCCATAAAGCCGGGTGGGTTTTTGGGATCTGTTTTTGCTTGGGGCAGGCGTAAGGACATTGCTCAGAGCGACTGGATTCCGGGTCGGTATGTTGCTTGCTATACCCACCAGGAATTGGCCCGTTTCTTTGGCAAGTGGGAGATTGTAAGCCTTAAGTCCAGCTGCAATGATGTCAGGCCCGGGAGATGGGTTGAGCTTCTGGCCAAGCGTAAGGGTTTTGCGGCGTCAGGATGCTGATCTGGGTTTGTCGCCGGCGAGATAATTTAAGACATCCTTGATGGAGACGATGGTGACCGGGGCGCCGTTTGCCGCCAAAACCGGCACGTGACGAAACCCCCCCATGGCCATCTTGTTGACGGCAAAAGCAATGGGATCCTTGAGTCCCACCGCCTCGGGCCAAGGGGTCATGACATTACCCACCGGAGAGTCGACGTCAAAGGTGCCGCCCGACGCTTTTTTGAGCAGATCCCGCACCGAGACAATCCCCACCAACTTCTTCTTTTCGTAGATTAGGACTGCATCTTTCTTTTCCTTGCTGAGCACCTCCGAGACCTTCTTGACCGAGTCAGTCTTGTTGGCGACCAGCAGGTCATTTCCGGTGATCAAGACCTCAATGGGTGCGGTCATCATGGCGTTCTGGTACGCATCCTCCTTGCGGGGTTTGGGAAGCTCCCGCTGCATCAAAGAATGCAGGCACTGGGTGCAGCGTTCCTCACCCGGGAAGTTCTTAAAATGGCACGCAGGGCAGACAGATTCCATTACACAACCCTCCAGGTATCAGCACCATAGATGAGGGATCTTAAGTCGCCAGGCCCGTCTGTTTCCACGGCAGATCGGATTTGGTCGTCCAGCAGTGTTTCGTAGGTGGGGCGCTGGACTGCCCGGAAGACGCCAATGGGGACCGGCAGCTCCGGGTGCTCCATGTGGGCCAAGAGATACGCATACTGCGGGTCCCGTTTTTCATCATGAAGGCACAACTCCTCCCTTGGAACCTCAGAGAGCTTCACCACCTCCGGCTGCATCGAGCGAATCCGAATGGCTCGATCCTTCTCTTTGCCGAAAATCAAGGGTTGGCCGTCCTGGAGCTGAACCATTCGATCTTCCCGGTGGTCCCGCCCCGCAATCGGGTCATAGGCCTTGTCGTTAAAGATGAGGCAGTTTTGATAGATCTCAACAAAGGCCGATCCCTTGTGAAGGGCTGCCCGCTCCAACACGGCCCCTAAGTGATTGGGGACGGCATCGATTGCGCGGGCAACAAAGGTAGCCTCAGAGGCCAGGGCGACGGCCAGGGCGTTGATGGGACGTTCTATGGTGCCGAGGGGCGAGGAGCGGGTCTTCTTGCCCATCTCTGAGGTGGGGGAATATTGACCCTTGGTCAGGCCGTAGATCCGGTTGTTGACCAAGAGGACCTTGAGGTCTAAATTCTTGCGCAGGGCATGAATCAGGTGATTGGTTCCGATGGAAAGCCCATCCCCATCACCGGTGATGACCCAGACGGAAAGCTTAGGGTTAACGCATTTAAGTCCCGCGCCGATCGTCAGCGCCCGACCGTGAATGGCGTGGAAGCCGTAGGTATTCATGTAGTAGGGGAAGCGACTGGAGCAGCCGATGCCGGAGATAAAGACATAGTTCTCTTTGGGCAGGTCAAGCTTGGCCAGGGTCCGCTGGACCATCGAGAGGATGGCATAATCGCCGCACCCCGGGCACCAGCGCACTTGCTGATCGGAGACGAAATCGCTTTTGGTGTTCGGGGGGCGAGGGGGCTGTCCGCTCATAGGAGCTTTCGTACCTTTTCTATGATCTCGCGCGCCTCCAACGGGATTCCCTGCACCTTATGGAGCCCCACAGCGCAAACTTCGGGGAATTGGGATTTTAAGATGAAGAGCAGCTGACCCATGTTCAGCTCCGGAACCAAGACCTGCTCGAAACGCTTGAGGATCTCCCCTAAATTCTTCGGAAAGGGGTTGAGGTAATTCAAGTGGGCGTGGGAGATGGTGATGCCGGATTCTTTAAGCATTGCAGCCGCCTGGCGGATGGTCCCAAAGGTTCCACCCCAACCCAGGATAAGCAGCTTGCCCTTTGGGGGCCCTAAGAGCTCTTGCTCCGGGATCTCTTCGGCAATCCGGAGGATCTTTTCTGCCCTGAGCGCTGTCAGCTTTTGATTGTTCTCCGGAGCATAGCTGACATGACCGGTTTGATCTGCTTTTGCCAAGCCGCCGACCCGGTGTTCGAGCCCCGCGATACCGGGAATCCCCCACGGGCGGGCAAAGGTCTTGGGGTCACGCGCATAGGGCTTGAAATACGCGGCCTCAGATGCTGCCGGGTGCTTTACCAGAATCTCAGGCAGCTGTTCAATGTCAGGCAGCTTCCAAGGCTCGGCAGCGTTAGCCAGATACGATTCGGTAAGGTAAATCACCGGAGTCATGTGATGGATGGCGATCCGTGTCGCCTCAAGCGCCATCCAGAAGCAGTCGGCAGGGGATCGAGCCGCCACGACTGCGATGGGAGACTCTCCGTGGCGACCGAATAAAGCTTGCAGCAGGTCGGTCTGCTCGGTTTTGGTCGGCATCCCGGTGCTGGGGCCGCCCCGCTGGACGTTGACCACTACCACCGGAAGTTCCACCATGACCGCTAAGTTCAGGGCTTCGGATTTGAGACACATTCCAGGCCCGCTGGTGCCTGTTGCGCCCACCTCACCTCCATAAGCAGCACCGATTGCCGCCCCCATGGCGGCAATTTCATCCTCTGCTTGAAAGACCTTAACCCCAAAATTCTTGTGCAGCGCCAACTCATGCAGGATGGTGCTGGCTGGGGTGATCGGATAGGAGCCGTAGAAGAGGGTTTTATTTGCCAGCCGTGCAGCGGTAATGAGCCCCAGCGCTACCGCCTCATTGCCGGTAATCTTGCGGTAGGTGCCGGGTTCCAGGGCCGCTTTTTTGACGTGAAACTGAACCGGAAGAAGCTCTGTGGCCTCCGCATAGCTAAAGCCGGCTTGAAGGGCCGCAATATTGGCCTGGACGATCTCAGGGCGCTTGGCAAACCGATTTTGGATCCAGCGGATTGTGTGGTCCATGCTTCGGTTGTAAATCCAGAAGATGATCCCTAAGGCGGTGAAGTTCTTGCACCGATCCACCTCGCCGGGTACCAGTCCCAGGGGTTTGAGGGTTTGGATGGTCAGCTCCCCCAGGGGGACCTTAACGAGCTCAAAACCCTCGAGGGTTTTGTCCGTGAGGGGGTTGGTCTGCCAGGCCGCCTTCTTGAGGCTCATCTCGTTGAAGGCATTTTCATTGACGATCACCAACCCCCCGGGCCTGACCCGCTTTAAATCGACCTTGAGTGCCGCCGGGTTCATGGTGATCAAGGCGTCGGCTTGATCACCAGGGGTGAAGATGATCGAATCTGAGAACTGAATCTGAAAGGAGCTGACCCCCGGCAGGGTCCCGGCAGGGGCGCGGATCTCTGCCGGAAAATCCGGGAAGGTAGAAAAATCATTGCCCATCACCGCAGCAGTATCGGTGAACTGGTCGCCTGCCAACTGTATTCCGTCGCCCGAGTCGCCGGCAAAACGCACAGTAATGGCGCCAGCCTCCTGTTGTTTCTTTCGGGATTGGGCGAGCGGCTGAGATGCTTTCTTCATTAGCCCCCTTCCGGCGTGTCCATGATTTGATTTGGATCCGGAGGCAGGTTGTAGATTTCTTTGGGGTAGAATGCTGCCAGGAAACGAATGAGTGTCCGGACCGACAGGACGCCGGCGAGCTTTCCGGCCTTGTCAGTGAGCGGAATGTGGTAGACCCGGTGCTTGCCCATGAGGGCAATGGCGTCGGCTACGGAGTCGTTGGGGGCAAGTATGTGCGGGCTGGAGGTCATCAGCTCCCGGACAGGGCCTCCGCGGTCGATTTTTTGAGCCAGGACCTTACGCACAACATCTGTTTCAGTGAAGATCCCCGCCACCTGGCCGGTTTCCACCAAAATGATGTAGCCGGACCTGTTGGTTTGCATTAAGGAGATGGCCTCATCGACGGAGATGCTGGCCTTGGCTTGAACGCACTTAGGCGTAACGACCTCAGAGATCTTCGTTTTCTTTAAGCGCTCTTGGACCGGTTTTTCTTTCATGGCGGGTTCCTTTCAGGGGTATGATACCACGCCTCCGACGGCGTATAATGGATGCTGGAAAGAAACAGCGAGAGCGAAAAGGAGATCTGCAGCATGAATTTTGAGGGGACCATGTTTCAGGAGCTCGGACAGAACTTTCGCATGGCTGATTTTTTTGATATTACCGTCATTGCCATCTTTCTCTACCTTGCCATCACCTGGTTTAGGCATGCTGCCTCCCGCTCGATGATCGTCGGCGTTTCAGTGGTGACTGTGATTTATCTGTTGGCCCGCACCTTCAGCTTGACGCTGACCTCCCTCCTGTTTCAGGGGGCCTTTGCTGTTTTGGTGGTTGCACTGGTTGTGGTCTTTCAGGAGGACATCCGGCGCGGGTTCGAACGCATTGCCCTGCTGGGGACCTTTCGTGACCGGCGCAGACCCATCTCCTCATCCGTTTCGCTGGACAGCCTCATTGAAGTGATGACGACCCTTGCCGAAAAGAAGACAGGAGCATTGGTTGTCTTCAAGGGGCAAGAACCACTGGAGCGCCACATTCAGGGCGGGATCGTTCTCCATGGAAAGATCAGTAAGCCCTTGCTCTACAGCATCTTTGATCCTCATTCCGCCGGGCATGATGGCGCGGTCTTGATTGAAGAAGACCGCATGGCCCGGTTCGGCTGCCAGCTGCCCCTGTCCAAGAACCTCAGAGAGGTGGGCACGCGGGGGACGCGCCACACAGCGGCGCTCGGACTTTCAGAGTGCTCCGATGCGCTGATCCTGGCGGTGTCCGAGGAGAGGGGAGACATCAGCATCGCCAAGGGGGGACGGCTGACCACGGTGGGTTCGGCCGCAGAGCTCAAGGATCAGCTCAACCGTTTCTGGCAGGCGCAGTCCGTCTCCTCCCGGGCAGGGTTCTGGAGGAATCTCTTCAGGCAGGATGCCCGCATTAAAGTGCTCTCGGTAGCGCTGGCCTGCCTGGCCTGGTTTTTCTTTGCCTATCAGCTGGGGACCATCCATCGCACCTTCGTGGTTCCGGTGGAGTACCGAAATCTTCCGGCCGACTGGATTCTCGAGGGTCCCAAGCAAGCCGAGGCCAAGATCACCCTCTCCGGTTCTGAGCGGGCCTTTTATCTACTCAATCCCACCAACCTCATCCTTTCGATGGATTTGTCTGGGATTCAAGAAGGTGCTCAGCAGCTTGCCGTTACCGCGAAGAGCCTGAAAAACCCTTCCAACCTGTCCCTCTATCGCGTAGAGCCCGACGTCATTGGGCTGAAGGCCCATCAGGTGGTCACGCGCGAACTTCCGGTCGAGGTCCAGACCACCGGAAGGTTGCGCAGGGGCCTGGAGCTGACCGCCCTGGTTCCCCATCCACCTCAGGTCAAGGCGAAGGTTTGGAAATCCCTTGGTGAGAAAACCCAGAAATTGCCGACCGAGCCACTGAGTTTAAAAGCCATTGAAGAGACCCAAACCCTTCAGGCCACACTCCTTGTCCCTGCGCATGTTCGCTTGGTCGAGACCGGCTCTGCCGTTGTTGAGGTCAAGGTGGTTGTGACAGATACCACCGAGCCTGTTGCGACCCCGGAAAAGAAGTAAGTGAGACGGGTCAACGCTCTCCTCAGTTTTCTCCAAGCAAATCGGAAACACCTCTCTCCGATGCTCATCCTGACGCATGACCACCCGGATCCGGATGCGGTCGCCAGCGCCTTTGGGCTCAAGGTTCTTTTGGAGCACTGCTTTGGCATCCGCAGTCGCATTGCCTACGGAGGGATCATTGGTCGGATTGAGAATCAAACGATGGTGCGTCTCTTAGATTTGCCAGTGAACGTACTCAAGCCCCGTTCGGATTTCAAGCGGTACAAGCACGTGGCCCTGGTCGATACCCAGCCGGCCTTTGGTAACAATCGGTTTCCGGCCACCTCGCGGGCGGACATCGTCATTGATCACCATCCGGTCACTCAACACCCCAAGGCAGCCTGCTCCATCCTGATTCCAGAGGCAGGGGCAACCAGCGTGATCATCGCCCAGGCCCTGTTGCGGGCGCAGGTGCCCCTTTCCAGGCGCTTGGCAACGGCCATGGTCTACGGCATCATCTCTGAGACGCAGGATTTGGGACGGGATGTTCGAGATGCAGACATCCGAGTTTACAAAGAGCTGCTGGCGCGCTGCGATCTCAAGTCCCTCTCCTTAATCGAGAATCCACAGCGCCCCCTCTCCTTCTTTCGTGCCCTGAGCTGTTCTCTGGAGCGGGCCTTCCTGCTGAAGAACTTGGTGGTGGCCCATCTGGGGTTTGTCGCCACACCGGATCTGGTAGCGCAGACCGCCGACTTCCTACTGACCTATGAAGGGGTGCGGTGGGCCCTGTGCACCGGGCGCTATGAGGACCGATTTCACCTGTCTGTTCGAGCGCTCCGGCCTCGCTTCCACGCCGGCAAGCTTCTCCAGAAGGTCCTCCAGGAAAAGGAGAAGGCCGGCGGCCACCGGTCGATTGCCGGCGGCTCCATTCGCCTGAAACGGCCCATCCGCAGTGCAACCTGGAAGCGGTTGGAACGAGAGACCACAGCCACTTTGGTCAAGCTTTTGTACAAAGGTCGACTGCCAAAACCCACCTATCCCTTTCGGAGCGAATGACGCTGTTGCCGCGTAAGGTTCTGTTGGTCTATAAAACTCCGATGCGCCCGATGTCTCAAGGCAGGCGGCAGCACCGGTTTATCCGGGAGAGTGTTGCCCGGCGAAAACAGGCCGCCTCTGCCCATCGCAGAGCCCTTCAGGTGGTGCGCCGGGTGCTTCGCAGCCGAGGAATCCAGTTTCAATCGGTTGAGCGAACCCGAACCCCGCGCGCCGGCACGTGGGAGGGCATCATCGCCGTGGGCGGAGACGGAACCTTTCTAGAGGCCGCACGGCTGGCCCGCAACACGTGGGTTTTGGGGGTCAATTCTGATCCTGCTCGGTCGGTCGGCTCCTTCTGCGCGGCAACCGCTAAAACCTTTGAAAAGAAGCTCAACCGAATCCTGGAAGGCAAAGCCCGCTTTCGAAGGCTTCACAGACTCACCCTTGTCATCGAAGGCAAGACCCATCCGGTCCCGGCGCTCAATGATCTTCTGATCACGCACGCCAAGCCGGCTGCCATGAGCCGATACTGGCTTCAAATCGGCCGCAGGGCAGAGGAGCAGCGCTCTTCTGGTTTGTGGTTGGCCACTGCCGCCGGCTCCACCGGAGCCATCCGCTCTGCAGGAGGTCGCTTGATCCCTAAGGACTCTCAGGCCCTGCAGTATCGGCCCCGTGAGCTTTATGGAGGGATGCGTACGACCTACCGGCTTCGAGGGGGTGTTGTTTCATTGCAGGGGCCGATCCGAATCGGTTCTCTGATGAAGGAAGGTTTGATTTGTGTGGACGGAGGGCACCATGTTATTCCCTTCTGCTACGGATCGGTGCTGACTGTCTGTCGCTCGCCCCACCCACTTCGCCTGGCCACCTGATCGGGGCCGACCACTAACGCAGAAGAGGTCATCATGTTGGATCGCCAATACGTATTCTTTCCCGAGCCCTGGCAGGAGGGGGCATGGGGCCAGGGGAGCGGTCTGCCCTTAGAGGAGGTGTGGCTCAAGACCCAAGACGGCCTTCGCCTCTTTGCTTGGTATGTGGAAGCACCCGATTCCCCCGGGGTGCTCCTCTGGTGCCACGGCAATGCAGGCAATGTAATTGCGCGGCTGGACAACTTAGTCGAACTCCACCGCCGGGGTCTCTCCACCCTTATCTTTGATTACCGGGGATACGGTCAGAGCGAAGGGGCTCCCGACGAAACCGGATTATACCTGGATGTGCAGGCGGCTTGGGCGTACCTGACCTCTGAGCGGAAGATCCCGCCGCACCGAATCATCGCTTATGGCCGATCCTTGGGGGCCGCGGTTGCCGGAGAGCTGGCCCGCTCTCAGCCGGTTGCCGGGCTCATCTTGGAGAGCCCCTTTCCCTCGGTGAAGGCAGTGGCCAGGCGGCTGTTGGGTGGACTGCCGGTTGAACTGATGCTGAAGTCCCGGTTTGATCTGGCCCGTCGACTTAAAGCAATTCAGGTACCTGTTCTGGTGCTGCACGGTGATCAAGATACCGTTATTCCCTTTGATTTGGGTGAAACCGTTTACCAGGCTGCTCAGGAACCTAAGGCCTTTTACAGAATCGCCGGCGCTGACCACAACGACACCTACATAGCGGGGGGAGAGCCTTATTTTAAAACCCTCGTGGACTTTGTGCGCACATCCACCGGAAAGGCTCAGGAGCGCTCCATTGAGTCTCCCTAACACAGCCGACCCAGCCGCTCGCCAGGAGAGCCTCTTCTTAAGGGCCTGCCGGAAACAACCCACCGAGCGCACCCCAGTGTGGCTCATGCGTCAGGCCGGCCGCTATCTTCCAGAATATCGTGCCCTGCGCAGTCGCCTCGATTTCCTGACCCTGTGCAAGGACAAGGCGGTGATTGCCGAGGTGACGGCCATGCCCCTAAAGCGCTTTCGGTTGGATGCAGCGATTCTTTTCTCCGACATCCTCTTGGTGGCAGAGCCCATGGGGTTTGCTCTTGCCTACGGCGACAAAGGCCCCACCCTCAAAGGCAGACTCCATTCTGCTGACGATGTGGACCGTCTGCGCGACCTTCAACCCGAAGAGAGCCTTTCCTTTGTCTTGGAAGGGGTGAAGCTTGCCCGGCGCACCCTGGACGCCAAGATCCCGTTAATCGGCTTCTGTGCAGCCCCCTTTACCCTGGCTGCCTATCTCCTGGAAGGGGGTGGTTCCAAGACCTTTGCGCGCACCAAAGAGTTCTTGGGCGCCGACTCAAGCGCCTGGGACGCTTTGATGGAGAAGCTGACTCGAGGGCTGACCCTCCTGCTCAATGCCCAGATCGCAGCTGGAGTGGATGCGGTCCAGATCTTTGATACCTGGGTGGGATGCCTCAGTCCCTCTGAGTACGAGCGCTGCGTCCTGCCGCACAGCCGCACGCTGATTCAGGGGGTTACCCGAGGGGTGCCGATCATCCATTTTGGGACTGGCACCGGTCCCTTCCTGGAGCATTTTGCCAAGGCCCAGGCCGATGTGGTTGGGATTGATCATCAGGAACCACTCAATTCTGCCTGGGGG
Source organism: uncultured Planctomycetia bacterium (assembly GCA_964597545.1). Classification (GTDB taxonomy): domain Bacteria; phylum Omnitrophota; class Gorgyraeia; order 1-14-0-20-64-10; family 1-14-0-20-64-10; genus CAZQXN01. The sequence goes on along the minus strand of CAZQXN010000012.1, from coordinate 44,375 downwards.
CGCATCGGCCGCCACATCGGCATCCAAGGCAATCTTAATCCAGAAACCCTCTGCTCCAATCCACGGGCCATTCGAGCCCAGACCGAGCAGATCTTAATCGAGGCCGGTGGGCGCGCGGGCCACATCTTTAACTTAGGGCGGGGGATCCTTCCCAACACCCCCCTCGACCATGTCTCCTGCTTGATCGAGACCATCCATCGGTTCAGTCGCTGCAAGGGGAAGCCCGCCTGTGATGCCGCAGCAGTTTGATCATATCCTGCTGATTGGCTTCGGCGGCCCCGAGCGTCCTGAAGCGGTTACCCCTTTCCTGAAAGCCATGGGTCGCGGCACACCGATTCCGGAGCAGCGCCTCAAGCAAGCGGAAGACCGCTACGCCCAGATTGGCGGTGCCTCCCCTTATCTGTCGCATGCCGTTCGGTTGTCAGAACGGCTGAAGGCTCGGCTGGATTCTGTGGGTCTTACACTCCCTCTTTTCCTGGGCATGTGGCAGTGGCACCCCTTCTTAAAGGATCTCCTGCCGCAAATAAGAGCCCAGGGGCTTAAGCGCGGCTTGGCCGTGGTTTTGGCTCCGCATCGCTGTGAGGCCAACTTCAACCGCGCCTTGGCTGCCCTCGAAGCTGCCCAGGCCCAAGGCGGCGCAGACGCCATTGAATACGAGATTTTAGGGCCCTGGTTTGACCACCCCCTTTTTATTCAGGCACAGGCCGAGGAAACAGGTAAAATCTTAAGGTGCATCGCCCCAGATCAGCGCCAGGGGGTCCGGGTCATCTTCGCAGCCCATTCCATTCCGGAAGCGATGGCGGCCCGCTGCGGCTATGCACAGGAGATTCAAACCTCCTCGGCCAAGGTTGCCGAGGCCCTGGGCATTCAGGATTGGACCACCGCCTATCAGTCGCGAGGCGGAGGGGCTGGCGAACGATGGCTTGCCCCCGATGTGGAGGCGGCGATCCATGGGCTTAAAGAGGACGGCAAAGAGACTGCCCTGCTGGTTCCGATCGGTTTTCTCTTTGACCACATGGAGGTGCTCTACGATCTGGACATTGAGGCGCGGCAGCGGGCGCAATCCCAGGGGCTGCAATTCTTAAGGGCAAAAACCGTAATGGATCATCCGGATTTTGTTACGCTGTTGACGGAGTTAATTCAAGAAAACAAGAGGAGCTGGTGTCTCACATGAGTTCTGCAACCGTTCTGGAAACCAACCTCAAGGGTCTGAAACTCTTCAAGAAGGGAAAGGTTCGGGATGTCTACGATTTAGGGCCGCACCTCTTGATTGTGGCGACCGACCGCATCTCTGCCTTTGATGTAGTGATTCCGACTGCCATTCCGCGCAAGGGAGAGGTCTTAACGCAGCTGTCGGCCTTCTGGTTTGGGAGAATTCAGTCCATTACCCCCTCCCACTTTGTCAGTGCCGACATCGACAACATTCTTAAAAGCCATCCCGCCCTGGCGCCCCATCGAGAAATCTTAGCGGGCCGCTCCATGCTGGTTGAGAAGGGGGAGGTCGTCCCGATCGAGTGCGTGGTGCGCGGCTATCTGTCCGGTTCCGGCTGGAAGGAGTACAAACAAAACCAATCGGTCTGCGGCATCCGATTGCCGGAGAACCTGAAGGAATCTGCTCAGCTCCCGGAGCCGATCTTCACCCCGGCCACCAAGGCGGAGACCGGCCACGACATGAATATCTCTCAAGAGGAGATGGCCCGTCAGGTTGGCCAGGCGTTAACCGATCAGCTTAAGTCTGTCAGCATCCAGCTTTACACCATAGCGCGAGATTATGCCGCGTCCCGGGGGATCATCATCGCGGACACCAAGTTTGAATTCGCGCGCCGGGGCGACCAAATGATGCTGGTGGATGAAGTGCTCACTCCGGATTCCTCCCGCTTCTGGCCGCAGGAGCTGTATGAACCGGGCCGGGCGCAAGTCAGTTTCGACAAGCAGTTTGTCCGGGATTACTTAGAAGGTATCTCCTGGGACAAGACCCCACCGGCACCGGAGCTGCCTAAGGAGATTGCCGCCAAGACCAGCCAAAAGTACCTTCAGGCCCTTGAGCAGCTGACAAGAGCCTCACAATGAGCGCCCCTTCCAATTCAGGGCATCTACCGGTGGTGCGGTGATCCGAGAAATCGCCTATTTCTCTATGGAGGTTGCCATCGACCCGGCGGTCCCGACCTACAGCGGTGGGTTAGGGGTTCTGGCCGGGGATGTGGCCCGCACCGCCGCAGACCTCAAGGTTCCAATGGTGGTCGTCACCCTGCTGCACCGCAAAGGGTACTTCACCCAGCGGATCGATTCCGAAGGGCGCCAACAGGAAGAGCCGGTGGAGTGGGACCCCCGCTCCTATCTTCAGGAGATGAAGCAGCGCGCCTCGGTTGAGCTGGAGGGCAGAACCGTCTATCTTCGGTCATGGCGGTACGAGGTGGTTGGGATTGGCGGCTTCAAGGTGCCGGTTTATTTCTTAGACACCGATCTTCCGGAGAACAGCGAGGCCGACAGAACGCTGACCCATCATCTTTATGGAGGAGATATCACCTACCGCCTCTGCCAGGAGGCCATCTTCGGCATCGGCGGCATCCGTATGCTGCGTGTCTTGGGATATGAAGGGTTGACCCACTTTCACATGAACGAGGGCCATGCCAGCCTTCTGACGCTGGCTCTGCTGGATGGTCAGGCCCGCAAAGCCGGCAAGAGCACCTTTACGCAGGAGGAGGTGGAGGCAGTCCGCAGCAAGTGTGTCTTTACCACCCACACACCGGTTTCAGCAGGGCACGATCGCTTTCCCATGGATCTGGTGGATCGGGTGTTGGGCCGCCAGGAGATCGGCATCATGCAGGACCTCTTCTGCTGGGAGGGGGAGCTGGATCTCACCCACATCGCCAGCAGCTTCAGCCATTACGTCAGCGGCGTCTCCGAACGCCACAGAGATGTCTGCCGCTCCATGTTCAAGCGCCCGGTGGAGTCGGTCACCAACGGCGTACATGTGCCCACCTGGACTGCTCCCTCCATCCAGGCCCTCTACGACCGACACATCCCCGATTGGAAAGAGGACAATTTTGATCTGCGTTACGCACTCCTGATTCCACAGGGGGAGCTTTGGGCAGCCCACATCGCTGCCAAGACAGCGCTGCTTGACGAGGTCAAGACACTGACCGGCATTGCGATGGACAAAGAAGTCTTTACCATCGGTTTTGCCCGGCGGGCCACTGCCTACAAGCGGCTGGACCTGATCTTTGAGGATCTTAAGCGCCTCAAGCGCATTGTCTCATCGGAGCGTCCGCTCCAAGTGATCTTGGGCGGCAAGGCCCATCCCCATGATCAAGGGGGCAAGGAGACCATCCACCGACTTGTTCAAGCCGGCAGGGCCTTGGGCGCAGAGATCAAGGTTGCCTTCTTAGAGAATTACGGCATGGCGCTGGGCAAGCTGATGACGTCAGGTGTAGATCTTTGGTTGAGCACCCCCCAGCCCCCCCTGGAGGCTTCTGGGACCAGCGGCATGAAGGCCGCCCTCAATGGGGTCCCTTCCTTAAGCGTTCTGGACGGTTGGTGGGTCGAGGGGCACTTAGAGGGCGTGACCGGCTGGGCCATCGGCCCGGATGCCTCTCCTGCCTTAGAGGAGCGGGATCGAAGAAAAGAGGACGCCGCCTCACTCTATCAGAAGCTTGAAGCTGTGATCCTTCCACTCTATTACCAGAAACGGGAGGAGTACATTAACATTATGCGCCAAACCATCGCACTCAACGGCTCCTACTTCAACACGCAGCGCATGATGCAGCAGTATATCCTCAACGCTTACTTTCAATGAGCACGCGGCTTATGGAGCGCGCTTGCTTCACACTCACCCCCCTCTCTTAATGCCCTTGCCATGAAGCGCTTGATTGCCTACGATCTGGACGGCACCCTCGTGGATACCCGGCAGGATATTGCAGAGGCTGCCAACCACATGCGCTTGAAACTGGGGCTTGACGCCCTGCCTCAAAAAGAAATTTGCCGCGGTGTCGGAATGGGGCTGCGCGTGCTCATCGAACGCTCTCTCAATACCCAAGATCCCAAGCGGGTGGATCAAGGGATGCAGATCTATCGCGAGCATTACCGGGCACACATGCTGGATCACACCCAGCTTTACCCCGCTGCCCGAGAATTTCTCACCCACTTCCAAGAACAGCACCAGGCGGTTATCACCAACAAGCCCAATCCTTATTCCAAGGAGATCCTCGCCGCACTCGGCGTGGCCGATTTCTTCTTTGAGATTGTGGCCGGGGAGTCGCTATATCCCAGGAAACCGGATCCGACTGCCTTACTGGCGCTCATGAAGCAAGTGGGCGTATCCCCTCAGGAGACCCTTTGGGTGGGGGACAGCCCCATTGACATTGAGACCGGTCGCAGGGCCGGCGTCATGACCGCCTGTGTTGCGCACGGATTTGTAAGCGAGGACGAACTTCGCGCCCTCCATCCAGACTGCCTGGTCCCTGACCTCAAGGCCCTGCTGGATGTGGCCATTCGCAAGGGGTGGTAGACCGATGGTCCCGGTACCCATGTACCCGGTACCTAAAATGAGGTAAGCTGTTAGGCACAAATCCATGAAACGATCCAGCTCCAGACGAACACCCACGCGCCGCTACACCACCGGGACACCTCAGGCAGATGCGCAGATTGCCCAACTGCTTGCGCCTTTTGAAGATGATTTTGACCGGACCCTGCTCTCAGAGATGGTCAGCTCTGTCTACCGCTTAGGGCTAGACCACGCCTCCACGCTGGATCTAAAGATCCTCAACTCCGCGCTCAAGGAGCTTCGGTATGCCTTTCAGGTCTTTCAGCCCTATCGCCATGTTCGCAAGGTGGCGATCTTTGGATCGGCCCGGACCACCCGTAATCAACCGGCCTATGCCATGGCTGAGCGCTTCGGCTCCCTCATGGCGCAGGCCCATTGGATGGTCATTACCGGGGCCGCAAGCGGCATCATGAAGGCCGGGCATGAAGGGGCCGGCCGTGAAGCCAGCTTCGGCTTGAACATTCGTCTGCCCTTTGAACAGGAGGCCAACCCAGTCATTGCGCGGGACGAAAAATTGGTCAGCTGCAAATACTTCTTCACCCGGAAGCTTCTCTTCCTTAAGGAGTCGCACGCAACGGTTCTCTTCCCCGGAGGATTCGGCACCTTGGATGAGGGTTTTGAAACCCTTACTCTGGTCCAGACCGGCAAGGCCGAAGTTCGCCCCATCCTTTTCGTGGATTTGCCCCATCAGCGCAGCTATTGGAAGCCGCTCATTCAATTCATGCGGCAGGACATGGTGCGCAGGGGAATGGTCTCAACCGATGAGCGGTCCGTCTTTGAAGTGGTGCACTCTGCCGAAGAGGCCGCTCAATACCTGAAGCGTTTTTACAGCACCTACCACTCCATGCGCACGGTGGGGAATCAACTGGTGTTGCGCACTCACCGCCCGCTGCCGACACAGGCCATCAAGACCCTTTCCAAAGAATTTAAGGACATCATGGCCTCGGGCCACATTGATCAGCGTGGGGCGCTGGCAGAAGAGATGGAAGAGCAGGGGGATGAACCGGAGCTGGTTCAAATGTCCCGCTTGGTCTTTAAGTTCAACCGGCGCGGCTATGGGCGCCTCATCGAGATGATTCACCGCATCAATACCTTGGGTTCCCACTAACTCGCACCCCCGCAGACAGAAGTTACCATCCGTTTAAATTTCTGCCGGACTACCCCCTGAAAGTACTTGATGATTTCTGTTGATGATAGTAGAATATTGTCTACATATTTGGCGGAATTTTCTATAGCAGAAGCATATTCTAGGTGATAAGGACTTGAAATTTCTATAGATACGTGGTATATACAATAATAGGAGTGGCAACTTAAGGATGTGTACGCTGTGGTTCTAAAGTTTGAGCCGTGGGGAGACGATCCGGTCTTTGATTGGGACGAGGGAAACGAAGAGGAGATCTGGAAACACGGGATTCGAGACTTCGAGATTGAGGGATGTTTCGAGAATGTGCGCACAGTCATCCCTCACAGAAGGGCGAGATCTCAGCCCAAGAGATATGGGGATCGATACGTAGTGCGGGGTGTTACGGATGGTGGGAGGAAGCTGGTCATCATTGTTCAGCACCTGGGAGCTAATTGGGTCCGACCGATTACCGCTTGGGACGACAAATAAAGGGGGTATGGATCATGGTTAGAAAAAGGATGCCACCCAAACGAGAGGCAGATCGGGAGCTCATTTCAAAGGGTGAAGATGCCCTGAAGGATTTTGATGAATCTCAGGCGCTTCATGTGCCGGCCAAGAGACGGGAAGCCAAGCTGATTTCGATTCGACTCCCAATGGGAATGATTCGCCAACTTCGAGAGGTCGCTTCGCGGAGAGGGGACATCGGCTATCAGCAGCTTATCAAGCTTTATCTATCAGAGTCGCTATTGAGGGAAGAATTTCGAAAGGATCTGGAGAGTTTTGCATCGGAGCTCTTAATGAGAGGAAGCGTATTTGCTGCCTCGTGCGGGCTGCAGACAGGGCTGGAGAATTCTCCTGATGAGTTTGAAGCAAAGCCGAGATTCAGATTAGACCCGAATGTTGAAGTACCATTTACCGAAGGGCATATTGCCCCCGTTGATCGGGAAGAGCAGGTGGGCTAATGGAACTTGATTTTGCATTTCTTGCGGATGCGGCGGAGGCTGTGAACAAAAAAGTATATGTTCAAGGTGGGGCTTTTGACACCATTTGGGCACCAGCTGCTCCAGCCGTCTGTCCAAGACTGTCCCTGGTAATGAGGCTTTTGTTTACTCCAGCCGAGGTTGGAAGAAAGCACAGGTTTGAAATCAGCATTATGGATGCAGACGGGAGGCGAATAGCAGCGGTAGGGGGAGACTTACAGCCGGGAGCAACTCATGAGGTGACTCCGGGGCGGAAATGCGGATTCCTATCAGTTTTGAATTTTGCCAACTTAAAGTTTGAACGGTTTGGGGACTATGGGATTGAGATTGTAGCTAACAATTCCAGCCTAAAGAGCATTCCCCTTCGGGTCATCCAGCGCGTCCAGCTTCAATCATAAGAACTGAGATAACCCATAGATATCCCCAAGGTGTTATCTACGCCCTAAATTGGGTACAATAAGACCATGAGTCCAGATCAACTTCCGGCTTGGGTTTCCGCCAGCTATTTTGGCAACACGGTGTTGAACTACCTGACCGCCCTCGGCACCTTCGTCGCTGCCCTCATCCTCCTTCAGGTGATCAAGCTGGTGGTGATCAACCGCCTCCACGCCCTTGCCAAGAAGACCGCCACCGACATTGATGATTTCCTGATTGGCCTCTTGCGGCACTTGGGGCCCATCGTTTACGTCTTAGTTGCCCTCTACGCGGCCACACGGTCCCTGGCGCTGCCGGCAGGCATCGAACGGGCCCTGCAAATTTTCTTTGTGGTGGTCATCACCTTCAAGGTGGTGCAGATCCTTGAAGAGATCTTCACCTTCTTCCTGCGCAAGTGGGTGGGGCGTTTTGAAGCAGAAGATCCCACCAGCGCCGTGGTGGCCCAGAACCTATCCAAGATTGTCCGGGTCATGCTCTGGGTGGGTGGACTGGTCTTTGTTCTGGACAACCTGGGGATCAACATCACCTCTGTGGTGGCCGGCTTGGGGATCGGCGGCATCGCGGTGGCCTTGGCCGCTCAGGCGATTCTGGGGGATGCCTTCAGCTCCTTCTGTATCTTCCTGGACAAACCCTTTAAGGTGGGCGACTTCATCATTGTGGGCGAGATGCTCGGAACCGTCGAGCATGTGGGTTTTAAGACGACCCGTGTCCGTTCCTTGGGCGGGGAACAGCTGGTCTTCTCCAATACGGATCTGACCAACTCGCGCATCCGAAACTACAAGCGCATGGAACAGCGCCGCGTATTGTTTACCCTGGGCGTCATTTACCAGACGACATCAGATCAAGTCAAAGCGATCCCCAAGATTCTTGAAGGGACGGTCAAAGAGCAGAAGATGGCCCGGTTTGACCGCGCGCACTTTAAAGCGTACGGTGACTTTGCATTGATCTTTGAAGTGGTTTTCTACGTGTTAAGCCCTGATTACAACACCTACATGGATGTTCAGCAGGCGATCAACGTTCGGATCAAAGAAGAATTTGAAAAACAGAACATCGAGTTCGCCTATCCCACGCAGCAGGTTTACGTCACACAGACAACACCTGCGAATTAATTCCGAAAAAAAATAAAAAATAAAATTCAATCAGTGCTTGCACATTAATACGCAATCATGTATTCTGATTGTAACAGTGAGCAGTTCATACCTGTTCCTTTGATGGAAAGGAGGGAAACAATCGTGGCAAAGAAAAAGAAAGCAGCAAAGAAGAAGAAGGTCGTCAAGAAGAAGAAGCGCCGATAAGAGTCCATCCTTTCTGAAACTACGACGCCCCGCCGATTGGCGGGGCGTCCCTCTTGTAAGCTCTCTGGATTTACCCCGTTCGCTGTTGTACACTGCTCCATGGAAGCAACATTCAAGATGATTCACACCACTGCCCAACGCTTTTTTGCCGCCGCCCTGGCGACGGCCTGGATCATCTCGGCACCCAGCCGGTCTGATGCCGACGAGCTGGCATGGCTTGAGCTCAATGCCCAGCTGGTCTCCTTTTATCAGCAGGGATGCCACACTGAAGCCCTTCCATTGGCGCAAGAGGCGCTTCGGATGGCAGAAAGATCTTTTCATCCGGACGATCCCCACATTGCAACCGCAGCAAACAACCTGGCCGCCTTTTATATGTCACTTGAGCGCTACGGTGAGGCCGAGGCGCTCTTTGAGCGCGCCCTGGCCATCGATAAAGCCATTCTTGCGGAAGATCATCCCCACCTGGTTGTTCGGTACAAGAACTTAGAAGCGCTTACCCGCCTGAAGGGGCGCGCCACCGTCAATTTGCCGACACCGGCACTGCTTCCGCCGACTGCCGGGGATCATCTCGACACAACCTCTGCATATACCTTTGGATCAGAATCCCCGCTTGCCCAAGGGACCGAGCCGCTGGAATGGAACCGCTGGGGCAAGGAAGGGCCGATCCTGCCGCCAACCTCAGGCTATTCCGATTGGAAAGAGAGCGAGATTACGGATACCAGCTGGTGGTCCAGGGTGCACTGGGATGTCTCGCTGCTGGGGGGCTACCGGGAGGATGATTTTAATTGGAACATTGCAGGCAACATCGACGGATCCAGCCCCAATGTTCTTTCGGAGCTGACCTGGGAGGATCTGCAGGGCTATCAGGTCGAAGGGGATCTCTGGCTGGTGGTCGACTCCATTCTCGCGGTGCGCGGCTCCATGGATTATGCCTGGATCATTAACGGGGATAACCGGGACTCCGACTATTCGGGGGACAACCGGACATCTGAGTACTCCCGGTCAGACAACGCCTCGGATGACGGTCACCTGGTCGATATCTCGCTGGGATTGGGCTACCCCTTTAAACCTAAATCCGGTGACCATGAGTTCAGCATTATCCCCATGCTGGGCTACTCCTTCCATGAGCAGCGCGTCACCATGACCAACGGTTTTCAGACCATCCCGCGCACCGGTTACTTTGACAACCTAAACTCAGAGTACCTGGCCCGGTGGATCGGGCCTTGGGCCGGCGTGAGCTTTGAGTTTAAGGCAGGTGAGAAGTGGCGCTGCTTTGGGTTGTTTGAATACCATCTCGCCAATTACCAGGGGATCGGGAACTGGAACTTGCGGACAGATTTGTCCCGCCCCAAGAGCTTTCGAGATACCACCAATGCAGAAGGGATTGTAGGCGGCGGGGGTATTTCCTACTCCATCCTTGAGGACCTCCTGCTCCACTTCAGCGCTAATTATCAGTTGTGGTGGACTGAAACCGGTATTGCCCGAACCTTTGGAGTGGCAGCGCGAGCCGCGGACGTTCGCTTCAACGAGGCCAACTGGGAGTCTCTCGCCGCTTCCCTGGGTTTGAGATACCGCTTCTAGTCTGGTGCCGCACCCCTACCGATGCTGACCTGTCCGATTTGCCAAAAAAGATTATCCCCCACCGGGAAACACCCCCATGCCCCGATCTGCTCTGAGGCCTGCCGCAAGAAAGCACTTGAAGCGGCAGGGATCCCCGATACAGAGGCACCCTCCGCCAACACAGGGAAGGGGGGGCCGGCCCAGTTTGAGAGCCTCAATGCCACCTCTCTCTACTGCCCCCACTGCCGGCGCTCCATGCCGACACGGGAGAAGCTGCTCTTGACCCTGCCTGACGGAGACCTGTACGGCTACTTCTGCGCTCAGTGCGGCGCAGATGTAGGTTCTCGCACCACCAAGGGGTAAGCGCTCAAAGCCGCCCCCGGCAGGCAGCAACTTCCCCTAGACAGCCTCCCCAGCAACCGCCCTTGACAAAGACGCAAATGTCGGGTAAATTTGGTGGTGGATAGTTAAATAGGTTAACTATTATACTATTGAACTAAATGAGGGTGCCGGCGGCAGACCGCCAGGGAGATGCCATGACACAGAAAAAAACAAGCAGCGAGGTTACCCAGCTCCAGGAGATGATCCGGGGGATACAACTGCGCATGTCTGTTTTTCTTGGGACGAACCTTGCCAAGCAGGGAGTAACCCTGCGCCAGTTCTCTGTCTTAGTGGCGTTGGTACGCGCGGGAAAACTCAAGATGCGGGAGCTGGCCAAGGCCTTGGTGGTCAGCATGCCGGCGGTGACTCACCTGGTGGATCAACTGGAGGCCAAGCGCCTCATCCGGCGCATGCCGCATCCCACCGATCGGCGGGTCACCTTGATTGAGATGACCGCGGCCGGCATTAAGGTTGCCGCCCAGACTCAAGGCAGGGCCCTCAAGCTTTTTACCGGCGTTCTCCTTCAATTCCCAAAAACCGAGCGCCAAACGGTCCAACGGTTCATGCGCGCCATGCGTGAGGCGCTGACACGGGCCATCGAGGGCAGCCGGTGACACAACGCCTTCTCTGCCTTCTTCTGGTCCTTGGGATTGCCCTGCCGCCCGGCGCGTGGGCGCAGGAGGCATCCGGGGACGGTGCGCTCAAGCTTTCCCTACAAGAAAGTGTGGCTCTAGCGGTTGCCAACAGCTTTGACATCCGCTTGGCAGAGTTGGACCGCCTGATTGCTCAGACCCGCAACAAAGCGGCACTGGCCCCCTTTGATCCGGTCCTGACTGCCGATCTACACTATGAGCTGGATGAGGCCAAGGCTGCCAGCAGCATCGCAGGGACCCGCTCAACCGAAACGGTGATGGATCTGGAGATGGAGAAGAAGTTTCAGACCGGTACCACACTTACCACAACCTTCTCCAATGAGCGGGCTTCCAGCAACTCTGCCTTTGCCTCTCTCAACCCCTCCTTTACCACCAGCTTGGGGGCAGGGATCACCCAGGCGATGGCTAAGAATGCCGGCGGCATCATTGACCGAGCCAAGGTAGAGATTGCGCGGTTGGAAGTGGAGAAGAAAGACCTGTCTGCCGTGGACCGGATTGAAGCTTCAGTGGCCGAAGTGACCACTGCCTACTGGGAGTTGGTCCTCGCCCGCGAGCAGATGCGCATTCAGGAGGAGGCTCTCAAGCGGGCCCAAGCTCTGGATCAGGCCAATCAAGATAAGTTCGGCTTAGGGTTGATCGAAGAGCCGGAGCTTCTCCATTCTTCAGCCAATGTCCATCTGCGCCAAGAGGAGCTGGTGGTTGCTCAAAACCAGACTGCCTCGGCCCTGCAGAACTTCAAGCTCTTGCTCTCGGATCAGAGCAATCTGGAGATTGAACCGACTGAGTCTCTCGCCTTCGGTCAGCATCCGGCTCAGTTTCAGGAAAGCTTGAGGCGGGCTTGGGAGTACCGCCGCGATCTCAAGGCTGCCCGGCGCGAGGTCAAGCGCAGGCGGGTCAAGGTCCGAATGACACAAAACGATCTATTGCCCAGCGTGGATCTGGTGGCCTCATTCCGGGCCAACGGTTTGGACCAGAAGTATGGTCCCAGCCTTAACCAGGCCCTCAAGGCTGAGGACCCGACTTATTTTATGGGACTGAAGGCCAGCTGGACCTTTGGAAACAGGGCAGCCTCCGCCGATCACGAAGAGGCTCAGCTTCAGAAGGCCCAGGCCTTGGTGGAGCTGGCCTTCTTGGAGCGCAAGATCCTGCGGGATGTGGATGAGGCGGTGCGCGAGCTGTTGCGCTGGGAGACGTCGGTGGAATCCAGAGAGGCGATCGAGGAACTCTACCAGAGGCGCCTCATTCTCCAGGAAAGGCGTTTTGAGTTGGGGCGCTCCAATGTCCAGACCTTGATTGACTTTCAAGAAGACCTGCTTGCTGCCCAGCGCAGCAAGGCCGAGGCCTTGGTCCGCCACCATCAGGCTGGGGTGGCGCTTGAGCGCACCGAGAACACCCTTTTAACAACCTGCGGACTGGAATCATGACCATCCCCGTAAACCCCTTGCCGCGCTTCTCAGTCAAGAACTCCCTGCTGGTCAACCTCCTCTCGGTTCTCATTGTTGTTGCCGGGGTCCTGGCGATTGTCGGGGTGCAGCGGGAGGCCTTTCCCAATGTCGCCTACGACATGGTGACGGTGCAGACCTTTTACCCCGGCTCCACCCCCCAAGAGGTGGAGAAGCTGATCACGATCCCGATTGAGGATGAGCTCAATGAGGTTGATGGCATCGATGAGATGCATTCAGCCTCCATCGAAGGGATGTCGATGATCACCATCCAGCTGGATTCCGACGCGCCGGACAAGCGCAAGATCGTCAACGACATCCAAAGGGCTGCCGACCGCACACAGGATCTGCCCGAAGAGGCCGAGGAACCTCTGGTGGAGGAGATCGAGACCCGAGATCATCCGATCATGATTGTTTCGCTCATGGGGGAGGACATCTGGGAGGTTCAGCGGACCGCCAAGCGGCTGGAGGAGCTCTTAAAGGATCTTTCGGGGGTCTCCTCGGTCCGCAAGGAGGGGTGGCGGGATACGCAGGTCTGGGTGGAGGTGGATCCCAAGAAGCTGGCTGCCTACCATCTCTCTCTGGATGAAGTCACCCGGGCACTGGCCGCCCGGAATCTGAATCTTCCGGGCGGAAAGCTCTATGTGGGCAGAGAACAGCATGTGATCCGGACGATCGGAGAGTTTGAAACCCCAGAGGAGGTCAAAGCCGTCATCATTCGGGGCAATGATGCCGGCAATTGGTTGACCGTCGGGGATGTGGCCGAGATCCGGTATGCCCTTGAGGAGAGTGAGCAGTGGACCAAGATGAACGGCAAACGGGCGGTGAACCTCGTCGTTGTCAAGAAGGAGAAGGCCGACACCCTTCGCCTGGCCAAGCGGGTGCAGGATTTCACCGAAGCGTTTGGCACGCGCTTAACCAACGGGGTAGAGGTATTGGCGCTGGAGGATCTGACACTGACGTATGTCCGCCGGCGGCTGGGGATTCTGCTCAACAACCTTTCTGTGGGGATTGTTTTCCTGACAATCGTACTCATCCTCTTCTTGAGCCCCCGCATGGCCTTCTTGACCGCATTTGGTATCCCCCTGGCTTTTTTTGTGGCGCTGCTCCTGCTGCCCACCATGGGGCAGACGATTAACCTGCTCTCACTGTTTGGTTTCATCATTGTGTTGGGGATGCTGGTGGACGATGGGATTGTGGTGGCTGAGAACAGCTTCCGCTACTTGGAGCAGGGGATACCCCCCCGGGAGGCAGCCATTCGGGGCTCCTCCGAGGTGATCGCTCCGGTGAGTGCGACGATCTTGACCACGATTGCCGCCTTCGCACCGCTGATGTTCATGACCGGCTTAATCGGCAGATTTGTCATGGTGATCCCCCTGACGGTGATCATTGCACTCTTGGCTTCCTGGGTGGAGTCGTTGCTGATCCTCCCCTCTCACATTGCCGATTTCTCAGGCGCCCACCGGTGGGCAAAGGCCGGCAAGATCTTTGGTTCCCGTCAGCGTTGGTTCAAGAATCTCCGGCACTCCTACATGCGGCTCCTCAAGCTGGCCTTTAGGATGCGCTGGTGGGTGTTGGCGGTTTTCTGTGTTGCGATGGTTGTGACGGTTTTCTTTGCCGCCAAGGTGATGCGCTTTTCCCTCTTTCCGCCTGTCGGCGCCCAGACCTTCTTTGTGCGTGCCGAGGCCCCTGCCGGTACCTCGCTGGAGGAGCTGAGCGAAAAGATTCGTCCCTTTGAGGAGGCTCTCTTGGGCGTCCCGAAAGAAGACTTAAGCCACTTTGTGACCCAGCTGGGGATGCATCGGGAGCGGATCGCAGACCCCTTTACCCGGCGGGGCACGAACTTAGCACAGATCCAGGCGTATCTGCCCTCTTCTAGAAGCAGGAGATTTTCCGCCGATGAAATCGCGGAGCGTATTCGTAAACAGGTGGGGACAATAGAGGGGTTAGAGGTCTCCTATGAGCTGCTGCGTCCTGGCCCACCTGTGGGCAAGCCGATCGAAGTGCGCATCCGTGGTGAAGATTTAGAAACCCTGCAGGAGATTGCAGGCGAATGCCAGGCCTTCCTCGGGCAGATTTCCGGCGTTCAGGATGTGCGTGACGACTACGAGCCCGGAAAACCGGAGTACAGAATCTCGGTGGATGCCAAGGAAGCCCAGCGGGCCGGTTTAAGGGTTCGGGACATTGCTCAGACAGTTCGGGCCGCCTACGAGGGAGTTGAAGCGACCACGATCAAGCGGACCGACGAGGAGATCGACGTCTTGGTGCGCTTCCCGGAGGCCAGCCGCTGGGATTTGGACTCTCTCAAGGATCTTTACGTGGAAAACCCCGCAGGGCACCTGGTACCCTTGACCCGGGTGGTCAGCACCGCTCAAGCACCGGGACTGTCCTTCATCAAGCACCTGGATCGCAGACGGGTCATTACCGTTTCAGCCGAGGTGGACGAATCCGTCACGACCTCTCTCGAGGTGCACCAGAAGCTCTTTGAGAAGTTTTCGGATTTGCCCCATCGCTATCCTGGCTACACCATCCGGTACGGCGGCATTCAGGAAGAGACCGAAAAGTCGATGGCCAGCCTCAGGAAGGCCTTTGTGATTGCGGTGGGAGTCATCTATGTGATTTTGGCCACCACCTTCCAATCCCTGGGGCTGCCGCTGACGGTAATGATGGCGATCCCCTTTGGAATCATCGGAGTCATGTGGGCCTTCTTCTTGCACGGCGAGTTTCTGAGCTTCATGACCCTTCTGGGGGTGGTGGGTCTAAGCGGCGTTGTGCTTAATGATTCGATCATCTTGGTCACCTTCATCAATCGGGCTCGGCGCGCTGGAAGCTCCCTGAAGCGATCCGTCTTATCCGCTGGATTCTTACGCTTCCGCCCGGTCATCCTGACGACCCTGACCACCGTTGTGGGACTGACGCCGGTTGCCTATGGAATCGGCGGGACCGATCCCCTCGTGCGGCCAGCTGCCCTGGCAATGGTGTGGGGTCTGGCTACAGCGACCACCCTTACCCTGATCCTGATCCCCTGCGTCTATGTGGCTGTCGAGGACCTCAAGGGTGGGTTCAATCGCTTGCGCAAGCGCCCCACTGCTGATCCGCAGCCGACACAGGCTGCATAAGCCGAACTCGACAAGACTGCACCCCTGCCGTAGGATAGTAAGGGACGGTCCATTTTGGGACACACTAGCTAGACTGTCCCAAAATGGACCGTCCCCAGGGTATCACAAAATGGACCGTCCCCAGGGTATCATAGAGCTCATGGTACGCGAACCCTGGGAAGACTGTCCCCCTAAAGCTCGGCTGCGGGAATATGCCGAAGGAAAACTCCAAGGGAAGTTCAACGAATGGACCTATCGGCATCTGAAGTTTTGCGGTGCTTGCCTGCGTCGCCTCTCTAAGATCCGCCGGGTACCCACGCCGGATCAGATTATTACTTCCGGCGGTGTTGTCTCGAAGCTGACGCAATGGTTTGCTCGAATCGTGAAAAGGAGACAAAGATGATTCCAATGGTCAGTCGAATGGTCCAAGCCGCCAAACTGGAGACGAGTGTCTACGAAGAGGCAGCACGAGAAACAACCCTAACGGCTCAAGCCCTTTGGGTGGTGGTCCTCTCCAGCGTTGCGGCTGGTCTGGGCATTGTTGCTCAGGTCGGTTCCAGCGGAATCCTGGTCGGGACGGTGGCAGCGATGCTCAGCTGGTACGTGTGGGCGGTGCTCATCTACTTTATCGGTACGCGCCTGCTGCCGGAACAGAAGAACCGCCCCGACATGGGATCCATGCTCCGGGCCATCGGCTTTGCCAGTGTGCCGGGCATTTTCCGTGTCCTTGGGCTTATTCCCGGGGTGGGCAGGATCGTTTTTCCCCTTGCCGGAATCTGGATGTTGGCTGCAATGGTCATTGCCGCACGGGCCGCCCTCAATTACTCCAGCATATTCCGAGCCATTGGAGTCTGCCTGTTGAGTTGGGTGGTGCAGGTGATGATCTTCCTGCTGCTGCTCTCGCTGCTCGGCGGCGTGCCTGCAGGGGTGCGGTGAGCCTGTTAGGCTTTACTACGACTGCCTTCTTGATCGCGGTGATCGCCAGCGAGACGATTGGGCTCTCCAAGCTCTGGACCCGGGTTGCCTGGGTGGGGCTGGTTTTGGCCGGGATTCCCTGGTTGTGTGGTTATGCGACTGAGATGACCCGAATCCCGGGCCTGGTGTGGCTCACCCCGGTCTTCTACGGCGTCATCGGCGGGATCTGGCTGCGCAAACTGATGCGGTCGCGCCAGCAAGAGGAGAAAGATCTTCAAGAAGCAGGCGGTTGGCGTTGCCCTGCCTGCAAAACCCCCAACGCCGCCGTTAATGCCGTCTGCTACGACTGCGGCGGCGCAAAACCCAAGGCGGCTTCGTAGCCAAGCGCCGGGCTTCAGGGCGGGGGCTTCGCGCGAGTATGGTAAACTTAAAGCTATAATGCGAATTCGAATCTGGATCATTTTCTCTGCAGCACTTGCCGCCGGGGCATATCTGTTTGTCTTTGAGGCGCACCGTATCCCCTTCTGGCCGGATCTGCTCCTACACTTCATCATCCTGGCTGCCTTAAGCGCGGGTATTCTCCTGGGTGTGCTGCACTGGAGCCTCAGGCGCCCCATGCACAGGACCGTGCGCTGGATCAGGAAACTGCGCTCTGGGGAAGAGGCTGAGGTGCGGGAGCTGCCCAAGCAGGGCTCCCTCTTTGCGCCGTTGGCTCAAGAGGTGATTTTACTCAGCAAAAGTCTTAAGGATGCTCGGGCTGCGGCAGAGGAGGAGGCGCGGCTGAGGATCTCCGGTGAGTCCCGCTGGACTGCCGAGCGCCTCAGGGAGCATGTTCGTTCGGTCTTAGGCGATCGGCCCATGATTGTTGTGGCCAACCGTGAGCCTTACATGCACATTCGAGAGGGGCGCCAGATCCGGTGTGAGGTTCCTGCCAGCGGGTTGGTCACGGCCATGGAGCCGATCTTGCGCGCTTGCGGAGGCACCTGGGTTGCCAGCGGTCTGGGGAATGCCGACCGCGAGACCGCCGATGCCCACGGGCGGCTTCAGGTTCCTCCGGAATCTCCCCTCTACACCCTTCGCCGGGTATGGCTCACTCAAGAAGAGGAGCAGGGCTACTACTATGGTTTTTCCAACGAAGGGCTGTGGCCCTTGTGCCACATTGCCCATACGCGTCCTGTATTCCGCATTGAGGATTGGGAGCAGTACCGCAAGGTCAACGAAAAGTTCGCCCAAGCGGTCTTAGAGGAGTTGGAGGGAGAACCAGAGCCCCTGGTCCTGGTCCAGGATTACCACTTTGCCCTTTTGCCCCGCCTCATCAAGGATAAACGCCCCGATGCCAAGATCGGGCTTTTCTGGCACATCCCTTGGCCCAACCCGGAATCCTTCGGCATCTGCCCCTGGTCGCGCAACCTCCTGCACGGCATGCTCGGGGCCGACCTGCTGGGTTTCCACATCCAGTTTCACTGCAACAACTTCTTAGACACGGTGGATCGGGTCTTGGAGACTCGAATCAGCTGGGAGCAGTTTGCCGTCAACCGGGCCGGACACAAAACCTGGGTCAAGCCCTTTGCCATCAGCATTGCGGAAGAACGCTCACCTGCCGAGCAAGAGGCCGAAACCTCAATTGCCGACGCTCGCCCGGAAATCAAAAAGGAATTCGGGCTCGACACCAAGTGGATCGGGGTAGGAGTAGACCGGATTGACTATACCAAGGGCATTGCCGAACGCTTCCGGGGGATCGAGCGGTTCTTAGAGAAGTACCAGGGTTTCCAGGGGAACTTCACCTTCGTTGAGCTGGGCGCTCCCTCCAGGACGCTCATCAAGCGGTACCACGATCTGGGGGCAGAGTTGAATGAGGAGGCAGAAAGGATCAACCAGCGCTTCCAGACGCGCAACTGGAAGCCGATCCTCTTCCTTGAGGAGCATCACGGTCACGATACCATCCGCCTCTTCTACCGCGCAGCCAACGTTTGTTTGGTGACCTCTCTGCATGACGGGATGAATCTTGTCGCCAAGGAGTTTGTAGCGACCCGATCCGACGAGCAGGGGGTGTTGATCTTAAGCCAGTTTGCCGGTGCCTCCCGAGAACTGCGGGATTCGCTCCTGGTCAACCCCTACGACGTCGATCGCGTAGCCGATGCGATTCACAGCGCC
This sequence comes from uncultured Planctomycetia bacterium, assembly GCA_964597545.1. GTDB lineage: Bacteria > Omnitrophota > Gorgyraeia > 1-14-0-20-64-10 > 1-14-0-20-64-10 > CAZQXN01. The sequence continues at coordinate 25,796 of CAZQXN010000012.1, read as the reverse complement.
ATCACCATGCGCCCGGAAGAGCAGAAGGGCAGGATGGCTCGGATGCGGGAGATCCTCCAGGAGAACAACGTGTATCGATGGGCAGCCGATCTGGTCACTGAGCTCGATCGGATTGGTCCACCTAAACCCAAATGAACCACGCAGCCCGAACCCACCCCATGATGACCGCTGCCGACCGAGCCGGGCACCACGCCCCAGGCGTGGTCGGCGAAGGAAGTGCCGAGAACGTGGCAGCGCGAACGGCCGACCGAGCCGGGCACCACGCCCCAGGCGTGGTCGGCGAAGAGAGTGTGACCGAGTCCGGGAACCCACCGGAGGTGGGTGGACGAGGAAATGCATGAAGCTCGGCAGAGCGAAATGCCCGAGAGCGTGGCAGCGCGAACGGCCGAGCGAGCCTAACTGCAGCATGCCTCCCCCCTCCCTTTGGGCCCACTGGCCCCAGATTCGAAAGCGTCTGCTCAAAACCAAAACCCTTCTGGTTTTCCTGGATTACGATGGGACCTTGACCCCCATTACCAGTCATCCGGCCCGGGCCCGCCTCTCAGCGAGAACCAGACAGCTGCTTAAGGCCTTGAGTGCTCAGCCGGGTGTCTGGGTTGCACTGGTCAGCGGCCGCGCTTTGAAGGATTTAAAGTCCATGGTGGGGCTGCCGGGACTCTGCTATGTGGGCAACCACGGCCTCGAGCTTCAAGGCCGCGGATTAAAATACGTCAATCCCGCTGCACAGCGCGTCAAGCCCTTGATACAGACCCTTGCGCGGAATCTGCGCTTGGCTTTCAAGTCGATTCCCGGCTCCTGGGTTGAGCAGAAGGGTTTAACCTTATCTGTTCATTTTCGGGGGGTTGCGCTTAAAGAGGTACCCCGCGCCCGCAAATGCTTCCACGAGACAGTGCAGGTACATCGTCTCGCGGGAAAGATTCGCGTCACCTCAGGAAAGAAAATTTTCGAGGTGCGTCCTCCGGTTCGATGGAACAAAGGGACCGTTGTCACCTGGCTGTTGGCAAAGGGGCCTGCCGCAGCCCGAGGCGCTTCCCGGCTGCCGCTCTACGTGGGAGATGATGTGACGGACGAAGATGCCTTTCGAGCGCTGGGCAAAAAGGGAATTACTGTCGCGGTCGCTCCACGCCTGCCCCGGACGCGAGCCCGCTATACGCTGGGTTCACCCCAGGGCGTACAGCGGCTGCTTCGGCTGCTCCTGGAACTCCAAGGCAGTAAAAGAAAACCGTAATGGCCGCAACCCCACTGCCCAAAGCAACGGAACCGTTCCGGTTCTTCAGCCGCGTCTGCCTGCGAGAGCTGACCGGTTTTCGGGCCATTACCATTGCGCAGTTGTTGAGGCTCTTAAAACATGTGCCCGGATCGGTCATCTTTCACCATACCCATCACTACCTGCAGCAGCATCAATACCTGATTCCAGAGGCCCCCAATGATTTTGCCTATTGGGTCAACAACGTTTTTGGGGAGAAGACCCTGGGGGAGCAGCTTGCCAGCGTGAGCACCACTGAATTTAAAACCATCCGGGCGTTGAGAAATCAGCTGATTGATACGATCGAGCGTTATATTTGGGCGCATCCCTTCATTCGAATACGCTTTGTGGCACCCGAGGACGCCTTCCACTTTATCAAGGTGACAAGCATCGTTTTGGAGACTCCCCATGCGGCCGGCGACCTGTTGGAATTCGAGCAGTGCCTGCAGGCGGTAACCGTAGAGAGCCTCTACTACCACATCTTTGAAGCCCCCCTTCGCTTGGGGCGCCAGACCAATGATTTCTCCTTGTGGTTTAGATGCTGTTTGGGCGAAGACAATCTGGCCGGGACCCTCGAGCAGCTTGATCCCTATACCCATACCATGGAAGACCTCAGGCGCACCATCCTGCGCTCGGTGCACCAACGCATTTTGGAGATCATCAAGCAGTGAATTTGCCCGGGGAGTCTGAAAAGAGCAGGGTCACCATCCCCGAGGGACCGGGGCTCGGTGCCTACAAGCCGGTGGTGGGGCACCAGGTGATTGAGCAGTTGAGGATCTTGGGCGGCCGCCTGGCCGGCCGGCGCATTCAACACATCAACTCCACCTCCAGCGGCGGAGGGGTTGCCGAGATCCTGGTGCGGTTGGTGCCCCTCATGCAGGAGTTGGGGCTTAAGACCCGCTGGGATGTGATGGAGGGCAATGAGCGCTTTTTTGAGGTGACCAAAAAGGTGCACAATGCTTTGCACGGAAAGCTCTCCCGATTCCGCAGGAACGATTTGCGCACATTCCTCGAGACCAACAGCCAAAACGCCCGCACGCTCCCTTTGGAGAGCGATGTCACCTTCATTCATGATCCCCAGCCGGCGGCACTCATCTCTGAGAAACAGAGGCACCGCAATCGATGGGTATGGCGCTGCCACGTGGATGTCTCCAGCCCCCAGACCGAGGCTTGGCGGTTCTTGAGGCGTTTTGTGGATCAATACGATGCCGCCATCTTCTCAGCGCCCCAATTTGCCCAGGTGCTTCCGATTCGCCAATTCCTGATTGCCCCCTCCATTGACCCCTTGAGCGCGAAGAACCAGGATTTACCCCCCCAGCAGGTCGATGCCATTATGGATCGCCTTCAAATTCCCAGGGACAAGCCGCTGGTGACACAGGTCTCTCGCTTCGACGCCCTTAAGGATCCTGCGGGTGTGATTGAGGCCTTCCGCTTGGTGAAGCGGTCGGTGGACTGCCGGCTGCTCTTAGCCGGCGGAGGGGCCAGCGATGATCCGGAGGGTTCGCGCGTACTCGGCGAGATCAAGACACGCGCCAAGGAGATGCCGGATGTGCATATCTTGGAGCTGCCCCCGCACAGCGACATTGAGATCAATGCCATTCAGCGGGCTTCAACAGTCATTGTTCAGAAATCCATACGGGAGGGGTTTGCCTTAACAGTGACCGAAGCCCTGTGGAAGGCGAAACCTGTGGTGGCCTCAGCGGTAGGAGGTATTCCGCTGCAGATTACCCACAAGTTCAGCGGGATGCTCTGCAGGAGCATCGAAGGGGCTGCCTTTGCCATCAAGCAGTGCCTGAATTCCCCCTCCTTTGCCCGGCGCCTTGGGGAGAATGGGCAGGAGCACATCCGGCAAAACTTCCTGCTCACCCGGCATCTCAGGGATTACCTTCTGCTGATGATTGCCCTAGAGCGGGAAGGGGACGTCATCAACATCTAGCCACACGTTGTCATTCCCGCGCAAGAGGGAATCCTCACAGCAATTGCGCAACCCGCTTCATCCCGGCAGTAAACGGCACTGACCTTAAGCGTGCTTTGGGCATCCAGCGCACCTTGGTGTACCAGCAGGGCCGAATGCTCCCGCCAGCGACACGCACATGGAATGCCTGAATCTCCAGTTCTCGGTGCGTCAGCAACTGCGTGATCTTCCCGCAGGCCTTCCCGGTGCGCATGCGGATCGCAAGGCGCTCGCGCAGCAGACGCCTCAACCCCACAAGCTGCGACTCCTCCGGCCCCTGTTCTCCCCCCGGAAACTCCCATAGGCCGGGAAGCAGTCCTGCCGCAGGACGCCGCGCCAGCAAGACGGAGCCGTTGCGCTCTACAATGCCGCAGAGATAACGGATCTTCTTGCGCTTTGGCACCGGCCGGGCAGGGGGAATCTTCTCCTGCTGACCCTTCGCCCGCGCAACACAGTTTGAAGCCAAGGGGCAGGCGGCGCATTGGGGAGATCGCCGAAGACAAATCAAGGCCCCTAAGTCCATGAGGGCTTGATTGAAGGCGCCCGGATGGGCTGCAGGGAGAATCTCCTCGGCGAGATTCCAGAGACGTCTCTGGCTGACGGGTGTGGCGGTACCTCCTCGAATTCCAAAGTACCGGCTGAGGACCCGGATGACATTTCCATCCAGAATCGGTGCCGGGCGAGAAAAAGCAATGCTGGAGATTGCACCTGCTGTGTAACGGCCTACCCCGGGCAGCTTCATCAACTCAGCAACCTCAGAGGGCAGCTTCCCTCTGAGGCGCGCCATCACCTGTTGTGCGGCGGCATGGAGATGCTTGGCTCTGGAGTAGTAACCCAAGCCTGCCCAGAGCACCAGCACCTCGGAAAGCGGCGCCTGGGCCAGTTGTTTTAGGGTGGGGAAACGTCGAAGAAAGCGCTTGTAGTAAGGCAGGACAGTCTTGACTTGCGTCTGCTGAAGCATGGCCTCGGAGATCCAGATGTGATAGGGATCCCGACTTTCTCGCCAGGGCAGAACCCCTCTGGGGTTTTCCCGATACCAGGCGAGCAGCTTCTTCTGAGCCGTTCTCTTCAGCTTTAGCGGCGCTTTGCCTTCAGTTTAGCGGGGCTGGCTGCCGTTTCAGAGTCAGCAGGGTGTTCGAGCAGGATGCGCGAGTCCACCACCATGCAACCTTCCCCTTTGTTGTAGGCAAACATCGGGTTGATGTCGAGCTCTTCGATCTGAGGCAGGTCCACCGCCAGCTGCGAAAGGCGCTGGAGGCACTCCTCAAGCTTAGGGATATCGGCCGGCTTCTCTCCCCGGATGCCCTGCAGGATCGGTCGGCCCTGAATGGAGCGGATCATGTTGTGCGCTGCCAGCTCCCGAATGGGAGCGACCCTGAAGGTAACATCCTTCATGATCTCGACATAGGTTCCGCCCAACCCGAACATGAGGATCGGGCCGAACTGGGGATTGCGGTTGAGCCCCAGGATGATCTCCCGTCCGGGAGAGGCCATCTTCTGGACAACCAAACCGTCGATCTTGGCTGAAGGGGCCTTTCGCTTGACCGTTGCCAAGAGCTCCGAAGCCCCCTTCCTCACCTCGGCCCGTGATTTCAGCCCCAGCTTGACTCCGCCGACATCAATCTTATGGAGGATATCCGGAGAGCTGATCTTGAGCACCACAGGAAAACCCATCGCCTCTGCGACATCCTGGGCCTTCTCAGCCGTGGCGCAGAATTCCATCGGCAGGGTGGGAAAACCATAGGCCTTGAGGATCTCTGTGGTTTCGGGGCCGGTGAGGTTGGTGCGGCCTTCCCGCTGCGCCTTCTTTAAGATCGACTGGGCGCGACTCTTGTTGACCCGGAACTGCTTTACTCTGGTCTTGGGGCGTTCCAGCCAGGCGGTGTAGCGGGCCATGGCAGCCAAGGTGCTTGCAGCTGACTCCGGGAACCGGTAATGGGGGACACCCCATTTCCGCAGAATGTCCTTGCCGGCGGAGACGTCGACAATCCCCATGAAGGAGGCCAATACCGGTTTTCGGCTCTTCTTGGAAACCTCTCCGATAACCCGAGCAATCTCCTCGATGTCTGTCATGGCTTGCGGGGTGAGAATCACGATACAGGCATCCACCTGGCTGTCCTTCAAGACCGCCTGGAGTGCGGCCTCGTACCGCCCATGCTGGGCGTCCCCGATCACATCCACCGGATTGCTGATGTTGGCCGTCGGGGGTAGATGCTTCTTAAGCTCGGTCTGAGTTTCTTGGTTGAGTGTGGGGACCTGCAGCTTGTGCCGGATGCAGGCATCGGTTGTCATGATGCCGGGGCCGCCGGCGTTGGTGACGATCGCCACTCGGTTATGGCGGGGAAACTTGCGGGTAGAGAAGGCCCGCGCATAGTCAAAGAGTTCGGCGACCGATTCAACCCGCAGCATGCCGCCCTGCTTAAAGACAGAGGTGTAGAGCTCATCCGATCCTGCCAGAGAGCCGGTGTGAGAAGAGGCCGCTTTGGCCCCTGCCACGGTCCGACCGGATTTGATGGCCAAGATGGGCTTGCGGCCTGTTTTGTCCCATCCGATCTTCTCGCACAGCTCCAGCATCTCCCGGGGATAAGCCAAATCTTCCAGGTACATGAGGATGACATCGGTTTGAGCATCCTCAAGCAGATATTTCATCAGGTCCAGCTCGCTGACGCTGGCCTTGTTCCCCATGCTGATGAACTTGGAAAAACCGATGCTGGTCCCCTTGGCATAATCCAGAACTGCCGTACACAGCGCTCCGCTTTGCGAGATAAAGCCGATCCTGCCCTCTTGGGGCATGGAGCGCGAGAAGCTGGCGTTCATGGAAACTGCCGGGTCGGTGTTGATCACCCCAAGACAATTGGGTCCAATCAGCGGAACACCGTGTTTCTTGGAAAGATGAGCCAACTCCTGCTCCAATCGGGCCCCCTCGGGTCCGATCTCTTTGAATCCAGCAGAGATCAAGATCGCGCCGCCCACACCCTTGCGGATGCACTCTTGGAACGTTGGAATGGCTGCCGGAGCTGGGACGATCAAGACCGCCAACTCGACCGGATCCGGGATCTCCGTGATCGAGGTGTAGCAGCGAACACCCAGAATAGAATCGGATTTAGGATTGACCGGATAGAGAGGCCCCTTGTAACCACTCTCCAGCATATTCTTAAAAACCGCATGCCCCACCGCTTCCTCTCTGCGGGAGGCGCCAATGATTGCTGTGCTTTTGGGATTAAAAATGCTGCCTAACGAACCTGCCATCTAGTTCACCTCAATTGAAAAACGGGTTCAAACGAACAGAATAAGTCCACATACTGCTCTAAGAGGCGCGTCAGCAGAAACTGCTTCCGAACCGAATCCTTGGCCTTCTGCCCCATGGTCTCCCTTAAGCTTTTGTTCTTGAGCAGCTGCACGATTCGCTCGGCCGCCTCCTCCTCAGAGGAGACAAGGAAACCGTTGACGCCATCCTGGATCTGAAGCTGGATTCCTCCGACATTGCCGCCGATAACCGGCGTACCCTTCCACATCGCCTCGGTCACTGTCAGGCCAAACCCCTCCCGGATGGATTTCTGCAGGATCACATCGGCCTTGGTCTGCAGGGCATTCACGAGGGCGGTGTCATCCCCGCAGGAGAGAATCAAGGTTCGCTCATCCTGGCTGCCCAGTAGAGACTCAAGGACCTGCTGACCCTCCGGGTCATCGGTCGCACCATTGCCCAAGAGGACCAGCGTGCAGTCGACCTCCTTGCGCGCCTTGCGAAAAGCCCGGATGACCCCTTCGGGGTCCTTCCACCGGTCGAAACGGGAGATCTGCGCGATGATGGGCAGATCCGTAGGGATGTTGTAATGGCGCAGGCGCTCATTAACTTCATACTCAGAGAGGGGGCGGTTCTTGATGGTGAAGGGGTCTATGGCCGGCATGAAGATGCGCTGGGGTGGGGTGATCGTCTGCTGATATTCGGGGTTGCTGACCAGCACCGCATCGTACCGCTCAACAAACGGAGCCAGATACTTCCAAAGTGCTTTGTTGGGCCGTGAGAGGTCGATGTGACAGCGCCACACCCAGGGGCACTTCTTGGGATAGTGGCGGATGATTCCCAGCGGCTGGGGATCATGGATCACCACATAGTCATGGTTGATGTGCATGAGAACGGAATTTTCGTAAAGGACCTCTTCATAGATCTGTTTCTTGCGTTGGGTCAGATGGATGGAGTCCCCCTGCAGGGCATTGTGCATCTTTTTGGTGACCGCGAAGAAATCAGGGCGGCCATGGAGGTTGCGCCAGCCGGTTTCAACCCCGAGACCGTTCATGAGCAGCGTCATGGAGGAGAGCAGCTCTGCAACCCCGCCCCCATAGTAGGTGGAGTTGATGTTGACCACGTGCATCCCGCGCAGGGGCTTCGATTTGTTGAGAATGCGGTCAACGACCTGGGCGCCCACCAGCATTTCATAGTCCTCCACCTGCCTGAGCTTATGGAGACGGGCGCGCTCCTCGGTTTCGTCAGGTGGTTGCGCTGCAGATTTCTTCGCTTGTTTGATGGGAACCACGGATTATCCTCTTAAATGGGTTATAAGCAGTCAGACTATTATAATACAGTCGGTACCAGAAGTGGCAGTCTTACCTTAAACGGGTTTGAACACCACTTACGATGCGGTTGAAGCGCTGCACGCCGCAGACTCCATCCAAATCGGCGTATGTCCCAGGCGCCTCATCTGTTCGGAGACCTCAAGGGCCGGACGCTCGTCTTGAATAGAGAACTGTCCCTCCCGGGAGGTGTGCTGGAGGCTCGGGCTGAGTTTATCCTGCGCGGTTGTGGCATATCCTCCCACCTCAGTCCTAGAGCCGGCGCTGAAATGTGTAATTCCCACACCCAGCTCAAGGAGTCGATCCCGCAGCTCCGGCGATTCCCGGGTGGTGAGGGCGATCCCTACCTCAGGCAGCTCACAGCGCAGCAGAGCAACCAGGCGTGAGAATGTTGCATCATCGACTGGGTTGGGGGGCTTAAGTGACCACGGTGCGGTTTCGGCGGGTTGCAGCCGGGGAAGGGAAAGGGTGGAGGGCCACATTCCCCAACGGGCATGGATCGAACGGGCATGAGCGATCAACATGCTGGTCTCAAAGGCAACCTCCCCCAAACCGACCAGGATGCCGATGCCGACCCGCTTAAAACCGGCAGCAAAGGCGCGCTCTAACGCGGAGAGCCGCCACGCAAATGCCGCCTTGGGTCCAGCCGGATGCGCTTTCGCATAAAGGGCGCGGTCGTATGTTTCCTGGTACAGGACAACCGTCCTTGCCCCGGCGGCATACAGCTCGGCATACCCCTCTTGGCTCATCGGCATCACCTCTACCTTGATGTCACGGACCGCATCAAAGGTTTTGACCGCACGGATGCTCTGGGCAATGGCCTTAGATCCGGCTTGCTCGGGGTGTTCTCCAGCCACAATCAAGACGGTTTTGTGTCCCATCGCGACGATGGCGCCAGCCTCGGTCCGAACCGCTTCTGGGCTTAAGGCTCGGCGTTCCAGCGCAGTATTCTGCTGCCGGAATCCGCAGTAAAGGCAATTGTTGACGCAGAAGTCTGATACATACAGCGGCGCAAACAGACAGATGCGATTGTTGAAGCGCTGCTCGGTGAGGGCGCGGGCCTTGGCAAAGAGGTCGCGTTCCTCAGCGGGGTCTTGAGTTTGAAGCTTGGCTCGAATCGCTTCAGGGGTGGGGACGGTCGAGGTCATTGTCGAACGGCCTCCTGGGGGCTGGGCACGTAAGCGCAGCAAGGGTCTTCTGCCAACGGGTCGCCGCTGACGGCAAAGGCCCTTGCGCGGGAGCCGCCACAGATCCAACGGTACTCGCAAATCCCGCAGCGCCCCTTGAGCCGGCCGGCATCACGCAGCATCCGAAAAAGGTCCGAGGATTGGTAAGTTTGCTTCAGGCCCACCCTGCGGATGTTCCCGGCAGAGAGCGGCAGGAAACCGCTGGGGTATATTTCTCCATCGTGCGCAATGAAGAGGTGCCCCTTGCCGGCATTGACCCCTTGGGGTGCCCGCCCAATGGTTCCATGGGGTCCTGTGAGGCGCCGAAGCTCATGCGGCAACTCCGTAGGGCTAAAGTCCAAGGTCTCGGGATCTATCTGGGCGGCCTGAAGCTGCTGCTGGATGTAATAACGCCGGAAATGAGGCCCTTCGGTTGCCTTAACAATAAAGGGGTTGTTTTGGGCTGCTCGGTACAGTGCGGCAAAAACCTCCTCGCACTGCTGGGCGCTCAGCGGCTCAAGCTCTGCGCCCCGCCCAACCGGAACCAAGAAGAAAACCTCCCAGAATACAATCCCAAGCTTCTCAACGAGCTGCACCAGGCGGTTGATCTGGCGGACATTGTATTGGCTGATCACCGTGTTGATTTGCAGGGGGAGCTTGACCTCATGGGCCCACTGGATGGCCTCCATGGTTTTTTGAAATGCCCCGCGTGATCCCCGGAAATGATCGTGACGCTCGGCGGTAACGGCATCGAGGCTCAGCGCCATTTGGTCTAGTCCTGCTTCCTTGAGCTGAGCCACCGCTTGCCGGGTCAGCAGGTCAGTCGCGGCTGGGATGGTGCAGATCCGAAGACCTCGGGATTTGCCATGCGCGATGAGCTTGGACAGTCCCTTGCGCTTTAAGGGATCTCCTCCGCTGAGGACCAAGATCGAGGCTTGCATTTTGGCCACCTGGTCAATAAGCCCTAACCCTTCTGGGTGGCTGAGCTCCCCGGGCAGGGGAGCAGGTTGCGCTTCGGCCCTGCAGTGCGCACAGACTAAGTCGCACGCCTGTGTTGGCTCCCAGATGACGATGAAGAGCAGCTGGTGGCAATCCATCATACGAGATCCAAAAGTGATGCGGCCGCTTTCCGGCCGCTCTTAATACATTGCGTCACGCCATGCCCTTCGTAGGCATTGCCTGCCACCACCAATCCTCGGTGCCGACGAAGGCTTTCTTGAATTTGTGCAATCCGGTCGGGATGCCCCACATGAAACTTAGGCAGGGATTGACTCATGCGGCGGACCACCGCAAAACAAGGCTCGCCCGCAAGCCCCACCAGCCGGTTGAGCTCCCGGCAAGCCGTATCCTGCAGCGCTTGGTCACTGGGGCTGGCGGCATCGGTTGTGCCCTCGTAGGGAATAAAGGCGCGGAACAACACGTGCTCTGCCGGGGCTCGGCCCGGGAACTTCACATGGCTGAAGGTGCATCCGGTAAGCCGAAAATCCTCAGAGGCGGGCACCACAAAGCCGAATCCATCCAATGGGTGAGAGACATCGGTTGCCCGGAAGGCAAGATTCACCGTTGCCCAAGAGGCAGAGGGGATCTGTTTGAAGGCATCAGCCAATGCCGGATCAAGCCCGCGCAGCAGCTGTGCAATCCCAAAAGGAGGGAGGGTCAAACAGAGGGCGTGGGCGTCAAGGGCCTGACCGTCAGCCATCTGCACCCGCCAACCCTTTCCGTTGGGGCCCCGCTCAATGCTCTGGGCACGCGCACCCAACCGGATGCTCTCGGGTGGCAGCCGTTTTCCTAAGCGATCCACCAGCGTCTGCATCCCTTCTCGGAAGGAGACAAAGAGTCCATAGCGGGGACCGGCACTGTTTTTCTCGGCTGCCTTTTTCTTGCGTCCCAGGGCATGGAGTCCGCGCAGAATCGATCCATGTTGAGCTTCCATCTCGAGGAACTGCGGCAGCAGGATGCGCATGCTCAAATTTTCCGGATCCCCTGAGCCGATGCCCCGCACCAGAGGTCCGGCCAACCGGTCAAACAGCTCACCCCCAAACCGTCTGCGGACAAAGGAGGCTACACTTTCATCCCCGTTGGCCGGGCGCCTGTTGACCGGGCGCTTTGGGATCACTGCCTCCAGGGCAGCCCGGACCTTTCCTTGAGGAGAGAGGAGCGGTGATAGGGCGAATGGGAGCAGCCGCGAGGGTCCGATCAAGGAGAATCCATCCGGGATCGGTACCAGGCGGTCTTGGCGGACCACAAAGCTCTTTCGGCAGGCCGGGTTGGCCCCAGTGAGCTCCTCGGAGAGCCCCAGCCGCGTGCTCAGCTCCACGGCCTCCGGGGTGTTGTTCACAAAACTGTCCGGCCCCGCCTCCAACAAGAAACCCGCCCGGGATTCTGTTTGGATGACGCCCCCCAAGCGGGGGGCCGCTTCCACCAGGGTTAACCTTAAGGATCTGCCCTGGGTTTGAGCCTGCTCCAGCAGTGCTTCGGCGGCTGCCAGACCCGTGATGCCGCCTCCGACGATAAGGAGATGAAACTGGGAAGATTGTGGATCAGTCATCTCTAGCGATCCTTGCGAGGGTTACATTCGGTATTCGGTGCGGACAAGCTGTGGGTGCTGAAACAGCCCCATGCGCAGCGTTGCCTCGGTCCACAAGGCCATCCCCAGGGTTGCTGCATTCTTGAGATGCCCCGGCAACCGAGGGCGTCCAAACTCGCGTGTGAGCTCTTGGTAGAGATTTTTGGCCCGCCTGCGAGCCCTGACGCTGGGGCCCAACCACATCGCTGTCGAAACAGCAGGGAGGGAGTTGAGGATGTCGGTTCGATAGCGCTCGACACACAGCTGCAGCCGGGGGTTCTGCGTTGACTTCAATCTCCGATAGCCGGCCCACCAGGTTTCAGCGCCGCGAATGATCGAAGGCCCCAGCCGCCTGAAATCCTGCCGGAAGCAGTTGCGCTGAATGGCTTCAATTTGCGGTGTGCTCATGGTGGGGTGCTGTACTACGTTGTAAAATCCGGTGCAGCGCCGGTAAAAGGCGTCGCGGTTGACCAGATATTTTCGGCGCAGGCGGCCCTCCCGGGTGATCCGCTCGTAAAAGGGTGTTCCGGGGGCCGGCCCATAGATTAAGAACTGCGCGCACATCGGGGAGAGAGCCATAAGCTGATCAAACTCCTCCTGGATGATCTGAGGCGTCTGGTAGTCAAAGCCGACGATCATCGAGGTCAACACCATAATCCCATGCCCCTGCAGGTCTCGGATCAGTTCATCGACATTGCGCCCCTGCTGTTTGGCATAGGCTGACCGGCGCCCCTCGTAGCCGATCCAGACGCCGCAGATCCCCATCTCCAAGAGCTCCTCTATGGTGAATTGGGAGAGGGCCTTTACACTGGCAAAGACCGACGTCGGAAAATCTGCCTGCGCTTCCCGCACACACGCGTGAAACTCCATGGCTCGCTTGCGGTTGAGCAGGAAATCTTCGTCGAGCACCGTGAACCGCGTTTGGGAGCGGGCCTCGCGGTACTTCATCATGACATTGAAGATGTCGCGCCCGGTCGGCAGCAGCCGCACATGCTTGCGCTTAAAGAAGTGAGAGGTGACACAGAAGTCGCACCCGTTGGGACAACCCAATCCTGCGAAGATCATGCCGTTGTCCCCCTGCGAAGCCGAAAAGATCGTCAGGCCATTGAAGGCCAGGGGATGGTCGTAGGGCATTGGCTGTTCAGGTTCCCCAAAGAGCCGGCGCAGGAATCCCACTCCCTCCCCTCGGCAGATGTAATCCCCGTAGGGCGCAAGCTCCTCATTGCCCAAGACCGTTCCGTAGCCCCCCAGGATGATCTTGGAATGGGGCGAGTAGCGCCGGACCAGTTCCACGATGCGCTTCATCCGGTGAAAGACGCTCAAGACAAAGGAGATGCCGACATAACGGTAGCCCTTTTTGAGCTCCCGGATCAGCTCCCGCTCTGAAGGGTATTGGAGGACCACCGCGGGGATGTCGATGTTGTGGGCGATGTATTCCAGCGAGAACTGGCACTGGTAAGAGCGGGGACTGAACATCCCCTGAACCCGTGTCACCTGGCCGTGCATGAGCTCGTAGCCGACCGAGATCCCATCTCCGTGCCGCGGACCCAGCGGTCGGCAAACAGAGGTCAGCAGGAGCCGATAGGGCAGGGCTTCGGTTTCTGAGCCGCTGGTTTTGGAGGGGGTGATATTTTTCCCCTTGCGCGTCCTGCGCCCAAAGCGGAGCATCGAGCCGAAGGTGGTGCGTTTAGGATGAGAGGTGCGAAGATCTTTTGCGCCTGGAAGTTGGATCATGAGGGCCGAGCCTTTGCCTTGAGCGCCGCCGATTTCAACAGCTTGATTTGACCCCGGTTGCTGCGCAGCACCCCCCTGCGTTCCATCCGGCGCGTGACCCGGATGGCTGTCTCAACCGTTGTGCCGGAAAGTTCTGCCACCTCCTTGCGAGTGACTGGCAGGAGGCGGCCAAAATCCTCTTCCAGCCGCAGCAGGACCGCTGCGATGCGCTGTTGCGCGGAGCTGAAGGCATTGGCATACGCTGAGGTGATGTGGCGGTACCGGGCAAGGGTCAGCTGCGCGATGCGGGTTGTTAACCGCGTGTTACTTCCAATCACAGTGCGCAGGGCCGCAGCCGGAATCCTTACCGCCTCAAGCGGGGTTGCCGCGACCGCAGTGCCCATGTAGCGGCCGCCAAAGAAGGCAGAAAGACCGCAGAGGTTGTCTTTGGGGGTCACAATGTCCAGGGTGAGCTCCTGGCGGTTGCCGGCCTTGCGCTTGAGTTGTACCCATCCGGAACGGACCAGCCACAAAGCGCGCGCTGGCTCTTCTTCGCGAAAGAGGCACTCCCCGCGGCGGATTCGCTGTTCTTTGGCCACAGCTTGAAGCTTACGCCGCGTGGATGCGCTTAGGCCCGCGAATGGCTCCTGAGCGTACCACTGTTGTCTTGGCATTACCAACCGACTAAGGTATCCATCTGAAGAATGTTGTTCCGCCGGGTGGTTCCTGAGGTGGGTTCAATATCATCCACGCGGAAATAGGTGAGTGCCGCACTCCAATGCTGGGTCAGGCCCATCTTGACGCCCAACTTGTGCCCCTTGTGCCCGGTGCCCCCAAGCCCAAAGTCACCGTCGGTGAGCGCTCCAAAGGTTGCATCTGACTCCAGCCGCTTCCATGAGTAAGAGGCCTCCCAGCTTCCCGTTTGATCGGTGACCTTGCCGACTTTAAAGCCGATTTGATAACCGGTGCCGTCATCAGCGGCGTCGGTGTTGTGGACAAGATCGCCGGAAAGCGTCACCGGTTTTTCCAATACAGCAAGGGCAGGAATCTTGATCTTTGAGATGGCGTGGATGAGGTCAAAGTCATCCCGGAAGGAGCCGGTGGCATCGGTGCTGTTTCCGTTGGGGGCATTGGTAATGGTACTGGGTAACTTGCCATCAATTCCTGTGAAATCATAATAGGCGATCGAAGGGGTCCAGATCCAATCGCGGCCCCAAGGCAGTTCCACTCGAGCTCCCCCCTGGAAACCCAGCAGGCCCGGGTCTCCGGCATCGCCACTGAGCTCATCCACCTGAAAGGCTGCGATGTTAGCAAAGGGTTGAATCGGATCATCGCTCGGGCTCTTTAACCGCAGGGCCACCCCTTCGGGCGTGACATCGCTGTCCCAGACGGTATCTGTTTTCTTGAAGGGGATCCCCATCTTTCCACCGATGATCGAGAGCCACTTCCAGGGGGTAAATTGGGCATAGGCGCGATCAACCCGGATCTCCTTGTTGTCAAAGGTGTCGGTAAGGGTCTGATTGGTGGAGGTCGGTGTTCCGCCGCCCCCGGTGGCTAATCGCACCCCCACCTCCAGGGAATCCACCGGATGGGTCTTAAAGCCTAATCGGAGTCGGAACCGCTCCCGATGGCGGTCATCGGTGTAGTTCTTTAGTTGTCCTTCATACCGGAGCCTGAGATCGCCGAACCACTGGGTCTTCCGGATCCAATCCGGCAGGGCTGCCCGGGTGGGTTGGGGTGCCGCTGCGTGCTGGCTCGGGGGTTGGGGGGCTGCGGCCAGCCGACGGGATTCCTCCTTGACCTCCTGGCGGATTTCTTTGGCTTCCTCGGCGGTTAAGATGCCCTTCTCAACCAACTTATTGACCAAGATATCCACTTCGGATGCCAAAGCAGGCGCTCCGCTGCTCAACAGCGCTCCACCCAGGATGAAGGGTATCCACCAACCCTTTTGGATCATAGTGAGAATTCTCTCTTTGTCATTGTCCTTGCTTGGGGGTATGTAGGTTTCAAGTAGAAGCGAGAAGCAATGCTGACTAACGCTCTTCCAACCCCAAGATGCCTAGGGTGCAGTCTCCCGAGGCAACCCTGGGATATTCCCCCTCCCGGTTGGGAGGGGCAAGGGCCAGGAGCATGTCTCCGGCCCCTTGGCCTGCCCGGATGAGGGCGTAGAGCGGTCCCTTCAGCGTCCCCAGGAGAATGGAATCCCCTTCCTCAGCTGCCTTCATCGGTTGGTGGAAAAATTCCAGCCAGCACAAGCCTGCATTGGCAGCCCCCCGCATAAACATTCCCCCTGCCTTGGTCAGATAGTGGTCTGATTCAGCCGCCTCGCACATGGATATCGGTTCACGGGCCTGCACAGAGGCGCAGGGTGTCACCAGAAGTATTAGGGCCATAGATGCAGATAGAAGTGGTTTCACTTTAAGGTTCCTTCCTGTTTGCAGGGCACAAAAACCTGCAAAATATCTTACCGCGAGCAGGCCCATGGGGGTAGATAAAAGGTGGCGATGCGTAGGTGCCCTGGTTTTTGGGCGTTAAGAGAGAGCCAGATCCTCCTCGTCGAGCTCTCCGAGAAGTTCAAGCCACTCCTCGTCGGTTAGGGTCTCTTCGGGTGAGAACTCACCCAGTTCCTCCAGCGCTTCGATGAGATCCAATGTGGCCTCTATCTGATCGGCATCCGGCCCCTGCGAGATCGCCTCTGCCAGCATCATGCGGTCTTCGGCCTGCAGCGCATCTTCGAGCGTTTCAGGTTCAAGCTGAGCCATCTCTCCGACCTCAAGAAGAATTTGCCATTCCTCCTCAACTTGATCGACCAGACGATCAGCGCCCTGGGGTGTCAGGACGATCAGCATCAGCACAGCTGCCACGGCAGCCCCCCATGCCAGGCTTAAGCGGGGTTTTGGAAGCCACTGAAGGGCCGGACGCGGGCTCCCCAGGGCGCGAACTTTATCCATCACCTCCTGGCGGTAGGATCTTTCTATCTGAGGCGGCATGGGGGCAACCGGATGTCGCTTAAGCCACCCTTGAAACCAACCGTACCAATCGCTGGTCTTCACGTGCGCACCTCCTGGTCCATCAGCGGTTCCAGGGCGGTTCGGAGGGTCTCAGTGGCCCGAAAGAGATGAGCCTTCACTGTTCCCGGCCGGATTCTCATGACCTCGGCAACCTTTTCAATTGTGAGACCGCTTAAATGATGCAGGATAAAAACAGTCCGCTGTTTCATCGAAAGCCTCCCAATGGCCTGCGTGAGTGCTTTGGCCAGCTCACGATCGGATGCTGCCTCACCGGGATCTCTGCCAGGATCGGCCAGATCAAAGAGGGCAGGGCGATCTTCTTCGGGGTCGGATGGGAGCGGGAGTGCCTGCGGCTCTCGAACCTTTCGTCTGAGAAAATCCTTACACTCGTTGGCAATGATTCGGTAGAGCCACGTTGAAAATTTCGCCCGACCTTGAAACCGACGCAATTGCTGATACGCCTTAACAAAACCATTTTGGGACAGATCCTTGGCATCCTCGTTATTGCCCACAAACCCAAAGGCCATCCGCCAGGAGGCGGACCGGTATCGCTCCACCAGCTCGCCATACCGGTCCACCTCTCCAGCCAAAACAGCCCGAATGAGTTCTTCATCACTTGCCATCGCAAACAGTATACCGGGCAGAGCCCCTGGCGGCTACCGCTGGCCGCCTCCACCGCGGCCGCCGCTACCTCGATGGGGACGAGCACCTGAACCCTTGCCGCCACCGCGCTGCATCTTGCCGCCGTGACCCTTGCCGCCACCGCGCTTAGGGCCCCGAACGCCGGGTCCCTCTTTCCCTTTACCCGGAGGGCCAACCTTCCGGCCCGGCCCATGTCGCCCTTCACCCGGAGGGCCAACCTTCCGGCCCGGCCCATGTCGCCCTTTACCCGGAGGGCCAATCTTCCGGCCCGGCCCATCCTCGCGGGGGCCGCGCATGCGCCGCCTTTGATCCGGCCCGGCCCCGGCTCCCCCCTGAGGTCCCGGAGGGTTCTCCCAGTCTGTTCCAGGTCCACCCCGGCGCCCCGGAGGATTGACATCTCGATCAAGTGGACGCTGATCCCCAAACTCCTCGCGCCGCTCTTCACGCCGCTGCCTGCGTTGCTCCTGGTGTTCCTGCCGTCGCTCCTGCCTTTGTTCTCGCCGCTCTACCGCTCGCTCTTGACGCTCTTGAATCCGCTCAGCCCAGCGGGGATGGTTCTCCATAAAGCGCTCATAGGCCTCGGGGTTCTTCTCCCGGAGGTTTTTGAGTCTTTGCACGCGGTGGCGCAGGCGCTGTTGATTCAGCTGCTGGTAACGCTGCGGATCTTCCTGGCGCAGCCTCTCCAGACGATTCTGCAGTCGCTCCTGCCGCTTGGTCTTTGCTTGCTCGTACGCCTCGGGATGCTGCGCCTTGAGCTTTTCCATGTGGCGCTGCCGGCGATCATGGATTTTGGACTGAAGGCGCTGGTATGCTTGAGGGTCTGTTTCCTTGAGATGATTAAGCCGCCGCCTGACATTCGCCTGCTTCTTCTGGACAAGCTCCTGATATTTCTGGGGGTTTTCCTTCTTGAGCTGCTTGAGTTTCTGGATCTCGTGGGCCCGCTTCTTGGCGGCCGGACCGGCAGGCGCTGCCTCCGATGCCCTCGCTAGATCTTGACCAACCGGCTCTGATTCTTGAGCCTGCGCTACACCCGAGCAGGCGGCGATCCCCGCTGCGATAAAAAGTGCAATTACGCTTTTCATGGCATTGTCCTCCCTTTGCTACTGATTAGACGGTTGGGAGCTGGAAAAGGTTTACATGATTATCCCGCTGTTTCTTGGGGACTGGAGGCTTTTTTCCGGTAGAATAGCTTCGGGTTAAACCCCGCAATCTCATGGGAAATTTACCTCAACAAGAAGAACGCCTGGCAGTTTGGATGGAAGAGGAGGTCATCTGCCTCATCGACCAGCGGCAGCTGCCCCATCGCTCAGAGGTCTTAAGGCTTGCTACTTATCCTGAGACTGTTGAGGCGATCCGCGACATGGCAGTGCGGGGTGCCGGGACCATTGGGGTGGCCGCCGGCTTTGCCATGGCCCAGGCGGTGCTTACCGCCCCGAACCAAAACTTTTGGGAGGAGATCGCGCAGGCTGCCGATCGCATTCGAGAAGCTCGTCCGACCGCCAAGAACCTCTTCTATGCTGTCGATCGGGTTCTGGGAGCCATCCAAGGCACGCGCGACCCCGAAGTGGTTCGGCGCAAGGCCGTCATCGAGGCCCAGGCGATCCACGATGATGATGTGGGGATGACCGAGGTGATCGCCCGGGTTGGCGCGAATCTCATCCCTAAGGAAAAGGCGATTCTTACCCACTGCAATGCTGGTTGGCTGGCGTATGCAGGCTGGGGGACTGCCTTGGCACCCATCTACTGGGCTCACCGAGGGGGGCAGCCGGTCTTTGTCTATGCCACAGAGACCCGGCCCAGAGGCCAGGGGGCAAAGCTGACCGCATGGGAGCTTTCCCAGGCTGGCGTGCCCCACAAGCTCGTCGCCGATACCGCTGCCGGCAGCCTCTTCGCTCAAGATAAAATTGGCATGGTGATCGTCGGGGCCGATCGGATTGCCGCCAACGGGGATACTGCCAACAAGATTGGCACCTACACCTTAAGCGTTCTGGCCAAGCACCACGGGGTTGGTTTCTATGTGGCGGCCCCTTCACCCACCTTTGATGCAGAGTGCCCCTCGGGTCAGGAAATTCCGATTGAAGAGCGAGAGCCTCAAGAGGTTTTGTATGCCCAAGGGGTGCTCTCGAGCGGAGAGGCGGCCTCGGTTCGGGTGGCTGCGCCGGGTGTTCAGGTGAGCAACCCTGCCTTTGACGTCACCCCGGCAGATCAGATTACCGCTTTCCTCACTGAACACGGGGTGATCGAACCTACCCCTAAGACGATTACCACTTTCTTGTCCAAAGCAAAGGAGGCGAGGGGGAATCGACATGTCCCCTCTGCTTAACCCCTTTTCCATGCAGGCAAGCCCCCTCCCCTTTAAGCCTCAGGCGACCGGCGAAGCCCCCACCCAGCATCCGGCTTTACCTGAACTGATCCGCTGGGGCCGGCTCTTTCATGAGAAGGGGTGGACGCCTCCCTGCAAAGAAGGTTTTCCGGGGAATCTTTCGGTCCGGACAGAGCAGGGGTGCCTCATCTCAGCGACCCAGGCTCCTTTGGGCGCCCTGGAAGAAGATCTCTTTGTAGAGATTGTTGAGTGCGATCTGAACACCCAGCCGCCAACAGTGCAATACCGGGGTGCCAGGGAACCCTCTACCGACAGCTTGGTCCACTGGACGCTCTATCAGTTAAAGCCCGAAATTCAGTCTGTCCTTCACGCCCACGATCCCAAGGTTCTTGAGGCCGCAGAGCGGCTGAAGCTTCCCCAGACCGAGCGGGAGGTTTCTCCGGGCTGCGCGGAGCTGCTTAAGCTTATTGAGCCGTTGGCTGAGCAGCCGTACTTTCTGATGAAGGGCCATGGGTTTGTGGCAACCGGTGCTACCGTAGAAGAGGCCGGCCAGAGAGTCCTGTCAATTCGCCGGCGGGCGGAAGCGCTTTAAATAGATCCACACCGGTCCCGCAGAGATTAAAATCCCACCCCAGTTTAAGGCGACATCCATCCACTGAAAGAAACGCCCGGGCAAGAGCCCCTGAATGCACTCATCTGCCAGACCCACCCCCGCCGCGACTCCCAATAAGCGGGTGAGGGTCTTGCGGGGATTCGGTCCGGTTACAGCATAGAAACAGATGAGCCCCCCCAGCAGGCAATATTGGATCAGATGGATCTGCTCGATCGAAACCGCAGGGCCGATCCGCTCCTTGAGCCAGTTGTTCCAAAGGGGCAGGGCAATGGGCAGGGTAGCCAGCAGTAGGACCACATAGCCTACCAGGCACCCCTTGGCCAGGCGTCTGTGCTCCGTGGGTGATTTTGCAACATCCTGCGTTTTCACGGGTTAGAGCTCCCAGGCTCATTATACCCTATGTCAAAAATATTTTTGTCCACCCTTGACAAATGAGCCAGCGGTCAGATAAGCTTCTTTTAGGATTCACAAGTAACGCCATAGAATTACCAGTGACAATATAACTTGATAAAGCCGCTGTGAGGATCACAGCGCGCCCCCGCCGATAAAGCGGAGGGGCAAACCTTAGGGAACTGAGGGGCGCAAAGCCACGGGGCGAGAACCGCCAGCCGGGCTGCCAAGTGTTGGAACGGACAGCACATAAGCCGCCCTCGATTCACCTGGGAGTGAATCGAGGGCGTTTTTCTTTTGTGCCGCCTTTTGAGGCGGTCTTTGTGTTGCCTATTTATTTGAGCGTTAAAAAGAGGATTTATTTGTACGTCATCCAGACGCGTCAAGAGCAGGACAACGCTTGGAGGGTTAACCGTTGATCAAAAACAAACTAGGGGAGCAATGCAATGAAAAATTTAATGATCGGTGTGCTCGTGGCGAGCTTCGCCCTGTGGGGCGCAGTCCCGGGCACTTATGCAGATCCGGTTGCCAACCCGGGGCCGGTTGAATCAGCAGTTCTTCCGGCTGAAATCGCAGTAACCGGGGAGCCGGATGCCGGCCAGGAATGGCTGGTGTTCGTAACTGCGATCGATACCGCAATGGAGCTGTATCTTACGTCCGCTTTAGTTGCACCAACGCCAGCTCCACTGCCCGAGGATCCCTGGGAGGACACCTATCCGGGAGACGAAGAGATTCTGGAGTTTCCGGACGATCCCTGGGAGACAAATTAATACAGCTTACGTGTGAGTTGACTCGGCGAAGTCGGCTCGCTAACAGAGGCCCCACTTGCTTCGCGCAGGTGGGGCCTCCCCCGCATTTAGAGGTATCGGATGAGTTTCCCTGCGCGCTCGATCAGATTGAGCAGCACATCCAGGGCGCCCTGATCGATCACGCCTATGTTAAGAAGCAGCTCTTGAAGTCCTGCGGCCTGCACTACGTCGAAGCGCACACCGCTCATCACGCCACCCGCTGTAGCCTGATGGACCGCAGCGCGCACTGCATCCGGACGGGTGGAGTGAATGCGGATTGTCTCTGCAGCAGGGAAGGATTGAGCAAGCTGTCCAAGTACCTCCTCAAGCCCCCCCTCCACACTGAAGGCTAGAATCCTACGCCCAGGGATCGCTCGATTCGTCATCAACTCCACCGGCTCTAGGATCTTGCTGGAGGAAACCAAGGCCACTGCGTCAGGCAAATAGGGCAGGGCAAGGGCATGATGAGGTTTGGCCGCCAGATCAAAAACATCAAGAGTAGCTGAAGGTGTGGCGGGTGCGGCATGGAACCGAGCGGTTGTCATTTGCCGGTTAAACTCGTCAAAGGCGGTCATCAGGGCAAAGGTTTGGTCTGCTGCCGTAACCGGATCCATCAGCTCAACAGGAGGTGCCGGCGGATGTATTCGGGCGGCAGAAGGAGGGAGGTGCTGGCCCGGCCCAATGATGGGCTGCGCAGCGCGGGTGATGGGTGCGGCAGGGCGCTCTAAGACAGGGGCAGAGATCTCTTCAAGGCCTCCCCGTTTGCTTTCTGCCCGGGTTCCTGGAAACCGCGGCCAAATCTCCAACCCGCCTGTGCCCCCATCCAGGAGGACCCTGATAACAATGGTGAGGTTTTTGAACTTGTTCAACGCTTGAGGTTCCCCGGCAGCATCTGCGATTTCATGGCCGGGAAAACCCAGCAGGTAAGCCTGCCATCGGCCAGACGCATCACCTGGCTTGACAGGCGCATTCCCTGGGTTGACAAAAGCAATGTGCCCATCCCAACCAGGATCCTCAGAACCTACTTTGCCCCAATGGGTTGTGTTTCCACCGCGAGAAGGTTCGTACCGGTACCGGTAGAAACGCTGCGCGACCCGGTCTTGAACGTACAGAACCAGCGCCTTATCTCGAAGCGAACCCCACAACTCCTTTGGCAGGTTCACCGTGATCCGATTGCCGTCATCGCTGACTGAATGAGGCGCTGCGGAGAGCGGAATGCGCCACTCGTCTATCATGCCCCAAGCACCCCCAATCCGGGGCCTCCGCAAGCTCGCTTTATTGCCGTTTGCATCTCTGTGGTCTTCATCCAACGAATCCGGCGGTTGGGGCGGTTCGAACGAACCATCCGGTCGGATCGGATCCACGGTAACCAGATCTATCTCATTCTTTTCCGCAGAATTCGAAAAGGGTACCTGCCTGCTTTGCTGGGGGTCGATCTCAACTGATCGTAGCAGTTCATAGCTACCGCCCACCTGCTTATAGAAGTTCACTCTGAACCGCTCGGCAGAGAGACCGCTGGTTCTTTCGGCGTCTGACAGGGACAGGTTGAACTGAGGTGGCGCTGTTGGTGTGATCTGAGCCTCGAGCTTCTTCTTTATCGGCAGATCTGCTCCGGGGGTCTCAACCGAAACAACCTTACTCTGCCCGTCATCCTGCATGTCGCGCCAAAATGCCGCGATGGATGGGCCAAACCGGGCAAAGCCCCACAACCCCAGCAAAATGAGAACACCGGTTCCAGCCAAGGTGATCGGGGTTCCACGGGAGAGAATGCCGCGCCTGAAGCCGGACCAGTAGGCCAGGCGCTCTTGACGCGCCTTCTCGATCCAGAGGGTTGCTCCCCTGCGGAAGTTGGCCATGAGCTGTTTCAACTCCTCTCGGTCAGCCAAAGAAAATGTCCCGCCTTCCCGCTCCAGAAACGCACGCAGTCCTACTCGGGTCTGTTCGAATTGGGCATCGATCCTTCTCATCCTAGGGTATCTGGTGAGGACGCTATAACGCATCTGGGCAAGGCGGGTCGGCAGCTGCGAATGCTCAAAGGCTCCCGCAACGGTTCCCAGCGCCTTGATTTTTCGCTCCAGCCGGACCGTCTCCCAGATGAGGTCGCCGCCCCAATCCGGTAGGTACCAATACTGCTTGCGCTCCCGTGGGCTGACCGGTTGCAGATAACCGGGTACATCCTCCGGCCAAGGGATGGGGGTGGCTACGTACGACGTTACCACTGTTTCGACATCGGTAATTCGATACAGTTGACGCTGGGTGCCTGCCACGGAGGCTATCTCGGCCCTCTTCAGCAGAGGCACATCTCCAAGGGGCAGCCCAGGATCTGTTTTGGCGGCTTCGCCTTCAAGGCGTACGAAATTCTCATGCTCTTCTGGGGGGATCCGGATTTCCTTACCACTGCCTTTTTCTGCCTCCCTCCTTGTCAGCCTAGATGCTTCCTCCGGCCAAGGGATGGGCTTGGCCACGTACGTTACCGCTGTGTTGACACCGCTGAGTCGATAAAGTTGACGGGGGTTTCTTTTAGAGGAGAAATGGGTTCCAGAGGGTAGGATTGCACCTGTAACAGGCAGCCCGGCAGACCGTTTGGTTGGAGACGGCTGTGTGAAGTGCATGTATTGTCGATACGCTTCCGGCGGGATCTCGATCGGTTGTGCCGCCGACTTCTCTTCTTCCTCCGGCCAAGCGATGAGGCGAGCCTCATAAGTTCCATCTACGTCGATATCGTCCACCTGATAAAACCGGCTGGGCTCATGCCTGGTAGGTTTGGAAATGAGCCAGAACCCTTTCCGAATGGGTGTGGCCCCAATGGGCAGGCCGCCGAGCTCTTCCCGATGACCACCCTCCTCCAAACCGGATTGCGCCTGCTCCTGCGGAGTGGTTGCCGGAGGCTCCTGCTGAAGCTGCTTAAGCTCAGTTTCCGATGGGACCCGCTCCGGAGCGGAGGAGGCGCTCCACACATGGGAAAGCAGTGCGATCCCGCCGGCCAACACCAATGCAGCAACAACCGCTGCCCATCTCCCGGCCCGGGCTCCTGCTTGAACCCCCATCTTCCCAACATCCTCCCTCCATCCCTCGAAGTTATCCACATTCTGGATTGCCACCTGAACCGTTGCGGCGATCTCGGACATATAGCTGGGAAGATCTTGAACCGTTATGGGTTTTAGTTGAGACGCCTCTTCCCCTTGCGCTGTCTCTTCCTTTCGCTTTGGTTCTTCGGGTTTGAGCGGCAGAGTTTCGCTTACTTTGTCTGGCGGTTCTTGAGCCTGCGAGTCCGAAGGCATGTGCGGTGCCGGGACAGCAGATGCCGCTTTCCCTGCTGGCACACCTGTTGCTTTCGGTTCAGCGCGGGACACAGGGGGCAGTGCCAGCGGGACGGCAAGGACATCCTGAGGGAATTCTCTTTCCTCTCTGCCGACCAGTCGTTGGTCGGCCCCAAAAGAAGCCATGGTAACGCCTTTTCTGGAGGGTTGTAAGCGCCTGAAATAGACCTCGTTGAGACGGTCCAGAACACTCTCCAGGTCTGTCCGAACCCGCCTCCAGGCATTCGGTTTATCCTCGGACAAGAGGACTCTTCTGATCTCCTCCAAGATCGTCCAAACCTTTGCTTGCTCCAAGACCGCAAGCATGTGGGGCGGTTGAGGGGCAGCCGGATCGCGCGCATCTGCCAGGGCTGCTGCATACTTCTTCAGGCCGGGATCCTGTTCGCTGCTAAAAGCATGCTGAGACCCGGCGTCATGCTGCTCCCCCTCTGCCTTGCCCGCTGCTGTTTCGGAGGGTTTCAGGCGAAAGTCTTTATCTTGAGTTGGAGCAGGTTCGGTATCGTGTAGTGCGCTACCACTCTCTGCTGCCGGAGTGTCATCCGTTTGGAGCTTTCCCCCCGGAGCAGATGCCGCATCAGGGGGTCGGGACGGTTCTTCTGCGGTTGCCGGTTGCCCGGGTTGAGCTTCAGGTGAGCCAGGGGCTTCTGGCTCTGCCTCTTCTGCTTCTGCTCGCTTTCTGCGCGCCTCTTCGCGTTGGGCCCGTATACGTTGTCGGTCCAGCGTCGCGACAAGAGAAGCCATTTTAGGTTCCGGAGGCGGTTCTTTCCTCTCGTAGGAGAAGATTCTGCCATGCTCTACAGCGATCTGCCGCTTCGCACCCTCTTTGGTGAAAAGGGTTTTGGTATTTTGGGTGTGGTGCTCGATCGCCAGGATTGCTGCGAGGATTCGCTTCTTCCAGCGCGGGAATCTCCGGACCTTTCCGGATTTGAGCTGCTGCTTAAGTTCCTTGAGGGTCAGGGATTCGATCTGATTTCCCGGGTGCACCTGGAGCGTGTCCAGGCTGACCGGCTTAACCGCGATTACCCCTGTGTCTGCGATTGTAACAATTTCCCGAAGAGCCACCGCAAGGGCATCCTCAACAGCTTCGTCTTGCTCCGCAGCCTCTTGGGCGCTGATCAGCCAGTCTGTTTCCCGCAGCGGACCCATGCTCTCAGAGCTTTTGCTTTTGCTGGAGGAGCGTTCCTCGAGGCCGGCTTGAAGGGATTCCTCGAGGCCGGAGCGCACGTGGTCTGCTTGGCGGGATTGCTGGCGCCGTAATGCATAGGCGGAATGAGGCAGGGCAAGGGCGATGCTTAGGAAAAGCGAGGTAAATCTGAAGAGTAACAATCGATACACGGAGAGCAACCTGTTTTTGGGATTGATGTGCCTAGAGTATACCCGCTTTTAATGGAAAATTCAACAAAATCAGTAAGTTTTATTATCCTTTACGCTGTTTCTGGCGGATTCAAACGGCTAACGCAACACTACTCGCTCAAAAGCCTCTGAAGGGCTG
>CAZQXN010000011.1:0-60268 GCA_964597545.1 uncultured Planctomycetia bacterium | reverse complement strand
AAAACCGGACATTTTAACTTTGCTGAAAACCGGACATTTTAATTTTGCTTGCACAATCTTGTAAAGAAGCGGTTACAGAGACAGCCTAAGCGCGCTAATATAAAGCTTACATCCCATGACGTCGGTTCGCCGTAATACAAACACAACAGTTCGTAAACGCCGCAAGCGCAGCGGTGCAGGTCGCCGCTATGTGCCGTTGGGTTTGGATCTGGCGGGATGGCGCTGTTTGGTGGTCGGCGGAGGCCGTCAGGGAACCCGTAAAACCGCAATCCTCTTGAAGGGTGGAGCGCGCATCACGGTACTGTCTCCCCAGGTGTCTGGGCAGTTGCGCCAGCTCATTCGGAAGGGCCGAATCACATGGAAAGAGGCCCGGTATGCCCCGAGGCACCTTCAGGGATACCGCTTTGTCGTTGCAGCCACCGATGACCCCAGCCTCAATGTGCGCGTGGGCAAAGCGGCTGACGCCCAGAAGATTCTTTCCTGTGTGGTTTCGCCCGGGCGGTCTTCCCGGGTGATTTTTCCTGCCGTGCACAGAGGCGGTGGGCTCACAGTTGCCGTTCATTCCGACGGGCGGGACTGCGGTGCTTCCAGGCGGGCGCGGGACCGCATTGCCTCCTTGAAGCTGCGCCGTTAGCAGAGGGTTTCGTTGAGCACGGGAAGGGTCTATTTTGTGGGTGCCGGTCCGGGTGCCGCGGATCTAATCACCCTGCGCGGGAAATCCTGTTTGCGGCGCGCGGATCTGATCATCATGGATGCTTTACTGCCCAGTTCGTTTTTGGACGAGCTGGGCATTTCTGTTCGGGGCAAGGTGATTGAGTGGCTGGGTGCCGACGAGCAGCACAAGCGCCAGGATGAGATCAATCATCTCATGGGGGCTGCGGCGCATGAGGGAAAAACGGTGGTGCGCCTCAAGGCAGGGGATCCCTTGGTGTTTGGTCGGGGAGGGGAAGAGGCAGAGTTTCTCTCGGCGCGCGGAATCCCCTGCGAGTTTATGCCGGGAATCAGCTCTTTTACCGCAGGTCCGGCAGCCGCTTCCTTGCCCCTGACGCGGCGCGGTGAAAGCCGCTCTTTTGCTGTGGTCAGCGCCAGAGGGGCCGGCGGGGAAGTGACCCACTCCTATCCCCGGGCCGACAACCTGGTCGTATTGATGGGGATCGCCGTGTTGGCAGAGGTCGTCGAGAAATTGCTTGCCGATGGCTGGCTGCCCGATACCCCTGCTGCGGTTGTTGAGCGAGCCACACTGCCGTGGGAACGGCGAATCACAGGCCCGCTGGCTCAGATGTTTGCTTTGGCACAGCAAGAACAGATTGCATCCCCCGGCATACTGGTTGTCGGGCCCGCAGCCGCTTTCCATCCGGCCTTGTCGGATAAGCCGCGCATCCTCTTTACCGGTTTGGACCCCAGCAATTTTCGGATACTCGGAGATCTCATCCACTGGCCTGCGCTTGAGGTCAAGCGCCGGGAAGCCGGTTATCAGCTTCTGCCAGAGGTGATCCGCAAACTTGAGGAGGCGATTTACCATTGGACGATCTTTACGAACCGGTTGGGTGTGACCTCATTGTTGACGGCCCTCGAGGCCTCTGGATGGGACGGACGAATCTTTTCCAAAACAAAGATCGCGGTTGCCGGTGAGGGGGTTGCTGAGAAGCTGGCGGAGTGGGGGCTGCATGCCGATGTCACTGTAGCCCGACCAGGGGCCGGCGGCATCCTCAAGGCGCTCCAGTGGAGGCCGGAAAGCTCCGTGCTCCTGGTTCAGGGCAGTCACCTTCCTCGAGGATTGGCAGAGGGAATTCAGCAGCGCGGCTGTGACGTCATCTGCCTTGCGTTGGATCAGGTGGCGCCGCACCCTGGTTTGGGGCGGTCACTGCAGGGACACGATGTGATCTACTTTGTCAGCCCCGCAGGGGTGCGCGCCTACCGCAATGCCTATGGCCAGGGGGCCTTTGAAAAGGAAATTTGGTGCATGGGTGAGGAGACGCATGCCGAGATTGCCCGCGATGGGCATGTGGCTGCGATTGTCGAGCCTCAAAAGAGGGGGAAAAAGGCTCCCTTAATTAGGGGTGCTTCATAAAGGGACACACCGCGTAAGATGGAGTGTCCCCAAATGGAACGTCCCTCTTTCCACGTATTTAGGCTTGTCAACCGGGGGTGGCTGAGCATATAATATTTGTCTGCCGCGCCCTTGCGCGTCCATCGATATCCATGCACTCCTTTGTTCGTTTCTCCTTTTGTGCGTGTGAGTTAGAGGAAAAAATATGCCAAATATGCGGGAAAGATGCTCCTTTTGCGGCCGCGGCCGCGAGCGCATCAAGAAGCTCTTCAGCGGGCCGGGTGGGGTCTACATTTGCGACCTGTGCGTTAAGCTCTGCGGCCAGATCCTGACCAAAGAGGAGGATTTGGTTGAGGCCCCCCAGAAGACCCCTACGCTCCAAGAGCTGCCTAAGCCTACGCAAATCAAGCAGCGGTTGGATGAGTACATCGTCGGCCAAGAGCGCTCAAAGCGCCAGCTCTCTGTAGCGGTCTACAACCATTACAAGCGGATTTGGGCTGCTCCCAAGGATGATGGTGTGGAGCTGGAAAAGTCCAACATCCTGCTGATCGGCCCGACCGGATCCGGCAAAACCTTGATGGCGAGGACCCTCGCGAAGATCTTAGATGTTCCCTTTACCATCTGTGATGCGACCCCGCTTACTGAGGCAGGTTATGTGGGGGAGGATGTAGAGAATGTGCTCTTAAGGCTCCTGCAGGCCTGCAAGTACGATGTGAAAAAGGCTCAGGCCGGTATCGTCTACATCGATGAGATCGACAAGGTCGGCAAGACCCAGGAGAACGTTTCCATTACCCGGGATGTCTCCGGGGAAGGGGTGCAGCAGGCGCTCCTCAAGATCTTAGAGGGAACCACGGCCAATGTTCCACCCCAAGGGGGGCGCAAGCATCCACAGTCAGAGTATCTGCAGGTCGATACCTCGGACATCCTCTTTATCTGCGGCGGGACCTTCACGGGGCTGGAGAAGATCATCAGCCGCAGGGTAGGGCGCAAGGTGATGGGCTTTCACCACCACCCCCATTCGGCGGCCGAGACCCGAGCGGAGCTCGGGGCGATTTTGTCTCAGGCTGAACCGGAGGACTTGATCCAGTTTGGCATGATCCCTGAATTTGTGGGGCGCTTACCGGTGGTCTCTCCCTTTAAGCCTCTCTCTGAGGATGAGCTGGTCGATGTGATGCTCAAGCCCAAGAACGCCATTGTTCGGCAATATCAGAAGTTCTTTGAGATCGAGAATGTCAAGTTGACCGTCGAAGCCGATGCCCTCCGGGAGATCGCGCAGAAGGTCATCAACAAGAAAACCGGGGCTCGAGCGATTCGCGGGATCCTTGAAGAGATCATGCTGGAGGTGATGTTTGACCTTCCGGAGAGGCGCGATGTGACCGAATGCATCATAACCAGCGACTCCGTGAAGAAGGGAACACCGCCGGTTTTGGTCTTTACCGATGGGAAGAAGGCCGTTGCGTAATCCAGCTTCACTGGCGGCAATTATCTTGGCGGCCGGGGATGGAACCCGGATGCTCTCGCGCATCCCCAAGGTGGTGCACTCCCTCTACGGCAAGCCTCTGATCGGCCATGTCCTTGATGCCGTGCGCAAGGCCGGGGTACGCCGCGTTGTCGCGGTCTTGGGGTATCGTTCGGATCTGGTGCGCAGCCAGTTGGACGCAGAGGTTGAGACGGTGGTTCAGCGCTCCTTGAAGGGGACCGCACATGCCGTGATGCAGGCCCTGCCCAAGCTGCGGGGTTGTAAGGGGGATGTGGTGGTTCTCTATGGGGATACGCCGCTGATCACCCCTCAGACGGTGCGTGGATTGATTGATGTGCACCGCAGAGAAAAAGCAGCCTGCACCCTCTTGACTGCTCACCTGCCGGAGCCTACCGGCTACGGACGAATCGTCCGGGATCAAACCGGCCGAATTGTTCGGATCGTGGAGGATGCGGATGCCTCCCAGGCGGAACGGGCGATTGAAGAGATCAATGTCGGGGCTTACTGCTTTAACTTAAAGGCCCTCAGGGGCGCCTTAAAAACCTTGAAGCCGGCTCCCAACGGGGAATATTACCTGACCGACACGGTTGCCTTCCTCGTCAAATCTTCAGCTCCCATGGCTTCGGCCTCTACCCGCTCGGTGGGAGAGTTTTTGGGAATCAACACCCGGGCGGATTTGGCCCGAGTGCAGACGGTCATGCGCAGCCGGGTCTTAGAGCGGTTCATGTTGGGCGGTGTGACGATCATGGATCCTTACACCACTTACATCGATGACTCCGCACAGATTGGGCAGGATACCGTGGTCTACCCCCATACCGTCATTGAAGCTGGGGTCAAGGTGGGCCGCGGTTGTGAGCTGGGACCCTTCTGCAGGTTGGGGGCGGAGACGACACTGGGTGATCGGGTCAGGGTGAGTAATTTCTCGGAACTCTCCGATTGCCGAGTGGGCAATGAAGCCACCATTCTTCAGCACAGCTTTATTTCTCATGCACGGATTGGACAGAAGGTTCAGGTCGGGGTGGCGACGGTTACTGCTTTTGAACCCGGCACGAACGGTTTTAAACCTTCGGCGAAAATTCGCATTGGTCAGGGGGCCAAGATTGAGGGAGGATCTCTCTTCTTGGGTCCGGTTTCTATTCCGGCCAAAGGGGTGGTTCGGGCCGGCAGCGCACTGAGGACAAACCCATGAGCATAAGTGACGATCTGGTTCTCTTTACAGGCAATGCACACCCAACCTTTGCCCAGAAGGTGGCGGAGGCGCTGGGGGTTCCTTTGGGCCGCGCCCTGGTGGACCGTTTCAGCGAAGGGGAGATTCGAGTCAAGATCCGGCAAAATGTCCGGGGCAAGGATGTCTTTATCATTCAGCCGACCTGCCCGCCGGTCAATGAGAACCTCATGGAGCTGTTGATCTTGCTGGATGCCCTGCGCCGTGCTTCCGCCCGACGGATCACCGCAGTCCTCCCTTACTACGGCTATGCCCGGCAGGACCGCAAGGACCAGCCGCGGGTTCCGATCACCGCCAAGTTGGTCGCCAACCTGATCACCGAGGCTGGCGCTGATCGGGTGCTCACCATGGACCTGCATGCCGGTCAGATCCAAGGTTTCTTCGACATTCCCTTGGACCACCTCTTTGCTGTCAACGTCTTTGTGGAGCATTTCTCCAAGGGGTCCAGCGAGGATTTGGTTGTGGTTTCTCCGGATGTTGGCGGGATCAAGACAGCGCGCGCCTACGCCAAGCGCTTGCGCGCAGCCCTGGCGATGGTGGACAAGCGCCGGGTCAACCACATGGATGCCGAGGTCATGGACATCATGGGAGAGGTTGACGGCAAGCGGGCATTGATCGTTGACGACATGGTCTCCACCGCCGGCTCACTGGCCGGTGCGGTGCGCGCCCTGGTGGATGCCGGGGCCAAAGAGGTTTCAGCGGCCATCACCCATCCGATCTTGTCCGGTCCGGCCGCCGAACGTCTTTCTGCAGCCCCCTTAAAGGAGCTGTTGGTGACCGATACCATTCCGGTTGCTCGGGAGCGCCGCTTTAAAAAGCTCAAGGTGCTCTCGGTTGCACCCCTCTTTGCCGAGGCCATTCGCTCCATTCATGAGGAGCAGTCGGTCAGCCACCTCTTTCATGAGCAGTGGGAGGAGGAATCCAAAAAGATTTCCCCCAAGGCGCCCCGTAGACTTAAGGCAAAATCGAAGAACCCCAAGACTTCCAAAAGAGCCGTTCGCACTTCATAAACACAAGGAGCTGACCCACTCATCATGGCAACAAAAAAAGAAGAGCAGAAAGTTGTTTTAGAGGCGTCCACACGGTCCACTTCGGGTAAGGGGCCGGCCAAGGTCATGCGCAGGGAAGGATTGATCCCTGCAGTGGTCTACGGCGACAAGAAGGCTTCCTTGCCGATTCAGATATCGGCCGGTGATCTGGACCGGGCACTGCACACCAAGGCCGGAGAGAATGTCTTGCTTACCCTCAGGCTCGATGCTGCCACGAAGAAGAAGGATGCGAAGGAGGCGGCAGTGCTCATCAAGGATCTTCAGCACCACCCGGTCTCCCGCCGGGTCATTCATGCCGATTTCTACCGGGTTTCCCTGACGAAGAAGATTACCGTTAATGTTCCCTTGAACTTTAAGGGTGAGGCGATCGGCGTCAAGCAGGAAGGGGGTGTCATGGAGCACCTGCGCTGGGAGCTTGAGGTGGAGTGTTTGCCGACCGAAATTCCTGCGGAGATCATCGTTCCCATCGATGATCTGGCTTTGGGCAAGTCCCTCCATGTCAAAGACGTTGCCTTGCCTCCTGGGGTGCAGCTGTTGACCGATCCGGAGCAGCCGGTGGTTGCTTGCGTGGCGCCACGGGTGGAGGAAGAGCCGGCACCTGCTGCCGAGGAGGCTGCCGAAGGGGAGGAGCCTGAGGTCTTGAAGCAGAAGTCCCCTGAGGAGATTGCGGCTGAAGACGCCGAAGCCAAGGCCAAAGAGGGTGAGGCCGAGGCCGAGGATAAGAAGAAAGAAGCGAAGAAGGAATAAGGCAGCAGCGAAGCTAAGTTGAAACTGATCGTAGGATTAGGCAACCCAGGCTCTGACTATTGCGGAACGCGCCACAACGTTGGGTTTATGGTTGTCGAAAAGCTTGCCCAGCGTTGGTCCATTGCCCTCGATTCGGAAGGCTGCCGCTCGAAGATTGGCAAGGGCGAGGCATGCGATCAGGCGGTATGCTTGGCCCAACCCCAGACGTGGATGAACCGTTCCGGTGAAGCGGCGCGCTGCCTGCTGGAATCTTGGTCGGCGGAGCCGACGGACATGTTGGTCATCTGCGATGATCTTTCGCTGCCGCTGGGGATGATTCGCCTGCGGGCTCAAGGTTCCGACGGAGGCCACCTGGGTCTCTCCGACATCCTGGCAGCCGCAGGGAGCGAGGCAATTCCGAGACTCCGAGTGGGCATCCAGGGGGCTGAGGCAGGGCAGTCGGCCGATTGGGCCGATTATGTACTGAAATGTTTCCTGGAAACAGAAAAAGGCCCTTTGGCTGAAGGGTTGACATTGGCGACCGAGGCCGCTGAGGCCTGGTTGTCACAGGGCATGACAGCCGCCATGAATCAATTCAATCAAAAGGTGAAAAGCGAGTGATGGCAGATTCTCTCCGACGTTATACAGGCATCGTCATAGCAAGTCCAAGTTTAAACGAGGAGGCACTGACCAAGCTTAAGGCCGCATTGGATCAAGCGGTTGTGCGCTTGGAAGGGAAGATGGTGGATTGGACCGCCCTCGGCAAGCGCAGGCTGACCTACAAGATCAAGCGCTTCTCCGAAGGCAATTACTTCCAGGCTCAGATGGAGCTTCCTCCGAAGGGAGTAGAGGAATTACGCAAGGTAACTGCTCTTATGGATTCTATCCTGCGTTTAATGGTGATTCAGGGTGCACCTGCTGTACCCGAGGTTTCTACCAAGCCGGAAGATAAAAATCTGAAATCGGTACCAGGTACCAGAACCTAAGCCCGGTACCGGGTACAGCAAGTGTACCCGGCACCAATTTCGGCACCAGGTACCAAGACCTTAGTTTGGAGGCGTATGATGGCGAATTTGAACAAAGTATTTTTGATCGGTAACCTCACCCGGGATCCGGAGTTGAGGTACATTCCCAGCGGTACGGCGGTGGCGACCTTTACGGTGGCTTCCGGCCGGGCCTACACATTGGCATCCGGCGAGAAGCGGGAAGAGACCTGTTTCGTTCGGGTGGTCTCATGGAGTCGCCAGGCAGAACTGTGCGGCGAGTACCTTTCCAAGGGTTCCCCTGTTTTTGTGGAAGGCAGGCTGCAGAGCCGCAGCTGGGAAGCGCAGGATGGCCAGAAGCGCTCTACCATCGAGGTGGTGGCGCAGAACATTCAGTTTTTGAGCAGGGGGGGCTCCCGAACCACGGATGAAGCCTCGCGGCCGGCCGAAGCAGAGGGGTCGCAAGCGGCTCCGGTAGCTGAGCCGGATCCTGCCCAAGCGGCTCCGGACAACCCACCAGCGGCTGATCCCAGTGAGGAGGTGCCCTTCTAATGCCTTCTCCCTTTAAGCGAAAACCCAGACGGTCCGCTCCGCGCAACCGCGTTTTCCGGCGCAAGAGTTGTAAGTTTTGTGCAGACAAAATCAAGGAGATCGATTTTCGCGATACCGTTCGGCTCTCAAAATTGACCTCTGAGCGGGGAAAAATTCTTCCGCGGCGCGTCTCCGGAGCCTGCGCTCGGCACCAGCGGCAGTTGGCTCGGGCCGTGAAAAGAGCCAGGGCGGTAGCACTCATGCCTTATCTGGCAACTGCGTAGGGTCTGGCACTTTTGTGCTTGCTGGGCCTGTATTCCTGTATCAAAGTGCCTGACCCTTTCGTACATTGTTGTACGCAGAGGTCTGACCCATACACACAAGAGAGATTGAGATGGAAATAATCTTAGTTCAGGATGTTCCGCGCCTGGGCAAGGCCGGAGAGAAGGTTAGCGTCAAGGACGGCTATGCCCGCAATTACCTGATCCCTAAGGGCCTGGTTTTGCCAGCAACCGGCTCCAATCGGCGCCAGGCCGATGCGCAGGCTGTGGCCAAACTGCGCACGCTCGAGAAAACCCGGGCCAAAGCCGATCTATTGAGCAAACAGCTTGAAGGGGTGACCTGCACGATCCCTGTTGCGGTTGGCGCGCAGGGGAAGCTGCACGGGGCAGTAACAGCTGGAGACATCCAAGACAATCTCCAGGCTCAAGGTATTGCGCTTAACAAGCAGCAGATTGCCCTGGAAAAGCCCATTGCGCAGGTGGGTTTGGTCGAAGTTCCAGTTAAGCTTCATCCAGAAGTTACCGTCTCTTTAAAGGTGTCCGTTGTCGCCGACAACTGAACAGCTGATTGAGCGGGTCCCGCCGCAGAACCTGGAAGCAGAGCAGGCGGTCTTGGGCTCCCTCCTGATGAATGAACAGGCCGTCCCGATCGGCATGGAAATGCTGCAGTCGGCTTATTTCTACCGGGATTCCCACCAGAAGATCTTCCGGGCCATGACCAATCTCTTCGCCCGCCAAAAGCCGGTTGACTTGGTGACCTTAACCGAAGAGATGAAAGCAGCGGGCGAGCTGGAGGCCATCGGCGGAGCGCACTACCTGGCGTCGCTCACGACCATCGTGCCCACCTCAGCCAACATTCAGTACTACGCCAAGATTGTTCGAGAAAAATCCGTCCTGCGCACCCTGATTGCTACCGGTACACAGATTGTAGGGGAGTGCTACGAGAATCAGGATGATGTAGATACCCTCCTGGACAAGGCCGAGCAGCTGCTCTTTGAGATTGCTACTCGCTCCCAGGATCAGAAGGCGATCATGGTCAAGGAGATGCTTCGCGAGTCCATCGAGACGATGGAGAAGCTCTATCAGCGCAAGGAGGTGGTCACCGGTATTCCCACGGGGCTCCATGATCTGGACGTCCAGACTGCAGGGCTGCAGCCATCGGATTTGGTCATCGTGGCGGGACGCCCCTCCATGGGGAAATCCGCTTTTGCCACCTGTATCGCAGAGCATGTCGGGGTCGTCGAGCGGACCCCGGTGGTGATCTTCAGCCTCGAGATGTCCAAGGAGCAGTTGGTGCACCGGATGCTGTGTGCGCATGCCCGGGTGGATGTCCACAAGGCTCGGACCGGTTTCTTGGCGCAGGCCGATTGGCCGAGGCTGACCAATGCTGCCGGAAAGCTCTCTGAGGCTCCGATCTTGATTGATGACAGTCCATCCCTGACCGCCCTGGAGCTGCGGGCCAAAGCACGGCGCCTTGCCAACCAGCATCAGGTGGGTTTGATCATTGTGGACTACATGCAGATGATGCGGGGCTCCTTCCGTTCTGAGAACCGCCAGCAGGAAATGTCTGAAATCTCCAGGTCCTTAAAGGCTTTGGCCAAGGAGCTCAACGTGCCGGTCATTGCCATCAGCCAGCTCTCCCGCGCTCCAGAGAGCCGCGAAGACCGCCGCCCTCAGTTGTCGGACCTGAGGGAATGTCTCTCAGGAGATACCTTGCTGACTCATGCCGAGACAGGCCAGGCATACAAGATTCAGGAGATGTATGAAAGGGCTATTCGCATTCCAGTATTCACTTTGACACAGGGTTGGAAGCTGGAGAAGACGATTCCCGAGAAAATAGTTCAATCGGGCATCAAGCGGGTTTATCGCCTAAGAACCGCAACGGGTCGAGTTATTCGAGCATCAGACAATCATCCGTTCCTTACCATTGCCGGATGGAGGCCTCTCAAGGATTTAGCTTCTGGCGTGCGCATTGCAGTCCCGAGACAGCTTCCGGTTGCAGGCAATGGAGAGATTTCCCTGGATCGGGCAAGGCTGCTGGGCTATCTGTTAAGCGATGGTTCCTATGGCCGCTGGCGAAGTGTTAGCCTTGCCAATGATGATCCTGATGTCATACGGGATGCGGAACAGATTTCCCAGAAGGAATTTCACATTCCCGCGCGGCATAAAACACATTGGTCCGGGACAGCGCATTTAGAATTTACTGTTCCGAATGGTTTCGGGCCCGGAAAGAATCCCCTCGTTAATTGGCTAAGAACGCTGGGCATCCATGGCCAGTTGACTGCCCAGAAGCAGGTGCCCGATGTTATTCTCAGGGGATCCCCTTGCGTTGTCTCGGCATTCTTAGGCGGTCTCTATGCGGGAGATGGTTCTGTTGTGCGGCGGTCCAATCGGTATACGATAAAGTATGTATCGACGAGCATGAAGCTGCTTCACGACGTGCAGCAGTTGCTGCTCCGCTTGGGAATCCTTTCGTCCCTTGGAAGGCCCACCCGACACACAAAATCCACCGTAGACATTGCGACATTAGCGATTGATGGTCGTGAGCAGATTGCCCGGTTTGCAGATGCCATCACAATACCCGGACGAAAAGGGAAGCGCTTGCAGGATGCCGCGGCCTGGTTTAATGTTCCCAGATCGAACCTCCACCTGGACCGTTTGCCTTTGCTGGTAACGGAAGTTGTGCAGCATCGAGCGAAAACCCAAGGGTTTTCATGGAGCGAACTGGGCTATCGTTGCCAACGAAAAGAGATGGATAGATCCACATTAGAACGGGTAGCGGTCACTCTGGAGGCGACCGATCTTCAGCGGCTTGCCCGGAGCGATGTTTTGTGGGATACCATAGTGAGCATTGAGCCAGACGGCGAAGAAATGACATACGATCTTGTCATTCCGGAAACACATAATTTTGTTGCCAACAACATTGTTGTTCACAACAGTGGGGCTATTGAACAAGACGCCGACCTGGTCATGCTGCTGTTCCGGGAAGAGGTGTATCGGCCTACGGATGAGAACCGGGGTTTGGCTGATGTCAACATTGCCAAGCAGAGGAACGGTCCCGTGGGGTCTGTGCCGATGATCTTCTTAAGGGAGTTCACCCGGTTTGAAAACCGCTCTGCTCGGCCCACGTAGAAGGTTGTTATTGCGCTTTCACTGTGTTAATCTACTGCAATTAAACGGCTAAGTGCCGGTTTCACCGGCATCCTCGCGAAGGCGAGGACCATCCACTCAAGCGGGGATTCCCGCTTTCGCGGGAATGACATGAAAGTTTGACAATGAGCTCTAAGCATCATTTCTTAACACTCTGTATCTTACTGGCTGCCTTGGGGTTGTGTCCTTTGAGCTTCGCCCAGGCACCCGATTCAATCACTGCCATAGAGGTGGAGGGCAACTCCGTTGTCTCCACCAACACCATCCTCACCAAGATCAAGACACGCCCCGGAGACCGCTTAAACCAGCAGACAGTCAACGAAGACATTAAGCGCCTCTATGCCACCGGTTTCTTCACCGACGCCTCCGCTGAGATCCGGGACTACAAGGGTGGAAAGATGGTCCGTTTCCGGGTCAAGGAGCGGCCCCTGGTGGGTTCAGTGGTGATCACCGGAGCACGCCATTTTCGCGAGATGAAGCTGCGCGAGACCATCAATACCAAAGAGCAGCAGCTCTTAGACCGCAGGGAGCTCAAGCAGGATTTGGAGCGGATCAAGCAGCTTTACCGGACCAAGGGGTTTTATCTGGCTGACATTGCCCAGGAGGTCAAGGTAGACGAAGAGACCAACAAGGCAACGGTCTACCTCACCGTCACCGAGGGCCAGAAGATCCGGGTGCGATCCATCCGCTTTGAAGGCAACGAGGCCTTCTCTGCCGGGCGCTTGCGCAAGGCGATGGCCACCAAGCAGGCCTGGTGGTGGTTTACTTCAGGTTATTACCGGCCGGAGGTCTTAGAGGAAGATGTGGAGCGGGTCAAGGGACTCTACCGCTCTGAGGGCTACAGCGATGTAGAGGCTTACTCAGAGGTTTCTTTTGATGAGAGCAGGCGGTGGCTCTCGGTCTTGGTGGGGGTCACTGAGGGGACGCAGTATCTTGTCGGCGAGATCACCTTCCGCGGCATGCGCGAACTGGGGCCCGAACAATTTGAAAAGGATTTAGAGCTTAAAACCGGCGAACCCTTCAGCCAGGAAAAGCTGTATACGGATGTTGCGGCGATCCAATCGGCCTACTTTGCTCAAGGGTACATGGCCGCAGAGGCTGTGCCGGCCACGGTCTTAAATCGCAAGAACAATCACATTGAAGTCACCTTCACCATTTCAGAGGGTGCGGTCGCTTTCGTCGGTCAGATCCTGGTGCGCGGCAACGTCAAGACCAAGGATGCCGTTATCCGCCGGGAACTGCGCATCGCTCCAGGGGAGCAGTTTGACGGAGAGAAGCTGCGCCGATCCAAGGAGCGCCTCTACAACTTAGGGTTCTTTGAAGAGGTATCGATGGAGACGGTTCCGGCCAAGAGCGCCGAGCGCCGCGATCTTGTGGTCTCGGTCAAGGAGGCGAAGACCGGTGAGCTCTCCTTTGGCGGGGGTTTTAGCTCGGTTGACAATTTCATCGGTTTTGGTGAAGTGGTCCAGAGAAACTTCGATCTGTTCAACTGGCCGAATTTCGTGGGGGCAGGGCAGGAGCTTCGGTTTCAGGTGATGGCCGGTACCCGCCGCAGAAACCTGGAACTGTCCTTCACAGATCCCTGGGTATTTAATCGGCCCTACCTGTTTGGCTTTGACCTGTACAACACCACCCGGACGCGCGGTGAAGGGTACAGCTTTGAGCTCAAGCGCCGCGGTGGAGCGCTCAGGCTCGGTCGGGCCTTCGGAGATTTTGATCGCGTAGATTTTACCTACCGATTGGAATCTGACCGGGTCAGTGATCTTGCCGATAGCGCCTCACAGGCGCTGCAGGATGAGGCGGGGGACAACTCCATCTCCTCGGTGTTGTTCAGCTATACGCGCGATACCCGGGACAACATCTTCAACCCCCGCAGGGGATATTTTTCCAACGCCGGAATTCGCGTGGCCGGCTCTGTCTTAGGCGGCGATCGAGACTTCTGGCAGTGGACCGGTACCGGCTCGATCTTCTTTGAGCCGTTGGTCGCCAAACAGGTGTTGGAGCTGCGCGCGACCGTGGGGTTGTCAGAACCCTTCGGTGATTCCAACGCCGTTCCGATCTTTGAACGATTCTTCGCCGGAGGCGCCGATTCGATCCGCGGCTACAAGGAGCGGCGTGTGGGCCCCCGTGATTCGTCCACCCGAGACCCCATCGGCGGTGAGTCGATGGCAGTGTTCAATGCAGAGTACACGGTGCCGGTGGTTGACTTCCTCAAGAGCGCGGCCTTCGTTGATGTGGGCAACGTTTGGGACGATTTGGAGAACTTTGCTACCGGCGGGTTTAAATCGGGCGTCGGAGCCGGGGTGCGGGTCAAGACTCCCTTCGGTCCGGTGAAGCTCGACTATGGATGGCCGCTCAACCCAGATGCCGGGGAAAAAGAGACCGGACGCCTGCACTTTTCCGCCAGCCGTTCGTTTTAGCCTGTTTTGAGGTCCAAAGTGATTCATCGCATGCACACCAAAACCCTCTTCCTCCCGAGCAGCCTTATTCTGCTCGCTGCTTTTTGTCTGTTGGGGCCTCAGCCGATTGCGTTGGCGCAGGAAGAGACCAACATCAAAAAGATAGGGGTGGTCAATCTGCGCCGGGTTTTTGAGGGCTACAATCGCACCCAAACCTCTGAAGAAAAGCTTGAAAAGTTAACCGCCACCCAGGATGCAGAGCGCGAAAAGATTGTCTCTGAAATTCGCTCTCTCCGTGACGAGTTCATTCTGCTCAACGAAGAGAATCGCCTCAAGCAGCGCGGCGTGCTCGAAGAGAAAATGAAGGGGTTGGCCTCCTTTGACGAAAAGGCCAAAGTGGATCTGCGTTCCAAGCAGGCCGAGTCGGTCAAGGCCATCTTGAAGGAGATTGAGGGCACAGTCGAAACTTTCGCCAAGAAGCAGGGTTATGACTTGGTTTTGACCGATCAGACCGTGCTCTACGGCAGCGAGACCATCGATCTGACCGATGAGATTCTTGCCCTTCTGAATCAAAGCGACAAGAAGGGCCGGTGAACAGGATGCCAAAGGCCAAACCCAAGAAGAGACTCAAGCGCGCTGCGCCATCCAGATCCGTTTTCAACGGATCGGCCCCTCGAAAGCTTAAAGAGCTTGCCAAGCTTGTGGCAGGCTCCGTTATGGGCGACGGCAACACCGTTATTACAGGCATCTCCGGCATCAAGGAGGCCGGGCCAGGGGACTTGTCCTTTATCGCCAATTCCCGCTACCTGCATTTGCTCAAGACCACCCGTGCTTCCGCCGTGATTGCCTCACCCGAGGTGACCTCGGCTCCCATGCCGGTGATCCACACCGAGAACCCTTCCCTTGCCTTTGCGAAGCTGGCCGGTGTCATGAATAAAACTGCGCACGCCCACCCCAGGGGTGTCAGCCCCAGGGCCGTGATCGGCAAGGGGGTTCGCTTAGGGCGCGGGGCGGCGGTTGGACCTGGTGCGGTGATTGAGGATAACGCCGCCGTCGGGGACCGAACGGTGATTTATGCCGGGTCTTACCTGGGGCGCTTGGCCCGAGTTGGAAACGATTGCGCTGTCTATCCCAATGTCTCCATCTTAGACAAGGTCGAGATCGGCCACCGGGTGATCATTCACGCCGGCACCGTGATCGGTTCTGATGGTTTTGGTTTCGCGAAGGTCAAAGGGGTCCATCACAAGATCCCGCAGATCGGAACTGTCGTCATTGAGGATGATGTGGAGATCGGCGCCAACGTCACCATCGATCGGGCCCGTTTCGGCAAGACCCGCGTCGGAAAAGGGACCAAGATCGACAATCTCGTCCAGATTGCCCACAACGTGGTAACGGGTGCCAACTGCATTTTGGTGGCTCAGGCAGGAATCTCAGGCTCCACCACCCTTGGGGATCACGTGGTCCTTGCCGGCCAGGCCGGTGTCGTCGGCCACATCTCGATCGGCGATAACGCCATGGTGGGGGCGCAGGCGGGTGTTCTCAAGCCGATACCACCCAACGCGCAATATTGGGGCACTCCGGCGAGGGAACTGCGCCATGTCAAAAAAGTCAACGCCGCCACCCAGAGACTGCCCGGATTGTATCAGGCGGTGGAAGATCTTCGCCGCCGGCTTGAGGCGCTGGAGAAACGCAGCCACAAAAAGGGTCCTCAAACTTAGGCAGCGCGCATGTCTACAGCAAAATCTCCCAATAAGACGCAGCCCTTTATTCCGCAGCAGACCATCGACCGGCCGGTTCGAATCGAAGGGGTGGGGCTCCATACCGGACAATTGGTTCGAGCCAAATTCAAGCCGGCACCTCCCGGAAGCGGCATCACCTTCCTTCGAACAGATTTGGCCGGCTCCAAACCGATCACCGCTTCGATCTCCACCATTTTGGATCCCATGCGCCGGGCTCGTCGCACCTCTGTGGGCAACGGAGTCGTCGAGGTGCATACCATCGAGCACCTGATGGCCAGCTGCTTTGGCGTTGGGATCGACAATCTCTTGGTGGAATTGAGCGGTGAAGAGATACCGGGGCTCGACGGCTCTTCCCATCCCTTTGTGGAGGTGTTAAGGCAGGCCGGCATTCGCAAGCAGGAGCTGGTCCGCCGCCCCATTGCGGTTCGGGAGCCGATCTGGGTGGAGGAGGGCGAGTCCATTGTGGCCATCTTTCCGTCCGACACCTTGCGCGTGTCGTATCTTCTGAGCTATCCGATCCCGGGATTGGGCGCCCAATTCTTTGCCGACGAGATCACCCCCGGCACTTTCGAAAAGGAGTTGGCCCCTTCGCGCACTTTCTGCCTCGCACAGGAAGTTGAAGCCCTGCGCAAGATTGGCTTGGGCAAGGGTGCGACCTATGAGAATACGGTGGTTGTAGACAACAGCGGACGGGTCATCAAGAACCGCTTGCGCTTCCCGGATGAGTATGTTCGGCACAAGGTCGTGGACTTGATCGGTGATCTGTACCTGTTGGGGCGCCCTCTGCAGGGGCATGTAGTAGCCATTCGGTCAGGCCACCTGTTGAATCTGCGCCTCCTCCAACGACTCAGGCAGGCCTTGGATCGAGCGCAGGAGAGTGGTATCCGGGCCACCTACGTGGAGCCGGAGGCGACCGCTCTGGAGATCCAGACGATCGAAAAGATATTGCCTCACCGCTATCCCTTTTTGCTGGTGGACCGGGTGGTTGAACTTATTCCGGACAAACGGGCGGTCGGCATCAAGAACGTCACCATCAACGAACAGTATTTCTCCGGGCACTTCCCCAAGCGCCCGGTTATGCCTGGCGTGCTGATCATTGAAGCGCTGGCTCAGCTTTCCGGTCTTTTGATGCTGAACAAAACCGAGAATTTGGGCAAGTACGCCTATTTCGTCGGCATGGACAATGTGAAGTTCCGCCGCACCGTGCTGCCAGGGGACACCTTGGTCCTTGAGACCAATGTCCTGAAGCTGCGCTCCAAGACCGGGAAGATGCAGACCCGCGCGCTTGTCGAAGGGCAGGTGGTGGCAGAGGCCGAGATGATGTTTGCTCTCCTGGAGGGAGAAGAAGCGTTGTAGGGGTGAGACCCCGCTGCATAGGGGTCAGACCCCCAAGCACCATGGGATGGGGTCTGACCCCTTGTCATTTCATGAGCACATTGCGATGAAAAAACTGGGATTGATTGCCGGAAACCGAACCTTTCCGATTTACGTTGCCCGCGCTGCCAGGGGGCTAGGCTTCGAGGTGATTGCAGCGGGGTTGCGTGAAGAGACTGACGCTGTCCTGGAGGGGGAGGTGGACCGGATGCATTGGGTCGATTTCAAGGAAATCTCCCGTGTGCCTGAGCTCTTGAAAGCCGACGGCGTTAAAGAAGTGGTTCTGGCCGGCCAGATCAAACCCGAGCGCCTCTTCAAGGATGAGAAGAACTTTAATGGGGTGGTCAAGACCCTCCTGAAATTTGCCCCGGACCGCTCCGGATCTTCTGCCATGAAGATGGCAGTTCGTTACCTGGAATCGCAGGGATTCCGGGTGCTGGAATCCGGAACCTTCCTTAAAG
Organism: uncultured Planctomycetia bacterium; assembly: GCA_964597545.1. Taxonomy (GTDB): domain Bacteria; phylum Omnitrophota; class Gorgyraeia; order 1-14-0-20-64-10; family 1-14-0-20-64-10; genus CAZQXN01. The sequence goes on along the minus strand of CAZQXN010000011.1, from coordinate 42,820 downwards.
ATTGGATTCCCAACAAAGGGGTGCTGACCCAGCGCAAGCCCAACGATACCGAGTCTGCGGATCTTGCGCATGGTTTGAAACTGGCCCGCCAGCTGGACCAATTAGGAATAGGGCAGGCGATCGCCCTTAAAGCCAAAGCTGTGGTGGCCGTGGAGGGGATCGAGGGGACCGACGCCATGATTCGCCGGGCAGGGGAGATTGCCGGACCGGGCTGCATGGTGGTTAAAGCGTGCGGCCGCCGCCATGATATGCGCTTTGATATTCCGGTGGTAGGGCAGGCTACCTTGGAGGTTATGGAGGCTGCTCAAATGCGCTGCCTTGGGATCGAGGCGGGGCGCACACTTCTCTTTGAGCGTCCCCAGTTCATCCAGCAGGCAGACCAAAAAGGTTTTGTAGTGGTGGCGTTATGAAATTGCGTTTAGCTTTAGCTCAGCTCAATGCAACGGTCGGTGATTTCGCGGGTAATCGCACCAAGATTGCGGATGCGCTGCGCCTGGCCAAGAAGCGCGGAGCCCATTTGGTACTCTTCCCGGAGCTGGTGATTACCGGCTATCCTCCGGAGGACCTCCTTTTTAAGCCCAGCTTCATCCGGGAAAACTTAAAAACACTTGAATCCCTCCTGCTGCACACCCAGGGCTTAACCGCTGTCATGGGCTTCGTGGATCAGGGTTCCTCCGGCAAGCTCTACAACGCTGCAGCCGTTATAAGCCATGGCCGCATGGTGGGTCGCTACCGCAAGATGCTGCTTCCTAACTACGGGGTTTTTGATGAGAAGCGGCATTTTGCCCCCGGCGAGAAACCGCTTCTACTGGAACTTATTACCCAATGGGGTCAGACCCCGGGTAAAAAGGGGTCAGACCCCATGATCCTGCGCGTGGGAATCTCCATCTGCGAGGACATCTGGGAGCGCGAAGGGCCCTGTCGCATGGAGGCGAAGGCTGGAGCAGACCTGATTTTGAATCTCTCTGCCTCTCCCTATCATGCCGGTAAGCACCGAGAGCGTGAACAGCTCCTTAGCCGTCGCGCCAAGGCCCTTAAGAGCTGGATTGCCTATGTCAACTTGGCAGGGGGGCAGGATGAGCTGGTCTTTGACGGTGCCTCACTCGTTGTCCGCCCCTCTGGGCGCATTCATTTCCGGGCAAGTCAATTCAAGGAAGGGGTTAACTTCGTCGAAATTCCCCTTTCTCCGCAAGGCCCCGCCCAGCGGGAGAATGGGATCCCAACGGTTCCAGTGCGCCAGAAGTTTGCCTCCGGACACTGGGCGTCCACACCCTCTGCCAAGCTGCTTAAGTCCCATCAGGAGATCTTTCAGGCGTTACTCTTGGGGCTCAAAGACTATGTGACCAAGAATAACTTTAAACAGGTGGTGGTGGGGCTCTCCGGAGGAATTGACTCGAGTTTAACCGCTGCCCTGGCGGTGGCAGCCCTGGGACCCCGCGCGGTGAACTGCGTTTCCATGCCGTCGCACTATTCCTCTCAAGGAACCCAGGCCGATGCCCGCCGAGTGGCCCGCGCCTTGGGGGTGCACTTTATGGAGCTTCCCATTGAGCGGGTCTTCCAGACCTTCCTCGGTACGCTTCGTCCAGTCTTTGGCAGAGCGCGGGCGGATGCCACCGAGGAGAATCTCCAGGCGAGAATTCGCGGCACGCTGCTGATGGCCCTCTCCAACAAGTTTGGGTGGTTGGTGCTTGCCACCGGCAATAAGTCGGAGCTTTCCACCGGGTACTGCACTTTGTACGGCGACATGGTGGGCGGGTTTGCGGTTATGAAGGATCTACCTAAGGGGTGGGTGGTGCAGCTGTCTCGCACCGCCAACCGGTATTTTGGCAAGCAGGTGATTCCAGCTTCAGTTTTGAGGCGCCCTCCTACAGCAGAGTTGCGCCCCAACCAGAAGGATCAGGATACCCTGCCGCCCTACCGCCAGTTGGATGCCATCATGCGGGCCTATGTAGAGGAACATGCCTCCCCTGCCGAGATCCGACGCAAACTCAAGGTTCCACCCAAGGTAGTGGCTCAGGTGGTCGGGATGATCGATTTCAATGAATACAAGAGGCGGCAAGCCTCACCAGGGATTAAGATTACCCCTGTAGCATTTGGGCGGGACCGGCGCATGCCCATCACCAATCGATACCGAGAAGGTCGGTAGGGTTGCCCATGGAATCACTCCTTTTGGTTGGATCCGAAGCGGCGCCACTCAAACGCTTAAAGGGCCAGTTGGTCAAGCGGGGTTTCAATGTGACCGCTTGTGAGCTTACGGATTTGGACCGCCTGGAAAGCTCAAAATCCCGTTTTGTCTTAGGAGTCCTGGATGCGAGCGGGGCAGGACGCCTCTCGACCATGGTGGCTGAGATCCGCGATCAAGAAACGGTAAAGGACCTTCCTCTCATGGTCCTGATTGAAGCAGGGCAGCTTCATGAGCTCGAGACGGTTGTTGGGCTTGAGGATTTCTTGGTTCTCCCGGCTGATGCTGGGGTCATTGAAGCGCGGCTGAAGTTCCTCTTAAAGCGCCTCAACCACCTCTCTCCCGGAGCCGGTGTGCGATTCGGCACCCTGGAGCTCAATGCCGATCAATATGAGGTGCTCTTAGACGGAAAACCCCTGGAGCTGACCTACAAGGAGTTTGAGCTCTTTAAGTTTCTAGCTACCCATCCCAACCGAGTTTTCAGCCGGGATCAACTCTTAAACCAGGTTTGGGGCTATGATTTCATTGGCGGTACCCGGACCGTGGACGTCCACATCCGCCGCCTGCGCTTAAAGCTGGGCCCGCAGCACACCGCCCTCATCGATACCGTCCGAAACGTCGGCTACAAGTTCCTCGGTTCCCTCTGAGGTTGCCTAACGCCCGCAGTTCTTGTGCGCTACGACTTGGAAACTACCAAGGAACGGTTAGTAGTAACGCAGTTTTAAGCGTGCGGTCTTGACATGCTTGAGCGTACCGTGTATTCTTATAATAAGAGATTCGGTACCCCGATAAAGGCAAACCGCCTGCAAGGGCGGGACGCAACGCCACGGATCCAGTGATCTTAGAGACCGCCGGGCTGCCAAAGGGCAGCCGGGCATTTTTTATTTCACCAGATCTTTGAGCGATTGACAGAGTGTAGCAGGGGGTTACGCTTAGATGAAAAAAATGCTTAGAATTGGTCCACTCGGCATCTTTTCCGCCTTTATCCTTGCCTTTCTGATGGCCCAGATTCCCGCTTCCGGCGTGGTCTTAGATGAACCAGAGTCAACTCAGATTCCCGCGGAGAGCCCCCCTTACCACTTGGATGCGGATCACCCTGCGGACCCAACCCAGGAAGCCGAGCCGGACTACACCCCCGGCCGGATCATCGTCAAGCTCAAGACGGGTGCTGCCCTGGCAGACCTCGAACCCCTCAACCAGCGTTTCGGCGTCACCTCGGTTCAGGATCTTTTCCCCAAACATCTCACCCCCCAAGAGCGTTTGGAAGCCCTCAAACAGAAGCGCGCCCGACTGGGTTCAACGACCCATTCCCGCTGGTATTGGTGGAAGGACAAAGATTCCAAAGAGCACCGGGAGTACCAGGCCAAAATCGAAGCGGAAAGAGTCAAAATAGATCAACAGATCCAAGCCCAAGAGGAGCTGATTGCCCGCCTGGAACGCCGCCAGCAACGCGCACCGGGGGGCGTCGCTCCTGTTGCCTTGGATCAGACGTATCTACTTGAATTCGATGCTTCGGACGGCGTTCCTTCCGTAGTGGCAGCTTACGAAGCGAGCGCTGCAGTAGAATATGCGGAGCCCGACCACGTCATTCGTGCTTTTCTCGTACCCAACGACGCCCGTTACCGTGAACAATGGGCGCACACGAAAGTTCAAGCAGAACGAGCCTGGGACATCACCACCGGCTCCAGCGATGTGGTGATTGCCATCGTGGATACAGGTGTGCATTACGGTCATGAGGATCTGGCTGCCAATATGTGGGCCAATTCCGGTGAAACCCCCGGTAACGGCATCGACGACGACGGCAACGGCTATGTGGACGATGTCTATGGCTATGATTTTTACAACTACGATGGAGATCCGTTTGATGATTACGGCCACGGCACCCACTGCGCCGGTATCGCGGCGGCAGCGACCAACAACAGCACAGGCGTCGCAGGAGCGGCTTGGGATTGCAAGATCATGGCGGTAAAGTTCTTAAGCTCGACGGGATATGGTGGGTTGGCAGGAGCGGTTGCCTCGATCCGTTATGCGGTTGATCAGGGGGCAGATGTCATCTCCAACAGTTGGGGCGGTGGCGGTTTTTCCGAAACACTCAATGGAGCCATCGCAGACGCTTACGCCCAAGGAGTCTTCCTGGTTGCCTCCGCGGGGAATTCCAATTCTTCCAGCGTCCATTATCCAGCCGGTTATCAGAGAATGATGTCGGTTGCCGCTACCGATTCTCAAGATCAAAAGGCCTCCTTCTCCAGCTATGGGTCGTGGGTCGATGTGGCTGCTCCTGGTGTTGGCATCCTTTCAACCGTTCCCCCTTCGGGCGGTTTGGGGGACCCCTCGGGGTATCGGCTGCTTAACGGTACCTCCATGGCCTGTCCCCACCTGGCCGGCTTGGCCGCTCTTCTGATTGGCAACGATTCAACCGCTTCGAATGGGAAGATTGCCGGGACGCTTGCCTCCACGGCGGATAACATCGATGAAACCAACCCCGGCTTCGAGGGCTTTTTGGGAGGCGGCAGGGTGAATGCCTACCAGGCGTTGACCGCAACGCCCCATCCTGTTCTAAGAGTCACTCAGATTGAACCGGATAACCCTCTTCAGGCAGGGGCGACGGTGGCAGTCCATTTTTCTTTGGCCAACCGCGGCATCCCCGCTCAGGGCATCAAAGCAACCCTGACCAGTTCCAGTCCCTACGTTATCCTTAAGGAGAGCTTTTCTTCTCTAGGGGATTTGGGTTGGTCGGATGCGACAACGAACGAGGAGAATCCCTTTTCTATCCAGGTCTTGGAGGATATCCCTGACAGCGTCGACTCCATCCCCTTTAATCTGAACGTTGAGACGAACGCGGGGTACACCCTGAACCATTCCTTTGAGCTTCTCGTCGTCACCCGATACCTGAAGTGGGTGTCACGGATTGAGGGGGTCAATGCTCTCCGTCCGCAGCTTGTCGACGACTTGGATAATAATGGAACGAAAGAGATTGTTTTGATCGGAGTAAGCTTTCCCGGGGAGAACCCCGGAAAGCTTGCTGTCCTCGATTCGACCGGACAAATGTTACCTGGCTGGCCTGTGAATCCAACCCCCTCCTCAGGAAATGGACTCAACTCAGCGGCAGCGGGAGACATTGATCAGGACGGCCTCAAAGAGATCATTGTCACGGGCCCCGACAGCTATGGGAAATCGAAGGTCTATGCTTATCGTCTCAATGGGACTCTCCTGCCCGGTTTTCCAATAGCTCATCCAGAGATGGGGCTGGCCTTCGCCTCCCTGTCTGATCTCGACCAGGATGGCCAGCTGGAAATTGTGGTGACCAGTCAGGAGTTCGCCGGCGCCTACGACTGGCAAGGGGATCCGCTTCCCGGCTGGCCGGTGTTGGACGATCATTTAGATTATTACTCTTCCCATCCGGCGGTGGGAGACATCGACAAAGATGGATTGGGTGAGGTCGCGTTCCTCAGTGAGCTTGGGGGCAACGACTCGAGAATCACTGTCCTCGAGCCGGATGGGTCGGTTCACAGCGGTTGGCCTGTTGAGGTTTCCTATATTTCCCGGGGAGCCCCGATGGCAATGGCAGATGTAGACGGCGACGGTCGTTCAGAGATCATGACGACCGGCGGCCGTTCCACCGGGCCCGGAATCCATCTCTATCGGGAAAATGGTTCGGAGATGACCTTTATCCCTCCTCCTGCTGGGCAGAAAGCTGCCTTCATCGGCCAGGCGGTTGTGCCGGCTGATCTGGACGGAGACGGGGACTTGGAAGTCCTCGCAGCAACCCTTGACCAATTCCCGGACTCACCGGGAACGGTTGGCGCTTGGCATCACGATGGAACGCCTGTTTCGGGATGGCCTGTCCCTTATCACGGTTTAATCCGGCTCCCCAGTTCGGGGAAGACCAGCGTAGTCGTTGGAGATATAGATGCGGATGGAGATCAAGAAGTGATCTTGGGGTCTTCGGCGCCTAACCAGAGCTACATCCCCCCCGAGGATAGAGGCATGGCGTTTCTGCAGGCCTGGCATCATGATGGAACGCTTGTAGAAGGATTCCCAATCAAGTTACCCAGGGAGATCGTTGGTCCCGAAGGAGGTCAGACGGTCATTACCGACTTGGATGGCAACGGGTTGGTGGATCTTGTCACCCTCCGATATACCTCTCACTTTAACGCTGAATGGGGAGTGACACATGTCAGCGTCCTGGAATTTCCAAAGAGCTACAGAGAAGACAGCATGGAGTGGCCGATGTTCCGCCACGATCCCCAGCGGACCGGTTTCTACGCTTTTGCTCCGCCCTCTGTTCCTGCCAATAGACGGCCGGTGTTGGGTCCAATTGGCGACAAGACGGTCCCCGAGGGAGAGAGCCTTGCTTTCACGGTGACTGCTATAGACCTTGACGGGGATGAATTGATTTTCTCGGCCGGCAATCTGCCTGAAGGGGCCAATTTCGATCCGAATACGCGCGCTTTCACTTGGATACCGACCTATGAACAATCAGGGTTTTACGATGGTGTCCATTTTGAAGTAACAGATGGCGAGTTGGTCAACTCAGAAACCATCAACATCACCGTCCACAACGTCAACCGCCGCCCCATCCTTGACCCCATCGGCGACAAGGAGATCAAAGAGGGCGAACCCCTGGAGTTTACCGTCACCGCCAGTGATCCGGATCAAGACCCCATCTATCTGTGGATAGGAGATCTTCCGGAGGGCGCTTCTTTCGATCGTCCAACCGGCCTCTTCTCTTGGACCCCCGACTTCACCCAAGCCGACGCCTACGAAGTCACCTTCTTCGCCAGCGATCTTAGCCCGATCGATCCCATCGACCCCGAATTCCCCTTGCCGGGTCCGATTCCCCCCGAGCGGGAACCTATCATTATCATTCTTCCCCTCCCCGACTCAGAAACCATCACCATCACCGTCCATAACGTCAACCGCCCCCCGGTCTTAGACCCCATCGGCGACAAGGAGGTTAAAGAAGGAGAGCCCCTGGAATTCACCGTCACCGCCACCGATCCGGATCAAGACCCCATCTTCTTTCGGGCAGGAAATCTTCCGGAGGGCGCTTCTTTCGATCGCCCCACCGGACGCTTCTCCTGGACCCCGGACTTCACCCAAGCCGACGCCTACAAAGTCACCTTCCACGCCACCGAATTTGGCCTGTTCCCCATTGATCCCATCGACCCCGAATTCCCCTTGCCGGGTCCGCTTCCCCTTGAGCGGGAATCCATCATCATTCCCTCTCACGATATCACCCCTCCCCTCTCCACCTCAGAAACCATCAACATCACCGTCCATAACGTCAACCGCCCCCCGGTCTTAGATCCCATCGGCGACAAGGAGGTCAAGGAGGGAGAACCCCTGGAGTTTACCGTCACCGCCACCGACCCGGATGGAGACCTTCTCGAATTTATTAACATGGAGCTTCCTGAAGGAGCTACCTTCGATTGGACTCCTGTCTATGACGTGCATAAAGGATATATGGGCGTCCGCGGCCGCTTCTACTGGACCCCGGACTTCTCCCAGGCCGACGCCTACGAAGTCACCTTTACTGCCAACGAGCTCGGCCTGATTTTTCTCCCTGTACCGGATCCCTTTCCTCCTCTGCCGAGTCCTGGCACCATTCTGGCTGACATCCCTGAGGTAATCGACGCGCCCCCTCGCGATATCACCCCTCCCCTCTCCACCTCAGAAACCATCAACATCACCGTCCATAACGTCAACCGCCCCCCGGTCTTAGATCCCATCGGCGACAAGGAGGTCAAGGAGGGAGAGCGTCTCTCTTTCACTGTTACAGCCAGCGATCCAGACAGCCTCATCTTCCTGGGGGCAAAAGGTCTTCCTGCCGGAGCCACCTTTTCCAGAACCGGCCTCTTCTCCTGGACCCCCGACTTCACACAAGCTGGCCTCTACAGAGTCACATTTACCGCCACCGAAATTAACTTAATCCCCATCCCTGTGCCGGACCCCATGCCTCTGCCGAACCCGGGTCTTGTTCCACCCCGTACCCCCGACGACATCATCATGCCACCTCGTGGCATCACTCCTCCCCTCTCCGACTCAGAAACCATCAACATCACCGTGGTGAACGTCAACCGCCCCCCGGTCTTAGACCCCATCGGCGACAAGGAGGTCAAAGAGGGAGAACCCCTGGAGTTTACCGTCACCGCCACCGACCCGGATGGAGACCCCGTCTATCTGTGGGCAGGAGATCTTCCGGAGGGCGCTTCTTTTGATCGCCCAACCGGACGCTTCTCCTGGACCCCAGACCCTGGACAGGCCGGAGAATACACAGTTCTCTTCTACGCCTTCGATGATGCCGGTCTGGCCGACCGAAAGAAGCTCGCCATTACCGTTACCAACCCTGTTAACCGCCCCCCGGTCTTAAATCCCATTGCAAATCGAGAGATTCAGGTAGGGCAGGTCTACTTCCAGGTGATCTCGGCCTCCGACCCGGATGGCGACCCCCTGACCTTCTCGGCAGTAGATCTACCCCGTTTCATGCGCTTGCGTGATTTTGGGGAAGGGCGTGCTTTGGTGATTCTCAAACCCGGAAGAGGAGATATTGGGGAGCACACCGTAACTTTTTCAGTGAGCGATGGTGAGTATTCCGCTTCACAAAAAGCGCGTGTAACCGTCTTCCGCCGCCCTACCCTAAATCGACCTCCGGAGATCAAACATTTCCGGGTGCGCAGCTTTGGCCGCTGGGCGCTCTTTCGATTCCGGGCGATCGATCCGGATGGCGATTCTGTCCGATATCACATTGACTTCGGAGACGGTACAAGCCGAAGCACTGCCCAGCACGGGACCTGGCACCGGTATCCAAAGCGGGGCGTCTACAGCGGTTTTCTCGAAGCCGTTGACTCCAAGGGGAACCGCTCCCCCAAGCGGCGCTTCAAGATCCGGGCGTGGCGATGAGTGATCCTAACTACCGGAACCCAAAAAAGTTACGGTCCCCTTGACTTTTTTGATGAGGATCAGCCATACTTAGTGTGTAGCAATTGATATACCTGTAAAAGGCACACCCCGGGAAACCGGGGGCCGCAAAGCCACGGGGCCCATAGGGCCAGCCGGGTTGCCAGATCAGACAAGAATGCAGGAAGCCCATGGTTTTGCGGAAAAAACCATGGGTTTTTTATTTTCGGTCCAGGAGCTTAAGCTTAACCTCTAGGGAGACAATGAGATGAGAAGTAGAACAATCCATAGAGCCGCAGCTATTATTTTGGCTATTTCTATTACGCTTTTGCAAACCCCAACGGCACTATTGGCCGCTTCAGAGGAAAACCAGAATACTTCTGATGCCGGTGGCCAGACAGACAGGCGAGTGCCTTGGATTCTACCGCTGGACCCTCTCCGCTCTGATGATGGGGCGAACAACGAGCAGGCGACAGTTGCGGTTCACGATAGGCCTCGTTTTGTCCCTGGCCGGATCATCGTCAAACTCAAAGAAGGGCAGTCTCTCTCGAGTTTATCGAAGCTCAATACGCAGTTTGGGGCAACCGCGGTCAATCGATTGCTGCCCGAACGTCTCTCTCTTTCAGGGCGACTTAATGTTCTTCGCCGTATGCGAGCGGAGCTGGTGAGCGGACAATCCCATGGCCGTTGGTACTGGTGGAAGGATAAGGATTCCGAAGAGTCTAAGGATTATGAGGCCAGGGTTGCCAGAGAGAAGGCGCTCTTGGACCGCCAGGTAGAGATTCAAGAGAAGCTGGTGAGCCGGGTAGAGCGTCTTCAGGAGCAGGGCGAAGGGGCGTTTTCCAATTTGGATCAGGTTTATGTTATTCAGGTTGAAGAGTCAGAAGACTTGACCCCCATGATCGCCCGCTATAACGCTGATCCGGCTGTGGAGTACGCTGAGCCCGACTTTCTCGCTCGATTGCACGCCTTTCCGGAGACACCACCCAACGATACCTATGCGGCCCCTGACGGGAGCTGGACCGAAGGGGCTTGGGGGCAGGAATACGAGGACCTTTGGGGAATTTTGAAGGTGAGCGCTCCCGAGGCTTGGCAGACGGCGCAAGGAGAGGGTGTCACGGTAGCAGTTATTGACACTGGGGTTGATTACATGCACGAAGATTTAGAAGCCAACATCTGGACCAATCCAGGGGAAATTCCCGGCGACGGCGTTGATAACGACGGCAACGGTTACGTTGATGATGTGCGGGGTTGGAATTTCTGGGCTGATGATAATGACCCGATGGACGAGGAGATCGGCCATGGGACCCATGTGGCCGGCACGATCGCGGCGACGGGAAACAACGGTCTTGGCGTGGTTGGCGTGGCGCCGGGGGCCGAGATCATGCCGCTGAAGGTGTTCAGCGATGAAGGTATTGTTGAGGGAACCGTTCAAGAGTTTGTTGCCGCGATGGTCTCAGATCTCGTCATTGCTATTGCGTATGCGGCAGAGAACGGTGCCGGCGTTTCCAACAACTCATGGGGTATTGTAGATGTCAGCCGGACCTTGCAGGATGCCTTCGTGTATGCCCACGGGCTTGGGATGACCTCTGTGGCGTCTGCCGGTAACGATGACGTTTCGATCTCGGTAGCGGTGCCTGCGAGCTTGGAAACGGTTATTACGGTTGGTTCAACCGCTCAGGACGATCAGCGCTCTTTTTTCTCCAGTTTTGGACTGGCGGTTGATGTCTCGGCTCCCGGGAGTGGCCGTGGGCGCGACATCCGTAACATCCTCTCTGCAATTCCAAGCAGTTTGGAAATCATTGCTAAACGGGAAGATCTTATTGTCGCCCCCGGCTACGCTCGTTTGGCCGGTACCTCCATGGCCGGCCCTCACGTGGCTGGGGCCGCTGCCATCCTTTTGAGCCAGTATCCCAGCGCCTCCCCGGATGAAATTCATGCCCGCCTGCGCTTGGGAGCGGATTCGATCGATTCGCTTTTGGGCGACTGCGCAGGGTTCATGGGAGCCGGGCGGCTCAATATAGAGCGCGCCCTTGCGGTCGAGAGCCAGCCCCTGCTTGTCCTGGAGGAGTACAGATTCAAGGGAGAGGTGCTCCCGGGAGAGACATTCGAACTGATTGTGCGCCTGCACAGCATCTTTGAGGATGCTGACGGCGTTCAAGTTTTCCTGGAAGCTACGCATCCGGAAGTTGCCGTGGAGGAGGGCGAGTGGCTGCTTGGTGAAATCGCTTCCGGTGAAACCGCCGAGAACGCATCCGATCCATTTCGTATTCGATTAAACAGCGGTGCGGCATTCTCTGACGAGATCAGATTCACGCTGAGGGCGACAGATTCTCAGGGCGAGACGATTCTGCGCTCAGAGGGCGCTATTCGTCTGCAACCCACTTTCTTTCAGGATGTCGCGGAGGAGAAAGGCATCACATTTCTCTACAGCATCTATTCCGGCAGTTGGGGTGTCACCTTTGCCGACGTCAATCAGGATGGGTATGCTGACCTGATCGCCAGCCCGGAGCATCGCTACCTGTTTAACCCGGCGGCAGGGAAGTTTGAAGCGACATCTGTTTTTCCCAGACCGTTTTGGCAGAGCAAGGCTGCGGACATTGATAATGACGGAGATCTCGATCTTTTGGTCATTCCGTCTGATGAAGATAGACCCCGCCTTTTAAGGAACAGCGGCGGCGGGGGCTTCGCCGACATCACGGCATCGTCGGGATTGCCGGTTTTTGAACAGTGTCCCCTAACCCCAGTGTTTTTTGACTATGACAACGATGGGTATGTGGACATTCTGTTGCCCGCTCCGCCTGTTACGCTGATGCGGAATTTGGGGAACAATCGCTTCGAGGACGTAACGAGCCGAGCTGGTCTTTCGGGCGCAATGGGTTATGCCTATGCCAACACTCAAGTGATTGATTTCAATGTGGATGGCTTTATGGATTTAATCATTGGTGCCTGGGCGCCCGCGGGGGTGAATGGGTTGCAATTTTATATGAACCAGGGGGATGGAGGTTTCCGAAAGGTCTGCTTTGGAATTAAAATGAATAGGCCTAGCGCAATTGCCGTAGGGGATTATAACAACGATGGATTTCCAGATTTTTTCCTTGCGGGTATATGGGTATATAAGTACGAAGGTTTTGAACGGATTAAACGCATTACGCGCCTTTACCAGAACTGTGGTGACGGGTCCTTTTGGGATTATACAGACCGGATGTTTTCTGAGATGGGGGGTTTAGGGGTGATCGGACCCCAGGGAGCGCAATTTCTAGATTACGACAACGACGGGTTTCTGGATCTCTACTTGACTGGAGGAGTCGGGGGGAATTATCTCCTGCATAATGAGCAGGGGGTTTCCTTTACTGACCGGACATTTGAGTCGGGAGCTTACGGAAGCAACTTCGGCAGTTTTGTCGCCTACGCCGACTATGATAACGACGGTGATCTGGACATCCTGAACGCTCACCAGATGGAGGGGTATCTTAGCTTGTATGAGAATCGTTATTCCGACATATTCGGAGATCCGAAAAACCACTGGCTGAAAATTCAACTTGATGGACATGCAAGCAATAGCTTCGGTTTGGGGGCTCGAGTCATTGTTGCCGCTGAAGGCCTGGAGCAGGCCAAAACGATGCGCAACAGCGATGATCTTGAGGAAAGCCCGATGCATTTCGGACTCGGCAACCATCTGACGGCTGATAGCGTTGTTGTCCACTGGCCGAGCGGCGGCACAACAACGCGCAGCGATGTCAGCGCAGATCAGACCCTCGTCATCTACGAGAACCCTCATCCCTGGCAGAACCCGGACAATCCTCTCGATATCAACGGAAACGGCATGCTGACCACCTTGGATGTGCTCATCTTAGTGAGCGCGGTAAACTCCTCTTTGGGCGGGCGCCTGCCACCCGGAGGGAAACTGCCGCGTGTTACCAACGAATTCGGACCGCCTCCGTACTATGATGTCAACGGTGACAGGTTCTTGACTACTTTGGATGTTCTGACGGTTATCGGGGCCCTCAACAACCAGGCCCAGATCGCTTCGGTCCGCACGCCCGCGCAGGTAGCCGAAGGGGAGGAGGGCGTATTTGCGGTATCTGCTTATGATGACGAGGATGATCCGATCACTTATCTGTGGAACTTCGGCGACGGCATCACCTCCACCAGGCGGATTGCCCGCCACGCCTATGCCTCTCCGGGAACCTACCCGGTCAAGCTCACCGTGACCGAATCGGTCTACGGCTTTACCCGCAAGACCGAAGAGACCAGAAGCGTCCGGGTTCTCCCTGCCAACGACCCTCCGGTCATCCGGTACTTCTGGTGTGGGTCTTGGTGGGGGCGCTGGGCCTTGTTCTACGTTTGGGCCACCGACCCCGATAGAGATCGGATCCGCTATCGCTTTGATTTTGGGGACGGCAGGAAGAGGACAAAGACCCGTTGCTACTTCTGGTACCGCTACCCAAGACGAGGGCTCTATAGTGGGTCTGTGGAAGCGATCGATTCCAAAGGGGGCGTTTCCCCCAAGCGGCGCTTCAAGATCCGGGTGCGGTGATCTCAAGCCGGCCCAAGCTGCCGACTATACACCCCCGGGGTGTACAGGGACAGGGCTTGCGTTTCCAGGAAAATTTTTGGTGCAGAGCATGCCGCAATGTGGAATACTTATCATAGAGGCATATGATGGTTTTAAAGCGGCACAACAAGAAGATCGGCAAGCTCTTGATCGAGGCCGGGGTGATCACCGAGAAGCAGCTGGAGGATGCCCTGGAGCGCCAGAAGAAGAACAAGGGTGTGCCCCCCATCTGCCAAACCTTGGCCCGAATGGGGGTGGCTTCGGAAGAGAAACTCTTGCCGGTTTTAGCCGAACAGCTCAACATCTCCTTTGTCTCCCTCAAGCAGCGCCCCGTTGATCCAGAGCTCATTAAGCAGGTTCCAGCCCGGATTGTCACTCGCTACCATGTCCTTCCGGTGGCCCGCCAAGGCAAAACCCTGATCGTTGCCATGGAGGACCCCTTAAATACCAGTGTGGTGGATGAGCTTCGCATGTTGACCCATGCCGAGATCCAGCCGGCGGCAGTGAGCTCTCACGAGCTCTCAGAGGCCATTCGTCAGCATTACGGTGTCGGGGCCGAGACGGTTGAAGCAATGGTGGCGACAGAGGAACTCTCTGCCACCGCCACAACCCTCTCGGAGGCGGTCTCTGATCTGGACAAGATCGGGGGAGAGGCCTCCACCATCAAGTTTGTCAACCAGCTCTTTTTAGAGGCCATTCGGGACAGCGCCACCGACATTCACTTGGAGCCCTATGAGAAGACCCTGATGATTCGCGTTCGGATCGACGGGGTGATGTACGATATCCCGGTTCCCGACGGCATCAGGCGGTTTCATCCGGGGATTGTTTCCAGGATCAAGGTGATGGCGCGGCTCAATGTGGCTGAGCACCGGCTGCCCCAGGATGGTCGAGCCAAGGTCAAGGTGGCGGGCCGCGAGCTGGATTTAAGAATCTCGGTTTTACCTACTCCCTTTGGCGAAGCGGCGATGATCCGGATCTTAAGCACCAACATCTTCTTGGGGTTAGAGCAGTTGGGGTTGTTTGAAGACCACCGCAAGATCTTGGAGCGTTTGGTCACCAAGCCCCATGGCATCATCTTTGTGAGCGGGCCTACCGGATCCGGCAAGACCACCACTCTGTATGCGTGCCTTTCCCACATCAACGACCGCAAGCGCAAGATGATCACCATTGAAGACCCCATTGAATATTTGATCTCCGGCATCACGCAAATGCAGGTGCACCCCAAGATCGGCTTTACCTTTGCCTCGGCGCTCAGATCCATTCTCCGGCATGATCCCGACGTCATTATGGTGGGTGAGGTTCGGGATTTTGAGACCGCTGAGACTGCGATCCGTACGGCACTGACCGGTCACCTGGTTTTCTCAACCCTGCACACCAACGATGCAGCCGGCTGCATGACGCGCTTGTTGGACATGGGGATTGAGCCCTACCTGGTGGCCTCCTCCCTGGAGTGCGCCATTGCCCAGCGGTTGGTTCGGCTCACCTGTACAGCATGCCGGGGCAAGGGATGTCAAGAGTGCCGCAAGACCGGCTACAAAGGGCGGACCGCGATCTCAGAGTTCCTTATTTTGGACGATGACATCCGAAAGCTCATTACCGATCGGGCGCCTGCAGGGGAGATTGTCAAGCTTGCCCGGTCCAAGGGGATGAGGACCCTCCGGGAAGACGGCATGAAAAAGGTCGAGATGGGTCTTACCACCGAGGAAGAGGTCCTTCGCGTCACGGAGCTTGAAAATGAATAACCCCTCAAAGGGGTCAGACCCCTTTTGACCCAAAGGGGTCTGACCCCGTATGCAATTTACCTACCGAGCCAAGCAGGATAAGCGAACCGACGCCTCAGGGGTTGTGGAGGCGATGGATCGGACTGCTGCTGTTCAGCACCTTAAGCAAATGGGTTTGTTTCCCTTGGAGGTTGTTCCCTTGGAGCAAAAGGGGGCACCCGCCGGGGCACTTGGGCGTCGAGCGCTCGGCCAAGCCGATCTTGCCTTGTGGGCCCGCACCATTGGTCAGGGTTTGCAGGCCGGTTTAAGCCTGACCCAGGCACTGCACCTGTTGGCAGAGCAGGAATCCGGACGTCCTGTGGGGCGGGTGGCCGCCTTTCTGGAGGCCCAAGTTACCGGTGGGGCCAATCTGGCAGATGCCATGCGGATGACGCAGGTAAGCGCTTCCTTCCCGCCAGTCGCTGTGGCCTTGATTCAGGCCGGAGAGGCCGGCGGGGCGTTGGAGCAGGTCTTAGAGGCCCTGACCCGGCAGGTAGAGGCTGAGTCCGAGCTTGTCTCCAAAGTGCGCGGGGCTTTGGTTTATCCGGCCTTTGTCATGTTGGTGGGGCTGGCTACCGTCAGTGCGCTCATTTGGTTTGTTGTACCCAAGCTTGGGCTTCTCTTTGAAGAGACCGGCCAGCCCTTGCCCTGGATGACGAATATGATGATTCAATCCGGCCAGGGGTTGGTGTGGGCGGCGGGCCTGGGATTGCTGCTGCTGATTGCCGGATGGTTGGCAGTAAGATCCGGCTGGCTGAAGATTCCGATTGGGGCCTGGGGAATGAACCTCTTGCGCCATATTCCTCTCTTTGGCCGCTTGGCAGAACAGGGGGAGATGGCTCGGCTCACCTCGACACTCGGGCTTTTGCTGGCCCATGGGCTGCCCCTTCCGGAGGCCCTTCGCTTGAGTGGCGCCACAGTCGGTTTAAGCCGGCTCAGGGCACAGATGAAGCGCAGTGAGCGGGATGTGATGGAGGGGATGGCCCTCTCAGCGAGCTTAAGGCGAGGCGGAGTTGGAGAGGCTTTCTTGCTGACCATGGTCGCCATGGGAGAGGCCCAGGGGGATTTGGCCCGGGCCTTTGCCCAAGCAGGAGAGCGGTACCACCAGGGAGTGGATCGATCAGTCAAAACCATGAGTAGCTTGATTGAACCGGTGATGATCCTGCTGGTAGGCCTGGTGGTGGGCGGCATTGTCTTCTCGATGCTACTGCCTATCTTTCAACTAAATTTTAATGTAGGATAATACGCAGAATGGGATGGCTGTGCTTCGCTCGCAATGACGAAAGAGGATTTACCCTGGTAGAACTTCTGATCGTGGTCACCATCCTGGGCGTCTTAGTGGCGATGGTGGTCCCTCGGCTTGCCGGGCGGACTCAGCAGGCTCGGATTGCTCGGGCCACGGCAGATGTGCAGGCCAATATCCCCTTGGCGCTGGATCTCTTTGAGGTAGATACCGGCGCTTACCCCACCCAAGAGCAGGGGTTGGAGGCCCTGCGAGCCCTCCCGGCGGATGTAGAAAACTGGCGGGGTCCGTACCTTAAAAGTACCCCCCTAGATCCCTGGAAGCGTCCTTATCATTATCAAACTCCGGGAACGCAGAACCCAAGCGATTACGACCTCTTCTCGGTTGGGCCCGATGGTACTGAGGGGACCAGCGACGACATCGGCAACTGGGAAGGGGGCTCGGGCGCCTCTCCATGATTTTGAATCCGATGGGGCGCAGGGCCCCACTCGGGTTCACCCTCATCGAAGTTTTAGTAGCATTCGCTATCCTCGTAACCGCCCTCATCCTAGGGGCTGCAGTCTTCAGCCGCCATCTGAATGTCACACGCCTCTTAGACCATACCTTAGCTGCCTCTGCCCTTGCAGATCGCGAGACAATCGCGGCACTCGCGCGCCATACGCAGCAACTCCCCGTTGAAACTGAAGGCCAAGAGGGGATCTTCCGCTGGGAGGTTTCAGCGCCTGAGCCCATAGAGGCAGAGCAAACCCTTCAAAAGATTACCACCCAGGTTTTTTGGGGATTTCGGGGGCATGAACGTTCTGTTCGGATTGCCACGGGGCTTTCGCCGGAAGCGGGGACGCAATGACCCGGCGGCCGAGGCGCCTTGGAGCTGGCTGCAAGGGATTTACCTTATTGGAATTGGTTGTCGCGACCTCTCTGGCTGTTGTGATCGGCGTTGCAGCGGTGCTGGTATTGGGGAGGGGGCTGACTGCCTGGCAGCGGGCGGATGGGCGGCTCCAGATCTTTTTTGTGGTGGAGCGCGGACTTAACCGGATGGCAGAGGAGCTGCGCAACGCCGTCGTCCTGGCCGATTCACCCTTTGTGGGCGAAGCCGGGCAGATGGTTTTCTTAAAGAGCGAGGGGGCGACTGGGCTGCGGCAGGTGCGCTATGCGCTCCAGGGTGTGGGGGAAGATTCAGTCCTCATTCGGGAAGGGTTGGCTTTTCCTGAGACAGAGGAGGAGGAGGTGGTGACCCAAAGGCTGGTAGGTCGAGTCAGCCGTTTTTCTATGACATACGCCTATCAGGGCGAGGCACCGGGCGAGCTGCTGTATCTCGATACATGGCAGCCGGACGATGCGTTACCTAAGTTCCTTCGAGTGCGGCTTGCCGCCGAGGATGCCGAGGGAAGGGCGCATGACGTGACGCGGGATTTCTGGCTTCCACACGGTGTTTTGATTCCGCCGGAGGAGGCGTAAGATGCGGCAGAGGGGCTCTGTGCTGATCCTCAGCTTGTGGGGCGCGGCGGTACTGACCATTCTCGGCATCACGCAGGCCACCCGTGTTGCTTTGGAAGTCAAATGGGTGGGCCGGCTTCGAGAGTCACGCCAAGCTTGGCATTTGGCTCACACGGCGGTCCAGGCGGCTGCTGCCCGCATGCTTTTGGATACAGCCGCTGGTTTTGACGCTCCGGCTGAACCCTGGTGGCGGGAAACCCCTGAGGAGCCCATCTCCTTGGCCTCAGGTTCCTTCCAGTACGAGATCTCTGATCTTCAAGCCCACATTCCGCTCAATGCAGCCAATCTCGATCTCCTTCAAGCATTGCCTGGTTTTGACGCGCAGATTGCAGCCGATCTCATCGCGCGGATCACCGATCCCGATACGCCAAAACCGATTGCGCATTTGGCGGAACTGAAGGTTTTTGGTCTTTCTGCCGATGACTTAGAGACGCTTGCGCCCCTGGTGACTGTGCATGGAGTGGGCCCCATGAATCTCAATACCGTGTACCCTGAGGTGTTAAGTGCGCTTGGGATCTCTGCAACTGGGGTGGATTTGGTGGGGGCGTATCGAAAAGGCAGTGATGGTGTTTTGGGAACCGAAGATGATAGGATATTTGAGGAAACAGGCACAATTCTGATCGATATGGAGGCAGCTGGAGTTATACTGCCTGCAGGGGACAGAGCTGTGCTCTCAGACGAGATCCAATCCGGCGTGATTGGAGTGGCTTCTTCTTGGTTTCAAATTGAGGCAGAGGGGGTAAGTAAGCGGCACGCGCTTCGCCAAAGGGTCAGGGCAGTATTGAACCGGGAGTCGGCCCAAGCCCAAGCGACCATAGGAGGATGGCATGAAGGGTAGTCAAACGGCCCAGATTGTGACCGCGGTCAGCGTTACAGAAACCCAAGTGCAGTTGGTTCAGGCCCGATGGACCGGCAAAGGGATCCCTAAACTGCTGGGGATGAAGTCCCGCCAGGTGAAGGATGCCAGCGAAGTGGCGCTGGCCTCCGCCCTTAAGGAGTTGGCAAGGGATCTTCCGGAATCCTCGCGGGAGGTCGTGGGCCTGCTTTCTAAGCGGGAGATTCTCACGCGCTATCTCACCCTTCCGTCCGACAAGCTGGATGAGCTTCAAGGGATGGCCTTCTATCAACTGGAGGGTGTGCTGCCCTATCCGGTGGATGAATGCGTCACTTCAGTCAAGGTGGTGGGACCCGCAGGAGAGGCCACTCGCGTTTTGGTGGCAGCCGCCCATCGGCCGACTGTCGAGCGGCTGGTGCGGATTTGCGCTCAAGCCGGATTGGACCTCACCGAGATCGCTGTTTCCAGTGAAGCAATTGGCCAGTGGCACAAGGCCTGCAGCCCGGGAGGAGAGAAGCTGCCTGCCGGGGCTTGGCTTTTTGCAGAGCTGACCTCCGAGGGAATGGATATTGGCGTATTGGATCAAGGTTCCCTCATTTACATGCGCCATGTGTCTGGGCTTGCGGGCAGCGTCACCGACATGGCCGGGCGACTCCAAGAAACCATCCAGGCCTATCATCGAGAACGGATCGGACCGCAGGTGGCGCATGCCACAGTGAGCGGCTGGCTCGAGGGCAGGGGGGCAACCGTTGAACAGTTGGAGCATTTGCTGGAGCTGCCTGTCCGTCGAGTGGACCCCCTGGAGAACTCCCCCTTCCGAGAATCCCTTGCCGTCACCGTCAAAGAGTTTGCCCCTGAGATCTCCTTTACCGAGCTCTTGGGTGTGGTGGCGGCACCGCGCTTGCTGGAATTGGATCTGCTGCCGGTTGAAACCCGCCTCCACCAAAAGCATCAAGCCCTTACTCATCGAGTTGGGAGGGTTGTTCTGTTGGTTGCGATTTGGGCAGCCTTGGCTTGTGTTTGGGCGGGCGCTCGGATTGGCGGGACGGGGTGGCAGCTCAAGCAGGTGCAATACCAGATTCAATCTCTTACGCCCCGGGTCAACCGCATCCAGTGGTCCTTTGATTCTATCCGCGCCCTTGCCGCTGCCCGCCAAGCCTATGCTCTTGAGTTGTCCCTTTTGACAGAGGCGGTGCGTTACCTTGAGCCCGAGATGACCCTGCAGTTCTTTGGGTTGGAAGCGAACAAGGGCTTGACCCTTCGGGGTCTGGCGCCGGATTTGCGTCATGTGACCCGATTTTCAGCTACCCTCAGAGAAAAGGCGGTTTGGGACAGGGTCTTCCTGCGTTCCGCCAAAACCAGGGAAAAGGACGAGGGAGAAATCGTGGAATTTGAGCTGCAGCTTCAGCCCAGCGGTATCGCTCCCTGATGCAGGGTGCTGCTGCGCAGGGCAGGTCCCCTTGGCTGAACGTTGGCATTGCGGTCCTGTGGTTCGGCTTGGTGGTCGGCGGTGTTCGACTGGCTGAGGCCGGCATCCAATTCTGGCAGCAGCAGGATGGACAGCTTCAGTTGGCGAAGGGGAAACTCTCCCGGCTGCACGGTTGGATTGAGGTTGGCGAGCAGGTCAACTCCAAAAGGGGTGAGCTGCTGGGTGCGCTGCGCTCAGGCTCCGTTGATTTAAACTGGGTCACCCTGCAGGGCGTTCAGGAGGTTGCTGAAGCTTCGGGCCTTTCGATCGATGAGCTTAAGCCCCTTGAGGCCCTAGGGCGCAGGAACCGCTCAAAACGGGTTCGGCTGGATGCCAAGGTGGTGGGCCCACTGAATGCCATCGGACAGTTTCTCCAGCGGCTGCCTGAGGCCGTTCCAGGGGTTCATCTGGACAGCGTGCGGTTAACCCCGGCAGAGGAGGACAGGATCCAGGGTGTGGTTCGGATCTCTGTTGCCAAGGGGGTTTTCTCGGAATGAGCGTTCCGGCGTCGACAGAGTCTCTCCTGCGCCTAGATCGGGAACAGCGGCGCCTGCTGACGGTCCAGCGGATTCTAATTTGGCTGTTGCCGGTCTTGCTGGTATTGGTTTCCGGGGATTTGGTTCAGTGGGGGGTGCAGTTGCAGCAGCCGATTCGACCTCTCTTGCCGGATTTGGAGCCGATCTCAAAGCCGATGCCGGCGGTGCCAACAGTGGAATTTCCAGAAACACTCTTTGAGCCCCTCAAGACAGAGCTACCCCCGGCTCCTGTCGCC
Organism: uncultured Planctomycetia bacterium; assembly: GCA_964597545.1. Lineage (GTDB taxonomy): Bacteria > Omnitrophota > Gorgyraeia > 1-14-0-20-64-10 > 1-14-0-20-64-10 > CAZQXN01. The sequence goes on along the minus strand of CAZQXN010000011.1, from coordinate 21,605 downwards.
CCTGCAACAGTAGAGCGGGAACGGGTTTGGGTTTTGAAGGGGGTCATCATGGCCGGGGGCAAGCGGGCCTTTTTGGAAGATTCAGACTCCGGTCAGACCATGTGGGTGAGGGAAGGGGAGCAGGTCGGCGAGGCAGAGGTCAAAGAAATTCAGGAGCGAACCGTTATTCTGATGCGAGGAGAGAAGACCTTTGAACTTCAGATGTGAAATGAGGCCTGGACTTACGGAGCCAGGCGAACGTAAGTTCACTGGCCGAATTCCATCCCGAGCGAAGCGAGGGATCCCAGAATGTAAGGGCACCGTTGCTCTCGTGTTGGTTTTGGGGTTGGTTTTAAGCCTGGGAGGCTCTCTTTGCCAGGCGCAGGCCGCAGAGAAGGCCTCTGATACTGCTCCGATCACGCTTCAGCTCCAGGGAATTGATGTGGTTGAGGTCCTCAAGATCTTAGCTGAGCAGGCCGGCTTGAATCTTGTGGCGGGGCGCAATGTCTCAGGCAAGGTGACCCTCTTTGTGAAGGATGTTGATCCCTGGGAAGCGTTGGAGGTGATCTTAGCGGCCAACGAGCTGGCCTATGAACGCAAGGGCGAGATTCTTACCATCATGACCCGCAGGGATTATGAGACTCTGCACGGAGAACCCTTCCAGGACGCCCGCGTTTTGAAGTCTCTCACCCCCCGGTATGCCAAGGCAGCGGATTTAAGCCGGGCACTTTCGCAGATCAAGACCAACTTGGGCCGGGTGATCGCCGATGAGTCGACCAACACCCTAATCCTCATGGACAGCGCAGACACTGTCCGTGAGATGGTTGGGCTTGTCGAGGGCATGGATCGTCCGGTGGAGACCCAGATCTTCAGCCTCAATTATGGAGCCGTCAAGGATTTGGCACCTCTGCTGGATGAGACGCTGACCAAGGGCATGGGGGTCATGGTGGTGGATGAACGGACCAACCAAGTAGTGGTGACCGACTACCCTGAGAAACAGGTCGCCATTGCGCGGATAGTCGAGGCCTTTGATGAGCGCACCACCCAGGTTTTGATTGAGGCTAAGATCTTTCAGGTGACCTTGGGGGATGAATTTCAATTAGGGATTGACTGGGATCTCTTAGCGCGCGAAAAAATCACCCTGCAAGGTTTGGGGGCGTTGAATCTGACGCGGGGCCTTGCCTTAGATATCGCCACGGCCTCTTTGAGCAACACCGGGGATTATCAATTTGCCATTGAGGCCCTCCGGACCTTTGGAGACACTGAGATCATTTCAGAGCCCCGGGTGCTGGTGGCCAACAACCAGGAGGCCAAGTTCTTGGTGGCCACCCGGGATCCTTATGTCACCACCTCGCAGTCGCAGTCAGACACCACCGTGGTAACCTCAGAGTCGGTCAGCTTCATTGATGTCGGGGTAGAGCTCTTTGTCACCCCCACCATTACGCGGGACGGCTTCATTCAGATGAAGGTGGCTCCCAAGGTCAGCTCCAAGACCGGAGAGTTGTTGACTTCCGAGGGCAACACGATTCCGATCGTTGAGACCGCCGAGGCCGAGACAGTGCTTCTGCTCGAGGACGGCGGAACCGTAATCTTGGGCGGGCTCATTCAGGATACCGAGGCGGTTGCGCACAGGCGGATTCCTTTCTTGGGAGATATTCCGCTCTTGGGCTACCTCTTCCGCTCCAGTGACGAGGAGACCGAGAAGACCGAGACCGTGGTCTTTATGACCGCCCGCACGGTTTCAGGCCGCCGGGGTGAGTTTACTCCGACTGAGCGGGTACCGACCCTGCCGGTGGTGACCCGGCCGCATGTCCAGCAACCTGCTCCCGCCGCTGCGCGTAAGCCCAGAGCCATTGCGCCTCGACCGATCAGCAACATTCAGCCCAAGCGGGCCACAGAAAGTAGAGTTGAGCGTGCGCGTGCTTTGCCCCCAAGACAAGCGGCTCCTGAACCCGCAGGGCCGATGCGCACAGCACAGCGTAAGCCGGCAGGCATGGACAGCTACTTCCTTCAATTGCGCAACAAGATCCAAACTGCTGTCTCAGCGCAGAAGGTGCCGCCCAGGGTCAGTGGAACAGTAGCGCTGCTCTTCACCTTGAGGCCCGATGGCCGCCTCCAAGGACGGGTGAAGGTGGCCGAAAGCGGGAATAATCGCCTCAACAGCCTGGCCATACGGGCAGTCCGACAGGCTTCTCCATATCCTCCTTTTCCTGATCGCCTCACCCAGGAACCCAAGACCTTTAAGATCCCCATCCAGTACGGCGAATAACCTAGGGACGTTCCATTTGGGGACAGTCCATATGAGGTGGTGTGTCCCTTTATGGACCGTCCCCATTTTTGTCCTGTAATCCAGATTTAACATTTCTGTAATCTGCCAGTAACTGCCGCATCCCATACTAGCCGCATACAACCACTTGGAGGCATGAAGGCGATGGCCAAAAGGAAGGTCAAGACAGATCCGAAGAAATTACCTGCGCGCGCAGCGCCGCGCGCGGTCCGCGCCAATGACACCGTCGGCCACATCCGGGTCGATGAGGATGATGTGCGCAAGGCGGTCAAGATCCTTAAGGACAACCGGATCGAGATGGTTGATTTGAAATTCAACGATCTTCCCGGCCTGTGGCAGCACTTCACCATCCCGGTTTCAGAGATGACCCACATGGATGATTTGGTCACCTCCATCTGGGTGGACGGCATCGGGTTTGACGGCTCTTCGATTCGGGGTTTCCAGAAGATCAATGAGTCGGACATGATCTTGATTCCGGATCCCACGACCGTCATTGTGGATCCTGCCTGCGAGACACCGACAGCGTCGGTTGTCTGCGACATCTACGATCCACTGACCCGCAAGCCTTATTCCCGGGATCCCCGCTACATCGCCAAGAAGGCCGAAGACTATCTCAGGGCTACGGGGATCGCTACCGACTGCTACTTCGGTCCGGAGTGCGAATTCTTCCTTTTCAACGACGTTCGCTACGACCAAAACGAGCAGTCCGGTTACTATTACCTCGATTCCATGGAGGGGGAGTGGAACACCGGCCGGGACGAGAAGCCGAACTTAGGCTACAAGCCGAGGTTCAAGGAGGGCTATTTTCCGGTGCCGCCGCACGACTCCCTGCAGGATATCCGAAGCCGCATCACCTTAAAACTTATGCGGGCGGGGATTCCCATCGAGGTTCACCACCACGAGGTGGCGACCGCCGGCCAGTGTGAGATCGACATGAAGTTCGACAGCCTCGTTCGCGTGGCGGACAGGGTGATGCTGTACAAGTACATCGTAAAAAACATGGCTCGGGCCCACAACTTGGTTGCCAGCTTCATGCCCAAGCCCCTGTTCAACGACAATGGTTCCGGCATGCACACCCATCAGTCGCTGTGGAACGGGGACAAGCCCCTCTTCTACGATGCCAAGGGGTATGGGTTGATCTCCCAGATCTGCCGTTGGTACATAGGCGGCCTCATCAAGCACGGTCGGGCCTTGATGGCCTTCTGCGCGCCCACCACCAACTCCTACAAGCGGTTGGTGCCTGGGTTTGAGGCGCCGGTGAACCTGGTTTACAGCCAGAGGAACCGCTCAGCGGCCATCCGGATTCCGGTCTACTCGACGAATCCTAGGTCCAAGCGGATTGAGTTCCGTCCTCCGGATCCCGCGGCCAACCCGTATATTGCCTTTGCAGCATTGTTGATGGCGGGCTTAGACGGTATCCAGAACCGCATTGAGCCGGGAGAGCCGCTGGAGAAGGATCTGTTTGAGTTGAAGCCCTCGGAGCTGTCCAAGATCCCGAAGGTCCCCGGTTCCTTGAGGCGTGCCCTGGATGCTTTGGAGAAGGATCATGCCTTTCTGTTGAAAGGGGGTGTCTTTACCCAGGATGTTATTGATACCTGGCTTGAGTACAAGCGGACGCGCGAAGTAGATGCCGTGCGACTCCGGCCCCACCCCTGGGAGTTCCAGCTGTACTTCGACGTTTAAAGGAGAGCGACCCATGAGAGAGAAGAAGACCTTTCGCAAGGACAAGGAATATGTTTTAAAGTCTGCCCGCGATCAGGGTGTGAAGTTCATTCGGCTCTGGTTTACCGACATCTTGGGGTTTTTGAAGAATGTCGCCATCACCGTTGAGGAGCTTGAGCAGGCGCTGGTGGAGGGGGTCGGCTTCGACGGTTCCTCGGTTGAGGGCTTCACCCGTGTCGAGGAGTCGGACATGGTGGCGATGCCCGACCCCAACACCTTTGTCATTTTGCCGTGGCGGCCGACGGAGCATTCGGTTGCCCGGATGTTCTGCGATATCGTCAAGCCCGGAGGAAAACCCTTTGAGGGAGATCCCCGCTACATCTTAAAACAGAACCTTAAGCGTGCCGCTAAGCTGGGTTACACCTTCTATGTGGGGCCGGAGCTGGAGTTTTTCTACTTCACCTCGGCAGAGGATCCCAAGCCGCTAGATACCGGAGGGTACTTCGACTTAACCCCCATGGATCTGGCCAGCGACATGCGCCGGGAGACCATTCTGGCCATGGAGGAGCTGGGTGTAGGCATTGAGTTTAGCCATCACGAGGTGGCCCATTCCCAGCATGAGATTGATTTCCGCTACACGGATGCCTTGACCATGGCCGATAACGTGATGACCTACCGGCTGGTGGTCAAGGAGATCGCCCTGCGCCACGGAGTCCATGCCACCTTTATGCCCAAGCCCATCTCAGATCAGAATGGCTCCGGAATGCATGTCAACATCTCTCTTTTTAAGGGAGAGAAGAACGCCTTTTTCGACCCCAAGGATCCGCATCACCTCTCTGGGGTAGGTAAGGGTTTCCTGGCAGGGGTATTGGATCATGTCCAGGAATTTACCGCGGTGACCAACCAGTGGGTGAACTCCTACAAGCGGTTGACGCCGGGTTTTGAGGCACCCGTCTACATTACCTGGGCGTTGACCAACCGGTCGGATCTCGTCCGGATTCCGCGGACCAAGCCAGGCAAGGAGTCGGCCTTCCGCCTGGAGTTGAGATCACCAGATCCAGCTTGCAATCCCTATTTGGCCTTTGCCGCTATTTTGGCGGCAGGGCTGGATGGGCTTAAAGGCAAGGGCGCTCCAAAACTTCCTCCGGCGACAGAGACTAATGTTTTTGCTCTTTCAGACAAAGAGCGAACTCAGCGCGGGGTTAAGATGCTGCCTCGAGATTTGGGAGAGGCGATTGAGGCGGCTCAGCACTCTGGTTTGCTGCGCCGTACGCTGGGGGATCACGCCTTCGATTCGTTTATCAACAATAAGCGGATTGAATGGGAACGGTTCTGCTCAAGCGTGACCGACTTCGAAAAGAAGACCTACCTCTCGGTGCTGTAACCCCTAACCCCGGTACCGGGTACACATTTAAACAGGCGTTGTTAATAAGTGTACCCGGTACCGATTCTACGGTACCGATTCTACGGTACCGATTCTAGCTCCTGAAGCACTGCTTGCGCAGCGCGCTTAGATGCCCCTGGGGTACCCAGGGAAGCGCGGATTTTCCGAAAAGCCACCTTCATTGCTTCTCGCCGTTCAGCGCTTGCCCATAGGGCATCAGTGGCTCTGGCAATTCTTGCCGGTGAGGCATCATGCTGGACGAGCTCCGGCACCACCGAGCAGCCTGCCACAATATTGACCAACCCAATGGTGGGAATGCGAACCAGCACTCGGCCGATCAAATAGGTCAGCCAATTGCTTTTGTAGATGATCAGCATCGGCCGCTCTAAGAGGGCGCACTCCAGCGTCGCCGTGCCCGAGGCCACCAACACCAGATCGCAGGCATAGAGGCTGTCGTAGTCCCACCGCTCCAACACCTTAGGCTCAACCGATGCGTGCTTCAAGGCATCTCGGTACAGCTTCCAGGGCAGGTGGGGTGCCTTGATCAGCAGGAATCGGGTTGTAGAGGGCAGGTTCTTCTGGAGGCGGTCGCAGGCAGCCAGAAATGCCGGAAGGAGCCGCCGGACCTCTCCTTCCCGGGAGCCAGGGAGTAACCCCACGACCGGCATGCCATCCGCTAACCCCAGCCGCTCCAATGTTTGCAGGCGGTTAAGCTCGGGCTTAACCTGATCTAAGAGGGGGTGCCCCACAAAGGTGACCGGCACTCCGTGCTGTTCGTAAAGCTTCTGCTCAAAGGGCAGGACAACTATCATGCGGTCCACTGTGGCCTTGATCTGAGCGATGCGGCCATGGTCCCAAGCCCAAAGTTGAGGAGAGATGTAGTAGACCAAGCGGATACCGCGGCGCTTCGCCTCTCGGGCGAAGCGCAGGTTGAAGCCGGGGTAGTCGATCAGGATGACCAGCTCTGGTTTGTGTTCGTCCAGGGCGCGGACGGCAAGGTTAAAGAGATCGCGGAAGGCACCCAGGTGCTGGAGCACCTCAACCAGTCCCACTACCGCCAAGGTTGTGGGATCAGCCAGTATGTTTACCCCCGCTTCCCGCATCTGACTGCCCCCTAAACCCAGCAAAGTCAAATCAGGAGAGGCGGATTGCAGGGCTTTGGCCAGTGAGCTGCCGTGGAGGTCGCCGGAAGATTCTCCGGCAATCATGAATATCTTTTTGCCCATCCCTACACCTTGTTCAATTGTTCGTCTGCGTTATGGATGGTTGCGGTGGACCAGGCGGGTGACCTTCAAGGCCATGGCCAGCGCATCGCGCGCCTGGCGGCCAGAGACCGGCGGCGGACGGTGATGTTGAATCGACTCCAGGAAGGCAGACAGTTCTGCCTTTAGGGGCTCTTCTCCTTCAGTGATGGCGATCTTTTCATGTTTGAGCTGGCCCTTCTCATGGCGGAAGATCTCCACCGCTTGCTCTAGGAAGTCGATCGAGATGTAAGTCGAAGCCTGAAAAATCCGGAATCTGCGCATCGGCTCCTTGGAGATACGGCTGGCAGTGAGATTTGCAACCGCGCCGTTGGAAAAGCAGATGCGGGCGTTGGCAATGTCCTCAAAGGGTGTCAACACCTTAACGCCCAGTCCCTCGACCCGGCGCGCCTTGGCTTTGATGAGCCCCAAGAGAATGTCAATGTCATGGATCATCAAATCTAACACCACCCCTACCTCAGTTCCTCTGGGCTGGAAGGGAGCGAGCCGGTGGACCTCAATGAACCGGGGGTTGCTCAGGGTATCGGCCACTTTGCGCAGTGCCGCATTAAACCGCTCCACATGGCCTACCTGCAGGATGATGCGGCGCCTGCGGCAGAGCTTTAGAAGCTGATCTGCTTCGCGCAGGGTGCTGGTGATCGGTTTTTCGATCAGGGTATGAATGCCGTGGGAGAGAAAATCTTTGGCGACAGGGAAGTGAGCCTGTGTCGGCACGGCGATGGAGACCGCATCCACCTCTCCAATGAGTTCCCGATGGTCTGTGACCCACCGGCAGCCATGCTGTTGAGCGATTTGCTGTGCCCGTTCCGGCTGCAGATCACATACTGCAACTAGTTGCGCTGATTGAAGTTGCGAATATATTCGAGCGTGGATTGAGCCCAAATGCCCCACGCCGATAACCGCAACCTTAGTTGGTTTGCTGTTCATAGATGAATGGTAGTATAACATGATACAATAATGCTTGCCAGGTACCGTAAATGTTCGGTACCTGGCCCCTTTTTCTGCCATGAGAAATTACTTAAAGCTCATACCTTACCTAAAGCCCCACCTGCTGTTATTGGGGCTGGCTGCCGTTTGTATGGTGATCTCGAGCCTGCTCAAGGGGGTGCAGTTGAGCATGATTGTGCCCCTGCTGGACCAGGTGGTGCTGGATCAGTCTGCAACCCTGCCGGCATGGCTGCCGGCACCCGTGGCGGCTTTTGCCTCACGCTTCCTGGCGCTCAATCCCTTGTCTAAATTGCACTGGGTGGTGGGTGTGGTGGTGGTGTTGTTTATCTTAAAGAACCTTTTTGAGTTTACCCAGACGGTTCTGATGAATGACACAGCCCTGCGCTTTTTGCGCGACATCCGCAACGGACTCTACCGCCACTATCACCGCCTTTCAGTCGGTTTCTTAAGCGGCGAGCGAACAGGGGAATTGACCTCCCGGATCACGCACGATGTCTCGGTTCTGCAAAACTCCATTACCGAGGGTATCGCCGATCTTGTCTATCAAACCTCGCAGGTGTTGATCTTTACAGCGGTCATCTTCTCCATTCATTGGAAGCTCGCTTCGATCACCCTGATCCTGCTGCCGGCGATCAGCTTCCCGATTGTCCGCATCGGCAAGAAGCTGAGAAAGTTGGGCTATCTGGTCCAGGAGCGGATGGCAGACCTCAACGTCCGCATCATCGAGACCCTCCAGGGGATTCGGATCATCAAGGCCTTTACCGCCGAGGATCATGAAGCGGGGCGGTTTGGTTCCATCAATCAGCAGTATTACAAGGCCAACATCCGCACGGTCAAGCGCAGGGAGGGGCTCGCAGCGGTGACTGAGCTCATCGGTATCGTTGGCATCCTCTTTGTGCTGGAGCTGGGGGGCCGTTCGGTGCTCCAGGGGGAGCTGACCCTCGGCTTCTTTGTTTTCTTCTTGGCTGCCCTGGTCTCTCTGGTCCCACCCTTTAAGAAGCTCAGCCGCCTTTATGGCGTCCACCAGCAGGCGCTGGCCGCCGCCAAGCGTGTCGTGGACATCTTGGAGGCGACCCCCTCAGCAGAGGAGGCCCCGGATGCGGCTCGGTTGGCGCCGTTTCAGAGCGAAGTCTGCCTGAAAGATGTGCGGTTCCGGTATGACGAGCGGTTTGTGTTGGATGGGGTCAATCTTACGGTTCGCAAAGGCGAAGTGGTCGCTTTGGTTGGGGCGAGCGGCGCCGGCAAGACCACCCTGGTGAATCTGGTTCTGCGCTTTTTTGATCCTGTTGAGGGGCGGGTGACCATCGACGGGGTGGATCTGAAATCCGTCACCCTGGAGTCCCTGCGCCGCCAAATTGGCCTGGTGACTCAGGACCCATTCCTGTTTCACGATACCGTTCGCGCCAACATCGCTTTTGGTGAGCCGAACGCAAGCCTCGAGCGCGTGCAGAAGGCGGCCCAAGCGGCCAATGCAGACCCCTTTATCCAGCGGTTACCCTCTGGATATGACACCGTGGTGGGCGAGCAGGGTTTTAAGCTTTCAGGGGGAGAGCGTCAGCGCCTCTCCATTGCTCGCGCCCTCTTGAAAGATCCCCCCATCTTGATCTTGGATGAAGCCACCTCCCAGTTGGATTCCGAGTCAGAGGCCTTGGTCCAGGAAGCGCTGGATCGCCTGATGAAGAATCGGACCGCCTTTGTGATTGCCCACCGATTGTCCACCATCCGCAGGGCCGACCGGATTGTGGTGCTGGATCAGGGCAGGGTGGCTGAGACCGGAAGGCATGATGAACTGTTGGCCAGTTCTCCTATCTATCGACGGCTCTATGAATTACAAGTTGCGCCTTAAGGATTTTCTGGTATACTAAACGATTCATGATGATTGAACCACTCGTTAAAGACCTACTGGAAGCTGGAGTCCACTTCGGGCACCAAACCCACCGTTGGAATCCCAAGATGAAACGCTTCATCTTCGGGGAGAAGAACGGCATCTACATTTTGGACCTCCAGAAAACCGCCCAGGGCGTTGAAGAGGCAAAGGCCTTTTTGCGCTCCATTGCCGCAGAGGGTGGTCCCATCCTTTTTGTGGGCACTAAGCGACAGGCCCAACCGATCATTGCCGCAGAGGCCACCCGCTGCGGCCAGTTCTATGTGAATCTTCGTTGGCTGGGCGGGCTGCTCACCAACTTCCAGACCATCCGCAAATCAATCGAGCGTCTCAAAACCATCCGTAACTGGCACGAAGACGGCACCTTTGAGCGGATGACCAAGAAGGAAAGGGCCCGGGCAGACAGCGAGCTGGCTCGTCTGGAGAAGGTGTTAGGCGGTATCATTGAGATGCCTAAGCTGCCGAAGGCAGTTTTTGTGGTGGATGCCAAGCGGGAAGAGACCGCCATTCGAGAGGCGGTTCGATTGGAGATTCCTGTTGTGGCCCTGGTGGACACCAACAGCAATCCCGACCCCATTACCCACGTTATTCCCGGTAACGACGACGCCATCCGCTCCATTGGACTGGTAACCTCTTTGTTGGCGGACAGCATCCGCGAAGGGTATCAACTCTATCTGGCCGGCCAGGAAGAGGCGCGCAAGAAGGCTGAGGCAGAGGCCGCAGCCCAAGCCGCTCAGCAGGCCGCCGCCGAGAAGGCTGCAGCCGAGAAGGCCGCCGCCGATAAAGTCGCTGCTGAACAGCAGGCAGCCGCCGATAAAGCAGCCGCCGACAAAATAGCTTCAGAAGCCGAAACACCTCAAAGTGATGCGGCAGTCACAGAGGAAGTCGTTCCCCCTCCTGAGCCCGAGGAGGAGATTGTTCCAGAGGCGCTGCTCAAGACCGCCATCAAGGGAGAGGAAGAGGAACTTAAAAAGCGCGCTGCTGCCAAAGCAAAGGAACAGAAGAAGGAAGATGACAAAAAGAAGCCCAAAGGGGACAAGAAGAAAGAGGAACCGCCCAGTGCCTAAAGCAGCAACCGCTGTAGGCACCGAGCAGATTAAGGATCTTCGGGAGCGCACAGGTGCCGGCATCATGGAGTGCAAGAAGGCCCTCCAGGAAGCGGGCGGCCAAGTGGAGCAGGCATTGAAGGCGCTGCGGGCCAAGGGAGCCGATGTTGCCAAGGAAAAGGCTCTGCGAGAGACCCGCGCAGGTGCGGTGGGTTCCTACATCCATGGCGGCAAGATCGGTGTTTTGGTCGAGGTCAACTGTGAGACCGACTTCGTAGCTCGCACCGATCAATTTAAGGCCTTTGTCCATGAGATCTGCCTTCAGGTGGCTTCCATGAACCCCCGCTACGTCAGCGCCGATGACATTCCTTCAAGCATCTCTGCGAAAGAGCGCAAGCACCACGAGGAGCAGGTCCTCCTCAACCAGCCTTACGTCAAGGATTCTTCCAAGACCATCCAGGATCTTCTTCATGAGGCGGTCGCAAGCCTCAAGGAGAACCTGCGCATCCGTCGTTTCGTCCGATTCAGCCTCGGAGAGGAGGCCTCTAGCGCCTCCCCCTGACGATGCCTAAGTCCAAAGCCTTACGTCCTGCTTACCGAAGGGTAGTCATAAAAATCAGCGGAGAAGCCCTTCAAGCTGGACCCAAAGGCTACGGCATCGACGCAAAAGTTACCCACGGCATCGCCCGCCAGATCAAAGAGATCCAAAGTCTCGGTGTTCAGGTGGGCGTGGTCATTGGTGGGGGCAACATTTTCCGAGGCACTGGAGTCACCGCCCGCGCCCAAGGCATCGCCCGCACGACCGCCGATTACATGGGGATGCTCGCGACCATCATCAATGCCTTGGCCTTCCAGGATGCCCTCGAGAAGATCGGTTGCGTCACCCGCGTCCAAACAGCCATTCATATGGAGGCATTGGCCGAACCGTACATCCGCAGGCGAGCCATCCGGCACTTGGAGAAGGGAAGAGTCGTCCTTTTTGCCGCCGGCACGGGTAACCCCTACTTCTCTACCGACACCGCGGCGGCGCTGCGCTCAATCGAGATTGACGCTGAAGCGATCTTAAAGGCCACCAAGGTGGACGGGGTTTATTCTGCTGATCCCGTGCGCAACCGCAATGCAAAGCGCTTCACTGAGCTCAACTACATCGATTTGCTTAAAAAGGGTCTCAAGGTGATGGACGCTACTGCCATCAGCCTCTGCATGGACCATAAGCTGCCCATTGTCATCTTCAACATGACGCGCCCAGGGAACATCAAGCGTGTAATCCTGGGACAGCGCATCGGCACCGTCATTCATTAACCCAAACCACAGGAGTTGACGTTTCGATGAGCCAAGAAGCCAAAGTCACCGCGACCACCATCTCAGGAATCTTGAAGGAAACCGAGGGCAAGATGGCCAAGGCCTTAGATGCCGTCAGCCGCGAGTTTGCCACCATCCGGACCGGCCGTGCCAGCTCTGCTTTACTGGAAGGCATCAAGGTGGAGTACTACGGCACCCCCACCCCCTTAAAGCAGTTGGCCAGCATCAACACACCGGATCCTAAGCTCTTGGTGATCCAACCCTGGGATCCCAATGTCTTGCCGGACATCGAGCGAGCGATCGCCAAATCAGAGCTGGGGTTGGCCCCTTTGAACGATGGCAAGCACATTCGCATCTCCATTCCGCCGCTGTCCACCGAGCGGCGCGAGGAGCTCTCCAAACTTGCCCACAAGCAGGCAGAGGAGGGGCGCATCTCCATCCGCACTATCCGGCACAGCGCCAAGGAGGGGATTGAGAAGCTCTTCAAGGACAAGTCGGTCCCCGAGGACGAGAAGTTCAAAGGCCTTGACGATCTCCAGAAACTCACCGACCGCTACCACAAGAAGGTAGATGAGATTCTGGGAGCCAAAGAGGCGGATCTAAAAACCGTCTAATCGCTCCACTGTTCATGGTGGGCCTGTCGAACCACGAACGTTCCCCGTTCATCTTGAGCTTGTCGAAGGACTCATTAATCATAATCCATAGCTAGTTATTTTACTTGCCGCTATCTTCCTTCTTCGTGTAAGCTTGTAATATCAACGTGTAATCCCATGAAACACCTTCAGTTAGCTATCCGCAGCATCGCTCTCTGGCTGGCCATTCCTCTAGCCGCGCCACACTCTGCATGGGCCCTCAAGGCCCAAGCCGGGCTTGAAAGCAACGCCGAAGCCCAGCTTCAGGAAGCCCTCTCCACCGGCCAGGAGGAGATGGAGGCGAAAGTCCAAGGACTGATGAGCCAGTTGGATGCAGACCCAAGAGCTCAGATTGAAGCGCTGAGGCAGTTGGGTGCCCTTGCCGATACCGCGCCCGAGGAAATCCGGAAGGCCATTCCTAAGATACGAGGTCTTTTGGCTGCGGATAATGTGCGGGCCTGGGGCAACTGGGTGCTGGAGAAGCTTGGGGAGCAGGTTGAGCCGGCGCTGACAGATGTGGATGAGGCAGCGCTGACCCCCGCCGTCCATTATGACGCTCGATATGTTCAAGTTGCCAACGGGCCCAAGCGCGGAAGGAAGGAGGGAATACGGATTCCATGGAATCGGTTGGTCAATCTGCTTGAGCGGGGAGCGCTTGAGATTGATCAGGGCCCCGATTTAGAAAAATGGGTACTGAGCTTAGGGCAGGATGTCTTGGGCCTTTCTCTGAATATAAGGAACGTAGGTATTGACAGCGGTACCCGACTCGGTCTGTCTCATGAGCCACTTCGTTTTGGAGCATGGGACAGATTCACTTTTCATCTTGTCAAGGATGAGGATGACAAGCCGATATGGCTGGAGCTCTACTCTGATGAAACCCCTCTCTTTTTCGACAGGTCCAGTCTGCTCATTCTTAAAACTCCCACCGGCCAGGAGGAGACACCCCTCTGGGAAGAGCGAAGAGAGGGTGACGATCTCCTTTTGCACGTTGGAGGGGGTCGATGGATTCAGCCGGTGCTAAATCAGAGGATGGCTCCGTATTCCGAGATACTGTTGGGATTCCTCCGCAAGCCAGGGTTTTTGCAGCAGGAGTGGGATGTCCTTGATCTGGGGACGGGGGGTGCGACGATTCCCGTTGGCATCGCTGATCTTGTGCGTTCGGTCGATGGCGTAGAGCTGAATCTTGATTTGCTTCGCTTGGGACGAGAGAACGTGGAGAGGAATGGTCTCGGTAACGTTAAGATCTTTCGAGGGAATTTCACAGCACCCTTGAAAGCTCGAGAGAAACGATACGACCTCATTGTTTCGGATCCGGCAGCGGCACCCTTTACAGACGAGATGCGAAGATTCCACATCGATCGCATGCCGGAGCGGGCGGACATCATCAACATGGGTAGTGATGGCGGACCGCATGGTAGGAGCATGATTGAGCAGATCTTGCAAGAGGCTCCGGCGCTGCTTAAAGAAAATGGGAAAATCTTGCTTGCAGTCCCTGAATGGGCCGGCATTCGAGAGGTCGGGCGGTATGCTCAGGGCCAGGGAATGCAGATGCGGACTCGCTTTCGGCAAGAAGTATTCCTTCCTCAGGACGCTGACAAGAGCGCTCTTTACTTGCGATTCCAAGAGACCATTGAGAGGGCAAACAACGTTCCTTTTCTTCGTTCCGAAGATGGCGCTCTGGGGACACGGGGTTTCGTTCTGGAGTTTGCACCTATTCCCCGTACTGGCCAGGAGGAACAAACTTTCCTTGTTGTGGATGATGATTCCGATGAGTTGGCTGCGACCGTTAAAGCGATACGGGCGCTGCGTCCAGGTACGAAGGTGATCACGGCGGAGGATGGAAAGGCTGCGCAAGATATGATTGAGGCTCAAGGAGAAGGTATCGACGCTGTTATTTCTGATCTGGGCATGCCGCGCGTGAATGGTTACCAGCTGCTCGACTGGCTCAAAGCGCGAGGTTGGCAGAAGCCAGCTGCGATCATTGCCAAGCATGTCGACGAACAAAGCGTGTCCGAAGAGCTTGATCTCATTATGAGGGATGGCATCTTAGTCGCATACGCAGAAAAGTCGCGGCATGCTGGTGCACTGCGGGGCGAGGCCAATAAGCTGTTGGAAGCAATCGATTCCGCCGCCGGCCAGGAGGAGACACCCCTCTGGGAAGAGCGAAGAGAGGGTGACGATCTCCTTTTGCACGTTGGCGGGGGACGGTGGATTCAGACACTCTTTGGTCAGAGGACATTTCTGCACTCCGAAGCATTGCTGGAATTCCTCCTGGAGGAGGGTTTTCTGCAGCCAGAGTGGGATGTGCTTGATTTGGGGACGGCGAGCGCGATGATTCCTGTTGGCATAGCGGATCGAGTGCGCTCGGTCGATGGCGTAGAGCTGAATCTCGATTTGCTGCGACTGGGACGAGAGAACATAAAAAGGAACAAGCTCCACAATGTTTCGATTATCCGCGGCAACCTCACAGAGCCCTTGAAGCGCAAAAGAAAACTATATGACCTCATTGTTTCGGATCCGGCAGCGGTGCCCTTTACAGACGCTATGCGAAAATTCCACATTGATCGCATGCCAGATCAAGCAGGCATCGTCAACATGTCCAGCGATGGTGGTTCAACGGGCAGGGCAATGATCGAGCAGATTTTGCGAAAGGCCCCGGCGCTGCTTAAAGAAAATGGGGAAATCTTGCTTGCAGTTCCTGAATGGGCCGGCATTCCAGAGATTGAGCGGTTTGCCCAGAGCCAGGAACTGCAGATGCGGACTCGCTTTCAGCAGGAAATATTCTTTCCCCAGGTTGCTGGCAAAGGCACCCTTTACTTGCGGTTCCAGAAGACCATTGAAAGGGCAAACAACGTTTCTTTTCTTCGTTCGGCAAGCGGCGCTCTGGGAACGCGGGTTTTCATTCTGGAATTTACACATGCTCCTCGTGCCGGCCAAGAAGAAGGGTGGCAGTTGATTGGCAAGGAAACCTCCTTGCAGGAAGGGGATTTCCTCTTCCTGCCGGGAGAAGGCATCTTTGAAATAGCAAGACTTACCTCTGTGGATGTTGCCGCAAGAAGCGGGTCATTGCGGCTGCGCCCAGCAGGGCAGGGCAGAATCGAAGGTGTTTACCCAACCTACCAGCTCAGTACTCTGGATGCAGGAGCCATGCACATGCCGTTTGCGCGCTTGGCTTCGCTCCGAAGAGGGCGCGTGCAGGATCTAGGCGACCTTCGGGTGGGAGACATTCTGGAAATTGACGCCTACGACTGGGAAGAGAACGGTTTCTTTGAAATCACCAGGCTGCCAGGCGCTCGGCAACTGAAGGCGCTAGGACAGCGCGAGGTTACTTACGTGGCGGTTCGGACACTCATTAGCTCTCCCCACCAGTCGGGGACCGGGAGCTTGTCCTTAGCCACCCTTGAAAGGGATACTGTTTATCTGATCCGGCTAGAGTCACCTCATGCCGGCCAGGAGGAAAACCTAATCGCGAAGCGGGCTAACAAGGTTTTGACCCAAGCAGCGCGATTCAGGGAAAGGGTTTTGAAAATCAAAGGTCCGGATAAACAGAAGGTTCAACTGCGATATCGAACATACGAAAACCAGTGGAAGTTCCTTCAGGCGATAGGTGTTGCACGGCACATCATTTACCCTGCTATAGGGACAGATTTTGTACCGGCCCTTGTCGCGGAAGAGGTTTTGGGAATTGACCCAAAGCTGAGTTTGTCCGGCATGCATAGATTAACCATGACAGAGATCACTCTTGAAGCTGATGTGGGCCTGAAAATCAAAGGCGTTGGCGCAGCACTCAAACGAATCCAAGTGGTTCCATACGCATTTTCGAGCAGACATGCGATTTCAGCAATCGATCAATTCCTAGAAGAAGCGCATCAGCAAGGTTCGGCCAGCGTGGTCATTAAGAATTTGAGGGAATATGGGAAAGGCAAGTCGATACAGCAGTTTTTGGCCCAAGTTGAACCAAGATTGGCACCGGGCGATTTCGTTATCGTGTTCCATGATCCTGAGCTTGCCGCGCAGCTGCGCAAGCGGGGCTACCGAAACTACTTGAGCAAATCCCGCTATTCCACAGAAACAATTGAGGCAATCCAACAAGCCAACAACCATCTCCTCGATCCTATGTCAGCGGCCCCGTTCCCTTACTCATTGCGTGTCTCCAGCTTGAACTTTCACTTAGCCGAACCATTTACTGTTCTGCGAAAACCGAAGCGTCGATCCTCCATGCCGGATGTTGGTTTGGAGGAGCGAGAGTTGGCCGTCTCATGTGATCTTGCAGTGGCCGCTTTGGAGCGGTTCTCTACAGTTCTCTCGGTGGTTAACGTTGCCCAGGTGCTCGTTTTTACTGACGCAGAGACCTTTGATCTCGTGCCGTTGGCTGTTCGATGGGGTTGGGCAGTAGCGGTGGACTACGATGGACCGGAAGCAGAAGCTTTGGATGAGTTACTTGCTGCGTTGGATCAGAGGGGGGCCTTAGGCCCCTACGCCATCGGCCGGCGAGCCACCAGGCAGTTCCTCCGGGAGTACTCTGAGCAGGTGAAGATTGATAACCGACAAAACGGCCTGCGCCGCCTAGGCTTGAAACCCTGGGACCTACCTCAGGCGATAAGAGAGGTTCTGGGGGTTGTGCAGGATTACCTAGGCCAGTTTGTGTAACATTCCTTCGTTGCTCTACCCGCAACAACAGATAGCAACCAACAGTAAAACCCGCTAGAATACTCACCAAGGGCCGATAGCTCATCTGGCAGAGCAGCGGACTTTTAATCCGTTGAGCAAGGTTCGAGTCCTTGTCGGCCCATCTAAACTCAATGCGCTATTCCGGACAAGGACGAGAACCCGAAGGGTTGAGCGACCGAGCCGGGCACCGCGCCAAAGGCGTGGTCGGCGAAGGAAGTGCCGAGAGCGCGCAGCGCGATCGGCTCCTTGTCGGCCCACCATCTTTACTCATTCGGCCCATTTGAACCGCCATGATCCCCTACGAGGTTGTTGATCACACTGCCGATGTCGGCATAAAGGCCTTCGGCCACTCCCGCGAAGAACTCTTTGCCCACATGGCCCAAGGGATGTTCAGCTTGATTGTGCCCCCAGAGTCGGTTTCCTCCACCCAAACCATCTCCCTCACCGTTCAGGCCAAGGGCTGGGAGCAGCTCTTGGTGGCGTGGCTGAGGGAGCTGCTCTACCGTTTCGATACCCAGCACTTTTTAGGCCGCACCTTTGAGATTCAAACCCTTACCCCAACACAACTGACCGCATCTGTTGCCGGCGAAACCCTAGATCTGAAGCGTCACCCGGTTGACAAGGAGATCAAAGCGGTCACCTACTGCGATCTGGCACTCTCCCAGAACCCCGAAGGGGTTTGGGTAGCCCAAGTCATTTTCGATATCTAGGGGTCTGACCCCTTTGTTATAATAAGCCGATGCCGACGACCGATATCCCTCTAAAGCAACTGGACGAGACCCGCTGGGAGATCCCGAAGGGCTTTAAGCCCGGTATGCGGGTGCCTGGGTGGATCTTTGCTGACGAGCACCTCCTCGAAGGCATTGCCCAGGACAAATCTGTTGAGCAGGTAGCCAATGTCGCAACCCTGCCTGGTATTGTTAAGGCCTCCATGGCGATGCCCGATATCCACTGGGGGTATGGTTTCCCGATAGGGGGAGTGGCTGCGACCGATCCCGAAGCGGACGGGGTGATTTCCCCAGGAGGAGTCGGCTTCGACATAAATTGTGGCGTCAGACTCGTCCGAACTCGGCTTACCGAAGAAGAGATCCGACCCAAACTTAAGACCTTGGTTTCCGCCCTTTTTTCCAATGTCCCTTGCGGGGTAGGCAAGGGTGGAGACATCAAGTTCAGCCAGAGCCAGCAGCGCAAGATCTTAACCGAAGGCTCTGCTTGGATTGTCAAGCAGGGTTACGGCACCCCAGAGGATATTGAGCATACTGAGGCGCGCGGCTGCTTGGAGGGGGCCGACCCGGACAAGGTTTCAGATCGAGCCTACGAGCGAGGAAAATCCCAAGTCGGGACCTTAGGCTCTGGGAACCACTTCCTGGAGATCCAGGTGGTGGATCAGGTTTTTGACGAGAAAGCGGCCCAAGAGCTCTTTGGTTTGGGCGTGGGCTCCGTGGTGGTCATGATTCACTCCGGTTCCCGGGGATTCGGCTACCAGGTTTGCGACGATTACCTGCAGGCAACTGCCCGGGCTAGCGCCAAGTACGGCATCGATCTTCCAGATCGACAGTTGGCCTGCGCCCCAGTGCACTCGCCAGAGGGACAAGCTTATTTGGGTGCCATGCGCTCTGCAGCCAACTATGCCTGGGCCAACCGACAACTCCTCCTGCATCGTGCCCGCCAGGTCTTTGAGCAAGTTTTTGGGCGCCCCTGGGAAAAGCTGGGGATGTCTTTAATCTATGATGTTGCCCACAATATAGCTAAGATGGAACAATACGAGGTGAGGGGCAAGCAGAAAACCCTGTGTGTTCATCGTAAAGGGGCTACTCGGGCTTTCCCGCCGAACCACCCGGAACTGCCTGCGAAGTACCGCCCCTATGGGCAGCCGGTGATCATTCCGGGAGACATGGGGCGTAACTCCTACTTGCTTTTGGGTGCAGAAGGTTCGATGACACACTCTTTTGGAAGTACTTGCCATGGAGCAGGGCGGGTGATGTCCAGGACAGCGGCGGTACGTTCCTCCAAGGGGCGGGACATCCGCCAGGAGCTAGAGGACAAAGGAATCATTGCCATGGGGCGGGGCAGGAATGCTTTGGATGAAGAGCAGCCGGCTGCCTACAAGGATGTCAACGATGTGGTTCGAGTGGTCCATGACGCGGGCCTTTCCCGTCGGATCTGCCGGATGCGGCCGATCGGGGTGATCAAGGGATAACGTAACCGCCATTTTGAGGGAAGCGAGAGATCTCATATGTTAGACATCAAACTCATTCGAGAAGAGCCCGACAAGGTCAAGAAGGCGATCTCCGACCGGAATCTTACCTTTAAGCTGGATGTGCTCCTCAAGCAGGACCAAAAACTGCGCAAGCTGACTCAGCAAATCGACGAGCTGCGCCATCAGAAACGCAAGGCATCCGACGATGTGGGTAAGTTAAAGCGTGAGGGGAGCGACGTCAAAAAGCAGCTTGCAGCCCTTAAGAAGGTCTCTGAGCAAGAGGCTGCTTTGGACAAAGAGGCCTCAGAGTTGGAGCGCAGCATCCGAGGAGAGCTGTTGGAGATTCCTAACATTCCGCACGATTCGGTGCCGGTGGGCCCGAATGCCAAATCCAACCAGGTGGTCCGGACATGGGGTGAGTCCAAAAAGTTTGATTTTGCCCCCAAGACCCACTTGGAATTGGCCGAGCACTTGGGGTTGATTGACTTCGCTCGGGCCGCCAAGATTACCGGGTCCAACTTCGTTCTTTTCACTGGTGCGGGTGCCCGCCTGGAACGGGCCCTGATCAACTTCATGCTGGATTTGCACATCAAAAAACACGGCTACACCGAGATGGCACCCCCTTACCTGGTCAATCGGGCCAGCATGACCGGCACCGGACAGCTGCCCAAGCTCGAGGAGGACATGTACCGTCTTAAGGATGATGACCTCTTTTTGATTCCCACCGCCGAGGTGCCGATCACCAACATCTATGCCGGGGAGATCCTAGACGGCAAGCAGCTGCCGATCTATCGCACGGCCTACACCGCCTGTTTTCGAAGGGAGGCCGGCTCTTACGGCAAGGAGACCAAGGGCCTCAATCGGGTGCACCAGTTTGACAAGGTGGAGCTGGTCAAGTTTGTTCACCCAGAGCACTCCTACGAGGAGCTGGAGAAGCTGGTTCAGGATGCTGAGGAGGTGCTGCAGCTCTTAGAGCTTCCGTATCGGGTAGTGGCGCTTGCGACAGGTGACTTAAGCTTTGCGGCAGCCAAATGCTATGATTTCGAGGCCCACTCCGCAGGAACAGACACCTGGCTCGAGGTCTCCAGCTGCAGCAACTTCGTGGATTTTCAGGCTAGGCGAGCCAACATCCGCTTCCGGGATCCCCAGACCCGCAAGGTCCAGCCCCTGCATACCCTAAACGGTTCAGGGGTGGCTTTGGCTCGAACCGTGATAGCTCTTTTGGAGCAGCACCAGAATGCCGACGGCAGCGTGGTTTTGCCCTTAGCGCTGCGCCCCTTCATGGACGGGCTTGAGAAGCTGGTGTCGCCCGATTAAGCCGTGTTAGGGAAGCTGATTCGCCTGCTGCTGGGCTTAGCCCTTATTCCGCTTGCCATAGGTTACTCAGTAGCTTTCTACGGCCTCCTGGTCGGCTTAAAGCAGGTTCGCGGTCCAGAGCTTTCGATTCTCTTGGGGATTACCGCTTACCTTGCATTTCATGCGCTGGTGGGCTCGCCCACCCGAATCTATGTTTTTGGGCATGAGTTGATGCATGCGTTGGCCACCTGGATCTCCGGCGGGGCAGTGAAAGGTTTTCAGGCGGGAGAGAAGTCGGGGGCTGTCCAGACCGACCGGATCTCTGGTTTTATCGCGCTGGCTCCGTATCTGGTGCCGATCTATACGGTCTTATGGGCTCTGCTCTTTGGGGCGGCCAAGCTCTTTTGGGACATCTCGCCGTGGATCACCTGGTTCTTTTTAGGGCTTGGCTTTACCCTTGCGCTTCACCTGGTCTTTACGGTAAACGTGTTAAAGCAGAAGCAGACCGATCTTGAGGTTGCAGGACCCTTGCTTTCTCTGGGAATCATCTACTGGGTAAATTTGGCCCTGGCGGTAGCCGTTATGGCGCTGGTCATCCCAGAGATTCACTTTGTTCGCTACCTACAGGAGGGCTTTCGGCAGGCGGTCTGGGTCTGCAGCGCAGTCTTTAATCAACTTTTCCACCCATGAGCTTCGGGAGGGGTGCCGGAGAGGACGATCGGGGCAGTCTTGAAAACTGCAGAGGTCCTTGTGGCCTCCGTAGGTTCGAATCCTACCCCCTCCGTTTTTCTTTCTATGTACTACAGTGAGGGTTTTGTTGAGGGTCTTCTTGAGTCATGCCACGACTTGACTGTTTAGATGGAACCCAGAAGGCACTGATCGAGAGAGCGTTAGCTCATTACTCTGGTCTCGATGAGATCGCTGAAGTATGCCATGTACACCCGCGTACGCTGCGCGATTGGCAACGGGAGCGGTTTCGCATGTCTGAGAAAGCATTGCAGAAGATTTATACACATGCAGGGCTGACTCTCCCTCGACGGTTGAAGCTGCT
>CAZQXN010000010.1:0-64140 GCA_964597545.1 uncultured Planctomycetia bacterium | reverse complement strand
GCTTAATCTCGTTAAGAAGCACCTCAGGCGTTCTCAGAACAATCCCCAGGGAGCGGTTGTGGACCGCGAGTGCCCTCTGCCCATGGACCGCGTCCTGCCGATTTGCCCCCGCTGCAACCGGGGGGTTCGAGTCGGTTTTAAGGTGTTGGGTGACGGAACCAAGACCCGGATTTGCCGCCGGTGCGAGGAGAGCTTCTGATGGCAACCGACGCTTCCCAGGGACGCGTACCTCCCCGACTGCTGCAGAGCTACAGGAAGGAGATCCTTCCGCACCTCAAGGAGCGGTTTGGGTACAAGAACCTTTATCAGGTGCCGAGGCTGAGCAAGATTGTGGTGAGCATGGGTGTGAGCGCGGCAGTCGAAGACAAAAAGGTTGTGGAGCAGGCGGCTGAGGAATTGGCCCTGATTGCCGGCCAGCGCCCGGTCTTGACCCGGGCCAAGAAGGCGATCTCCAACTTTAAGCTCAGGCAGGGCCAGCCGATCGGAGCCAAGGTGACCCTGCGCCGGGCGAACATGTATGAATTCTTGGATCGGCTGATGAGCATTGCCATGCCCCGCATTCGGGATTTCCGAGGGGTGGACCCGAAGGGTTTTGACGAAGGGGGCAATTTCGCGATGGGGTTGACCGAGCAGCTGATCTTCCCTGAGCTTGAGTACGACAAGGTGGCTCGCGTTCAAGGGATGAATGTTGTGATCTGTACCACGGCTCGCAATCGGGATGAAGCCCATGCGCTCTTGAAGGCGCTGGGCATGCCTTTCAAGGAGTAGGGAAGGAAAGCAAAAGGATTATGGCAAAGAAGGGAAAATTACAGACGTGGTCAAAGGGAGCCAAGTTCCGCTCGCGGCGTTACAGCCGGTGCGGTCGCTGTGGGCGCTCTAAGGGAACTTACCGGAAATTTGGCATCTGCCGGATTTGCATGAGGGAGTTGGCCCACCGCGGGCAGATCCCCGGCTTAACAAAAGCGAGCTGGTAACGATGAGTCTAACAGATCCTATGGGCGATATGCTTACGGCGATTCGAAACGCCAGCCAAGCACGGAAGGCGCAGGTGAATGTTCGCGCCAGCAAGCTGGGTGCGGCGGTTCTCGAATGTTTGAAGCAGGAAGGTTTCATTCAGAACTGGCGGTTGCTCAAGGAGAGCAATCCTCAGGGGACCCTTCGCGTGTACCTCAAGTACACCAAAGCGCGCCGGCCTATCCTTCGGCACATCCGTCGGATTTCGAAGCCGGGCCTCAGGGTGTATGTGCCTAAGACCAAGATTCCTAAGGTGCTTTCAGGGGTGGGGATCTCGGTCCTTTCCACCTCAACAGGTGTTTTCACGGGTGTTCAGGCTCGCGAACAGGGTGTCGGTGGCGAAATGATTTGTCATGTGTGGTGATCGGAAATGTCGCGCGTAGGTAAAGCCCCCATTCCAGTGCCTTCGGAGGCGAAGGTTGAGATCCAAGGGAGCCAGGTGAAGGTGACCGGCCCCAAGGGGTCGCTTGAGCATACCTTGCCTCCTGAGATTCATGCTGCCCAGGAGGGTTCTGAGCTCAGATTCACCCGCACCAATGAGCAGAAGCGGATCAAGAGCCTGCATGGGCTGCACAAGACCATTGTCTTTAACATGATCAAAGGAGTGACCGAAGGGTTCTCCAAGGGTTTGGAGTTGAGCGGTGTTGGTTACCGAGCCCAGGTCACAGGAAGCACCATTGAGCTCTTTGTGGGTTTTTCGCATCCCGTGGCTTACACCTTGCCGACCGGCATTATCGCTGAGACCCCCAAGCCTACTCAGGTGGTCATTCGCGGAATGGACAAGTGCATCGTGGGCCAAGTGGCAGCGCGCCTGCGTGCCTTTGCGCCCCCCGAGCCTTACAAGGGCAAGGGGATCCGCTATTCCGACGAGGTTATTCGCCGCAAGGCCGGAAAGGCGGTGGCCTAATGCCAATGGATTTCAAAGAGCTTCAAAGGATGCGTCGGCACCGCAGGGTTCGCAAGAAGGTCTTAGGATCCGGCGAGCGCCCGAGGCTGACCCTCCACCGCAGCCACCTGCATTTGGAGGCACAGTTGGTGGATGACATCAGCGGCAAGACATTGGCAACCTGCTCCACGAGACAGAAGGCCTTCCGGAAAAGTTCCGGCAAGGGGGGCGGTTTAGAGGGGGCGCGTCAGCTGGGTGTTCTGGTAGCAGAGGAGGCCCTCAAGCAGGGAATCAAGCAGTTGGTCTTTGACCGCGGCGGCTACCCTTACCACGGCCGGGTCAAGGCGTTGGCCGATTCAGTTCGATCCAAGGGATTGGAGTTTTAATCATGATGGATGATGCACCTAAAACAACTGATTCTCCCCAGAAGCAGCCCGATGCTCCCAAGCCGGAGTCTCCCAAGCCGGATTCTCCTAAGCCGAGCCCAAGACAGGGTGCACGCCCGGGCGGTCCGGGCCGGGGTCGATCAGGGCCTGGTCAGGGATCCCGCGGGGGCTTCGGCCGCTCTTCCCGACCCCCTGGAGGGGGTGGGCAGGGGTTTCGGCAGGGCCCGGGCAGGCAGGGCCAAGGCAGGCAGGGTCAGGGGGAAGGGGAGCAGGAATTAATTGAGAAGGTGGTCTCCATCAATCGCGTGGCCAAGGTCACCAAGGGGGGCAAGCGCCTTTCCTTCAGTGCGCTGGTCATCGTTGGGGATGGAAAGGGCCAAGTGGGATGGTCTCTGGGCAAGGCCAATGAGGTGGCCGATGCCATCCGAAAGGGCTTGGCTCAGGCGCGCAAGGCCATGTTCCGCGTTCCGATGAAGGAGGGCACCGTCCCTCACGGCACGATAGGGGAGTATTCCGCTTCTCGCATTCTTCTAAAGCCGGCCGCACCGGGAACTGGTGTCATTGCCGGAGGAACCGTTCGAGCCATCTGTGATTCGGCGGGGATTCGAGACATCCTGACCAAGTCCTTGGGATCCGACAACATGGTCAATGTTGTCCGCGCCACCATCGAAGGCTTGAAGCACTTAGAGGATCCCCAGGCGATGATTGCCCTGCGGCGTGCTTCAAGTGAAGAGAATAAGGGTTCTTAAGATGAAACTTGATGCTCTTGCTGCTCCCCGAGGGGCAACCCGACGGCGCAAGCGTTTGGGGCTGGGTGAATCTTCCGGCCACGGCAAGACCTCTGGCCGTGGACACAAGGGGCAAAAGTCCCGCTCCGGATACAGTCGTCGCCCTGAGTTTGAAGGGGGACAGATGCCCCTCATTCGCCGCGTCCCAAAGCGTGGGTTTACAAACTCCCGCCGCAAACCGGTTGAGATCATCAACATTGAGCAGCTCAACCAGTTTGCGGCCGGAACGGTCGTGGATACGGCCCTTCTCGCAGAAGCAGGTTTGGTGAGTACTCGCAAACGGATCATCAAAATTCTGGGTGAGGGAACGCTCAAGCGCGCCCTCACGGTCAAGGCCCACCGGTTTTCAAAGTCGGCGGTTCAAAAGATCGCTGATGCCGGGGGGGCGACTGATCTGGTGAGCCAGTGATTTTGCACCACATGTACCAAAGGGTCAGACCCTTTGGTACAAGACCGTTTCGTGCACAAAGAAGGGTCAGGCACCTTTTCGTCTGGCCTGTTGTCTCAAGTGCGAAAAGGAGCCAGACCCTATGCTGAGAGCCTTGGCCAACAGCTTTAAGATTCCGGAGCTGAGGCGTCGGATCTTGGTGACGTTGGGGCTTATTGCAGTCTACCGGACAGGAAACTTCATCCCCCTTCCGGGAGTCGATGTTCAGTCTCTTTCAGCGTTCTTTGACAGAATGACGCAGCAGATGGGAGCCTCCCTCTTTACGGTGATGAACCTCTTTACCGGTGGCGGGTTATCCAACATGACCATCTTTGCGTTGGGGATCATGCCGGCGATTTCAGCATCGATCATCATGCAGCTGCTGGTGCCGGTATTCCCAAAGCTTGAACAGATGGTTAAGGAGGAGGGGGAGTCCGGACGGCGCAAATACAACCAGTACACCCGGTACCTCACGGTGGTCTTGGGCGTACTGCAGGCTCTCTTCATCAGCATGTGGTTGGAGAACTCCGGAAATTTCGATGGGGTTCAAATGGTGCAGTTTCCCGGCTGGGGCTTCCGGTTGTTGACCATCGTTACCCTGGCCAGCGGAACGGCCTTTATCATGTGGCTGGGAGAGCAGATCAGTGCCTTTGGGGTGGGTAACGGCATGTCGATATTGATCACAGCCGGCATCCTCTCGGCGCTGCCGGCGGCAACCCAGCAGTTGGTGATGCTGGCTTCCCCCTGGTCGCCGACCCAACGACAGATTGAGCCGGCAACACTCCTGTTGATGGCGGTGATGTTCGTGGCGGTGGTGGTAGCGGTCATTGCGATCACGCAGGGGCAGCGGCGAATCCCTGTGCAGTACACCCGTCGGATTGTCGGTCGCAAGGTCTATGGGGGCCAGGCCACCTACATCCCGATGCGGGTCAACCAGTCCGGAGTCATGCCGATCATCTTTGCCCAGTCGATCATCATGTTCCCTGGGACGGTGGCAGGTTTTACCGGGATTGGATTCCTGCACACGCTCTCTCGGTGGCTGACGGAAGGGCACCTGGTCTACACCATGCTGTACTCGGGACTGATTATCTTTTTCGCCTATTTTTATACGGCGATTGCTTTTAACCCGGTGGATGTAGCCAACAACATGAAGAAGGTAGGCGGCTTTATTCCGGGCATTCGGCCTGGGCGGCCTACGGCTGAGTTCTTTGACAGATTGTTGACGCGGATCACATTGCCGGGAGCAATCTTCCTGGCGGTGATTGCCGTCTTGCCGAGCTTGATCTCGAGAGGCCTCGGAATTCCGTTTTTGGTTGCGAGCTTCTTCGGCGGCACGAGCCTCTTGATCATCGTGGGCGTCATGCTGGATACCATGCGGCAGGTGGAATCGTTCCTGCTCATGCGCAACTACGAGGGCTTCTTAACTCAGGGACGGCTTCGCGGCCGTCGCTGATGCGCCTGATTTTCAGCGGTCCCCCGGGGGCCGGCAAAGGAACGCAGGCAGCCCTCCTGGAAGAGCGGTTGAGGGTTAAGGCCCTCTCCAGCGGGCAGCTGCTGCGCGAGGCCATACGCCGAAAAGATGATCTAGGTTCCAAGGTGGCCGATTACGTGCAGCAGGGTGCTTTGGTTCCGGATGAGCTGGTAACAGATCTGATACTGCAGCGCTTGGAAACCATGGGCGAGGATGAAGCTTTTGTCCTGGATGGTTTTCCCAGGAATGTGGCCCAGGCGAAGACCTTGGATCATGCCCTCAACAAGCTGGGGCAGGTACCGGTGGACCTGGTGGTTGATTTTGCAATGTCTGCTGAGGCGGTGATCAAGCGCTTAAGCGGGCGAAGGGTCTGCAGTCAGTGCGGTGCCAACTACCATGTAGAGACCGCACCTCCCAAGGCGCCAGGGGCGTGTGATCGGTGTAACAAGCCGCTCGCGAGGCGAGCGGACGATGTTCCTGAAACGATCCGAAAGCGGATGGGCGTTTATCAGGCGGAAACAGCACCCTTGGTGCGATATTACGAGATGCAGGGAAAGCTGCGCAAGGTGCCTGGGGAGCTGGAGATAGATGCTCAGTACAGCAATCTTCTCCAGTTGCTGGAGCGCGAGGCGCTGATCCGTTGAGTCCTGTTGTTGAGCAAGAGCCGATGATTGCACTTAAAAGCGCTGGCGAGCTGACAAAGATCCGCCGGGCAGGCCAAGTGGTGGCAGGGGCGCTCGATGCACTTAATGCGGCCGTTTGTCCGGGCATTGAAACTCAAGCGCTGGATGCCTTGGCTCAGGAGACCGTCTTAAGTTTCGGAGGGCAGCCGGCCTTCAAGGGGTACCAAGGTTTTCCGGCAAGCCTGTGCTGTTCGGTCAATGAAGAGGTGGTCCACGGCATCCCTTCCGAGCGGCGGCTGCGCGAAGGGGATATTGTAAGCCTCGATTTGGGGGCGGTGGTCGAAGGGTATTATGCGGATGCCGCCATCACCGTTGCTGCCGGGCGAGTTTCGGATGCGGCCCGCAGGCTCATGGCCGTCACCGAGCAGGCGCTCTATCGCGGCATTGCAATGGCTCGGCCGGGTAGGCGGCTTTCGGATATCTCTGCTGCGATTCAGCAGGAGGCCGAGGCAGGTGGCTTTTCGGTGGTTCGGGAATTTGTCGGACACGGCATAGGAGTTGAGCTCCATGAGCCGCCGCAGATCCCCAACTACGGCAAACCAGGGTACGGCCCGGAGTTGGCAGCTGGGATGGTCCTGGCGATTGAGCCGATGGTCAATGAGGGGGAATTCGCTGTTAAGGTCCTCTCGGATGGGTGGACCGCGGTCACTCGAGATGGGAAACGCTCAGCCCATTTTGAGCATACGATTGCAATCACGGAGTCCGAACCAGAGATTTTGACAGGATGCCAAAAGAAGAAGCCATCCAAGTAGAAGGTAAAGTGGTTGAGGCGCTGCCCAACGCCATGTTTCGGGTGGAGCTGGAAAACGGCCACAAGATTTTGGCGCACGTTGCCGGGAAGATGCGGATGCACTTTATCCGGATTCTTCCGGGAGACAAGGTGACGGTGGAACTTTCCCCGTACGATTTGACCCGGGGACGGATTACTTTTCGAATTCGAAACTAAAGGTTGAGATCGAATGAAGGTTAAAGCATCAGTGCGAAGAATTTGTGAACGTTGCCGGGTGGTGAAGCGCAACCGAGTGGTTCGCGTCATCTGCAAGAATCCTCGGCACAAGCAGAGGCAGGGCTAATCCATGCCGCGTATCATTGGCGTTGACATTCCAGCAGCAAAACGAGTCGATGTGGCATTGACCTATTTGTATGGTGTGGGTCCAGCCCAATCGCTCGAGATCCTTAGCAAGTCCAACGTGGAACCTGGCACCCGCGCAAAGGATCTGACAGATGCTCAGATCAAGCAGATCAGCTCTGTGATTTCCCAGGGCTATCGGTTAGAGGGGGATCTCCGACGGGAAGTATCCCAGAATATTCGGCGCTTGATTGACATTGGCAGCTATCGTGGTGTCCGCCATCGGCGCGGGCTTCCCGTTCGTGGTCAGCGTTCTCATACCAACGCCAGGACTCGGAAGGGGCCCCGGAAGTTGGTCGGGGGACGTGCGATTGCCGGAGCAGGGAAGAAGAATCCCACCACTGGGAAAAAGTAAAGGGAGTTGGTCCCCCATTCGTGGGGATGACATGTAGAGGAGATTATGGCGGACGCGAAACCCAAGAAGAAAGTAAAGATTCAAGCGACCAGTGGGATTGCCCACATTCAGGCGACCTTTAACAATACCATTATCACCATCACCGATAAGCAGGGCAATGTCGTCTGCTGGGCCTCGACCGGTTTGGTCGGTTTTAAGGGATCCAAGAAGGCAACGCCCTTCGCAGCGCAGATGGCTGCCGAGAATGCTGCCAAGCGTGCTATGGCTGCAGGGATGCGTGAGGTGGAGGCCTTTGTCAAGGGACCCGGTTCAGGCCGAGAATCTGCGATTCGAGCGCTCCAGGCGGCTGGTCTTTCCATCACTGCCATTCGGGATGTCACCCCGGTGCCGCACAACGGCTGCCGGCCGCCCAAGCGGAGGCGTGTCTGATGGCGCGCTACTTGGGACCGGCCTGTCGCATCTGCCGACGCCAAGGGATCAAGCTGTTCCTTAAGGGCAACAAGTGTGTCACTGAGAAGTGCCCCTATCAGAAACGGAGCTTTCCCCCGGGTGAGCATGGGCAGGCTCGCGTGAGAAAGATGTCGGACTATGGCCTGCAGCTGCGGGAGAAGCAGAAGGTCAAGAGGATGTATGGATTGCTGGAGCGGCAGTTCCGAAAAGTCTTCGCTCAAGCGGCGCGCGCCAAAGGGGTTACGGGCGAGAAGCTCTTGGAGCTTTTGGAGCGGCGCTTGGACAACGTGGTCTTTCGATTGGGGTTTGCGGTCTCTCGTACGCAGGCCCGGCAGATGGTACGCCACGGCAACATTACGGTGAGTGATCGCCGTGTCAATATACCCTCTTTTCAAGTGAGGGCTGGACATCTGGTTCGGGTAGCCGGGTCTGAGAAGCTTTTAAAGATTGTACGGGAAAACCGAGAGTTGACCAAGGAGCGGCAGATGCCCCCCTGGTTGGATCGCCATCCAGATGAGCCCTTTGGAACGGTGGTGGGGGTTCCGAGTCGCGAGGATGTTCAGTTCCCCATCCAAGAGCTTTTGATCGTCGAGCTTTACTCAAAATAGCGTTTAAGGAGGTTGCGGCATGGGAATCGCCTGGAAAGATTTTGAAATGCCATCAAGGGTTGAAGTGGATGAAGCATCCTATTCTCCGACCTATGGAAAGTTTTTCATTGAACCCTTTGAGCGGGGATATGGGATGACGATGGGCAACGCCTTGCGGCGCGTGCTCCTCTCCTCCCTGGAGGGAGCTGCAGTGACCTCTGTTAAATTTGGCGGGGTCCTGCACGAGTTCTCCAGCCTCCCCGGGGTGGGAGAGGATGTCTCGGAGATTGTGATGAACATCAAGCGTTTGGTGCTCAAGTCTCACGCCCGTTCTCCGAAGACCTTGACCCTTACAGCAGAGAAGAAGGGCGCGGTAACGGCAGGGCAGATCACAACCGATGAAACCGTAGAGGTCCTCAATCCCGACATGCACATTGCTACCCTGACCAAGCCTGCCAAGTTCCACCTGGAAATGGAGATGGGGGTGGGGCGCGGCTATGTGCCTGCTGATCGCAATCGCAAGGAGTCCCAACCGATTGGTGTCATCCCGGTGGATTCGGTCTTCTCCCCAGTCAAGCGGGTGAACTTCTATGTGGAGAACACCCGCGTGGGCCAGATGACCGACTACGACCGGTTGGTGCTTGAGGTCTGGACCAACGGATCCATGAATCCCAAGGACGCCCTCTTAACCGCAGCCCACATCTTCCAGAAGCACCTGGAGGTCTTCTCGATCTTTGGTGATCTGCCGTCGGATGATGCCGGTGAGGATGAAGAGGCCCTCTCGCCCGAGGTCGTCGAGAAGCTGCGGCTGCCGGTTTCAGAGTTGGAGCTCTCGGTCCGTTCTGCCAACTGTCTGCGAGAGGCAAAAATCAAGCTGATCGCCGATCTCGTCCAAAAGGGTGAACCAGAAATGCTGAAGTTCCGCAATTTCGGCAAGAAGTCCCTCTCTGAGATCTCAGAAATCCTCAATGGGATGGGATTGAGCCTGGGTATGAAACTCGATCGCCACACACTGGAGCAGCTTTCCTCGTAACCCCATGGCACACGCTGTCCATACCAGAGATTTGGGCCGAAACCGGAGCTGGCGCAAGGCCACGGTCTTGAGCCTCTCCCAAGCACTGATCAAGAGTGAGCGGATTCAGACCACCCTGGCGCGCGCCAAAGAAGCACAGCGGTTGGTCGAGCGGCTGATTACCTTGGGCAAGAAGGGAACCCTTTCTTCCCGCAGACGGGCGCGTCAGCTCCTCAACGATCCCACGCTTGTACGTAGGCTTTTTGCTGAGGTGGCTCCGCGCTTTACAAAGCGGGCCGGTGGGTACACCCGAATTCTCCACGACGGAATCCGCGCTGGGGATGGTGCCCGCTTGGTGATCTTGGAGTTGGTTGAGCTTTCTGAGGAGCGCAAGCCCAAGACCGTGACCCGGGAGAAGAAGAAAGAAGTAGAACCCGAGCCGGAGCAGGCGGCACCCGCGGGAGTTCCCACACCCCCAGAGGCAGGCAAGCCCCAAGAAGAGGTTCCTGCACCGAAGCCAAAGAAGGCCGAGGTTGCCCCCAAGGCTCCACGCCCCCCTAAGCCCAAAGCTCCTCCAAGGCCCAAGTTAGAGAAGGGGCCGAAGAAAACAGAACCTAAGCCGGAAAAACCCAAGGGGTTCTTAGGCGGTTTACGCAACCTGTTCAAGCGCCGCGAGAATCCTTAAACCCAAAAGGTGGCCTCCATGCTCACTGAGCGCATCCAGGCGGTCCAACCCTCCGCCACACTTCGTGTTACCGCCTTAGCCAAACAGCTCAAAGCACAAGGCAAGAATGTCATTAGCCTTGCTGCCGGGGAGCCGGATTTCGACACACCTGAGGCCATTAAGCGTGCCGCTGTAGCTGCCATCGAGGAAGGGTTTACCAAATATACCCCTTCCACCGGGATGCCGCAGCTCAAAGGCGCAATTGTTGACACCCTGGCGCGCGAGCAAGGGTTAACCTATACCGCTGAACAGGTCAATGTCACCTGTGGAGCCAAGCATGCTTTGTACAATATCCTGCAGGTGTTGGTTCAGCCTGGGGACGAGGTCTTGATCCCCACGCCCTATTGGGTCAGCTATCCCGAGATGGCCCGCCTGGCCGGAGCCAAGCCGGTTGAGGTAAAGACCGAGGCAGCCAACGGCTTTTGTTTGGATCCCAAGGCGGTCGATGCGGCCTGCACCCCGAACACCAAATGCCTTATCGTAAACTCCCCTTCCAATCCTACCGGGGCGGTGTTGGATGCGGGGCGCCTCAAGGGAATCGCGAAGATCGCTCAGGCGCGGAATCTCTGGATCATCAGCGATGAGATCTACACCCAGTTGGTTTACGAAGGGGAAGCCCCCTCCATTGCCAAGGTGGCGCCCGAGATCAAGGAGCGCACCTTTGTGGTCGACGGCGTTTCCAAAACCTACTCCATGACCGGCTGGCGCATCGGATATTTTGCTGGTCCCAAGGAGGCGGTAAAGGCTGCCGGCCGGCTGCAGGATCACTCCACCTCCAACCCCACCTCGATCAGCCAAAAGGCTGCCCTGGCAGCGTTGACCGGGGATCCCGAGGTGGTTAAGCAGATGGCCGCGGCCTTCAAGAAGCGCAGGGATTTGCTGACAGAGCGGTTGAACAAAATCCCTCAGGTTTCCTTTGTCAAGCCGAGTGGGGCCTTCTACTGCTTTGTCGACATCTCCAAGACCGGCTTACCTTCCACCGAGTTTTCAGAGCGGCTCCTTCAGGAGGCTCTGGTGGCCGTGATCCCAGGGGCTGGTTTCGGGTGGGATACCCATATTCGCGTAAGCTTTGCCTTGGGGGAGAAGGCGCTGCTGGAAGGGTTGGATCGGTTAGATCAATTCATTCAGAAACTGTGAGGACTCTATGGCGTACAAAGCGATTTTAATTCCTGGCGACGGTATCGGTCCTGATGTGGCTTTTGCTGCTCGCGACTGCGTCAATGCGACCGGGGTCAAGATTGACTGGGAAGTGTGCGAGGCCGGAGAAGAGGTCATGGAGAAGTATGGCACCCCCCTTCCTGAATCGACCCTCAAGGCCATTCGGAAGACGAAGCTTGCCTTAAAGGGGCCGATTACAACCCCCATCGGCAAGGGGATTCGCTCAGTCAATGTGGCGCTGCGCCACGCATTGGATCTGTATGCCTGTTTGCGGCCCACCAAGCTTTACCCGGGTGTGCGCGCTTGGCACCCTCAGGTTGATTTGGTGGTGGTGCGTGAGAACTCCGAGGACCTGTACGCCGGCATCGAATACGAGCAGGGCACCCCAGAGGTCAAAGAGCTCATCGATTGGGTAGGCAGGCACGGTACCAAGAAAATTAAGCCGGACAGCGCCATCTCATTAAAACCGATCTCCCCCTCTGCCTCGGAGCGGATTGTCCGCTTTGCCTTTGAGTATGCGGTTAAGAACGGGCGCAAGCTCGTGACCGCCGTCACCAAGGCCAACATCATGAAGTTTTCCGACGGCATCTTCCTGGAATCCGCTCGGAAGATTGCCAAGGAATATGAGGGCCGCATTGAGTTTAATGAGCGGTTGATCGATAACCTCTGCATGCAGCTGGTTCAGAAGCCCGAACTTTACGATGTCCTGGTGCTGCCGAATCTGTATGGCGATATCATTTCAGATTTGTGCGCGGGGCTGGTGGGGGGATTGGGCGTTGCCCCCGGAGCTAACGTTGGTGAGGGGATCGCTGTTTTTGAGCCGATCCATGGGTCTGCCCCCAAGTACCAAGGTCAGAATAAGGTCAATCCCGCAGCCACCATCCTCTCAGGGATGTTGATGCTGCGCTACCTGGGAGAGAATGACGCAGCCGATCGACTGGATCAAGCGGTATCCCAGGTTCTCAAAGAGGGCAAGTCTGTGACCTATGACCTTAAGCCCAATCGGGATGATCCGACGAGCGTTGGAACGAGCCAAATGGCTGAGGCGATCATAAAGAAATTGAATGAGGGCATCGCTTGAGGGACGAAGTAACGCAAGCGATCTGCCCGAATTCATCCCGAGGGAGCAAAGCGACCGAGGGATCTCGCTTTCCTCAGTGGCTGCACCGGCCCTTGGCCATCCAGGGGCAGTGGAGTCAGGCCCATGCGCTGGTTCGGGAGTTGGGGGTTGCCACGGTTTGCCGGCAAGCCCGCTGCCCGAACTTGGGAGAGTGTTGGAGCCACGGTAACGTGAGCTTCATGATCTTGGGTGAGTGCTGCACCCGCCGCTGCACCTTTTGCGCGGTTTCGAAGGGTCAACCGGCAGCTGTGGATGCTGAAGAGCCCAAACGCCTGGCCGAGGCGGTCATGCGCTTGGGGCTCAAGTATGTGGTGGTGACCTCGGTCACGCGAGATGATTTGGCCGACGAGGGAAGCGGGCAATTTGCCGCATCTGTTCGGGCCATCAAGGGGCGGTCACCTCACATTCAAGTTGAGGTGCTTACGCCGGATTTCCATGCACGAGAGGAGCTTCTCGGGCAGGTGATTGAGGCCGGTCCCAATGTGTTGAGCCACAACGTGGAATGCGTTGAACGGCTTAGCCCCGAGATTCGACCGCAGGCCAGTTACCGCGAGTCACTTAAAAGCCTTCGGTTGGCCAGTCAGATGCGGCCGAAGCAGATGAAGATCAAAAGCGGCCTCATGGTGGGGTTGGGTGAGACACCCGACGAGGTGACCCGGACCATGGTCGATCTGCGCGAGAGCGGTTGTGGGATACTGACCATCGGTCAATACCTGCAGCCCACCCCGGCCCAGCGGCCGGTTGCGGATTTCATAGA
The DNA here is from genome assembly GCA_964597545.1 of uncultured Planctomycetia bacterium. Lineage (GTDB taxonomy): Bacteria > Omnitrophota > Gorgyraeia > 1-14-0-20-64-10 > 1-14-0-20-64-10 > CAZQXN01. The sequence continues at coordinate 51,193 of CAZQXN010000010.1, read as the reverse complement.
CCTTAAGACCTTTGACGCGTATCGTAGGCAGGGTGAGGCACTGGGGTTTGAGTTTGTGGCCAGCGCTCCGTATGTTCGTTCTTCTTACAATGCTTTTGAGGCGCTCTCATGAAAAAACCTGACGATCTGCACATGCATGAGGCCAACCGGATGAAGCGGTTGCCGCTGTACCTGTTTACCATCATTGATGAGCTGAAGGCCGAGGCCCAGGCGCGGGGTGTGGATCCCATTGATCTGGGGATGGGCAACCCCGATATGCCGACTCCGCCCCACGTCGTTGAGGAGCTGGCCCGCGCAGCCCGCAAGGTCGAGAATCAGCGCTATTCCAGGCCGCACGGCGATGTGGAGATGCGCCTCCAGGAGGCGATCGCTCAGTGGTACGATCAGCGCTTCGGCGTCAAGCTCGATCCGGTCACCGAGGTTCTTCCCTTGATCGGGTCCAAGGAGGGGATCGCCCATCTTTCGCTGGCTTTCCTCAACAACGATGACATCGGCCTCATTCCCAACCCCGCCTACCCTGTGCACGGAAACGGCGTCATCATGGCTGGCGGGATCCTCTACAACATGCCGATTGGACCGGAAAACGATTTCCGGCCTGACTTAAAGAGCCTCACCCGGGAAGTCATCCGGATGGCGAAGTTTTTGATCGTTGGCTACCCCCACAATCCCACCACCGCTTGCGTGGACATCGGCTTCTACAGGGAGCTCGTGGATTGGATTCGCGGTAAAGAGATCATCCTCTGCTCGGATCTTGCCTATTCCGATGTGGTCTTCGACGGCTACAAGGCGCCCTCCCTGCTTCAGGTCAAGGGGGCCAAGGAGCACAACTGCATCGAGTTTCACACCTGCTCCAAGAGTTACAACATGGCGGGGTGGCGGATCGGTTGGGCGGTGGGCAATGCTCAGATTTTGCGCTCCCTGGAGAAGACCAAATCCTACATTGATTTCGGAATCTTCCGGGCAGTTCAAGAGGCAGCGATTGCAGCCCTCACCGGTTCCCAGGATTGCGTTGCCGAAACGGTGGAAATCTACCGAAAGCGCCGAGATCTTTTTGTGCAGGGGCTCCATGCCCTCGATTGGAAGGTGAGGAAGCCTAAGGGCACCTTCTATATCTGGGCCCACATTCCGCCAAAATTCAGCGGCCTGACCTCTCTAGAATTTTCCAAACTTTTGGTGGAGGAGGCGGGGGTGGTCACTGCCCCAGGCAGTGGTTTTGGGGAGTACGGGGAGGGCTTCATCCGATTTGCTTTGGTGGAACCGGAGGATCGCCTGCAGATTGCCCTGGAGCGCATCAAGAAGGTTCTGGCCATCTCCGGATAGCCGACTCCATGCGGCAGAAGATTCTGCTCATGTACATTACGGTTCGCTCGGGCCATTACCAGGCGGCCCGAGCGATCGAGCAGGGTATTCGACGCTTCCACCCGAATGCACAGGTCCTCTCCATCAATGCCTTCCAATACCTCAATCCCGTCTTGGCCCGCATTGTGGACCAGATGTACCTTTCGGTCATCCAAAAGCTGCCGGAGTTGTGGGATTATCTGTACGACAACCCCAAAATTGTCCGCCGGTCTCAGAACCTGCGCCAGCTCCTGCACCGCTATGATTCTCCCCGCCTGCGGGGTTTGTTAGAGGAGTTTGAGCCCGACGCCATCGCCTGCACCCAGGCCTTTCCCTGCGGATTGGTCGCGGATTACAAGCGCCAGAACAAGTTGAAGACCCCGCTCTACGGCATCATTACAGATTTTTCTCCCCACAGCTATTGGGTGGACGATGCGGTGGACGGCTACATTGTTGCAGCCCAGAAGACCCAGCAATGGCTGCTAGACCGCAAGGTCGCACCCTCTCGCGTGTTCCATTACGGGATCCCCATCGATCCGGTCTTCGGGGAGGCTCCGGACGTTGGTCAGATCCGTCGCAGGCTCCAGATCTCTAACGGAATTCCGACGGTTTTGCTGATGGGGGGAGGGCAGGGGTTAGGTCCCATGCTGGAGGCGGTTGCCCACCTCGATCGCCTCAAGGTTCCCATGCAGCTGTTGGCGGTTGCCGGAACCAATACCACGCTGTATCACCGGCTGATCACCCGTGCCCCGCGCTTGCGCCACCCCATCCAGGTGTTTGGGCATGTTGATTTTGTCTCTGACCTCATGAGCGTCTCGGATCTGATCATCACCAAACCCGGCGGGGTTACGGCCTCTGAGGCGTTGGCCAAAGGAGTCGCCATCATTGCACTCAACCCCATCCCTGGGCAGGAAGCTCGCAATGCCCAGTTTTTAGTTGAAACCCATGCTGCTTTTCTCGCAAAGCGCCCGGAGGAGCTTCCTCGGTTGGTTCAACGTTTGCTGACCAGTCCCGTTGAGTTAAAGTCTGTTTGCGCCAGCGCTCAGAAGCTGGGTCGGCCCCATTCTGCGCTTGAAACGGCAAAGCTAATCTTGGGGAACTGATGCTGTATCTGCTCTATCGCTTCGGATCGTTTGTTGTCTTCCTGCTGCCTAGGCGGGTGGCCCATGGTTTGGCCTGTTGGGGTGCCGATCGCTACAGCAAGCGCGTTCCTCAAGATCGCAAGGCGGTGCGCGCGAATCTTACCGCCATATTGGGTCCTGAGCGCGTCACGGAAGAACAGGTCCAAGAGGTCTTTAGGAATTTCGCCATTTACCTGGTGGACTTCTTCCGGTTCAGTTGGCTCAATGCCCGCAAGATCTCAAAGCTCATCCAGGTGGAGGGGTTGGAGCATGCCCGGGCTGCCCTGGATGCCGGCAAAGGGGCCATTGGCATCACAGCACACTTGGGCAATTTTGAAATGGCAGGGGCGGTATTTGCCCTCTCTGGTTTTCCGATCCATGCGGCGGTCTTTACGCATCAGAGCCCGCGGGTCGATGCCCTGTTTCAGCGGCAGCGCCAGCGTGTCGGGGTCATGGGGCTTCCGGTGCAGCCCAAACGCATCCGAGCTTTTTTTGAGTCTGCCATCCAGGCGCTCAAACAGAACAAGATCCTGGCCTTAGTCAGTGACAGAGATTTCTTTGAGTCGGGACTGAAACTCCCCTGCTTTGGAAAGACGCTTCAGGTCCCCACCGGTCCTGCTGCATTTAGCTTAAGAACGGGGGCCCCCATCCTGCCTGCCTTTTTGGTTCGAGAGAACAATGGCACCTACCGGTTCATCTGCGAGCCACCCCTCGAGAGCCCGCAGGGGCTCTCTCACGAAGAGACAGTTCGCCATCTGACCGAAGGCGCGCTCAATGCCATGACCCGATACATCCGCAAATATCCAACCCAGTGGTACATGTTCCATGAATTCTGGAAGCCGGGGCAGGGTGTCATCCTCTAGTTTTGATAAGGTCAAGGTTGTTGTGGTCATCGCCGCCTATCAGGCAGAGCGGACCATACGAAGCCTCATTCGGGAGATTAAGGCCTTTGGCCTTCCGGTCATTGTCGTCAACGATGCCTCCACCGATGCCACAGCACTAGAGGCCCGCTCAGCCGGGGCCCAGGTTTTAACCCGCAAGGTCAACGGCGGCAAGGGAAGGGCCATTCGAGAAGGTTTTGCCGCGGCCCTCAAGCAGGGTTTTTCTTGGGTGCTGGTGATGGATTCTGACGGCCAACACCTGCCCAGCGAGATTCCCCATTTCATGGAGGTGGTCGCGGTGGGTCAGTTGGATGTGATCCTGGGCAACCGCATGGGTAAGCCCCGGGGAATGCCCTTTGACCGCTGGCTGACGAATAAGATCATGTCGTGGCTCCTCTCACGGATGACCGGCCAATGGATCCCTGATTCCCAATGCGGGTTTCGGATGATCTCGGCCGATGTCATCAAGAGAGTGAAGTTAAATTCCGAGCGCTATGAGATTGAGTCGGAACTCTTGGTCAAGGCTGCCTGGGCGGGCTTTCAGGTGACTTCGATTCCGGTGAGTTCCGTCTATCGTCGGGAACTCAGCTTCATTCGCCCGCTTCGGGATACCTTTAGGTTCTTTCTATTCCTGCGCAACCTGCGCCAATGGCGCAAGTGATCACATTGGGGTGCTCCTGCGTCGGGTCGGTCCACCGCGCACCGCTCGGATCGCCCCAGCGAGGCGATCCTCGCTCCGGTATCCGGCCGTGCTCGTCCCCAGCCACATTACGCAGCGGGGACACCATGCCCGCACGGCCTCCCAACGGTGCGCGTGTGGACCGCCCCACCGCAGCATCGCCCCATACTTTCCCTCGACTGCGCCATGGGCGGAGGGTGCTTAGGTGAGGCAGTTTGAGGAGGAGCGGAAGCGGATGGTGGCCGAGCAGTTGGTGCGCCGCGGCATCCAGGATCCTAAGGTGCTTAAGGCCATGCGTTTGGTACCCAGGCACCGATTTGTTCCTGAGGATCGCCAAGCGCAGGCCTACGAAGATCGCCCCCTGGCCATCGGATCCGGCCAGACCATCTCTCAACCTTACATTGTAGCCTTGATGACTGAACGCCTTGAGGTTTGCACTGGCGCCAAGGTTTTAGAGGTGGGGACCGGTTCTGGTTATCAAACCGCCATCTTGGCGGCTTTGGGAGCGCGCGTCTACTCCATTGAACGCATCGAAGCCCTTGCCCAAGATGCCCAAGAGCGGCTCGAACCCCTTGGTATAAAAGGGGTTACAATTCGGTCAGGAGATGGTACCCTTGGTTGGGCCCAAGAGGCTCCATTTGATCGTATCGTGGTGACGGCTGCATCCCCTAACGTACCGGAGCCGCTCATTCAGCAGATGGCCGAAGCTGGTCGCATGATTCTTCCGGTCGGGGATCCCTTGGCGCAGACCCTGCGATTGGTGGAGCGTCACGAGGGTAAGCTAGAGACAAAGGATCTGTGCGGTTGCCTCTTTGTTCCTTTGGTAGGCGAGGCCGGCTGGAAGTCTGGAGAGGTTGGAGCAGAGGAGACCGGATCTGAATGATCGAGAGCATCGTTGAGTTCCTGCAGAACCTTCCGCCTCGGTGGATCGTCTTTTGGATTGCCACCTTGCCGATTTCAGAGCTCAGGGGTGCGATTCCCATTGGGCATACCCTGTTGGAGATGCCCATTCGATCAGCTTACCTGTGGGCGGTGCTGGGGAACCTCTTGCCGGTCATTCCGCTGCTCCTTTTCCTCGATGGTGTCTCCAAATGGTTGAGCCACCACTCTACGTTCTTCGAGAAGTTTTTCACCTGGCTTTTCTATTCCACTGAGGCCAAGACCCGGTTTGTTCGCCGGCTGGAAGCAGTGGGACTGACCCTCTTTGTGATGATTCCACTGCCCATCACCGGTGCTTGGACAGGATGCGCAGCTGCCTATATCTTCCGGTTTCCCTTTCGTATTGCCTTGCCAGCCATTGCCTGCGGAGTGATCTTTTCAGGGTTGATTGTCAGTTTTGCGGTTCATACCGGGCTCCAACTCTTCTACGCCCCTGCGCCCTAGGTAAGTAGTAATACAGTTTTAGCTATTTGACTTGAAAAATGGCCTCTCAGAGTGTAAGCTTGTAGTAACTGTACCTTACCCGTGATGACACCATTCAGCCCTGTAAAGAAGCATAATGTTATCGCCAGATCCCTGGCCATTTTGTTAAGCCTTTGCTTGGCTTGGCCGAGCCCCACCTTTGCCCTGCGCCGCATCCAAGCTGACCAAGGTTTGGTTGCCGATGCACTCTCTTCTGGTTTAGAAGAGGTACGACCCCGTCGATCATTCCTGGTAAGGTGGGCAATTGCTGTTGCCGGAGTCGGTTTGGCAGCATTAGGCGGACGAATGCTGCTGCGCCAACCACTCCCGCAAGCAGATGACGATCCAACGCTGACTGCGCATATTCCCAATCCCAAGACCAACTTTGCGCCACTGCATATGACCCTTCAGTTGAACATCCCCGAGGAACTCCGAGGGGAAGCTCTGGTGGCGGTCCCTTTCATTCAGATCAAGGTGGCTGTTCATGATTCAAAAACCGGGCGGGATTTTGCCATTCCCTCCAGGTGGTACATCGAGCCGTTCGAAGAGAATCCTGACCCTGATGTGCATGCTGATCATCCCGCCATGTTTAGGGTTCATCCCGATGGGTACGTGACCGTTACGACAGTGAAGCGCTCGCCCTTCCAAGGGAAGGATGCTCGCGGAAATCCAGTTGTCCAACGAGCCGTCGTTGTCATGAGAAACCCTGCTGGATTTAAGCAGTTCTTAAGCGAATATCTGGATCCTGGGGTGAGTTACCGTGCGGCGAATAGACAGAATGAAATGGGCCAGGAGAGGGAACATGTTATCCAGGTCTTTTTGATTGATGATTACGGGAGGGTAACGCCGGCAGAACGATTGCCAGAGCCACCCATTGCCGTGGATCAATTCCTCAGGCTGCGACAGCGGTTTCTCCCCAAGGAGGATGTGGGGGAAAATGAATCAGGGGGTCCCCCTGCTGCTGGGCAGGAAGAGCAGCCGACTGTCTGGAAAGACTGGCCCGGAGCTGTCCATCCAAGGGACATGGCTGTGGTTTCAGTGGCAGTTATCCGTGCCATGGAGGATCTCATGGGTGCAGGGACGTTCGAAATGGATATATCTCTTGAGGATATTCTTGGTCGTTTTGATGAGATGCGGCGTGCCGGACAATTGCCCGACATCTTTTACAAGATCGACTCCGGAGCTGCCGACCGCATCTTACAAGCGATTCCGGAGATCTTGGGCCGAGGTCAAACCCAGGCAGGACGCGCACTTTACTTGATGGCAGCCTCAACGCTGATAGCACAATCTGTTGCGCAAGGCGGCGGAGTCATCCACGCAAACATGCAACCACAAGCTACAACGCGTAACATTACAGACCTTGTCAATGCTAAGGCTCAAGCTACCGACATGCTCGGTTCTAAGCTGACCTCGTTTGATTCTATTCTATCGCCTGATTTGCAATCGGATATTGCCCGGCGCACCTTCAGTTTCCTCACAACAGGCTCTGCCGCCGGCCAGGAGGAGGGGCTGCGGCGGGTTTTGATCGTTGCCTGCACTACCCGTGATGGGCAAGTGTACGAAGAGATGACGTCTGAGTGGCTTCGCGATCACGGTCGTTCAGGCATCCGTGTGGATTACGTTACGAACACCGGCCCGGCTTTTGCGAGTGCATGGAAGAAAACCGGGCCCTACGATGCCATTATCCTGTTGGATCTTGATTTCCATAGTGGTGCCGAAGCACCCCAAGGCGTAACGCTCATCGATGCTATGCAGGTTGGCATATCTGAAGATGTTTTGATTGGTGTCTACGCTCCCAATGTCGGGCGACATGAGCGGATCCTCCAGGCGAGATTTAATGACGACAGGCTATTCCTTTTTGAGCCAAGAGAGGCGTTACCCAGAAGCAGAGGGCATCATGACGCTTTCGAGGATAGAGTGCTCACAGAAACCATCCTCCCATCCTTAAATCGTCAGTTCCGAAACTCTGTTGTTCCCCAGCCGCATTTCCGATCGGTTTCTCGGACACCTCACTCCACCGGCTTGGAGGAAGGCGATGAGGAGCTGACAAATGAGATGGTAAATTTGTCGCGGAATCCATATTCCGACGTGAGAAAGGATATCCTAGAAAACCATCCCTCGAGCATGAAAATCTATCTGTATGAGAACGCGACAGCAAAAAGTCCTGCTGAGGTGTTGGATGGAGCCGATATCGACGAAGAGCGTGGGGGTGAGCTTGATCTGGCGATGCAGCGGGTTTATGGGGACAACATCTTTATTTCAGGCCGATACAGTATGGTGATTTTGGCCCCCCCTGAAGACCCCGATGGTGAGTTGTTCTTCCCGATGAAGCGTCCTGATCAGTGGGCAGAAGCTCCCAAGCGCGTTGAGATCAGGCAAGTTAAACAACCCACCTCCGGCTTGGAGGAAGTCCGGCTTACGCTTCCGTTTCAGGCAGCTATTGTGACATTGGAGGTTGGCGAGCATGAGGTGGGACTCGATGCTGTTTTGGAGGGCAAAGGCTTTCTTAGGCAAGGGCATGGGACGCTGGGTGGCCCAACGCTGTATGTAAGGGATTCGTTGGCTCGAACCGTCATTGCGAAAAAAGATTTCCTCGAGTCAAAGCTGCGAGACGGGGGTCCTGACAGGCTGGCTGGTTTTCTGCAGGATCGACTTGCCTCTTTGGAACAACAGCGAACTGGGTCGATAAGCACGGGGGGAATCTCGGTCCCGATTAAGATTGGGCAAGTTGTGCTTCTGTTTCCCGAGCGAATCGTGATTGATCTTTTGCGTAGCGCTCAGGACACACCCCTGTCGCTCCAGGCCGTTCAGGAACAGGCCGTGATCCTAACCATCCTGGATCGGGACTTGCGCTCTGAGCCGCGCACCGTAACTTTTTCTGTCTCTCTGGGATGGACTGACGCCAACCATCCTGTTGAGCTGGAGATCGGTGGCCAGCTGGTTCGCGAGGGCCCTGTTGCCCTTGACAAGAAAAGCCAGCGCATTGCCTTGATTCCTGTCTTGCCCTCCGTGCAGGAGTCGGACGGCTTTACCGAGTTTCACCGACGTTTGGCAGACCACGTTACGCAGACAAATGAAATCCCATTCCTGATTCATGTGGATGGCGCAGGCGCCATTGAAGCGGTGGATTGGGTTGGAGCAGGGAGACCGGAGCAGGTGTTACCATCAGTTGTAGATCGCCCTGGACTTCCGGGAGCTCCTGCCGACTACCGCCTATTGGCATACGACATCGCCGAGGGGGGGCTGTTTGTGGATGTGCGGCATGGAAGGTTTTTCGAATTAAAGCCGGATCGCAAAGCAACGCTGTTGCTCGGTCCCGGCTTTGGTGCAGACCCGGCTAAGAGTGCCAAGGCCATTCGCGAGTTCTTCAATGCTGTGGATGATGCGGGTGGTATTGCCAGCGCCAGCTTGATTGCCGATGACGAGAGAGGCTTAAGCTCCATTCAATTTGATTTGGGAGACGAACAGATGTTCCAGATTACTACAGCAGAAGACTGCTCCCTTATTTCTGACAACGACATCCTTTCCTCCGGCTTGGAGGAGGGGGATGAAAGGGCAATGCGGGCAGCCGCTGCAGAGATGATTCGGCAGTCAACCTTACAGGCAGTCACGAGCGGCGCTATAGCAGCCGCTCAAGAGATGATTCGGCAGTCCAACCCACAGGGAGCCACCGGTGGTGGTATGGTGGCTTCTGCAGAGATGACCCGTCGGCAAGTCCTGCATGCAGCAACTGTTGGCGGTATGGCGGCCGCCGTGGCGCAGCAGCCGTGGTGGCAGGACCGGGTTTTTGGAAGGGATCAGACGATTCAGGCCGATCCCTTCCTTGAGCAGTACGGCGGCCAACTGACCGAACAGCAGCGGGTTGAGATCCAAGCGGCAGGGGAGGTGACTCCAGTGATTCCCGGGCGCTTTACCCTGTTTGCCGACCCAAGCTTAAGATTGGCCGCTGGGCGGGCGATCTACAGGCACCTTCGCCAGCGTCCGGCGAAAGGAATGGACTTTGTTGTTCACAAGGAGGATTTGCGGGATCTGCTTAGTAACCGCCCCAGCCTCATTCGTCCGCCGGGCCTGGGAGCTTACGATTGGATGCTGGTTGCGCCGGCAGGCTCTGTCGATGGGGTTCGGATGCAGGCTTTTTCGATTCAAGAGATGGAGGCTTTGCATCCTTTGGCCTGGGTGGTTTTGAATATCAATAAGAATCTCACCGTTAGGCAACTATTGAATCTTCGCTTTGTTACCGTCGAGGATGAGCAGGGTCAGCTCATTCACGCGGTTTACGCGTAATTACTGCTTGACTGCATTGCCCCGCTTGTTGTACAACCATTCCACAATTTGGATAGCAGCATCGTGTCAGGGAAGCCTGTAAAAGCAGGCGCTGCCCCGCAACTGTAACCGGGACGAAATCCGCACAAATGCCACTGCTCATGTACCAAAGGGTCTGACCCTTTAGTACTTAGGGTGGGAAGGCGCGGAAAGTAGGAAGAACGGAAGCCAGGAGACCTCGCGATGCCTCTCTAAAATAAATCGATTTCACTCGAGGGAGGTGAATCATGAATTTTTGTTTTAAGGCCCTGATCATCGGGGCCGCGCTCACGTTTTTCCCACCGGTAGTTTCAGCTGCCGAAGAGGCAGTCTCCTTAGGCGATCTCCTCATTACCCCACGGCGCATCCCGGGTCTTCAGATCCAAGAATCGGCCTTCCCAGGCAATGTCACCGTTGTTTCTGAAGAGGAGATTACCGCCTCAGGGGCTGCGAACCTTCCGGATTTGCTGGCACAGTACGAGGGGGTCAGCCTTATTGACTCGCGTGGGTTTGGGCTTGGGGCCGATTCGGGGCTCAACTTACGCGGGTTTGTCAACAGCTCCCGGACCGGCGCCTTGGTTTTGGTCAACGGTGTGCGCCAGAACCGGATCACCGGGGACGAGGTTCACTGGCTGGCCATTCCCATGGAGCAGGTCGAGCGCATTGAGATTCTCCGAGGCGGCGGCGGGACCATTTACGGGGAAGGGGCCTTGAGCGGTGTGATCAACATCGTCACAAAGCAGGGGGGGGAGAAACCCCTCGAGTTTGAGGGCTCCTCAGAGATTGGCAGCTATCTTCATCACCGGTCTACCGCACTGATGCAGGGTCGTTTGAGTGAGGTCTCCTACAGCTTAGGGGTGACCCGGATGGAGGGGGGCGGCTACCGGGATCGCATAAAATCTCGGGGTACCACCGCAAATCTCTTTGCCGGCTGGAGTCCCACCCCAGAGACGCAGATCGACCTTCATCTGACCAACCACGAAGATACCAGCGGTTATTCGGGTGGGCTTACCACAGCGACTGTTGAACAGAACCGCAAGGGGGCTGGATCATTCCCTGGCCTCTTTGATGATTGGCAGCGCTCGGCTTCCCTGAGCCTGACTCGCCGGCTCAACGATTCCTGGACAGTGGTCAGCAACCTCTTTCTCCACAAGCGGGAGGTAGACTCAGTCACGCCCGCCCGGTTTGGGACGATCACCTCTACCTTCGGCGCAGGGTTACGTGCCAGTCATGAGTTTTCGGCAGAGGGCTGGGGTGCGACGACCATCTTTGGCGTGGATTGGGCCAAGGACAAAGCAGTGACCGGGAACCGAACCGCCACCAAATCCGAGTCGAACCGATGGATCTATGGGCTCTTTGTGGAGGAGGCGATTGAATTGCTGGAGAGGCTCACGGTAACGCTGGGTTTCCGGTACGACAAGAGCCGGTATGATGAGGATCTGACCTGGCCGGCCTTCTCCGGGGTTTTGCGCTTTTCCGGGAGAAGCCCCAAGCTTGGCATCAACTACAAGCTCAGTGACCGCTTGAATCTGTATGGGAGCGCGGCCCGGGCCTTTAAGGCGCCCAACATTGATGACCTGGATGCACCGCTGCCGCCCTACAACGATGCGGTTACCCTCAAGCCTCAGCAGGCAGATCACTACGAAGGCGGGGTGCGCTGGAAGGCTGCCCCCTGGGCCAAGGTCAAGGTAGCCGGGTTCGTGGTGCATACCAAGGATGAGATTCTTTATGATGCCACCACTTGGGCCAATGCCAACTACACCACAACACGGGCGGGGCTGGAATTCAATGTAAGCGGAATTCTGGAAAAACTTAAAGCTCTCTCCTACTACCTCACCTTCAGTTGGACCCGGGCCAGGTTTCATAAGGGCGCCTATACCGGCAACACTTTGCCCATTACCCCAAAGGCGCGGATCACAGGGGGGTTGCGCCTGCCGGTGACCGAGAAACTCACTGTGGACCTGGATGCGCTGTGGGTGGGTAAGCAGTTTCGGATCAACGATTTTAACAACAAGATGCTGGCTGACAAGTACGGGGTGGTCAACGGTACCGTTGAGTACCAGTTTCCCAAAACGAAGGTCTATTTCAAGGTACTCAATCTCTTGGATGAGGAGTACCAGACCTTTGCCTCCTCCAATGGAAGCACGGTTTCTACCGGTGAGAACCCCGCACCTCCCAGGACCTGGGTGGCCGGTGTAGGCTGGGATTTGTAAATGGGTTCGGGCTTTGAGCAACTGTGATGGTAAGATAGAACAGCAACAGGTTCTTTAGGGCAATCAAGGAGGTTGAAATGACGCAGCGTTCTCTGGCTATTCTTTTTGTTGTTGTGGCAGCGGTGGCGCGCTTTCTGCCGCACCCGCCCAATGTTGCTCCGATCATCGGAATGGGGCTTTTCTGCGGGGCAGTGTTGCCCAAGCGCTGGGCCCTGATTGTTCCGGTATTGGCCATTGGGGCAGGGGATCTCTTCCTGGGGCTTAAGGCCGTGCATCTGTTTGGTTGGGTGGCGGTAGCCTTGAGCGGTCTGATCGGCCGTTTCCTGCGTGAGCGCCGCACCCCCCTGCGGTTGGCTGCCGGTTCCCTGGCGGGCTCCACCCTCTTTTTCCTGATCTCCAACTTCGGCGTTTGGGCGCTGGGGTGGTATCCACCGACCCTTGAGGGGCTCACCGCCTGTTTCGTAGCGGGGATTCCCTTCTATCGCTTTGGGTTGGTTGGTGATCTGGCCTATACCTTTTTGCTTTTTGGGTGCTTTGAGCTATTTCTCCGATGGCTCGCCCGACGTTCGACCGTAACGGTCACAGCTTCCGAGTAGCGCTTCTACTCTCCTGTCTGCTCCATGCCGGCGCTGCCTGGGCAGCGACCGGCTGGGGTTGGTTGGAGCAGTTGAAGCCGCATCCCCCTCAAGCGGTTGAGGCGGAGTTTATCTACATCGGGACAACTGGTCCCGCACTCCAACTTGCTCAGCCCAAACCCACTGCTGTGCCCCGCAGGCTCAATTCCGATGAGCCGCTTACGACAAGGGTCAAAGAGACCCGAGCGCTTGAGACCCCTTCGCCCCGTCCCGGAGAGCATCCAGTGGCCCTCCAGCCTTATCTGGAGCAGCTTCGTTCTAAGATTGGGCGAGAGATTCGATTCCCGCTCAGTGGTGTTGAGGGTGCGGTGCTACTTCATTTCATTGTGGATCGACAGGGGCACTTGCAGCAAGCGCGCGCTGTAGCTGATTCGGCAGGGATGCCTCAACAACTTAGAGAGGTGGCGAGTCGAGGCCTCAAGGCTGCAGCACCCTTTCCACCGCTGCCGAGCACTTGGTCCAAGCCTACGGCGGCTTTTACCGTGCGCGTCCTTTTTCAATCTCCGGAGTCTTAGGGTGAATCTCAAGGCCGCAGCTTTCTGTTCGCTGATCATTCATTTGGGATTTCTCTCTTTTCGCCCTCCCGAGGGAATGGTCCCGCAGCGGGGAACACTCCAAGCCATTGAGATTTCCTACATTCCCGCCGGAAACAGCCTTCAAGCCAATTTCTCCCCTGGCAGGGTAAAGCCTGCTCCTCCCAAGCAGGGTCGAGGCACCGCCGTTTCTCAAAAACCAGCTGTACCCAAGCAAGCTGCAGCCCCCAAGCCAGTTGTTAAGCCCCCCAGAGAGAAGAGACAGGTTGCCGCTTCAAAGAAGCGCAAGGCCGAAGTCTCCGAAGAGCCGGTATTGCCTCCTACAGCGGGCCATGCCCCAGCCTCAGGAGGGTTCTTGCCAGAGGGAGAACTTGCTGCTTTTGAGCACAAGGAGCAGGTTCGAGAGCACCTCAGGGCCCACTTGCGCTATCCAGCCTTCTGGGTGCAGGGGACAGTCCGGCTGCAGGTGGTGTTGGATCCCAAGGGGAAGTTACGCTCAGCCAAGGTGATTAAGGCCTCTGATCCCCGTCTGCGAAAAGCCGCACTGGCCGGTATGCGCTCGGCCGCCCCTTACCCTGCTTTTTCGAAGTTGATGAAGCAGGGCAAGACCTCCTACGATTTCCTGGTCAAATACCGCCTGGATTAACCTCTCAACCCCGGTACCGGGTACACTTATCAACAACGGTACCGGGTACAGCTTGACGGTGGCTTCGGGTTAAGGTATCCTATTACTCTTACAAGGAGTTACGACATTTATGCCAGTAGTTGAAGTGCGAGACAATGAGCCTCTAGAGCGAGCCCTCAAGCGACTGAAAAAGAAAGTCGAGCGTGAAGGGATATTGAAAGTCGTCCGGGCACGCAAGCATTACGAGAAACCCTCTGTGGTCCGGCGGCGAAAACTGAGAGAAAGCCGCAAACGATCTTAGTCCCACTACTTTTCCTTTTACTCACCGGTTGCAGTAGTCTGGCGATTTCTGGGGCAGCTCCCCATCTCGGGGGGCGGCCGCTGGATCGGGTGACACCCCCAGAGATTACCCGTCAGGTTCTGCCCAACGGGCTTACCCTCCTGGTTCAGGAGGACCACGCCCATCCTCTGGTTGCTTTCCATGCGGTGGTCAAAACCGGTTCTGCCACCGAAAGAGAATACCTCGGCACCGGCGTCTCCCACGTGCTCGAGCACATGCTCTTCAAGGGCTCCGAGCGCCATCCTCCGGGGGTGATGGAGCGCAAATTCCGCTCCTACGGAGGCTCGACCCATGGAAGCACCACCTTTGACACCACCTCCTACAATGCTATCGTCAACCAAGAACATTGGTTTGAGGCGGCTGATCTTTGGATAGACGCCCTCTTTTTCTCAAGCATCGATCCTAAGGAATTTGCCAAGGAGCGGGATGTGGTCCTGCGTGAGCTCAAGCTGCGTGAGGATGATCCGATGCGCAAGGCCTTTGAGACCCTATTTGCTGAGTCGTACCGACTGCACCCGTACCGATATCCGATCATCGGGCATGTAGCACTCATGCAGGGGCTGACTGCCGAGGACGTCAAGGTGTATCACAGAAGCCGGTACCAGCCCAATGCCATGGTGATTGCTGTGGCGGGGGACATTGAGACTGAGGCGGTGATCAAGCGTTTTACGGATTTGACCGCTGATATTCCTCGGGGTCGTGCGGTTGCGGCTGCGTTGCCCACAGAGCCCCTTCCGGTTTCAGCGCGTGAGGTTACCCGTGAAGTTGAGGCGCAGTTGGGGGTGGTGACGATCGGTTTTCCAGGAGTGGCGGTAGATCATCCGGATCTGTATGCTTTAGATCTGCTGGCTTGGGTGTTGGGAGCAGGCAGAGGCTCTACGTTGGATCAAGCCCTTAAAGAGACCGGCATTGTGCATTCAGTGAGCACCTGGAATTACACCCCCAAAGATCCAGGGCAATTCATCATTACCATGCGGATGGATCCCGAACGCATCCCTGAGGCGGTTGATGCTGCTTTTGGGGAGCTGGCCAAGGCCCAGATCCAGCTGTTTGATCGGGATGAGGTTCGGGCCGCCAAGCGGGTGCTGCTCCGTGAGTACCTTGCGGACCGGCAAACCGTAAGCGGGCAGGCAGGGGATTTGGCCCTGTATGAAGCTCTCGTTGGAGACCCCACCTTTGCTACCCGGTATCTCAAGGGTGTTGAGGGGGTGAGCCTCAAGGATTTGCGTGAGATGGCGAAGCGCTATTTGAAACCTGAACGCGCCACAACAGTGAAGTTTTATCCCAAGGGGACCTCGAAGCCCCTCTCGGCGCAAAACAACCAGAAGACAGTTGAGCATGAGGCAGAAAAGCGCCAGCTTTCCAATGGGATTCGGGTGCTCCTGCGCCCTGAGCATCGTTTGCCCTTGGTCACCGTTAACGTTGCCATGCTGGGGGGCATTCGATACGAGACCGACCAGACCAACGGAATCTCAGCCCTCACAGCTCGGATGCTCCTTCGGGGAACCCGGAACAGGACCGCAGAGGAGATTACCCAGGCTGTCAAACAGATGGGGGCAGGGGTCTATCCCTTCTCTGGGCGAAACACCTTAGGCGTAAGCCTTGAGGTCATGCAGGAGGCGATGCCTGAGGCCCTTGAGCTTCTTGGGGAGCTGTTGAGAGAGTCCACCTTTCCTAAGGAGGAGTTGGAAAAGGAGCGGTGCCTGAGCCTTGCGGCATTAAAGGCCAAAGAAGAGAATCCTTTCTCCTGGGGGATCCGTCGGGTGCAGGAGCTGCTCTTTACAGCGCATCCTTACCGCCTGGATCCGTCAGGCAATGCCGATGCCTTGGTGGGGCTGCAGCCGGTGCATCTGATGCAGTTTCATCAGGCGGTACTCAATCCCAGCTCCATCGTGGTGACTGTGGTTGGGGATTTTGAAGCAGACGAGGTCATGGAGCTTTTAGAGGGTGCGCTGGGTGTCATACCGCCCCGGAGCAAGAAGGTGTTGGATTTGCCTGAAGAGTTGGCACTGGAGCACCGGCGGCAGCGCCAGGAGATTACCCCCCGGGCAGAGGGGCTGGTGATGGTTGGATTTCACGGGCTTCGTGTGGGGGATGACCAGGCACCGGCGATGGACTTGATTGACACCGTCCTCTCCGGTGCTGCAGGGCGGCTCTTTACCGAGGTCAGGGAGAAGCGTGGACTGGCCTATACGGTGGGGACGATTTTGATCCACGGCGTCGATCCCGGTTCTTTTATTTTGTATGCTGTGGTGGATCCAGCCCATCTAGAGTCTGTTCAGACGGCCCTTTTAGACGAAATGCGCACCCTGGGTACCACTCCGGTTCCAAAAGAGGAGTTGGAGATTGCTAAGGAGGGACTCTTGGGCGCTCGGCGGATCGGCCGGCAGTCCCAAGGAGCGGTTGCCTCACAGCTGAGCCTCGATGAGCTTTATGGCTTGGGGTTTGATTACGAGAAGCGGTATGAAGCGCGGCTGGCCCAAGTTGACGCTGCCGACATTCAAAAGCTTGCCCAAGAGATTTTGGACCCCAAGCGCTGTGCCATTGTGATCGGTCTGGCCAAAGAGGAGGCTGCAGCCGCTGCCGAGCGCTAGGGAAGGTCGCGCAAGTAAGAAGCCCGCTCAACGCAGTAAGCTGCGGGAACCTGCAGTGGCCGGGATCTTTTATCCGGCAGAGAATCGGCCCCTGATCGATTGGGTCGATCAATTCATCAAGCGCAATGACAAGGCGGAGCAGGCCGTCGCGGCCGTGGTCCCGCACGGGGGAGACACTGTTTCCGGCGAGATTCTAGGCCGGGTGTTCAGCCAAATCCGGTGGCCTTCACGGGCAGTGATCTTGGGACCCAACCATTCTGGTCCTGGCGAGCGCTTCAGCGTTGCAGCGAAGGGTGACTGGGCAACCCCCCTAGGGAACGTTTTTATCGATCAAGAGCTGGCCCAGGCGATCCTGGGGGCTTCGCCGGAATTTTCGTCAGATGCCCAGGCGCACACAGAGGAGCACGCGGTAGAGGTGCTGCTCCCCTTTCTCCAGCGCGTCCAGAAGGGAATACGGATTGTGCCCTTGGCGTTGGGTGAGGCCGATTCGGCGCAGGCGCAGCGCATGGGGCTTGCCATTGCTCAAGCGATTCAAGCCGCAGGCGGGGATGCGATGGTGTTGATCTCCACTGATCTGTCTCGCTATGAACCTGATGAGCGGGTACGCGCCCAGGATGAACGCCTGATGGAGCACCTCCTTGCCCTGGATGGACCGGGGCTGCTGGAGGCAGCCTCCGAAACAAAGGCCTCCATGTGTGGCACAGTGGCTGCTGCGGTGGGCTTAAGCGCTGCACGTCATCTGGGAGCCTCTCAGGGGCACCTGACGGCTTATCGGACGAGCGCCGAGGCAACTGGCGAGGCAGGGGCAGTGGTTGGCTATGCCGGGATTGTGATCAAATAGCGTTGGTACCGGGTACAAGGGTACAATGGTACCGGGTACACTTGTCAACAAGTGTACCCGGTACCAAGGATTTGTTGACAAGTGTACCCGGTACCAAGGATTGGTACCAAGGATTGAGGGGTTAAGATGGACAAAAGAGTAGATGAGAGCTGGAAGGATGAGGTGGCCAAGGAGCGCGGCGGTGGACCGAAGCCGCCGACGGAGCCTGCTTCACCCCAACCCGAATCTGTGCGCCAAGAAATGCCGCAGGTTGATTTCGGATTCTTTCTCTCCACCCTCTCCATGCAGGCCTTGGTGGCGTTGGGAGAGATACCCAATCCCGCCACAAATCAGCCTGAGGCCAATTTGGATCAGGCCCGCTACCTGATAGATCTTTTGGGACTGCTGCAGGAAAAGACCAAGGGGAACCTCACAGGCGAGGAGGCCCAAGCATTGGAAGGACTGCTCTATGAGCTGCGCATGAAATACGTTGCCAAGACAAAAGAGGCGTCTCAATGAGCTGGGCCCTTCTCTTCGGGGCGCTCGCGCTGATGCTCTTTGTGGCGGTGCTCTTTTTGCTCAGGCAGCAGGGCTCGCAACAGCAGACCGATGCCAAGCTGGGCGTCCTCAAAGAGGAGTGGTCTAAGCGGCTGGCCGAAGAACTGGAGAAGGTTTGGAGACAGATCCAGATGCAGGTACAGACCACCGACCAGTCGGTCAGCCAGAAGCTGGAAGAAACCCAGCGAACCTTTGCGGACATCAAAGAGCAGTTGGGCTCCCTCAAGGAGGCGACCGATCAGGTAGAATCGGTGGGGCGCAACGTCTCCTCGCTCCAAGAGCTGCTCAGAGCCCCCAAGATGCGGGGAGGTTTTGGGGAGTTCTTCTTGGCGGATCTCTTGGCGCAGATTCTGCCCAGTGATTTCTATGCCCTTCAGTATGAATTCTCCGGCGGGGAACGGGTGGACGCCATCATTCGCCTGCAGGAGAGGATCGTTCCCATCGATGCCAAATTCCCCCTTGAGCAGTTTCGTCGCATGGGGGAGGCCGCCACCGAAGCAGAGCAGGCGCAGTGGCGCAAAGGGTTGCTGGCCGATGTGAAGCAACACATCGATGCCATTGCCCAGAAATATATTCGTCCCTCCGAGGGGACATTTGATTTCGCACTTATGTACATTCCGGCCGAAAACGTCTACTATGAAGCGGTCATTAAAGGGGATGGGGTCAGTGATGAGAAGGGGGTTTTCCAGCACGCGGTCAAACGCCAGGTGATCCCGGTCTCCCCCAACAGCTTCTATGCCTATCTCCAAGTGATCCTGCTGGGCCTGCGGGGGCTGACGGTAGCCGAGCGCGCCAAGGATATTCTTTCGGGACTTATCCGCCTGCAGCAGGAGCTTTCCGGCGTGCGGGAGGATTTTGACAAGGCAGGTAAGCAGCTGCGTTACGCAGCCGATAATTTTGGAAAGGCAGAGCGTCATCTGGAGAGGTTCCAGGATCGCCTGGTGGCAATCGAAGCACCTCCGTCGGGCCTTCCGGCGGAAAAGCTTCTCCAGGAAGACGCCAAAGCCGTCAAGGAGGCGGAGTGAGCCATGATCGATGAAGCCCTGCTTGAGGTGTTGGCCTGTCCGGCCTGTAAAGCCTCAGTCACATTGAAAGAGGAACGGGTGATCTGCACCAACCCCGAATGCGGTTTGCGCTTTCCCATTCGGGACGACATTCCGGTGATGTTGGTGGAAGAGGCAGAGAAACCATGAAACGTGTGTTGGTGATCCACGGCCCCAACCTGCAGCTCTTAGGAGAGCGTAACCCTTCTGTTTACGGGAAGGTTGCGCTCGCGACCATCAATGAGCGGTTGAAGACCTTGGGCGAGAAGCTTAAAGTCTCACTTGAGATTCATCAGTTTAACCACGAGGGGGAGATCGTAGAATCAATCGGTGATGCGCGCGGTAAATATCACGGCATCCTGATCAATCCGGCTGCCTATACGCATACCTCGGTGGCGATTCGCGATGCGCTCGAAGCGGTGCGCCTGCCATCGGTAGAGGTGCATCTGAGCAACATTTACCGGAGAGAATCCTTTCGCCACACCTCGCTGATGGCACCGGTGGTTGACGGCCAGGTCAGCGGTTTCGGGGCCGAGAGCTATAGCCTGGGGCTGAGGGCATTGGCAGGTCTGTTGACGGCGAGAAGGGCCAGACGCTAGAATACGCGGGGTTCAATGACCATCTCCACCAACCAATTTAAAACCGGCATGGCCATCCTTTTGGATGGCGTGCTGCAGCTCATCGTAGAGTATCAGCATGTTAAGCCGGGCAAGGGCGCGGCTTTCGTGCGCACGAAGCTCAGGAACATCAAGACCGGCAACGTGGTCAGCCGCACCTTTGATGCCGGGGAGAAGTTCCAAGAAGCCTTTATTGAGAAGCGCAAGATCCAGTATCTCTACCAGGGCGGCGACACCTTTCACTTTATGGATGTCAACAGCTACGACCAGTTGGCTCTGACTGCCGATGAGCTGGGAGATGCTGTTCATTACCTCACCGAGAGTTTGGAGGTCAAGGGCGAGTTTTACGAGGGACGACTGGTGGGCTTGGAATTGCCGACCACCGTGATCCTTAAGGTAACCCAGTCGGACCCGGGGTTGAGGGGGGATACCTCCAAGGCGGCAATGAAGCCGGCGACCCTGGAGACCGGATATAGAATTCAAGTACCGCTGTTCGTCGAATCCGGCGGGCAGGTCAAGGTGGATACTCGAACCGGCGAGTACGTCGGCCGGGCTTAACAGTCAAACGAGGTCTCAAGTGAATCTAAAAGAAGTGAAAGAACTGATCGCACTCATGGACGAACATGGGTTGGGTGAGATCGAGCTGGAGCGCGAAGGGATGAAGATCCGCCTTCGCAAGGAGGGCTCGGGTCCTGCCGGCGTTGTGGTGGAGCGGGTTCCTGCTCCCTCCGCTGGGGCACCTGCTGCCGATGCCGCTCCCGCCGCACCCGAGGTGCCGGCAGGCACAGAGATCAAATCTCCCATGGTGGGGACCTTCTACCGAGCGCCCGCCCCTGAGGCACCGCCTTTTGTAGAGGCGGGTCAGACCATCGAGGTGGGGCAGGTCCTATGTATCGTTGAGGCGATGAAGCTGATGAACGAGATCAAATCCGAGGTCAGGGGCAAGCTGATTAAGATCTCGGTTGAGAATGCTCAGCCGGTCGAGTTTGGTCAGACCCTCTTCGTTGTAGAAACAACGTGAATTCCTTAAGTCTCCTCGCGAAGCTTGCCCTCGGCCTCGACCGAGGGGCGAGGATCCTCGATCAAGTCGAGGACAGCGTTTGATTCCCCCTTCCAGGGGAATGACGGACACCTGAATATGTTCTCAAAAATCCTGATTGCCAACCGAGGCGAGATCGCCACACGGATCATCCGGGCTTGCAAGGAGATGAGGATCCGAACGGTAGCGGTCTATTCCGAAGCGGATGCCGAGTCCCTCCATGTGCGCATGGCCGATGAGTCCATCTGCATTGGGGGGGCCACCAGCGCCGCCAGCTACCTCAATATCCCCGCCATCATCAGCGCGGCGGAGATTGCCGATGTAGAGGCCATTCATCCCGGGTATGGTTTCTTGGCCGAGAACGCCCACTTCGCTGAGATCTGCGAATCCTGCAAGATCACCTTTATTGGGCCGGACCCCGAGTCCATCCGGCTCATGGGGGATAAGCGGCAGGCCAAGGAGATCATGACCAAGGCCGGCGTTCCGGTGGTTCCGGGATCTTTGGCGGCGGTCTCCGGAAAAGAGGAGGCCCTCAAGATTGCCAAGAAGATTCAGTATCCGGTCATGATCAAGGCGGCCGCCGGGGGCGGGGGCAAGGGGATGCGGACTGCCCACAATGATGTGCGGTTGATCTCAGCCCTCATGATGGCCCAGGCCGAGGCAGAGGCTGCCTTTGGCAACTCAGAAGTTTACATTGAGAAGTTTGTTGAGCGCCCACGCCATGTTGAGATTCAGATTGCCGCCGATTCTCGCGGTCACATCGTCAGCCTCGGGGAGCGGGACTGCTCCATCCAGCGGCGGCACCAGAAGCTGATTGAGGAATCTCCTTCGCCGGCGGTCGATTCGAAACTCCGCAAACGCATGGGAGAGGCGGCCATCAAAGGGGCGAAGGCGGTCAACTACAACTCCTTGGGGACGATGGAGTTCCTCTTGGATGCTAAGGGATCCTTTTACTTCATGGAGATGAATACCCGCATCCAGGTGGAGCATCCGGTGACCGAGATGGTGACGGGCCGCGATCTCATCAAAGAGCAGATTCGGGTGGCGGCAGGGGAGAAGCTCTCATTCTCCCAGGAGGAGATCCGCTGGTCCGGTCATGCCATTGAGTGCCGCGTCAATGCCGAGGATCCGGATCAGGATTTCCTGCCTTGTCCGGGCATGGTCTCCCTGTACCATCCGCCTGGAGGGCCCAATGTGCGGGTAGACTCGCACCTGTTCACCGGCTATCGCATCCCACCCCACTATGATTCTTTGCTGGGGAAGATCATCGTGCACGGCAAGAATCGACAAGAGGCCATTCGAACCATGTTGAGAGCTCTCGATGAGATGACCGTTGAGCCCATGCGCACAACCGTCCCGTTTCATCGCAGGGTGTTGGAGGATCGTAACTTTGTAGCAGGCAACTACTCTACCGATTTCGTTGAGCGTCTGTCCAGCGCTTCGAAGTCGGCCGGAGAACTGGTCGGGGCATAAGATGGCACGAAGAACTGATTTAGGTTCTGTTCAGATTCACAATGAAGTCATTGGAGCGATTGCCGCTCAAGCCGCCCAGGAGGTTGAAGGGGTGGTGGGCATCTGGCGGGGGGGTCCTCCCTGGGGCTTCTTGCCGGGGAATTCGGGTGTGCGGGTCGAGGCCGAGGACCAAGATGTTCGCCTGTGGCTCAACTTAGTGGTGGAATATGGGGTGGCCCTTCCAGAGGTGGCGACCCAGGTGCAGGATCGCGTGCGAGAAATGATAGAGAAGATGACCCACCTTTCCGCAGGCGAGGTTCACGTTTCCATTCATCACATCAAACCGAAACGGAGCTGACTCGGATGAAGCTGTTTACATGGATTATCATGACCTGTTACATCGTCCTGT
Organism: uncultured Planctomycetia bacterium; assembly: GCA_964597545.1. Classification (GTDB taxonomy): domain Bacteria; phylum Omnitrophota; class Gorgyraeia; order 1-14-0-20-64-10; family 1-14-0-20-64-10; genus CAZQXN01. Next base: position 28,593 of record CAZQXN010000010.1, on the reverse strand, counting down.
TCATTCTGATGGGCGTGGGGCTGGTGGCCTTTTCTTTGCAGTGGATCCCCCTGGACGGGACGGTCCTCTGGATTGAGGAGGCATACCAGGAGAAGAATCTCCGGCTTGCCTTGTTCCTCACGGGTGTGGGGCTGATCTTGCTTAACTGGATGTTCGCGGAGCTCACCCTGGCGAAGGCCCAGCGCCAAAAAACCATCGCCTTTGACAACCCGGACGGGCAGGTGACGGTTTCCCTGACTGCGATCGAGGATTTCATCCACAAGGCGGCAAGAGAAATTCCGGCAGTCAAGGAACTGCGCTCTGATGTGGTTGCCCGCAAGGGAAAGATCACGGTGCGCGCTCGCGCCACCCTTTGGTCAGAGGCCCACATCCCGGAAGTGACCGAGAAGATCCAGGGGGTCGTTAAGACCCGAATTCAGGAGATGCTCTCCGGCATTGAGGAGCCGGTTGCCGTTCGCGTGCATGTGGCAAAGATCGTTCACCGGGATGTGAAGGAGCATCTTCCTGAGCGTACAGACGAGAATGTTTCCGGACCATTTCGGGGGTTTTAATATGGCCAAATCGATTCAAACCATTGGCGTGTTGACGGGCGGGGGTGATTGCCCGGGTTTAAACTCAGTCATTCGGGCGATTGTCCGCAAGGCCGACAGCGTAGGGGTTAAGGTGTTGGGCATCAAGGGAGGCTGGAAGGGGTTGATCGAGAAGAGCACGACCCCACTGGACTTGGTTTCTGTATCCGGCATCCTGCATAAGGGCGGGACGGTTCTGGGGACCTCTCGAACCAACCCATACAAGAAGCCTGAGCACGTGGAGGCAGTGAAGAAGAACTTGAACGTCTTAGGGTTGGATGCGCTGATCGCCATTGGCGGCGAGGACACCTTGGGGGTTGCGAACAGGCTCTCCAAGGAGAAGGTTCAGGTGGTTGGCGTTCCCAAGACGATCGATAACGACTTGGCTGAGACCGACTACACCTTTGGTTTTGACACCGCTGTCAACATCGCCATGGACTCGATTGACCGGTTGCACACCACTGCAGAGAGTCACAATCGGATCATGGTTTGCGAGGTGATGGGCCGCCACGCCGGATGGATTGCGGTTCATGCCGGCATTGCCGGCGGCGCAGATGCCATCCTGGTGCCCGAGGCCCCGATTGATACGGAGGAGGTCTGCGCCGCCATTCGCAAGCGGCATGATCGCGGCAAGACCTTCTCAATTGTGGTTGTGGCTGAGGGGGCTGAGTTTAAACCAGGTGAGATGGTCACCAAGGATAAGAAGCTGGACCAGTTTGGCCACGTTCGTCTCGGCGGCATTGGCCACTCCCTCGGAGCGCTGATTGAAGAGAAGACCGGTTTTGAGACACGCGTAACCGTGCTCGGGCACGTTCAGCGGGGCGGCTCTCCCACTGCTTTTGACCGCGTCCTGGGCACGCGCTTTGGCGTCAAAGCGGTGGAGCTCGCACTCTCCGGCGAATTCGGCAAGATGGTCAGCCTCAAGGGCAACGACATTGTTGCCGTTGATCTTTCGGCCTCCACAAAAGAGATCAAAACGGTGGATCAGGCGCTTTATGACATCGCCAAACTCTTCTTCGGATAAAGGCAGCCTAGCGCGCCAAATTGAGGGGTGCCTCAAGTCGTGCATCCAGACTCAAGAGGCGGTGCTGGGTTCGCTGGTTCCGACCCTGGATCGGGTTGCGGGCGATTGGATCCATGCCTTAAACCAGGGCCACAAGATCCTCTTCTTTGGCAATGGGGGTTCGGCTGCCGACAGCCAACATTTGGCGGCGGAATTGGTGGGCCGGGTCAGGATCAACCGGCGCGCACTGCCGGCCTTAGCGCTGACCACAGACACCTCTGCCTTGACGGCGCTCGCCAATGATTTTGGTTTTGAAACCGTATTTTCGAGGCAGATCGAAGCATTGGGAGCGGCAGGGGACATTGCCTTTGCCATCTCCACCAGCGGTAACTCCCCCAATGTTTTGGCGGCGGTCAAGACTGCCAAGGCGATGGGGCTTACGACCATGGGCCTGACCGGCCGAGATGGGGGTGCCTTGAAATCGGCGGTGGATGTCGCCGTGGTGATCCCCGCGGAGTTGACGAGCCGGATTCAAGAAGCGCACATTACCGTCACACACATACTCTGCGAACTCGTTGAAGCGCACTTCGCGCGCAGTTAATCGCACTGTCCTTTCCTTGCCGCAGCTGGCAGCGGAACTTAACCGGCTGCGCCGCCAGAAGAAGATCATCGCTTTCACCAACGGCTGTTTTGACCTTTTGCACGCAGGACACCTGAGCTACTTGGAGTCCATCAAACGGCAAGCCCACGTTCTGGTGGTTGCAGTCAATTCCGATGCCTCCCTCAGGCGTCTTAAAGGGGTAGGGCGGCCCATCACCCCGGTTCGCGATCGGGCCCGGTTGGTGGCAGCACTCAAGCCGGTTGATTATGTGGTTGTTTTTCGGGAGGATACCCCCCTTCGCGTGATTCGTCTCCTGCGGCCGGATCTCTTGGCCAAGGGGGCCGACTGGAAGAAAGCACAGATTGTCGGCGGGGACTTTGTTGAGTCCAACGGCGGCCGTGTCATTCAAATACCCTATCTCAAAGGGCGCTCGACAACCCGGATGCTTCACAGGCTTAAGAGAAAGCAAAAGAGGAGGTAGTCATGTCGCAAGCTTCCAAGATTGGTTTGCTGCTCGCGGTCTTCCTGGGCGTTGCGGTGGGTCGAGTCTCTGAGCTTCTGGCAGATACCCTGGTGCTCAAGGATGGCCGGACCATTGAGGCCGCCAGCCTAAGCGAGGAGGCCGGCTACATCGAGGTTGAGCGAGACGGAGCCTCCATGCTGTATCTCCCGGAGCAGATTGAGCGGATTGAGCGCTCTGGGCCCAAAGCAGAACAGGTTGTCGTCGGGGTCTCACCGCTTGCTCAGTCCCCCGTGGCAGGGCAGGCGGCAGACAACAGCGCTTCGGGTGGCCCTGAAGCAGTCTATCGAGCCTATTTGGAAGCCTTCAGGCAGGGGGACGTCGAGGGAACTCGGCAGCGGGTTGCGAAAGAGGGCATGAAGGCTTGGGATGAAACCTATGGAAACATGAGCTCTGCGATGATGAAGCAGATGTCGCCGATGATTCCCACCAACATTGTTTTCGATGATGTGAACATCGAGGGGGATAGGGTGGTTTTAACCGGAAGTGCCAAGTCATTCCTGGGTCCTGCCAAGGGCAGTGTCACCATGGTTCACGAGCAGGGTCGCTGGAAATATGTCAAGGAGGCGTGGTCCAGCGTACAGAAGAGTGGGGGCGGGTCAGAGAAAGCTGGAGGGGCCATGGGTGACGAAGAGGGTCCCGAGGCAGCCTATCACGCTTATATCTCTGCTTTTAAAGACGGAGACATAGAGGGGGTTCGGCAGAGAACTGCTCAGGCGGGCCTGGAAACGTGGCAAGAGGACTTTGGAGATATGACCCCTGAGTTGATGAAGCAGATGTCGGCGCTCATGCCTGCCAACATCGCTTTTACCGATGTAGACATCCAGGGGGATACAGCCGCGTTAACCGGCAGCAGCGAGACGTTTATGGGCAAGATGCAGGGCAGCGTTACCCTGGTTCGAGAGCAGGGTCGCTGGAAGTACCTCAAAGAGGAGTGGTCTGGTTCCGAACAAAGCGAGGGGGGTGAGGCCGCCTTCTCCTTCTCCTCTGATCCCACACAGCCGCGCAAAGAAGATACCGGTTATGACCGCTTTGGAAGCATTGAGGAGGGGGAGGCATCGGTTTCCGGATCAGTGCGCCTCTTTAAGGAGCCCAATGAGACCGGGTATCTTAGGATTCAGTTCAACCGAAAGAAGGGGATGGGGTATTTCGGTGTCGACCTGGAGGATAAGGTTTTCACGGATGGCCGAGCCAGCTACACGATCGATGGGGTTGAGCCCGACGATTATTCAGCGACCGCTTGGTACGTTGTCTCTGAGCCGGACGACGCCCTAAACATCCACAGCGAGTGGAGGGATGTGGTCATTGGGGCCGCAGGGGACAATGAGGTCGACTTTGTGGTGGACAGAAGGTATTGAATCTCTGCTGCATAAGCGCGTCTTCTTAAGTCTCTGGATGGCGTTGGGGGCAGGGGTGTTGCAGGCCTCAGCAGATATCGTCCATATCCCTGAGGGCAGCTACGAGGGGCTCATTGTCGAGGAGACCTCCGAACGAGTGCGCCTGGACACCGGGACAAAGACCCTGACCTTCTACCACCCTGAAATCGAATCGATCGAACGGGGCCCGATTGCGGTGGGTGGGATGCGGCGCTTTCCCTTTGGAATTGACCGCTCATATGGCTTTTTCGGGAAGGTCAATTACTCGCTCAGCTTCGAGCTGCAGGAGCCGGGTCCGGATCTGGAGGGTTGGAAGCCCTGGATCAAGGCGCTGCTTATCTACAACAACAAGACCGACCAGAGTATCCATACTGCCATCGCGGTGGCTTTCTTTGATGAGAAAGACCAACTCTTAAGCGCTGATGCCTATCCGCATCTTACGGAGGGGGTCACGAAGCCCGGCACCACCATGAATGTTAATCTTGATTTTCCCCTCGCTGGATACAGTGTTGAGGATATCAGCTATTTTCTGGTGACTTTCCATGAGGGTCTTAAGCCCCTCCTGCCGAACTCCATGGAAGAGGCCCGGAGGCGGGCTCTTTCCGAATAACCCCTGCATTGCTGAGGTGACCTTGCCAAAAAAAGATTCCCATGTTGTCTCTAAGGCCTTTCTCCGTGTTTTAGATGCCAATCTCAATCGCGCCCGTGAAGGATTGCGGGTTTGCGAAGAGGTGGCTCGGATGGTGTTGGACGAAGGCCTCCTCACCCGACGCTGTCAGCGGCTGCGCTATGCCTTAGAGCGTGTGAGCCGAAGACACTCGAACCCCAAGCGTCTGCGTTGCCGCACCACCACCGCTGATGTTGGGAGGCCTTCCCGACGAGGAAAGGTGAGGCTGCATCCCACCCTGAAGGATCTGGCAGCAGCCAACATCCGCCGCGTTCAAGAAGCCCTTCGGGTGTTGGAGGAATTCAGCCGGCTGGATGATCCGACAGCCTCTAAGCAATTTGGGCTGCTTCGATTCCGGACCTATGCCATTGAAAAAGCCCTCTATTCAAAACTCTCGACTCTACGCCATCATTGACCGTTCGGTCGTAGGTGCGCAGGATCCCCTCGTCGTGGCTGAGGCAGCCATTCGGGGCGGGGCAGAGGTCATTCAATGGCGAGATAAGCAGGCGCCGGATGACACCTTTCTTGAAACAGCGGCTGCACTGCGTAAGCTTACGCATAAACACCATGCTCTTTTTGTGGTCAATGACCGCCTGCCCATAGCACTCAAGGTTCAGGCCGATGGTGTGCACCTGGGGCATAAGGATTTGGCGGTTCCCAAGGCGCGCCAACAGGCAGGAGAGGGGATGATGATCGGCCGTTCCACCCACTCCCTGGCAGAGGCCAAGGCGGCTGAGCGGGATGGGGCTGACTACATTGGGGTTGGACCCGTCTTCTCCACACCCACCAAGCCGGATTATCCAGTGGTGGGCACACAGCTTCTAACGCAGGTCAAGGTCCACATTAAGATCCCCTGGGTAGCGATCGGAGGGATTGACCTGATCACACTGCCTCTGGTATTATCGTCGGGTGCCACTCGGGTTGCCGTTGTTCGGGCGATCGCCGCTGCCTCGGATCCTGAAGCAGCGGCGCGTGCATTTTGTGAGCAAATGTCTTCATGAGCCTTCTTATTGTCGGTTCCGTTGCCATTGATTCCATTGAAACCCCCTGGGGGAGCATCCGTCAGGCTCTAGGGGGATCGGCTACCTATGCGGCGTTGGCGGCTCGATTGTGGTCTCCCACCGCCATGCTGGCTGTGGTGGGCTCTGATTTTCCCTCCGAGTACAGCCGCTTGCTCTCGCGCAAGGGGATCAATGGAGAGGGGCTTACTCAGGTCGAGGGAAAGACCTTTCGCTGGAAAGGCCGCTACAACAGGGATCTTCAGCCGACCACACTGCACCTCGATCTAGGCGTTTTCAGTGGGTTTTCTCCCAAGCTCTCGCCAGCTTTAAAGCGCAGCCGCCACGCCTTCCTTGGGAACATCCACCCCAATCTGCAGTGGCACGTCTTGAAGCAGCTCAAGGCCCCCAAGATCGTCGCTTGCGATTCTCGTGATGACTGGATCAAGACGCAGCGCCGAGGATTCCTGAAGCTCTTAAAGCGCATGGATTTGGTTTTTCTCAATGACAGTGAAGCGCGGCTCTTAACCGGCGTACATGGTTTAGTACAGGCGACCCGCGTGCTGGCGCGCTTGGGTCCGAAGGTGGCCATTGTCAAGAAAGGGGAGCACGGCGTCCTGGCGGCCTCTCGCGATGCCTTCTTCTCCTTGCCGGCCTATCCGGTGGAGCAGGTGACAGATCCCACCGGGGCTGGGGATGCTTTTGCAGGGGCTTGCATGGGGTATCTACGGACACAGAAGCGTGTTTCTTGGGCGACGCTCTGCCGAGCCATTCAATATGCTTCTGTTGCCGCAACAATCGCCATTGAGACCTTTGGGCCGGCCAAGCTGGTCAAGGCCACGAGGTCCGAGATCCTTAAAAGGTCTAAGGTTTATCAATCGATGACACGAGCCGCCATCTTGTAAGGCGGCTGGGCACTTCAAGAACTTGTTGCGGGTGTAATTCAGTGGCAGAATATCAGCTTCCCAAGCTGAGTACGGGGGTTCGATTCCCCCCACCCGCTTGAAATCTGTTGGTGGGGGGATCGAAGGTGGACCGCTGTCTCTGCAGCAAAGTTGGGACACAGGGAGTGCGGTACACGATTCCCCCCACCCGCTTGAAATCTGTTGGTGGGTTTGAATACACTCTTTAAGTACCTGAGCATGTTTCTTGCTGTGGCCTTGATGGTCGGTTGCGCCCCTCATCGGCAGCCTCTCCGTCCAGAGGTTGTTTCGCAGGGCGGGGTGGTGCATCTGGTTAGCCGAGGTGAGACGCTCTGGTCTATCTCCAGGAGATACCAGGTGGAGTTGGAGGCCTTGGCGGATCTGAATCAGATTACGAATGCTTCTCAGATTCAAGTAGGTCAGAAGCTTAGGATCCCCGAAAAACGGCAGCCTGTACGCAAGTCCCGCCGGGCGGTTGCTTCCCGGCGAACAGTTGAATCCGTTCGTCCGAAGGCTTCTCGTGTGGAGGAGCACTTCATTTGGCCTGTTCGCGGCAAGATCATCTCTGTCTTTGGCGGTCGTCGCGGGGGAATGGTCAACAAGGGCCTGGACATTGAAGCTCGATCCGGGACTGAGGTGTTAGCGGCTCGGGGCGGCCGGGTAAGCTTCATTCATCAGGGGCTTCCTGGTTTTGGCAAGACCATTATCATTGACCATGGGGCGGGTTTGGCCAGCGTTTACGCCCATGTGAAGGAAATTTTTGTGCAGTACGGGGATGAAGTCCAGCAGCGCCATGTCATCGCCCGAGTAGGGCAGACCGGTCGCGCGGAAGTTCCAGCACTTCACTTTGAAATACGAAAGAATCAGGAACCTCAGAATCCATTGTACTATTTGCCGTAACCCATGATTTGGTTTGATCGAGACGACATTACTCATCTGCTGCTCAAGCGCGTAGAGAGTTTCAACGCGGGCTACCGCAAGAACCTTGCCTTGGTGGGTCCCGAGGCCATGGGCAAGACCACCCTGCTCAACCGCCTGCTGCAGTCGCAGCGCTCGGCACCCCAAGGCCCCATCCCCTTTTACCTGGAGCTTAGGGAAGGGGAGTCTGTGGCCGAATGGGCACAGCGCTTTGTTCAGGCTTTGTTGTATGGCGTCCTTCAGGTCGAAGGGGTCAAACCGCTTCCAGCGGAGCATAGCGAGCTGATCAGTTTGAGCGCTACCCGGGTACCGCGCACCTGTGCGGTTGCGGCCCGCCTCTTGGATCGGGCGCAATCGTACCGATCCGACGAGGTCTATGACCGGCTTTGGGATTTGCCCCAGATGGTGACGCAGGAACTGGGGCGCGGTGTGCTGGTTGTTTTAGATGAGTTTGATTTGCTTCAGCGCTTGCCGGTCAAGGATCCCTTCAAGCGATTGGGGCGCAAGATTATGGTGCAGAGCGGTTCCCTCTATTTGGTCGCCTCCTCCCGGGTGCATCGCGCTCGGTCTATCCTGAAGGAAGGGCTCTCCCTCCTCTTCGGCCAGTTTGAAATCATTCCGGTGGGCTGTTTGGCTCCCGCTGCTTCTCTGAAGGCCATTCGATCGGTTTGGCCCGAAGGACAGCAGGACCCATTCTTAGAGCACCTTCTGATGGAATTGGTTCAGGGTCACCCCGGTAATCTGGATCTCCTTCAACAGGGGCTGATGGGCAACTGCTCTGATTCACCCCATCCGGTCCATGAGCATTGTGTGCTGGATTTATTGGAATCCCTCCTCTTTGATCCTCAGGGGAAGCTTCGACTGCGCTTCGAGGAGCAACTGGGGCGCCTCCCTGCCCACAACAACCGTCTCTTGTGGATTCAGATATTAGGTGCAGTGGCGGTGGGCCAGCACCGGGCCGGCGAGATTGCCGAGCGGCTCGACCGGCCTACGCTGCAGATCAACCGTGGTTTGCGTGCTCTGGAACAGGCGCGATTGGTCCGTCGGCAAGGGGTCTTCTTTAGGATTTCCGACCAGCTCTTTCAGCTGTGGATGCGGACCACTCACCCCATTATCGAGGGGGTCGCGCGGGTGGATTGGGCCGGGGCTCGTGTGCAGTTTCGGCATTCCCTTCAGGAATGGATGGAAGAGGTCCGCCAAGGCTTGAATCAGCCGATGACAGAACGCGTTGCTGCTTTGATGCGGTTGTGGGAGGGGGAGCAGGTGGAGATGGAGGGTCGACGCACCCTCCTGCCTCAATGGGAGAGCGTCGAGGGGATCTCAGCATTCTCAGGAGAGTCGTGGTTTGCGGCGCGGCGCCCCGGCAAGACCGCCAAGGGGTGGTTGGTGGTGCCTTGGTCCGGTTCTCTGGAGGAGGGTGAGGCCCGCCGCCTTCTAGACACCTTTGCAGCGCTTCCCCATTACAAAGATTATCGGAAGGTGCTTATCGGCGCCTACCCAGTGGAGATTCACGCGCGCCTCATTCTCCAGCAGGCCCGGGTGCGTCTTTGGGATCTGACCCTCTTGAATGATTTGTTGGATTTGTATGGTTTGCCCTGCATCCCGTCACCCACAGCCGCCTCCCACGCACCTATGGGCGCGACTGCAGTGCCGCTGTCGGCAAGAGACAGTACTTTTGAACGGTCGGGTGCGGCGAAAACAGAGACACCCCTGCAAGATTCCGGAGGCGCGGCATGAACCAGAAACGGATTTGGGCACCTTGGCGGCAAGCCTATATCACCTCAACCCACGCGCCTGGGACTCGGGACTGCCTCTTTTGCCAGAAAGGGCGATCTAAGCTGGATGCCAAGAACTTCGTGGTCAAGCGCGGCGCGCACGGTTTTTCTCTGCTCAATCTCTTCCCCTACAGCAATGGTCACATGATGGTTGCTCCCTACCGGCACGTGGGCCACCTCTCTCGCTTGAGCAAGACCGAGTGGCTGGATTTGTTGGAGTTGGCTAACGATGCCATGGAGCGCTTGGGACAAGGGCTTAAACCGCACGGCTACAATGTGGGCTTGAATTTTGGACGGGTTGCCGGGGCAGGGATTCCAGGGCACCTGCATCTGCACATCGTTCCTCGCTGGAAGGGTGATACTAATTTCATGCCTATCTTCTCCGGGACGAAAGTCATCTCCCAGTCCCTGGATGCGGCGTACCGCCTCCTGGTTCGCCGGGGGCCTCTCCGAAAGAAGCGCCGTAAACGCTAGCCGCTTTCAATGCTGACCCGGAAACAGCAAGAGGCTCAGGAGCGCAAAGCCTTGGCCTCCTACGCCATTGCCTCCAAGCGCTCCCGCGGCCGAATTTATCCCGAACCGGAGCATCTTTACCGCACCAGCTTCCAGCGAGATCACGATCGCATCATCCATTCGACGGCTTTCCGGCGATTAGAATACAAAACCCAAGTCTTTGTGATTCACGAGGGGGATTACTATCGAACGCGGCTCACCCATACCCTCGAGGTGTGCCAGATCGCAGAGACAGTATCCCGGGCGCTGCGCCTCAATACCGATTTGGTTAAATCAATTGCATTGGCTCACGATCTGGGCCACGGCCCCTTTGGCCATTCCGGCGAGGCGGCGCTGCGCACCTTGATGGCCGGACACGGAGGATTTGACCATAACCTCCAGGCCCTCCGGATTGTCGATCTCCTAGAGGAGCGCTACCCTGCTTTTCCGGGACTGAATCTCACGTGGGAGGTCAGGGAAGGGCTGAATAAGCACCGCTCTCCTTTGCCCGGAAAAGAAGGATTGGTTCCTGTGAACTTAAGCCTGGAGGCCCAAGTGGTGGATCTGGCCGATGAGATTGCCTACGACCATCACGATTTGGACGACGGGATTGCCTCAAAGCTCCTGCGCGAGGAAGAGCTTCGCGCTGTTCCGCTTTGGAAAGATGCTCGACGTCAGGCGAGCAAGCACTTTCCCGGCTGTGAGCAGCGGCTTCGAATTTACCAGATCATTCGAAGATTAATTGATCTGCAGGTGACGGATCTGATCAAGGAGTCACAGCGCAGGATCAAAGCCCGGCGCATTCGGTGCCCTGCCGATGCCCAGAGGAATCCAAAGCGCATCATTGCCTTTAGCGCGGGGCTTACGCGGGCGAGGCTGCCGCTGAAACGGTTTCTGGATAAGCGGTTGTACCATCATCACAAAGTGGTCCGGATGGCCGATAAGGCCCAGCGTTTTCTGACGGCCCTGTTCCAGGCTTATCTGCGCAAGCCCGGCCAGCTGCCAGGTACGCCCCGGCGGCGCCTTCGGACTGAGGATCCCTACCGGGTGGTCTGTGATTATCTGGCAGGGATGACCGATCGGTTTGCCATGCAGGAGTACCGCAAACTTTTTTATCCCTTTGAGTAGAGGGCGGCACCGCTTGAGCCTTAAACAGATCTGCGCAACAACTCCCCGAAACGAGCCTCTCCGAGTATAATAGAGGTGAAGCCATGCAGAAGATGAAGCCCACACAATGGATTGACCCTGCACAGGTACGCCGCCTTCGGGAGATTCTCACCGCACAGGCGGCCCGCCTGATATGGTGGGAAATTGCCTTGGAGCGGCCGAAATCCTTGAATTACAAGGCCGCTTGCCGAACTTGCCCCTATGTTCGCCAGTCCCTGGCCAACCGCTCCCGCTGCCAGAAGCGCTTCTTAACCGCCTTGGGGCAGGCCCGTCGGTCGGGCCAACCCCTTCGATTCCTCTGCCCGATTGAGCGCAACGCCGCCATTCTTCCCCTTTCCCGGAATAGTAAAACCCATGGGTTTCTGGGAATCTGTTACGCCAAACGGCCCCTTTCCAACGCTCAGCTTCAACTGGGCGGGTTGGTGGTTGAGGCGGCACTCAGGGAGCGCGCAACTGCCCAAGAACTTAAGAACCTCTCCGACACCTTGCAGCCTCGATGCGTAGCCCTTTCCACCATCCATACCATCCATCGTTTGATCAGCTCAACTTTGAACTTAGGAGAGCTGCTGCCTCGTGTGGCTCGTCTCTGTTGCCAGGTGCTCAGGGCCCAGGCATGTACCATCTGGTTGCTGGATCAGGAGAAGCAGACACTCGAGCCCCGCGCAGTAGTGAGCCCTTCTAGGCAGAAGTCCGGCTCTGTTCGTTCAATCAAGGCGGGGATGGGTATGGTTGGGAAGGTGGCTGCTTCCTGCACCTCCCGCTTGACCCCTCGGATGATGATTGTCCCCTTGGTCGAGGAAGAGTGCATGGGGGTTATCCTCGTGCGCCGCAAGACCGGCACCAAACTGTTCAGCCGATTGGATCAGGAGATTCTCACCACCCTGGCAGAGCAATCTGTGGTTGCCATACGCAACGCACAAATGTACGAAACCCAGGAGCGGATTACCTGGGGGACGATCAAGAGCTTGAGTGCCATTTTGGGCGGCATGGATACCGCCTCAGGGCAGTCTGTTCCACGTCCTCAGATCTTGGCCAACATCGCCTTAGCGATCGGCCACCAGATGCGCTTGGGAGACGACCAACTGCGTTCGTTGGAATATGCGGCCCTGTTGCACGATGCCGGCCGGGCCGGCATACCGACGAGCATCTTGAAGAAGCCCAGCAAACTGGAGCCGGCTGAATTTGCCAAGATCAAAGAGCACCCAGTCAAAGGGGCAAGCCTGTTGGAGCCTCTGCATATCTTAGAGCCGGCGATCCCCATCATCCTTTATCACCATGAGCGCTACGACGGGACAGGGTATCCCAAGGGGCTTAAGAAGGAGGAAATCCCTCTGGGTGCCAGAATCCTGGGGGTCGCAAATGCCTTTGAGGCCATGGTCAGTGAGCGCCCCTATCGACGGACCCTCTCGGTTCAAGATGCAGCGCGTGAGATTGCCCGGCATGCAGGCACGCAATTTGATCCCAAGGTGGTCAAGGCCTTCTTGGGTGCGGTCCGCTCCAAGGCGCTGGAGGGTTTTGCCCTTGCTTTGGCCGGCCGCCCCGCGCGCAGCGGAGGGAAATAGCTGTGCCTGAGGCGACATCCCCGGCTTTCGTTGAGCGCAGGATCCTTCAGTTTTTCCAGGAACAGCCGCAGGCTGTGGAGACCGTTCGGGGCATTTCAGCCTGGGTGAGAGCTGAGGCAGAGCAGGTTCAGCAGGTTTTGGATCAGCTGACAGAGCGCAAGTGGCTTCTGACCCACGAGAGCGCTTCAGTCCGGGGCTATGTGCTGACTCGGGATGAGCGTGTTCTGGGGCAAATTCAAGCGGTGTTAGAGGGCTAGCGGTTGGCGTCTACGAAGTCGCCCCGCCCCTTTTTCCTGGGACTGATCTTTGTCTTTGCTCTGGGATTTCTCGGCTGGCCGGTGACCCGGCCAGCGCAGTGGGCAGCCGAGCGGCTTGTGGGTCGGAGCGGTTGGCAGGTCAGCATTGCCCAGGCGCGCTGGACCCCCTGGCGCAGCTTGGAGCTTCGGGATGTGAAGCTTCAGACGCCGCACGGGGGGCGGCTGCATCTTGTCCGAGTATGGATTGCTCAGCAAGCGGGTCCGCTCCCTCTGGGACGCTGGACGACAGCCTGGCGGCTGGGCGAGATCCGATTGGATCCGACCTCCTGGCGGATTCGCAAGCCCGCAGCCCAGGAGGTGCTTTCGGCAGAGCCGGTGGCTCGCAGCGGCACCGCAGTACTTGAAGTCCGGCCGGCCCAAGTGGATCTCACAGGGTTGTCGCTTCAGGGTCGGCTGCTTAGGCTCTCAGGTGAAGGGTGGATGGGTCGCCACCATCAAGCACAGCTTCATTTGGAGGGGGCGTTATCCGAGAGGGTGCTTCGGGCGATGAGCCTGCTTAAGGTCTCGGCCGACCCTCCTGAGCCCTGGAAATCTTTTCGCTTGGAATTGCAAGTAGCACCGGAGGAGACCCTCCTCTCTTTTGTCTCCGACTTCTTCTCGAACACCTTAAAGATACGGAAAGGACGGCGGTCATGATGGTTCGATTTCTTGGAACGAAGGTGGTTTTACTCGGTTTGGTGTGCGGCCTGGCGATTGGAGTAGGTGGCTGCCGGGGCCGTATGGTCATGCTGGAGCGCCCCAAGGGCCAGATTGAGCAGCGTCGGCCTGAAGAAGGGGGCCCGCCCACCTCTGTTCAGATTTCTCCTGCCACCAGTTCGCTGTCCAAATCAGGCATTGATGTGACGGTCCGGTATGCAAATCCTGAGGAGCTGACTGCTTTCTTCAAGAATAAAGAGGTTTTCGGGAAGCTGGCAGATAAGAACCCCTATCCGCCGCAAACCCTTGTCTTCTATGTGAAGCTGGCCAACCACAGCGGCAAGCGCATCAAGGTGGATCCCGGTGATTTCGCCTTGATCGACAACATCAACATCCAATACCCGGAGCTTTCCCCGGATAACATCTCGGCCCTCCTGGAGGCCAAGACCAATGTTTGGGCCTATGCCAAGACAACGGGTGATTTGGCTCCCGGTCCCTACGGGGCTCCCCTTAAAGTCGCTGGAGCCTTAAGCGGCGGCAGCGCTCGAAAGCGACATTTCCTGATTAAGCAGGTGCGTTTGGCAGGAGGCTATGTGCATCCCGGCATCGCTTACGATGGGTACGTTGCTTTTCCGCGGCCCCACCCGGATGCTACCTCCATCCGCCTGTTGATTTACAACATCAAAACAGACTTCAATGCAGCCGACCAGCCCGGCAGTGCCGTCCACTTCGAGTTCCCCCTCGCGATCGAAGAAGTCGCCTCGTAACTCCGGCGACCCTCCTTTGGAGCCGCGCAATGCCGAACCGCGTCAGGCGGGTTCAACCGCTGAAGGGCCGATCTTAATCTTGGCCGGGGCAGGGACCGGAAAGACTCGGGTCATTGCTCACCGCATCGCCCACCTTCTGCAAAGGGATTCCGCTTTAACGCCGGCCAATTTCCTGGCGCTGACATTCTCCCGAAAAGCAGCGCGAGAGATGCTGGAGCGGGTGGAGCGACTTACCGGAACCTATGCCGATACCCTGGGGGTCTTCACCTTCCATGGTTTCTGCAACCGCTTCCTTCAGGATTACGCCTTGGAGCTGGGTTTGCCCCAGCGATTCCAGCTGTTGGATTCAACAGAAACCTGGGTCTTCTTCCGCAAGCTCCTGCCTCAAATTCGATTGAAGCACTATCTCAATCTCTCGAATCCGACTGAATGTATCGATGGTTTCCTGAAGTTCATCAGCCGCGCCAAGGATGAATTGGTTTCTCCGGAGGATTTCCACCGCTATGCCGAGGGGCTTGAAGAAAGTGAGGAGCGCAAACGCGCTTTAGAGATGGCCTCGGTTTATTCTGTTTACCAGCAGCAGATGCGTGAGCATCAATGTCTGGATTTTGGGGACCTCATCATGGAGAGCTGCCGCCACCTGGAAGCGCGGCCAGGGCTCTTGGCGCAGATTCGCGCACAGTACCGTCACATCCTGGTGGATGAGTTCCAGGATACCAACGTTGCCCAGATCGCGCTGCTCAAGCTCTTGGCCGGAGATGGCAGACAGCTCTGCGTTGTAGGGGATGACGATCAAGCCATCTATCGCTTCCGGGGAGCTTCGTTTGCCAGCTTCCTGTTGATGCAGGAGGCTTTTCCCAACGTCAAGACGCTGCGCTTGAGACACAATTATCGCTCAACCCAGAAAATCCTCTCGGTCTCTGAGCGCCTCATCCAGAACAACGGCACCGATCGATACGATCCAGACAAGCGGTTGACGGCAGAGGGCCCAGCCGGCGCTCCTGTTTCAGTGGAGCAGGTGAGTAGCAATGTCCATGAGGCAGGTCGGGCCATCGAGGTCATTCAGTCTGCGGCTTGCACCTCTGGAGGCGAGCCGCAGTGGAATCAAGTGGCCGTGCTCTATCGGGCGCACGCACACCGCGATACTCTGGTTGAGGCGCTGCGCGCTCACCACATCCCCTTCCTGGTGCGCGGCAGATACGCCCTTTTAAACGATCCGGCCGTTAAAGATGTCATTGCTCTGCTGAAAGTACTGCAGGATCCGGACGATTCCGTCAGCCTCTTTCGACTGCTGAGCCATCCGGTTTGGGATCTTCCGGGGGAGGATCTGCTTGCCATCAGCCGCACCTGCAAGGAGCAGGAGATAACGCTTCTTAGGGCGCTGCGGCAGGCAAAGCACCTTTCTCTCAAGGCCGCCTCCCAGAAGCGGGTTGCTCAGTTGCTCGCGGAGCTGGACCGGCTCAAGCGTCAATTGCCTCAGCGGGATGTCATTCGTTTGATGGATGCCCTAACAGAGGGCTCCTCCCTCAGGGCTGTTTTCCGGATGCCGGTTACTGCGGAGGGGGATCCGGTGGCAATCCTGGCGGGGCTCAAGCGCTTGGCGCATCGCTATACCCAGAGTCATCCCGAGGAACAAAGCCCGGCAGAATTTCTCTGGTACCTGGATTCCGCCCTCAAGGCCGGCATGAGTGATTCAGCGGACGAAGAGAGCTGGGAGGTTGGCAACCGGGTGCAGCTGATGACCATTCATCAGGCCAAGGGGTTGGAATTTGACTGCGTGATTCTGCTGGGCATGGTGCAGGGGCGCTTTCCGGCCCGGAGTCGCCCGGAACAGATTCCATTTCCCGTTGCCCTGATGAAGGAATCCCTGCCCAAGGGGGATTTCCATCTCCAGGAGGAGCGTCGGCTCTGCTATGTGGCCTGCACGCGGGCCAAGCGCCATCTGTATTGCTTCACGCAAGAGCAAGCCTATCGCCGCCCATCCCTTTTTGTCAGAGAAATGCTGGCCTCTGGATTGGGGAATGAGATTCAGCGGGTCGCGAAAGACAAAGAGTCGGATGCGCCGTCGGACCAGGAAACTTACCCTCGGGGGAGGGAAGGGGCCCGGCCGACAGCTTTGGCAGCTGAGCGCAGAACCCTAGAGCTGCTGGAGGAGATCCGCACCCTGGATCAAAAGGACAGCAAGGGCTTGAAGCGCGCCCTCGATGAGATTGCGCAGCTTGCGGCGGCTTTGCACGCAGAAACGGCCCGAAAAGCCGCAACACTCAAGCGATCTGATTTTCCC
The DNA here is from genome assembly GCA_964597545.1 of uncultured Planctomycetia bacterium. GTDB lineage: Bacteria > Omnitrophota > Gorgyraeia > 1-14-0-20-64-10 > 1-14-0-20-64-10 > CAZQXN01. The sequence goes on along the minus strand of CAZQXN010000010.1, from coordinate 12,018 downwards.
ATGCAGGAGAAGTTTAGCTTCACGCAGATGGAGACCTTTCGCTACTGCCCCAAGAAGTACCTCTATGCTTACATCTATAAAATTCCGGTGCGCTCCACCCCTGATATGCAGCTGGGCAGCGATCTCCATCTTTGCCTGGAGAAGTTCTACTTGGAGGTCATGGCCGGCAAGGCCCCTGCTGAAGGGGCGCTGCTCGCTTCCTTCAAACAGCTGCATCATCCATGCCGCTACGGGGAGCCGTTCCAAGACCGGGAGATCTCTAAGCTTGGAGCGCAGTTGCTGCGCGCCTTCTACAAGAAGCAAAAGGGTGCTTTCCGCCCTCCGCTCTTTGTAGAAAAAGCCTTCACCCTTCGCTTGGGAGCGGTGTGGGTGCGAGGGGTGGTCGACCGGGTAGATCCCCTGGAAGACGGATCGGTTGAGATCATCGACTACAAATCCGGAAAGCCAAAGGCCAAGGCATCCAGCGAGGACCAGCTTCAGCTGCGCCTCTATGCGCTTGCTGCTCGCGATGCACTGGGGCTTACCCCGAAGCGGGTGAGTTTCTACTACCTGCGCAATAATGAAAAGCTTTCCTTTGAGCAGGAACCTGAAGCGCTGGAGGAGACCCGCCGACGGATCACGGAGTTGGCAGAGGGCGTTGCTGTATCTGATTTCGCTGCAACACCTTCTGTCATCAAATGCCGCCGGTGCGATTTTCGGGATCTCTGCCCAGAGAGCTTGGCATGATCCTGTACCAAAGGGTCAGACCCTTTGGTACAGCGCAGATGGGCCAATTGTGTACCTAAGGGTCAGACCCTATGGTAAAATAGCACATCATGCAGCCGGAGCTCTTTCAAGATTTACCCTCGGCTGAACGACCCAAGCGGTTGAATTGGCCGGCTTTTCCGGGGCGCTTTCTGAGGATCAAGGTTGCTTATGAGGACCTGGTCTTCGGGATCTTAAGCGTAATTCTTTTGTTTCTAGCCGGTTACTGCTTAGGGATAGAGCGGGGCAAGCACCTGGTTGCAGGTCCCCAGGACATTGCAAGTCCCCAGCTTGTGGCCCGAGCCGGTGAGGGGGTGTCAGATGTCGTCTCCCCCCAGGCGAGCCCAGCAGTTCCGGAGAGGATGCTGCAGGAACGGGTCGATGAGCAGACCGTTCAACCGGCAAGTGCTCCCTCCCAGCGGGATACCGATGTGGTTCCTAGGCCCCAACGGAGGCCAGCGCAGCGTTATGTGATTCAGTTGGCCAGCTATGTGGGGGCGCAGTCGGCCCGCGATGAAGCAGCGCGGCTGCGCCGAAAGGGCATTGATGTTCGGGTCATCCAACAGGGGCGTTACTATGAGCTGCGCGCCATTGGGTATCGGTCTCGGCAGCATGCTCAAGCATCTTTGGGTACGTTACGCAAGAGATATCGCGACGCATTTATCAAGCGTCTTTCTTCTGGATAAAGCTTAAGAAAGAGAACAAGATGTCAATCCATTCCAGTTTCAAATCAGGGGATACCATGAAGCGCCACCGCTCGGTCCTCAACCGATTAGAGCGGGTTAAGGTTTTGATGGAGAAGGGCGACTTCGATCCAGCCGACACTTCTGCTCTAGGACTGCCGAAGGTCAAGCACCTCAAGATTCAGGTCAAGAAGAGTAAGGCGGCTTCTCCTGAGGGAGAGGCCTCAGCAGAAGGGAAGGAAGCCCCGGCAGCTGCCGAGGCGACAGGCAAGGCGCCGGCAGGAGCCGGCAAGCCTCAAGCTGGTGCAGCAAAAGAGGCGGCAGGGACAGGATCGGCCAAGCCGTCCGGTGCTTCTGGGAAGAAGTAGCCGGATTTGAACCGAAGCCCCTACCCCCTCTTTCTTTTCCTTCCGGTTTTCCTCACACTCCTTTTGAGTGCTCTTGCTCAGGAGGAGCCTTTGGCACCTACAGGGTTGGTGACCGGGGAGCGCGTCAATCTGCGTTCGGGTCCGGGACTGACCTTTGAAGCGCTGTATCAATTTCCCCAAGGACAGGAAATTCCCCTGTTGGAGCGCAGCGGCGAATGGTACGGAACCTCGCTTCCGATTGAGGTGCCGGTCTATGTCCATTCTGATTATGTGGCTGCCCAAGAGGTATGGGGCCTGATCCAGGGAGACCGGGTCCATGTTCGCTGCGGGGCGGGGCTCAATTTTACGAGTTTAGGGTTCCTCTCCAAGGGAGACAAGGTTCAGCTCCGGGGCGCTGAGGGCCAGTGGCGGGCGATTGTGCCGCCGAACTTCTGTCGCGGGTGGATCCACGCTGGTTTCGTGGTGGGTGTGCCTGAGTTTGATGTACCCGAGTTAGAGGATAGCCATGGCAACCTTTGATGATTTTAAGAAGTTGGAGTTTCGAGTGGCCCGGGTTTTGGAGGCCAAAGTGCATCCGAATGCCGATAAGCTTTTGGTGCTGACCATTGAGTCTGGAGGCGCTCAGAAAGAGATTGTGGCTGGCATTGCTCGCCACTATCGTCCGGAAGAGCTTACCGGAAAGACCATTGTGGTGGTGGACAACCTGGACCCTGCGACCATCCGCGGTGTGACCTCCAACGGGATGCTGCTTGCAGCACAGGATGGCGAGGTTTTGAGTTTGCTCACTCCAGATCGAGAGGTGGCGGTCGGTTCGGCCGTTCGGTAAATGTCCGCTGTAACTGCTGCTCAGATGCGAAGGGTCGATCAACAAGCCCAGCAGCGGTACAGAATTCCGGAGCTGATTTTAATGGAGCATGCCGGCACTGCAGTGGCTCAGCGCGCCAAATCGCTGCTGTCGAGAAAATCGCGCTCGAGCGGAAAAGTGCTGGTCTTAGCCGGCAGCGGGGCCAACGGGGGTGACGGGTTTGTTGCAGCGCGCCATCTTGATAACTGGGGGATTGCTGTAGAGGTGGTTCTGTTGGGAGTGCTTTCCAAGCTTAAGGGCGCAGCAGCAGAGAACCTCAAGATCTTAAAAGCGCTCAAGGTTCCGGTTCGAGTGGTCTCTTCCCGCGCGCTGTGGAATCGATGGTGCCGCAGAAAAACCCACCCCAGGCTGATCATCGATGCACTGCTGGGGACCGGGCTCTCCGGTGAGGTTCGTGAACCGTTCCGCTCGGCGATTCATTGGATCAACCGCCAGCGCTCTCCAGTGCTCTCGATCGACTTACCCTCAGGGATCAATTCTGACAATGGGGCATCCTGCGGAGCAGTGGTGCGCGCCAATCACACCGTCACCTGCGGTTTGCTTAAAAAAGGGCTGCTCAGAGGCAAGGGAAGGGCGGCGGCCGGTCGTGTATCGGTAGCAAACATCTCTCTTCCTAGAGGATTGTGCTGATGGATTTTTTGATGGGTTTCCTGCTGCTCTTTCCTCTCTTTATGATTGCCGTGATGGTTCATGAGGTCAGCCACGGTTGGGTGGCCTTGCTGTTGGGGGATCCTACAGCAAAACAGGCTGGACGGTTAACCTTTAATCCTCTGCGTCATATCGATCCCGTAGGAACCCTGCTGCTGCCCATCATCCTGCTCCTGGCTCGGGCCCCTTTTGTTTTTGGGTGGGCCAAGCCGGTTCCGATCAACCCCTATCATCTGCGCAGGCCTAAGCAGGACATGCTTTGGGTGGGGTTGGCCGGTCCAGCCTCCAACTTCATCTTGGCGGCAATGCTGGCATTCATGCTTCGGGTTTCAGGTTCCGCGCTTCCCGAGCTGGCTGAGGCGATGGTTACGTATTTGATTCTCATCAATCTGGTTTTGGGGGTCTTTAATCTTCTGCCGATTCCTCCCCTGGATGGTTCCCGGATTCTCGTCGGGCTCTTGCCGGTTTCTTTGGCCCGGCATGTTCTGAAATTAGAGCGCTGGGGGATTCTGATTGTTTTTGCGCTCATTTACTTTGGGATCTTGAGGCGTTTTCTCTGGCCAACGGTCACCTTTTTAGCCGACGCATTGGGTGTGTGATGGGACAAACACATACGATTCGAATGAAGCTATCGCGGCAACCGGTTGAGATTGTGGTGGGCTCCGGGCATCTCAACCGCTTGGGGTCCCGATTGCGCCGCATGGCACTGGGAACCCATCCGATTCTTCTGAGCAACCCAAACATTTTGCGTCGGCACGGCAAGGCCATTCAAAAGGCCCTGCAGCGGGTCGGTGGGCCAGTGACGACGCTGACCGTTGCCGACACAGAGCAAAGCAAGAGCTTGCCCAGCTTGAGTCGTCTTCTCTCGGCCTTGGCCAAGTTGGATGGCCCGGGCAAGCGCCCTTTCTTGGTCTTGGCGGGCGGAGGGGTTGTGGGGGATTTGGGCGGTGTGGTAGCCGGCCTCTACAAGCGCGGCATCCCCTATGTGCAGCTGCCCACAACGTTGTTGGCTCAGGTCGACTCTGCCATTGGGGGAAAGACCGCCGTAGATCTTCCGCAGGGAAAGAACTTGGTGGGGCTCATTGTTCAACCGCGCCTCATCTTTGTAGAGCTTAAGTTCTTGGAGACCCTTTCGGAGCGGCAGTTCCGTTCCGGTTTGGCGGAGGTGGCCAAATGCGGAGTCATTCGTGATGCCGCCCTCTTTAAGGCCCTGGAGCACAGCTCCGTACGTCAGATGCGTAAGGGGGCTGATCGCTTGAGTTGGGCTCTGTATCGGGCGATGCGCGTTAAAGCTGCAGTCGTTGAGCAGGATGAATTTGAAACCAAAGGCATTCGAACAATTCTGAACCTCGGACACACCCTTGGGCATGCCTTGGAGACGGCCAGCGGCTACCGCCGTTCCTATACTCACGGCGAGGCTGTGGCGGTTGGGATACGGGTGGCTGCGGATGTATCTCAATCCCTGGGACTGCTTTCGGCGCGCAGCGCGGATCGGATCTGTGGCCTTCTGTGCCACTTGGACCTTCCTGTGACGTTTCGCGGTGTGCGCTTGGCGGATATCACCCGCGCCATGTCACACGACAAAAAGTGGTTTACAGGGCGCAACCGGTGGGTTCTGCCCACCGGCATTGGCCGCTGCACGGTCAAAGAGAATGTTCCGAGCCCAGTCATCACGAAGGCCATTCGAGGCGCCTGGGAGGGTTAGGCCATTTTTCTTCGTAAGGGACTGACACGCGATCGACTCAAGCACCTGCATCGACTGGAGCGGGTTCTGGGTGTTCGTTTCCGTAAGCCGGCGATGCTCAACCGATCGCTGATTCACCGCTCCTATGCTCAAATGGCCAAGCCGGATGCCCTCCATGTGGACAATGAGACGCTGGAGTTTCTTGGGGATGCTGTTTTGGGGCTGGTCATTTCCGAGGAGTTGTTTCGCCTTTACCCGGTTTCTGAGGTGGGGGATCTGGCGAAGGTCAAGGCCCAGGTGGTCAGCCGCGCGACACTCGGAGAGGTGGCGGCAGCCCTCAAGTTGGACGATTGGATCCTCATGGGGCCGGGGGAGATCTCCCGGGGTGAGGCTCAGCGCCCCTCGGTCATCGGCTCTGCCCTGGAGGCGGTTTTGGGGGCCATCTACTTGGACCGGGGGCTCAAGCCGGTGACCCGGCTGATCAAGAAGCTCTTTCACCGTCAAATCGAGGCGGTCGAGACCGGGCAATTGGCCGCTGATTACAAGTCTCTGCTTCAGGAGTATGCCCTGCGCTACTTCAAGGCGACACCGGAATACCGAGTCGTGGCAGAAGCCGGCCCCAGTCACCGCCGCCGCTTTCAGGTTTCTGTCGGTTGGCGGGGAAAACTCTATGGCCAGGGTTCTGGACCCAGCAAGAAGGCGGCCTCTCAAGAGGCAGCGCGGATTGCCTTGGAGCATCTTTTAGCTCCAGTACCGTGATGGTAACAGCATTGACAGGTGAGAAGGACTTGGCTAATATGAAGCAGTTCGCGTAAGGAGGGCATAAGATGCCAGAGCCGGCACCATCTCCAGAAGCACCCCCCGGTGACGAGATCGGAGTGGCCGTTTCTTTCTTCGCCCACCCCAGCGTCGTCATCATAGCGATTCAGAAGGGAACGTTGAAGGTAGGGGAAACCATCTGGATCAAGGGACACACTACGGATTTAAAGGAAACCATCCGTTCCATGCAGATTGACCATAAGCCCGTTACTGAAGCCAAGCAGGGTGACGAGGTCGGTATTCAGGTTTCTGCTAAGGTTCGGCAACACGACAGAGTTTACAAGATTGCCTCGTAAGGAAACTTCTTCCGAAACCTCAACCGGAATCCATATTCGCTCAGCCCGACCCGAAGACGGGAAGGGCATCGTGAGTCTCATCACCTCCATCTTGGGGGGCGAATTCCCCAAGGACCAAGCCGCCTATTCCACAGAGGATTTAGACCGCTTAGACAAAACCTATGGCGGGACGCGCAGCACCTTCTTGGTGGCTGAGCGTGAAGGCAAGATTGTGGGCACATGCGGGGTGAAGGCCGAGGATGAGACAACCGCCATCTTAAGACGCTTCTTTGTGGATTCCACGTTGCGTGGCCATGGGATGGGATCCGGTCTCTTAAAGGAAGCGCTGGCCTTCTGCCGCTCCAAGGGCTTTGCGCAGGTGGTCATCCGAACCTCCACTCGAATGGAGCAGGCCATTCGCCTCTGTTTGTCTCAAGGTTTTGTGGAGGACGGCCGCTGGACCTTAGGGGGCGTGACCTTGGTTCGATTTCGGTTGGGACTGCAATGAGCGCTGAGCCGCGCAACCCGCTTCCCGAAGGAGTTCGGGTCCTCTCCGAGTCCGAGATTCAGCAGCGCCTCTATGGCAACTACCACAGCCGCAAGCAGTCCCCCCAGAGACGCTTCACACCGGTTGCTGCTCCTGCGGTCACAGACCGAAAAACGCCCAGCCCAGTTTGGACAGGGCAGGAGATTCTTCATGGCGAACTGAGTCGCCTTCGGGGTGAACTCAGCTCACTCAGGCGCGAGCGGGAAAATCTTCAATCCCGTCTGCAACGGTTGAACTGCCCTGAAGCGACCCGGAGGAGTTCTGCGGAGGGTTCCTCAGGGGCGTTGGGTGCGATGGTGGCGTGGGTTTTAGTGATTGGCTTGCTGTGTATCCCCTTTGGGATGCGCAGCCTCCAAGCCTCGCCTTCATCTGGGGATCTAACCCCCTACACCGTTCAGGTGGCTGTCTACGATGTCGAAGCACCTGCCGATCGAGCGGTGTGCTACTTGAAGGATTTGGGATACGAGGCTTTCTTGGTGGATTTGCGCCGCCGGACCAACGGCAAAACTCGCTACCGAGTTTATGTCGGATCTTTTGTGACTCAAGAAGAAGCGGATCTAGAACGGCTTAAACTTTCCGGGGATGCCCGCTTCCAAGATTTCAAAGACGCCTTCGTCCGACTCTACTGAAGAGATTGCTTCATCCTCCGCCAGGGGCGGGGTTCTCGCAATACGAGGCCACTAGAGTCGGTTTCGAAACAGCCTCTAATCCTGCAGCGTCAGCGTTCTGACGTTGTCGCCTTCCCGAAGTTCCACGTAATCTCGATCCACGCGGACAACCTTTGCTCCTCCAATGATCGTTCCTTCCGAGACCACCTGTCCGTTGATCAGTGCGAGTGATTCCCCATCACTTCCCCGTACAATGCCGTTTAAACTTAAGCCGCTCCGAGCAGATCGCAGCAGCCGAAGCCCGGCGGGATGGGCAGAGGGGGTTCTTTTTGCGGAGGAGATCCCCGCTGTTGCAGGGAGCAGGGAACTGCTGGTTTTAGGGAGATAGGCGACGAGCGTGAGTACCAGGCCCACCGCGCCCATCACAATGGCCCCAAAGATCCAGCGGGATTTGTTACCGGGCGGAGGGGGCTCAGGTGGAGGTTGAGTTTTTCGGAGAGCATCAGAAATCAGACTCATGGGTTTACTCCTTGCATTGAGGTATTCGTGTGATCCCCGGTAGCAACGGGCTCGGGCGCTGCAGTCAATGCGCCTTGGGCGGTACCTACCAGGGTCGGGTCAATGGTTGTGGATTCATGAACAAATCCGGCCACCAGGGCTTGGTCGCACAGCAGATTGATCCGGCGCGGAATGCCTCCGGAGAGTTGCGCAATGCTTGAGATGGCCTCGGGCGCAAACTGAACGATTCCGGTCGAGCCGGCAATTTTCAGGCGGTGGTCAATGTAGTCGGCCACCTCGGCCTCACTCAACGGTTGAATGTGATATCGGACGGCGATCCGCTCATGGAGTGCCCGTAAACGTGCATCCTTCTTGAGATGCTGGGCCAACTCGGGTTGGCCGATTAAGATGATTTGAAGGAGCTTGGCTTTAGGTGTTTCTACGTTGGAGAGAAGCCGTACCTGTTCAAGGGTGGCTGGGCTTAGGGCCTGGGCTTCATCGATAATCAGAACACCCACTCCGCTGGTATCGGCCAATCCCAGCAGAAACTGTTCTACCGTTTGCAGGAGTTCCCCCCGCGTTGACCCCAGCCGTTTGGGTGGGTCACCAGCGGTTCCGGTTGTTGATCCCAAGCCGAAATCCAACAGGATGGCCCGGAGCAGCTGCGTTCCACTTAAGGCGGGATTCAAGATGAGGGCTGTTTTCGTGGGTTGTTTAAGCTTTTCGATGAGCGCCTTAGCCAGGGTGGTCTTTCCGGTACCGACCTCACCGGTAATCATGAGAAATCCCAAGCGCTCCCGGATGCCGTACATCAGGTGCGCCATCGCCTCCTCATGTTGATGGGACGGATAGAGAAAGGCCGGGTCGGCGGTGACATGAAACGGTTTTTCGCGCAGGCCAAAGAAGGCTTCGTACATAATGACTCCTTAAGGTTAGGCTATCACGATCTGAAGCTGCTTGCAATTTCGATCGATATCCTCTATAAGAGTGGTGGCGTTTATTCATGGATTTTAAGGCTTTTGACCTGTTGATCACGTATTGCGGAGGATTCTATGGTATGGCAGGGAATTGATCAGCGTCGTTTTCCACGCATTCAGTATGCCTGTAAGGTGACACTTAAGCAGCCTCAGGACGCAAAGACCGTTTCGTCCGTCACGGAGAATGTGGGGTTAGGGGGAGTGTGCGTTCTCCTGGAGGAGGGCATGGACATCTTCTCCCCGGTCGATTTGGAGCTGACCCTAGACGACGGCAGGGGGCCGATTAAGGTTGAAGGCACCATCGTCTGGGTGGTGCGCCACCGAGAAATCAAGAAGGGCCCGAGCTTCGATACGGGTGTTGAGTTTGCTCAGCTTGTACCGGAGGACAAGGCGCGCCTCGAAGCAGTCATCGACAAGGCAAGCGCCAAGTAGCCCTCCTTGGAATCAACGACCATTGCACCCGCCCTGCTTTACTCTGTCTTGTGCGACGATGTCCGTCGCGAAGACAACGGCAAGTTTATCCTGCTGGGCCTCTTTGAGACGGTTGGCGCTCGAGAATTTCCGGCAACACATCCCACCCTTTTTGTTGTCAACGGCTGGATTGGCGGGGTAGGCGCCTTCAAGCAGTTCAGCCGCGTTTTAGACCCTGAAGGCCAAGAGATTGCCCGCGACCAAGAAACGGCTTTCCAGCTGGCGAGCCTCAAATCCCGGCACTCCGTGATTGCCCGGTTCAGCAATTTGGAGCTTCCGCAGGCAGGGGAATACGCCGTTGAGGTGCTCTTAAACGGCGATTTGAAGGTTCGCTACTCCCTGGTGGTAGAACAGACCCGCTGAAGGCGCTCTTTAGACTGAAGGTGGGGCAATGGCGCTGAGCGCCAGTGCCGGGGCAGTGCTTAGGTTTGTGAGAGTATGCTTCTGAGCAGCTTGCAGACAGACGCTGTCGCCTACCTTCAAGCCTACCCGCTCCTCTCCCATTGCGATTTCCACCTGTCCCTTCAAAAGGTAGATAAAGCGCTCTGAACCAACGCCGCCTGTCGAGAGGGAAAGGCTCTGCTTGGGCTTAACGGTGATGAGAGCTGGCAGGAGCTTTTTCTCCGGGGTGGATTTTGCCAGCAGGGTAATGGTCCCGCCCCCCTTGGCAGGGGTGAGCTTGTCTGCGGGGGCATCGGCGCGCCGCACCTCCAGGTTGGCGGCACTCAAATCCAGATTGTCATAGAGCTCGGGTAGGCGCACTCCGAGTGCCCGGGCAATCTGAATGTGCGACTCCAGCGTTCCGGTCATGCGCCCGGTCTCGATGCGGCTTAAAGATGAGAGGGCTACCTCGGAATGCTTGGCCAGATCCGCCAAGGTCCACTCCTTGGTTTGCCTAAACTGCCTGATCTTCTTTCCGATTTTCATGGGGATATCCTACCACCTCCACCCTAGCACAGCAAGGCAATCGGTTGCTAAAACGGGAAAAAAGATATATTGACATATATGCAAAAAGCATGTTAAATAGAGAATCCCTCTTTTGGGGTCCCCGATGAGAATAGAGCGCGTAAAAATTACAATCCTACTGCTTCCCCTCATACTGGTTGTTGCCTGGATTATTTTGATCCCCATGCGCGGCAACCACAAGGTGCATGCTTCGATACTTCCGGCTACCGGAAGGGCCATTCCGGTGCCTGGTGCGCCGGCGCCGGCACCTGCCGTGCCTATTGCTCCACGTCACCCTGTTGGATTGAAGCTGCCTTGGGAAGGTAGTGCCGAGCCGACTGTGGGGCAGGTCCAGCAGGCTGCCATTCGCCATGCAGAGGTTTCACCTCAGAAGATCTCTCGGTGGCGAGCTCAAGCTCGGTGGAAGGCTTTTTTGCCTAAGTTTACGCTCAGCCTCGACCGGGACCAGAGTGCCAACATTGCCTCCTCGACCTATAAGGGGGTGACCCAATTTACGATTGGGCCCAAGCGGCGCAATTTCTCGGTGGACTTTGATTTCACCTGGGATTTGGGGGATCTGCTCTGGTCAACCGATCAAACCTCTATCGATGTTCGCTCACGGCTTATGGTAAAGCTTAGAAACCAGATCTTAGAGGAGGTCACCCGGATCTATTTTGAACGCAAGGAGCTTTTGGAGCGGTTTCGGGCTGCCCCTACCGATGATCCGCACCTTCGCCAGGAAAGACGTCTGCGCATTGAGGCGCTCACCGCCCACCTTGACGCCTTCACTGGTGGCTATTTTACGCGCGCCACCAATCATTAAGCGTAATAATATCTAGCTAACACCTTGCCATAACTCCCATTGCTCAGGTAAACTTATAGTATCTACAGGCATATCTTATGAGTGGAAAAGCTGTAACTAGAATCTTAGTCCTTTGGCTAAGCACGAGTTTAGCCATGTCACAGTTTGCCGGGACTTCCATTGACTCTGCTCAGGATGGGTTTCGACCCTACTCCTATTCAGGAGAGACTCTGCGCAGAGTGCAAGCCGGTCAATCTGTTGTGGCCGAACGGATCCAAGCCGGCTTAGAAGAGGAGAAGACAACCCGTCGGTTGCGCCTCAAAAGATGGGCAATCGCCGCTGTCCTCTTTGGCGTAGGCGGTTTAGGGGTTCTGACTGCGCTCTACCAGCCCCCCGTCGAGGTTGACCCCAATCCGGCGGTGACCGCAACCATCCCAGATCCCGCAACAGACTTTAAGCCGCTTGAGATGACCCTTCATCTGAAGATTCCTGAGACGCTCAGGGGCAAACCGTTGGTGGCTTCCCCCTTCATTCAGATCAAGGTGACTGTCCATGATTCAGAAACCGGGCGAACCTTCTCTGTTCCCGGCAAGTTCTACCTTGAGCCGTATAAAGAGAACCCGGATCCAACCCGCTACCCCGAACACCCTGCCATGTTCAGGGTTCAACCCGATGGGCGCGTGACCGTCAAGACCGTGGAGCGCTCTCCTTTCCGGGGGAAGGATCTCCGCGGCAACCCAACAGTCCAGCGCGCTGTTGTTGTCTTTGAAGACCCCGTTGGTTTTGACCTTTTTCTCAAAGACTACCTCAACCCCAAGATGAACTACCGCGCAGCGAACATGCGCGACTCAGCAGGTCAGCGGAGGCAGCATGTTGTCCAAATCTTTCTGATTGATGATACCGGCAACGTCACACCAGTCGAGAGGCTGCCGGATCCCCCCCTCGCGGTGGATTTGCTTCATCGTTTGAGGCGGCGCACCGAAGGTGCGCAGGAGAAAGAGGAGAAAACACCAGAACACGATCCCTCTGCCGGCCTGGAGGAGAAACCGAAACGAGAATTCAACTACGACCAATGGGACTATAA
>CAZQXN010000009.1:0-64219 GCA_964597545.1 uncultured Planctomycetia bacterium | reverse complement strand
CCCAGGGTGATGAGCTTCGCAATGAGCTCCGGTACATTCGCCCCGCCCTGACCAACCTCGCTAAAGGAGACTCCCTGCCTGAAGAGAAGTGCGCGCAGCTCATCTTTATTCTCAACGAGCCCGGCCGTCACAATGCAGAAGGGGCCGAATTTGGAATCCAGATAAATGGGCTGCTCATCAAAATCGCTGATGACCCCGATGCCCTTGTTCCCCTGCATCTTTTTATGATCATCATAGAATTTCGATTTAAATTGGCTCTGGGCAATGCTGTGAATCTGACGGTTAAAGAGCTTTCCCAGAACCGCCATCCCGCCGAATTCAGTCCCGAGATGGGAATGATAATCGGTCCCATAGAGCAAATCCTGAGAACAGCTCTCTTTTGAAACCACTCCAAAGATTCCGCTCATGCTTCGCTCCTCTTCGTAAGTTGCACAGAAAGCAATGATTCGAACAAAATGTCTTAAACGGCCTCCATGGTGGAGGGAGGCTTGGAGGTGATATTGTAGGTCACGCTGACCACCCCGGGAACCTCTTCCGTCAGCCGATCGGCCATCTTCTTGAGCTGATCGTAGGGGAGCTTTGTCGGCTCTGCCTTCCTGGCATCCACGCTGTCCCAGCAGCGAATCTCAAGCTGCCAGCCGAAATCCCGCTTGTTCTGGCGCATCCCGGTGACTCTGTCCTCGTGTAGAATCGCCATGTATTGAAACGCCTGGGTTGAAGCGAGCTCCTCCTCAACAATGCGGGTAGCAATCCTGACGGTCGCAATCCTCTCTCGCGTTGCCTCACCGATGACCCGAGCTGTGAGGGCCGGACCTGGAAAGGGCATGCGGTTGTAGATCGACTCAGGCAATCCCAGGGCCTCGGCCACCTTGCGAACACCGTCCTTGCGCAGTTGGATCAAGGGCTCAATGATCTTATAGCCAAAAGCGGCTTGCGGATCGATGCCCAGCTGCTCAAACACATTGTGCTGCCTCTTGATTCCCGCAACGGTCTCATCGACATCGGTCAAGATCGTGCCCTGCAGCAGGTGCTTCGCCCCACTTTCCCGGACCAGCCTGCCAAAGACATCCCTATAGAAGGTCTGGGTGATGGCCTCCCGCTTTTCCTCGGGATCAGTAATACCCTTGAGTGCCTTGAAGAATTCGTCCTGGGCGTCAACAATCTCCACATGAACACCCTGCGCCTTGAAGATCTTGGCCACCTTTTGGGGCTCACCTTCACGCATAATCCCGTTATCAACAAAATAGGTTCTAAGGCGTGGGCCTAAGGCCTTGTGGCCCAGCATCGTCACGGCAGAGGAATCAACCCCGCCCGAAAGGGCGTTGATCGCCTCGCCAGTTCCCGCCGCGGCGGAAATCTCGGCAGTCTTCTCATCAATAAAAACCTTGGTATCTAAATCCTGCGCCGTTACCTCCTGACTCCCAACCATGACAAGCCTCCTTTTTATTTAACGCTGCGATGTGCCGGAAATATTTCGCCCTGCCGCTTCGCGGTAACAGCGTGCCAGAAGAACCAGGTAGATAAAAAACACCGCTGTCTCAACCCAGAAAGGAAGGAGCCGCCGGGATGCGGCTCCAGAACCCAACGTGAAGTTAATCACGCACAACCCTATGACCCCTGCGCAGCCGGCCCAGAGGATATACCGGACAACCTCCAGGGCACCCTGCTTGACACTAGAAACACCTGAGAGTAAGAACATCGCCCAACCAAAAGACAAGAAGGAGATGATCCTGTCTTGGTAAGCATACGAAGGAACGCTAAAGTACACAAAAAGAAGGGGCATCTTGATCCCAAGCATGTGTGCAGCCGAAACCAGCAAGAAATAGATCGCCCCTCCCAAAAGGAGCCGCTGCAGCATTGTCTGTGCGCTACGCATTCCTAGAACCCACGATAGAGAAAGGTGGAATCAAAGGTTGAAAACAAAACGACCAGGATCACCCCGAGAGCCAAAATAAACCCCACTGCAATGTCCACCAGCCAGATTCTCATCTTCCTGTCCACAACGCTTGAAAAACCTCAGGGATGGCACTGCCCTGCACTGCAAAGAGAACCCAGCCAATGGTTACAACCAGGAAGGTGATTCCAGGAGCGAGGACCTGATGGAGCGCTGGCCACCACTTCAGCATAGCATCCAAACGCACGGTTGAAAACCTCGAAGCTCTGTAGAAGGAGTACAGAGAGAGCAGCGCACCATGGTACAGGCCCCACAGCAGAAAGTTGGCGGACGGCCCATGCCACAGCCCGCAGATGGCAAAGGTTATCAAGAAGCCTGCCGCGGCAGCTGCTTGAGGCTTCAGATGCACCTTCGAGGTGGCCAATCGCTTACTGATCGGTAGAAACAGATAGTCCCCCAGCCAACTGGAAAGGGAAATGTGCCACCGGCTCCAGAATTCTCGGATGTTGCGGCTCAGGTACGGAGCCCGGAAGTTCTCCGGTACGTTTAAACCCATCAGCCATGAGATCCCAATGGCGATGTCTGAATAGGCGCTGAAATCAAGGAAGATGTAAAAGGAATACGCCACCAGCCCCCCCCACACCTGCAAGGGGTGGTGTGCCTGACCCATCCAGGGCACCGCAAGGACCAGGAGATCGGCCAACATCACCTTCTTCAAGAACCCCCACAGGATACGCACCAAACCGCGGTAGAGCTGCTCAACAGACCATCGCGAGCTCCGCACCGATTTCTCGAATGGCTGGTAGCGTTTGATCGGTCCTGCGATGCGGCACGGGAAGAAAAAGGCAAATGCGGCAAGGCTAGCCAGGGAGGCTTGGGGGATTTTTCCGCGTTGGCGCTCAATCGAGAAATGGATCAACTCAAAGGTGAGAAACGACAACCCCAAAGGGAAAACCAGTCGGTCCACCAGGGTTTGGCCGGGGGTGATCCCGGCTGAGATCACCCCAAAACCTCCCTGCAGTTTGAAGTAGAACATAACGCCAACAAGCGCTGCCACATTGATCCAGACCCCAAGGCGCCCCGAGACCCAATAGGTCAGCAGCACGAGCCCCGCCACCAGCGGAAGAAACTCCGCCGCGTAAAAGAGGTAGAGGCATATCCCGGAGAGGATCAGGATCCCATGGCGCCAGCGGACCGGGACCAGGAAGAAGGTGCAAACCGTCCCAATTACCAGCGCGATAAAGAGGGGTTCATTGACAATCATCTGGACAGCAACCGAGAAGGGCTGGCATGTTCGGAGAGAGTTGAAGCAACAGCTCGAGTCCCTTCAGCTGCCAGGTGGGCTTCATCAGGCATGAGATAAGCATCGGGAACGGTCAGCTTCGCAAAGACCACAAAGGGACGGAAACGACGGTTGAACTTCCGTCGCTCCGAGTCGCTCAAGATTTTCTTGTGATGCGCAAACTCGATGATGACCCCTTGCTTTTGGTGGCCGGCCAGCAAGGAGGCGTACTCCCACAACATGGGATGACGCCTGGCTAAATCGCCCGCCTCCTCTTCGGAAAGGGGACCTCCGGCTGAGGGGGAACTCCACTGCACGCGCAAAGCAGCTTTCCTGGTCCCTTCCGCAGCCTCCCCCTGCCCCGAAGGGTTGTGCAGCAACTTCCCAAGCCGCCTCCCCTTGGAGTACAGGTACTGCCGGCCCGAGTTCCCAAACAACGCCCCTTGAAGGCGGTAGGAATATCGCGCCAACTTCCAGAAGTGGGCCATGCGGTTGAAAGTAGCTACCCAGGGCGGGGGAAGTTCAAGCTCAAACCGGGAAGTATCCTCGGGGCTTACCGGAATGAGCCGGGCCAGCAGGGGGTGGGGCCGACGATCCAGATCATCCTGCTCATAGACATAATAGAAGGTGTCGACCGAATCGATGAGCGCCTTGGTCATAAGATAGGCGCTCACAGCATCAAAACCGTTGCTGCCTAGGTTCAAAACCTTGACGTTTGGAACAAAACGCTGAAAGTTCGCCGGAAGCGTTTCTCCGGTCTCCAGGAGATATCCCCAGACAATGGAGTCCCCTAAGAAGATCGCGCGGGGCTTTAGACCCACAGGGTGCTCTCGAAGATACTCGGTCATGGGACCGATCAGGAAAAGATCTGAATTTCCGAATCGCATCGGGTCGGTCGACTCATACCGGCGGGCTTCTGAGCTTTGCAGGGCGGGTAGGACCGCTTGATCTACCGCTGCCAGCAGTGCAAAGCAGACGAAGAGACGACGCCAGTGGGAACGGGTAGATCCGGATGGAGAACTCAACTCACCTTTTCTTGCCTTCGGCGGCAGCTCCTTGAGAGTGTAGACTGGCCAGCGGCGAAAGGGCAAACAGCACCTCTGAGAGACAGATCGGCTTCTCCTGTCCTGCCAGGGTGATGCGGTACCGAAGCCCAACCAGGTCAGATGAGGCCGGCGGTGCAAATCGAGAAACCGCAATCATCAGTTGGCCAGACAAGCTGGCATTGCCGTAATAAGCGATTCTCCGCCGCAGCACCCGGCGCTGGGCAAGGAGCTCGCTGGTAAGCCCTTTGCCCGATGCCGTGGGCCGAACCAGCACCTGACGCTCTGCCACCTCCATGAAAGCAACATAATTGGCGAAATAAACCAACCCCGCCGCGTTGGTATCCCGGTCCGGATCGATGGCGTATGTGACCGAAACCGACCCCGCAGCATCCAAGGAAACCCAGTCCTCTGGGATCACCCCCAGTTGACCGGTGGCCTCTGCTTCTCGCGTAATGCGAGCGGGATTCTCCCCAAACGGCAACGGGGGCAGCTTCGTTGCGGTGGCATTGGCCGGGGAGGCGACGGTCAGCTTGTTGGTGCCGGCTTCAGGGGCGGCAAAAATGGAGCCGTATCGAACCCATGGATGGGCAGATCCTTCAGTGCACCAGGAACTGTTCTCCTCCGCGGAAGCAATTCGGTCTGCGCGATCAAAGACAACGCGGCCCTCGACGCTTGTATTCCTCAGGGTGCGCAGCGCAACGAAGAAGTTCAACCGGTCATCCAACGTGAAACTCGGCAGGGAGCGCTCGAACGGGAAGTTCTCCTCGATGAAGTAGATGGTCGCATAGAGCGGCTCCCCTGTGTCGGAACGAAGTTTCGATACAGGGGAGCCCATGGCCTCCCCCAGAGCCCACCAGAAGAAGTTACCGGCCTCCATGAGCAACTTCACCTCAGCGAAATGCCGGTAGTTGGTCTGCGGCAACCCAATGGTCAACTCATACGGCTTCCAGGACATCATTTCGGCTGAGCCTGTTGAAGGGATTCGACGTGGGCGGCAAAATTCTCCGCGCTGTCCAAGCGCCGCAGCTCTTCAATCGTCAGGTCGATAGAAACATGAAATTCCTGCTCGATGAATGCCAGCAATTCTACCGCTCCCATCGAGTCGATCACCTGAGAAGAAAACAGCGGGCTGGAAAGATCCAGCTTCCCCGCGCTTTCAAGGCGGACGGCAAAGGTGCCCTGAACAAATTCCAGGATGCGCTGTGCTGTTTCGCCTGCCATCATGAACCCTTCCGGTACACAAGAATGTTGCCGCCGGTCTTCTTGCGGAGCGCAATCCGAACCCCCAGGGTTGCGTACCTGAGCCCTAAGCGGGAGAGTAAGCGGCTCATCCGGTCGGTTTTGAGCTGCCCCAAAAAGCGAAACCCGCACTCGGCTGCTGTTCGGTTCAGGTTGGGGAGCTCTTCGTAGATATCGTTTTTGGAGAGGTGCGCCCCACCCCCCATAAAAGTGGACTTCACAAAGAAGATTCCCCCCGACCGCAACAGACCAGCAATCTGACGCAGAGCTGCAGGGACATCGAAGAGGTGTTCCAGCACATCATAGGCCATCACCCCGTCATAGACCCCCTGAGGCGGTGCTTTTGGATCTAAAGCGCTGAAGATCCGAACTGGGATATTGTGCTTTTCAATCCGCCTGCGCGCAAAATCAAAAGTTCTTCCCGGGACATCCAAATAGTCGCAGGCAATCCCACGCTTGTGAAAATAGCGGGTGGCACCCCCTGTGCCACCACCGAAATCCAACAGACGCGTAAGCCCCAATCGGCGGCATGCCAGCCACAGCTTGCGAAACTCTTGCTGTTTGTCCGCCTGCGCCTCCCAGTAGGTGCTCTCGTAGAGGTAATAGTCGGTCGTTGCATAGAATTCTGTGATCGGGCGGGGATCGGTTGCGGTTTGCAGCAGATGCTCTTCAAGCCTGTGCACCGCCTCTTTGTTGGCCCACCACTCCTCCGCGATCTCCTGCATGGAGCGGCCCATGAAATCCTCCAGGTCCTCGGCGCACTCTTTCAAGACCTGACGGTTCATGGCCTGACGCTTCTCGCCTACGACAACGCGGGGGTCAATATACAGAGGAGCCGTTTGCGGCCGCACGGAGGAGGGGGGCAACACGCTCACGGGCGTTTCGCGCGCGGGGAAAAGGTATGGGTTGCAGTTCCGTAAAAGGCCTCGGCAGACTCCATAAGGGTTTCTGAGAGGGTGGGGTGAGGATGGACGGTTTCTGCCAAGTCCTTGGCAGTCGCTCCCATCTCAACCGCCAGCACTCCTTCGCTGATCAGTTCTCCTGCCCCGACGCCAACAATCCCCACGCCCAGGATCCGATCGGTCTGGGGTTCCAAAATCAGTTTGGTCATCCCGTCAGTCCGATCCAGCGTAATGGCGCGCCCGGAGGCGCCCCATGGAAAGCGCGTGACCTGAATCGGGATGCCCTTCTCTCGGGCCTGAGTCTCGGTCAAACCGCACCAAGCCACCTCGGGATCAGCAAAGACCACCGCAGGAATGACAATGTTCTCGAAAGCGCTGGCCTCTCCAATGATCACCTCCACGGCAATCCGCGCCTCCTTAGAGGCCTTGTGGGCCAAGAGAACCCCACCCACCACATCCCCGATAGCGTAGATGGCAGAATCTGCCGTCTGTTGGCGCTGATTGACCTGGATAAATCCCTTTTCGTCTCGGGCAACCCGGGTGTTCTCCAGGCCCAGATCATCGCAATTCGGGGCGCGCCCCACCGAAACCAGGACGCGGTCGTAATTCTCTTCGGTTTTGTTGCCATCGGTCTCCATGGCCACCTTGATCTTCTTGCCGGAGGTGGCCATCTTGAGAACCTTAGTGTTCAAACGGACCGCCTTGAAAGCTCGCTCAGCATAGCGCATGACCGGGCGAACCAAATCCGGATCAGCCCCTAACAACAAGGTGTTCAATGCCTCAACCATGACCACTTGGGAGCCGAGTGAGGCATACAGGGTCCCCAACTCCATCCCAATGTAGCCGCCGCCTACCACCAACAGCTCCTTGGGGGTCTCCTCTACATTCAACGCTTCGGTGGAGGTCATGATGCGGGGATTGCCCAAATCAAAGGTGTGCGGCATGGCAGGCCTGGAACCCACCGCAATGATTGCAGACTTGTACCGAATAAAGAGCTGCCCTTCGGGCGTCTCCACCCGCAACGTGTTGGAATCCTCAAAGTGGCCGCGGCCGATGACCCGTTCGACGTTGCGCTTCCTGCGCAACAGCTCCAATCCGCCGGCCAACTTTTCAATCACCGAATTCTTCCATGCGCGAAGCTTCTGAGACTGTACCTTGGGGGTACCCAGATCAATCCCGCGCCCCTTGGAAGCTTCGGCCTCTCGAAGGGGCTCAGTTGCATGCAGCAGCGCCTTGGAGGGAATGCAGCCGCGATGAAGGCACACGCCGCCCAAACGCTCGGCCTGCTCAACAAGAACCACCTGCCTGCCCTTGTCCGCTGCATAAAAGGCAGCTGCAGTTCCCCCTGGGCCTGCCCCGAGAACAACCAGGTCGGTTTCGATGGCGTGGGAGTGGCTCTTTGTCACGGTCTGACCTCCTCTTCAGGAAACTGTTCAAGGGTGTTGATAAGTTCTGTAATAAATCGGGCAGCATCAGCGCCGTCAACCACCCGGTGATCATAGGAAAGGGCCAAGGGAAGCATCGTTCGGCTCTCAACGGTATTGCCCCGAGGCGCCGGCTGTGCCGCTGCGCGCCCCACCCCCAAAATGGCCACCTGCGGCCAAGGGATGATCGGGGTAAAGTGTGTCCCGCCAATCCCCCCCTGATTCGAGATAGTAAAGGAGGCCCCCCGCATCTCATCTAGGTTAAGCTTACGCGCTCTTGCGCGCTCGGCAAGCGCGCTCAGTTGCCTGGAGAGCTCTTCGGTGCTCTGCCGATCTGCATCCCTGAGGACCGGGACTAAAAGACCTTCCGGAGTATCCACAGCAATACCGATGTGCAGGTACTCCTTGAGCACCAATTCCTTGGCCGCCTCATCAAGGCTGGCGTTAAAGAGGGGGAACTTTCGAAGGGGGCGAATCACAGCCTTCAAGATAAAGGAGGTCATGGTCAAGGGCGCCTGCCTCTGGCGGTAATCACTGTCGTACCTCTGCTTGAGCGCCAAGAGGTCGGTGACATCGGCCTGGCCAAACTGAGTGACATGGGGGATGCTATTCCATGACTCTGTCATCACGCGAGCCACGGTCTGCCGTAAGGGGGATAATGGCTTGCGGGTCACCTTGCCCCACTTGGAAAAATCAATTTGAGGCGCTGCTGCTGCAGGCTTCTGTCCTCCCGAAGTAGATTGAAGTGCGGCCAGATAACCCTGAACATCTTCCCGGGTAATCCTTCCCCCGCGACCGCTGCCAGGAATCTGAGTCAAATTCAATCCCAGCTCCTCTGCCATCTTACGTATGGAGGGGGCTGCAGGCGGTGATGCCCCAGAGGGTGACGGGACCTGACGGCTGCCAGGAACCGCACCCGAAGGGGTGGTCGGCTTCGGGATGGAGCGAACCGTTGAAGCCGCAGGAGCTGCCCGACCCTCAGAAGAACCTAAGTCCCTGCCAACCTCAGCCAAAACAATCAAGGGTTGGCCAACCGCAACCGCATCCCCTTCCTTGACATGAATTTGCTCTACCTTTCCGGACGCAGGGGATGGAATGGGGGCAACGGCCTTTTGGTTCTCCAGCTCCAAAATCGTCTGATCCTTCTCGATCTTATCCCCTACAGAAACCAAGAGATTGACCACGGTTCCGGAATCAGCCCCTTCAGCCAGTTGGGGAAGTCGGATCTCCATCTTATGCAAATTGGGGATGGAGCTTCTCAGGATCAACGCCAAGATCGTCGATGGCCTGTGCGACCAAGGGCATCCCCACCTTTCCTTTTTGTGCAAGCGCGTAAAGCGTGGCCACCATAATCATCTCAGTATCCACTTCAAAGAAGCGCCGTAAGGCCTTTCGAGTGTCGCTTCGCCCGAACCCATCTGTCCCCAACACTGTCAATCCCCCCGGCACCCAAGGGGCAATCTGCTCACAAACTGCCTTCACATAGTCTGAGGCCGCCACAAAAACACCTTCTTCGCCCTTTAAAACCGACTCCAAGTAGGAGCATTTGGGCTGCTCGGTGGGATGCAGCATGTTCCACCGCTGCGCCTCCATGGCTTCGGTGCGCAATGTTTTATAGCTGGTAGCTGACCAGACATCGGCAGAGACATCGTAGCGCTCTGCCAAGAGCTTCTGCGCCTCAAGCACTTGATTTAGGATCGGACCGGAGCCCAGCAGGTGCACCTTGTGCCGTTTGGCCTTCGCCCCCGATCGGTACTTGTAGAGCCCCTTAAGGATTCCTTCCTCGACCCCCTTTGGCATTGTCGGCATCGGATAATTCTCATTGTAGAGGGTCAAGTAATAGAAAATCTCCTCCCCCTCCACATACATCCGCCGCATCCCCTCTCGAATGATCACCGACACCTCATAGGCAAAGGCCGGATCATAGGTGAGGAGCGTCGGGATTGTCGTGGCCAGCAGATGGCTGTGTCCATCCTGGTGCTGCAGCCCCTCCCCTTGAAGGGTGGTGCGGCCTGCCGTCGCCCCCAGCAAGAATCCCTTGGTTCGGGAATCCGCAGCCGCCCAAAGCAGATCCCCAACCCGCTGAAAACCAAACATGGCGTAGTAAATGTAAAAGGGGATCATGGGCACATGAAAGTTGGAATAAGCAGTCCCTGCTGCAATAAACGAAGAGGTGGCACCGGCCTCGGTAATCCCCTCTTCCAGCAGCTGACCGTCTTTCGCCTCCTGGTAAAAAAGGAGGGTCTCCCGGTCCACCGGCTCATACAGCTGGCCCCGGTTCGCATAGATACCAACCTGTCGGAAGAGGGTATCCATGCCAAAGGTTCGGGCTTCATCCGGAATGATCGGAACAATCTGACGACCCACCTCCTTATCCCGAAGCAGCTTGCTTAACAGCCGAACAAAAGAGATGGTGGTGGAAACTGATGTCCGCCCGGATCCAGCTAAAAACTCCTGATAGAGGTCAGCTCCAGGCACCTTAAGGGCCACCGGATGGACCTTGCGCTCCGGCACAAAACCACCCAGTGCCTTGCGGCGCTCCAACAAATACCGGGTCTCTTCGCTCTCTAAGGGAGGCCGATAAAAAGGGGCATCCACTACCTCCTCATCGTTGATCGGGATGTCAAAGCGGCTTCGGAATTCCCGAAGCTCCTTCTCATTGAGCTTCTTCTGCTGGTGCGTGATGTTACGCCCCTCGCCGGCTTCCCCCAATCCATACCCCTTGACGGTTTTGGCCAAAATCACCGTGGGAGCCCCTTGGTGGCGAACCGCTGCATGATAGGCAGCATACACCTTCTCGGGATCATGCCCGCCCCGCACCAGCTTCTGGATCTCGACGTCGGTCAAGTGATTGACCATGCGCAGAAGCTCTGGATATTTCGCAAAGAAATGTTTCCTGGCGTAACTTCCGGGCTCAACCGAGTATTTCTGGTAATCCCCATCCACCGCCTCTTCCATGCGCTTTAAGAGCAGTCCCTTCTGATCGGCGGCCAAAAGGGGATCCCAATTCGAGCCCCAGATGACCTTAATCACATTCCACCCGGCCCCCTGGAAAGCGGCCTCAAGCTCCTGGATGATCTTCCCGTTGCCGCGTACCGGCCCATCCAGCCGCTGGAGATTACAGTTGACGACCCAGATCAGGTTGTCCAGTCCCTCTCGCGAGGCCAGCGTCAAAGCTCCTAAGGACTCTGGTTCGTCGCATTCGCCATCACCCACAAAGGCCCAAACCTTAGGCTCTGGACCTTTAAGAAATCCTCGGGCCTGAAGGTAACGGCTAAAACGGGCCTGGTAAATGGACATGACCGGCGCCAGCCCCATGGAAACCGACGGAAACTGCCAGAAGAAGGGCATCAGATACGGGTGGGGATAGGAGGAAAGCCCCCCTCCCCCGTGCGCCAATTCTTGGCGGAAGTGATGCAGATGCTTAATGTCCAGACGCCGCTCCAGGAAAGCCCGTGCATAATTGCCCGGAGCCGCATGCCCTTGGAAATAGATCAGGTCCCCCGGCCCCTCCCCGTGGGGCCCTCGGAAGAAGTGGTTAAAACCAACCTCATAAAGGGTGGCAGAGGAAGCAAAGGTGGAGATGTGGCCTCCGATGCCGTCGTGAATTCGGTTGGCCTTGACCACCATAGACATCGCATTCCAACGGATCAAGCTCTTGATGCGCCGCTCAATCTTCCGATCCCCGGGAAAAGCAGGCTCAGCCTGGGGCGAGATCGTATTGACATAAGGGGACCCCACCGCCCAAGGTGCCTGGGGGCGATCGGGAGCCCTGCTGGAAGATGGTGGAGCTGTCATGGTCAAGCTATAATGGTTTTCAATCAAATGAAGACGCTGGAACTCACATTACCAACGCCGGAACTCAATCTCGCTTGCGACCAGATCCTCTTGGACCTCGTCGAAGCCGGTTTCCCGCATGAGGTGCTTCGCTTCTGGGAGACACCACGCCCCTTTGTGGTCTTAGGCTTGTCCAATCGCGCACAAGCAGAGGTGAACTTGGCCGCGGCCAAGCGCCTCAAGATCCCGGTCCTCAGACGCATCAGCGGAGGCGGCGCAGTGCTCCAGGGACCCGGCTGCCTGAACTTCAGCCTGATATTGAAGATTCCTGATTCCGGCGCACTGACCACCATCGGTGGAACCAATCGCTTTGTCTTGAACCGCAACCGCCAAGCGCTGGAACCTCTCCTGGGGCAACCGATCAGGATTCAGGGGGATACCGATTTAACGCTCGGTACCATGAAATTCTCAGGCAATGCACAGCGGCGCAAGCGCCGAGCCCTGCTCTTTCATGGAACCTTTCTTATTCAGGCCGACGTGAAGCTCATGAAACAGCTCTTGCCCCTACCTGCCAAACAGCCGTCTTACCGAAACAAGAGGAGCCATGCTGCCTTTCTCGCGCCCCTTCCCCTTACGGCCCAAACCATCAAGGCGGCACTGCGAAGCGTGTGGGACGCTAAAGGAAAACTGACGGCCCTTCCTCAATCCCAGATCAGAGAAACGGCGAAGAGCCGCTATGCCTCTTCCAACTGGAATCTGAAGCGATAGTTCC
The DNA here is from genome assembly GCA_964597545.1 of uncultured Planctomycetia bacterium. Taxonomy (GTDB): domain Bacteria; phylum Omnitrophota; class Gorgyraeia; order 1-14-0-20-64-10; family 1-14-0-20-64-10; genus CAZQXN01. The sequence continues at coordinate 51,883 of CAZQXN010000009.1, read as the reverse complement.
TGGGGTACGCTCCGTTTATTTTACAACAGAGAATCAGCCCAGGCGCATATATCCGAAGGGTATTTACTCTCCGTAGACCGCCGCGATGATGAGACCTCTAAGCGGGCTCTGGACTAAGCCAATGAGCGTCCAATAGAGGATAACCGTCGCGGCAATCGACGTGAAGTAATGCAGGGCAAACATCCCGGGCAGCATGCCGACCACCCAGACGCAGAGCCCAAACACCAACCCGCGGACCAACTGGGTCTTACCTGGAATGCCGCGGCGAAGCAAGGCGTACACAAAAGCCAGAGCAATGCTGAGCAGGATGCTCCCAGCGTAATAGAGCACCCCCGGAGGCGCATCCAAAGCACCTGCTTTCCAGACCGATGTCGGCTCCAGATGATAAACCCAATTAAAGATCCAACCGCAAGTCACCATACCCACAACAGCGTCAAAGAGTGTAACCAGCACCCCCGCGATCACTATCCTTGCAAGCTTCATTGCTCTTCCTCCTTCTTCTTTTCCAAAAGTCGCACAAGAGCTTCTTCTCCTACCCGTTGACAGAAAGCGTTAAAGGTCTCCTTCCCCTTGGCCTTGCGCCCTTTCTTGTAGCCCACCAGCAACCGCTCCAGGCGAAGTTTAAGCTCGGCGGCAGGAATACCCCGAACCACCCAACGGCTGAAAGCGCGCTGAGCGCCCATCCCTCCTCCCAAGGCAACATCATAGGCATCAATGGCTTGACCCTCCACCTCCACCGTCGTCGCCGCCAGGCCAATGTGCGCGATGGGTATCACGGCGCAGGTAGCGCCGCAGCCGCAAAGATGAATCCTTAAGGGTTCATCCAGCAAGACTTGGGTTTGCAGGTATTCAACCAACTCCTCGCTCCGCGCTTTGGCCTCAGTGCTGTCCGGGGGAGCAGGGGGCGTTTCGGTGCAGGTCACCACCGCGCGCAGGAGCGCCGAGGCATTCACCTTCAAACCCACCGACTCACACCCCTCCATGACCTGAGCAACGCGCTCTTGAGGAATGCCTCCGAGCAGTAGATTCTGCCGAGCGGTTATCCGAAGCGTGCCGCCGCCGTAGCGCTCGGAAAGGTCGGCTACCTTTGCCATCTGCTCCGCACTCAACCGCCCTGCCAAAACCGGGATTCCAATGCAGAAGAGTCCCTTTTGTTTTTGTTCGTGCACCCCCACGTGATCCTGGCAGGTGTCCGGAGGGTCCTCGGAGGGGCCGACCTCCTCGAGGCGGTGCCCAAGCTTTTCTTCAAGCGCAGCCCGGAAACCAGAGGGCCCCAGCTCGGCCACGAGAAAACTCAATCGAGCCCGCGCACGGTCTGCCCTTAAACCCGCGGCATCCCGATAGAGCAGAGCAACAGCTTTTAAGACAGGGATAACCTGTTCTGAGGGAACAAAGGTGTTTAGGCGTTGAGCAAAGCAAGGTTCGGGGGCCAGCGCCCCCCCAAGACGAAGATCAAACCCCGGCTGAACAGCTTCGCCCACTTTGCGCGTCATGCCAACGAGGCTTACGCAGTGGATCTCGGGATGCTGGCACTGCTGTGGGCAAGCCGAAATGGAGATGGTAAGCTCCTGCGGAAGGTTGGAAAACTCAGGATCCCTCAGGAAGGCTTGATGCGCCTCAAGCAATGCGCCGGAGGGATCCCAGGACTCTTCTGCGGATAATCCGCTCACAGGGCATCCTACGACATTGCGTACGGTATCCCCCCCTGCTCCCCAGGAGGACAACCCCACAGTTTCCAAGGAATCTAAAAGGGCATGGGCAGCCTTGAGCGGTACCCCGATCAACTGGATCTCCTGCCGTGTGGTCAGGTCTACAAACTTGTGGGTCTGCTCTTGCGTCAGCTGGGCCAGATGTTTGAGCTGTCCGCTCATCAATCCCCCGCCAGGGATCTTCAAGCGCAGCATGCAATAATCAGGCTTATCCGAATAGGGAAAGAGCCCTGCCCATGGCAGGAGCAGGCGATCCTCCTCAGAAAGGCAAGCACATCCTTGTCGCGATACCGCTTCGAGTTTTTCGCTAATGAGGAAAGGGTTTGTGGCGCGCTGCTTAACTTCCTCCGATGCGACCGTCATCCGGAAGATCGAAAGAGATCAGATAACCAGCTTGTGGTGGGGTTTACGGGGTGGCTCGTCGCTGGGGCGCGGAGTCACCTTGGGATTGTCCTTCCACTGAGGGGAAAGTTCCGCATTGAGCTTCGCATACTCAGCATTGAGCTCCTCGGATTCTAGGATGGCGCCTACTGGACAAACCGGCACGCAGGCCCCGCAGGTGATGCACACCTCGGGATCAATCACCATGAAGGGCTCGCCGTTGTGGTCGCCGGCATAAATACAGTCTACCGGGCAGACCTCAACACACTGGGCATACTGCTCACCGAGGCACCGCTCGTCAATAACATAGGCCATGACCATTCCTCCTAGGATTCAATTAAGTTGTAGGGTAAACCAGTAATGCGTCAGATCTCTCGTTTCGCTCGAAATAAATTCGGTCGCAGACTCATGTTCGCTGCGCTCCATAGGTCTGAACCTCATTTACTTTATCACCTTGCCTAAATTCTGTCATCGGATTTACGGCCGATGGCAGAAAATCTAAGTGACGAGGCCAGAAACTTAAACGGCGGCGGGGGTGGGTTACGGTCACTCTGTTCTTTTCGTCGATGCAACCGGCGCGGCAGCCTGGGCGGCCACAAGACTCGTCTGGGCAGCCAATCGCTGGGCCACCAAGGCCAAGGCCTGAGCAGCAGAGGTATCGGGATGGGCAACAACGACGGGTGAACCGGCATCACCGCCTAAGCGCACCTCGCCAATCAAGGGAATGGCTCCGAGGAACGGAATCTTCAGGGCTTCGGCCATGCAGCGGCCCCCACCCCGCGCAAAAAGATCCGAGGACTTCTGGCAGTGAGGACAAACAAAACCGGACATGTTCTCGACGAGTCCTAAGACCGGCACCGAAACCTTTTCAAACATGGCAATCGACTTGCGCACATCCAACAGCGCCACATCTTGAGGCGTGGTAACCACCAGGGCGCCGGTCAGCGGGATCAGCTGCGAAAGGGACAGCTGCACATCACCGGTCCCGGGAGGAAGATCCACCAGGAGATAATCCAGTTCTCCCCAGCGAACCTCTCTTAGGAATTGATTCACCGCTCCATGGAGCATGGGGCCGCGCCATATGACAGGGTCATCGGGTTCCAGAAGAAACCCCATGGAGACCACCCCAACCCCGAAGTTCTCTGCCGGAATAATCTTCTGGTTCTCGGTGGGGGGCAAACGCTTTAAGCCCATCATCAGAGGAACATTCGGCCCATAGATGTCGGCATCCATCAAGCCGACCCTGGCGCCACTCTTGGCCAGGGCCACGGCTGTATTCACGCTGACCGTTGTCTTGCCGACACCCCCTTTGCCCGAAGCAACCGCAATGATATTGCGCACCCCGGGCAGCCCCTTGCGATCCGATGGAATTGAGGTGCGGACCCGCGCTGTCGTGGTCAGCTCCACTTTCGAGACGCCGGCCAGGCCCTCCACGGCTGAGCGAACACGCCGCTCCATCTCGGCTTTAAGGGGACAAGCCGGCGTGGTCAATACCAGGGTGAGGCGCACAACGCCTTGGGACACCGAAAGATCTTGTATCATCCCCAGCGAGACCACGTCTTGGTGAAGCTCGGGGTCTTCGACGCACCTGAGGGCCTCCAGGATAGCTTCGGGAGTGAGCGGGATATCCATTACACCGTCAGCACAAGCTTGCCAAAGAAGTTACGGCTCTCCAGGGTGGCCTGAGCCCGCACTGCATCCTTGAGCGCAAATGTGTTGTCCAAAACCGGCTTCAACTTCCCTTCGGAAATCAACCCCAACACCTGATCCAGTTCTTGACGGCTGCCCATGTAGCAGCCCGCCACCGAGAGCTCCTTGGTGAAGAAGAAACGCAAATCCAACTCAACAATGGGACCGGTGGTGGCGCCGCAGGTGACCAGCCTTCCTCCCTTGGCCAAACACCGCACGCTCTTTCGCCAGGTGGCAGGCCCCACATGCTCGAAAACCAGATCGACCCCTCGCTCTTCGGTCAACTGCAGGACCTCATCTGAAAAATCCCAGGCATTGTAATTGATGACCCAATCGGCTCCCAGGGCCTTGGCTCGCTTGAGCTTCTTCTCAGAACCCACCGTTGCAAAAACAGTCGCGCCCGACAATTTGGCAATCTGAACCGCAGCCGATCCAATTCCAGAGCCCGCAGCATGAATGAGGACTGTCTCGCCGGCCTTGAGGTTGCCTCGGGTAACCAGCATGTGCCAAGCGGTCAAGAAGACCAGCGGGACTGCAGCCCACTCCTCAGGCTTGAGCTTTGAATCAACCGGAATCAAGTTCTTGGCCGGAACCGAAGCATATTCAGCATAGCCGCCATTACGCTGAAGGCCGAGGACTTCAAACTCCCGACATAGGGATTCCCGCCCCTTGCGGCAGTTGGGGCAGCTTCCGCAATGGATCCCAGGAGCCACCAGCACCCGTTGACCGATCTTGATCCCCTTAACCCCCTTGGCCTCTGAGCCGATCTTGGTAACCTTTCCAACGATCTCGGAACCTACGATATGGGGCAGCTTGACCGGAATACCGGGAAGCCCCTGTCGAATCCAAAGGTCCAAGTGGTTGAGTCCGCAGGCCTCTACCTTCACCAGGGCTTCATGCGGACCCGGCTTGGGGGTTGGCTGCTCCCCGTATCGAAGCACTTCAGCGCCGCCGTGCTGACGAAAAAAGACCGCTTTCATAGGTGTTCTCCTTTGGTCTATTCTACCAAAAAGATCTCCCGGACCAAGATGACCATCTTGTCATGGTCATTCAGCGACTGCTACAATCGTCCCTATGAAAATCCTGGTTACCGGCTCCTCCGGCTTTATCGGCTCTGCCCTACTGCAGGTCTTACGCAAGAAGGGTCACCAACTCCTGCGCCTTACCCGAAAGGGTTCTCGGTCGCCCGATCAGGTTTTTTGGGATCCCATGAAGCGCCAACTTGAATTCACAGCCCTTGAGGGGATCGATCAAGTCATCCACCTGGCAGGAAAACCGATTGCTTCAGGGCGCTGGACAACAAAAAACAAATCCTTGATTCGCTCAAGCCGCGTCCAAGGAACGCGCCTGCTGGCTGAGGCCCTTGCGCAATTGGCCTCCCCCCCTAAAACATTCTTGTGCGCCTCGGCCATCGGCTACTACGGCGACCGCGCCGGCGAACCGCTGATGGAAGAGAGCGCCTCAGGTGATGGCTTCTTGGCTGAGATGGGGCGGCGCTGGGAACAAGCGGCCGAGCCGATCCTGCAGATGGGAAGCCGCGTGGTTCATCTGCGCTTTGGCCTTGTCCTGCATCCAACCGGAGGGGCCTTGTCCAAAATGCTGCCTTTGTTTCGGCTGGGGTTGGGAGGTCCGCTGGGCAGCGGCCAGCAATACGTCAGTTGGATTACTTTGGAAGATGCGGTCAGGGCAATCCTCTACGCCTTGGAAACCCAAACGCTTTCAGGGCCCGTCAATGTCGTTGCCCCGCAGTCGGTGACCAACCGAGAATTCACCCGCCAATTGGGAGCTGCGCTGCGGCGCCCAGCCGTACTTTCCACATCCGCCTATCTCCTTCGTCTCATGCTCGGGGAGATGGCGGATGAAACCTTGCTGGCCAGCACTCGTGCTTGCCCCAGAAAACTTGAAAGCTCAGGGTTTACCTTCCGCCATCCGAATCTGGCAGAAGCACTGCAATCCCTTCTGCGAAAATCTTAAAACACCACCCTTTTCAAGAAGCTGGCTGGACCCCGCGTGCCCGCTCGCGCATCTTCTGCGCTTCGATCGGTCGAGCCATCTCATCCAAGAAAACAGCGTAATTCTCCAGCACTGCTGCCACATCCGGGTGCTTGGGCCCTAACGCCTTCTCCAACAAATCAATGGCCTGCCGGTAAAGGGGCTCTGCCTTTGCAAAGCGCCCCTGAATACGGTAAAGGATAGCGAGGTTATTCAGGGAGGTGGCCAGGAGTGAAGCCTCTGTCCCGGAAGCATGCCGGAGAATCTCAATGGCCCGGCGGTAGAGCTGTTCTGCTTCCTTGTACCTGGCCCGCGTTTGATGGAGTCCGGCGAGGTTATTGAGCGAAGTGGCAATCTCGGGATGGGCCGCACCCAAGCGCTGCTCTAAGATAGACAAAGCGCGCTCATAGAGCACTTCAGAACGGTCATATTGCCCCATGGCGTAATGAACACTGGCCAAACCATTGAGGGTGAAAGCAATGTCGGGATGATCTGACCCTAAACCCTTCTCCCGAATCTTCAGGGCCCGGCTGAACAATGCCTTAGCCTGCTTGTGCTGACCCTGCACTCGGGCAAGCTCGGCTAAGTTATGCAGTGCCGTGGCCACCGGGAGGTAATCCTTACCATAAGTTTTTTCCCGGATGGCCAGGGAGCGCTGATGGCTCTTTTTGGCTTCGGCATAGCGGGCTTCAGATCGATACAGCTCGCCCAGGTTATTCAGGTAGTTGGCCAATTGAGGGTGTTCGGCGCCAAGGTTTTTTTCGGCAATTTCGAGAGCTTGCCGGTAAAGACGTTCTGATTCCTCGGTGCGGCCCTGCGCTTTACGCAGCAACCCTAAGTTGTTTAAAACGGTCGCCAGCACAGGATGTTTCTCTCCTAAGCCGGCCTGGACCCTCTTCTGCGCTTCCCGGAGAAACTTCTCGGCTTCTGGATACCGGCCCTGGGATCGATACAACTCGGCCAGGTTGTTGAGGGCAGTCGTAACATGGGGATGCGCCGATGGGTAAAGGGCTTCAACCATAACGCGGGAACGCTCGTAGAGAGGTTCTGCCTTGTCATAGTGACCCTGCATCCGATACAGCTCGGCCAGGTTGTTCAAGGAGGAGGCAATCTCAGGATGCTCCTTGCCAAAGAGGGTCTCGTACTGCTCAACAGCCTGTTGAGAAAAAGCCTCGGCTTGGACATAGCTGCCTTGAGCGCGGTAGAGCGAGGCCAAGTGGTTGAGGGTTGCGGCAACGTGCGGATGGGGATCGCCAAAGCGAGCGCGGTAGATACTCAAGCTCCTCTCAAAAAGAGGCAGGGCGCTCTTGTACCTTCCCTGCGCCCGATACACAGAGGCCAGTCGGTTGAGGGAAACGGCTACGTTGGGATGGTCTGAGCCAAAAGCTTTTTCGGAAATGACAAGGGTCTTTTCCGCAAGCTGGGCTGCCTCGGCATAGCGGCCAGCCTGATAATGCTGGACAACACGATCATCCAAAGCGCTCCACTCGACCGATCCTGCGGCTGCGGCAACCGCCGCAAGACTTAAGCAGCAAGCAGCAGCCCAACGCTTGAGCATCCGCATCACCGACCGCCCCTATGAGAGGGCTTCAACCAAAGCCCGTCCGAATGCTTCGGCCGCATCAGGTCCGGATCCGGTAATAACCAGGCCATCCCGAACCACATCCTGACTGGTGTAATGGACTCCCTTGGCCTTGAACTCGCCTGCTGCATCCTGCCAAATCGTGGCCTTCTTGCCCTTCAAGAGTCCGGCATTGGCCAATGTCATAGGGGCCAAACAGATCGCTGCCGTGGGTTTGTTGGCTCCAAAGGCGGAACGAGCCAAGGCATGCGCTTCGGCGCTCTCCCAATATTCAGTAGAACCCATGCCCCCAACCAACAACAGGGCATCGTACGCCTCCATCTTGACATCCTGGAGCAGGACATCGGGGGTTACCTTGAGACCCAACATCCCAACCGACTCGCTCAAACTGGAAGAGGCAACAGTGACTTCAACCCCTGCCGCCTCTAGGAGGGTGCGGGGTTTCTGGTACTCTTCATCCCGAAACTGACTGGATGCAATGACCATCAACACCTTCTTGCCGACTGCCATGACTCCTCCTTAGCTTTTCCCCACCCGGGTCCTCAGGCCCGATGTGAATTGATCAAACAAGAGACGCCCCCCCATCTAAGGCAATGATCTGCCCGGTCATATGGTCAGATGCCTTGGAGGCCAAGAAGATCACCAATCCCGCCAACTCCTTAGGTTGGCCATAACGCTTGGAAGGGACGCGCGCGAGGTAGGGCTCAATGGCCGCCTTGTCCTCGATGTACTCCTTGGTCATGTCGGTATCAAACATCCCGGGAGCAACGGCATTGACCTGCACGTTGACCGGTCCCATCTCAATGGCCATGACCCGGGTCATCTGGATCAAGGCACCTTTGGTTGCGCAATAGGCCAGAGCTTCGGGAGAACCGCGAAATCCCGAAACGGAACTCACATTGATGATCTTACCGGAGCGCTGCTTCATCATGACGCGTGAAACCGCCTTGGCCACCAAGAAGGCTCCGGTCATGTTGACGCGAATCACATTGTCCCAATCGCTCTTCTTTAAGCGAAAGAAATAGGTCCCTTCCCAAATCCCTGCATTGTTGACCAAGATGTCGATGCGGCCAAAAACCTTGGCAGCTTCGTCAACCATCTTCTTGGTGAAGTCTTCATCGCTGACATCCCCGGCCACCACCAGGACTCGTCGTCCAAGGGCTTCGATCTGCTGCGCCGTCTTACCCAGGGACTTCCCTTCCCGCGCATTAATCGCCACATGGCACCCATTCTGCGCCAACGCCAATGCCATGGCCTGGCCCAATCCCCGGGAAGCACCGGTCACCAACGCTACCTTATCTGTCAGGTCAAAAAGATCGTCTCGAATCGACATGGCTTGCGCTTAACCCCCGCTCTCTTGTACCTCTAAGAAACGCACACAATCTATGGCTGCCATACACCCCCATCCTGCGGCAGTGACCGCCTGCTTGTATCCAAGATCATGCACATCGCCACAGCCGAAAATACCTGGGACCGATGTTTGGGTGCCACGCTTAAGCACCAAGTAACCCTTCTCATCCAACTCCACCTGCTCTTTGAGTAGCTGTGTGTTGGGCTCATGCCCAATGGCCACGAAGACCCCTTCGCAAGCAAAGGGACGGGTTTGCCCGGTCTTGACATCCTTAAGGGTGACCCCCGTCACCTTCTTCTGCTTGGGATCCCGGACCTCGGTTACCACCGAATTCCAAGCCCAATGAATCTTGGGGTTGGCCTTGGCACGCTCTTGCATAATCTTGGAGGCGCGAAGCGCATCCCGTCGGTGGGCTACCGTTACCTTGCTGGCAAACTTGGTTAGAAAGAGGGCTTCCTCCATGGCGGTATCGCCACCGCCGACCACCAAAACCTCTTTACCGCGAAAGAAAAAACCGTCACAGGTCGCACAGGCCGAAACTCCATGGCCCAATAGCGCCCGCTCAGAATCCAGGTCCAGCCATCGGGCCGTCGCGCCGGTGGCAACAATTAAGGTTTTGCACTGGAAGGCCTCCCCCTCCACCTCAACGGTAAAGGGGGGGCGCGTCACGTCCACCTTGGAGGCCGCGCCGGAGAGAAACCGCGTCCCAAAACGCTCAGCCTGTTTCTTCATTCGCTCGGTCAGCTCCTGGCCCCCAACCCCCTCAGGAAAACCAGGGTAATTCTCCACCTCGGTGGTCAGTGTCAGCTGCCCGCCGGGCTGAGCGCCCTCCACCAGCAAGGGTTTTAGATCGGCACGCGCCGCATAGACCGCCGCGGTCAAGCCGGCGCAGCCGGATCCTAAGATAATAACGTTTTCTTGTGTTCCCACAATCGATGTCCGGGTAAGTCGCCGCTAGGCTGCGGCAGCTGCCTTCTTGGCCTCCTCGGCCTGGTTAAAGATACCGGCGATTTCATCCGCTGCCTTGCGCAGATCTTCGGCCGCCTTGACGTCAATGTTCTGCTTGTTCTTGGAGCAGAGCTTTGCCGCATTCCAGAAGATTTCATGCAGCTTGGGAAAGCGCTTGAGGTGCTCCGGCTTGAAGTAATCTGTCCAGAGGATGAGAAGTTCCTTTTTTGCGATCTGGGCATGCTCCTCTTTGACGGCCACCATGCGGCTGACCGCATTCTCAAAGTCATCCACCTCCCCTTGAGGTGCGCCGGCTCCCGGGTGTTTAAGCGCCTTGATCTTCGTCACCATGGTCCAGACTGTCTTGGCAGCCATAAGTAGCGCCTCCGGGCTGTACAGCCCACAGGGGATATCGCAGTGAGCATACGCGACCGATGGGATGAGCAGAAACCCGAAGAACCAGAACCAAAACATTTTTGACCTCCTGACGCGCAATCCGTGCTGTGCTGACAAGTTGGTTTTCATGATATCACGCTTCAGTCTGATGACGAGCGCAATCGTTGTCCTCGGAAGATGGGGGCCAGCACCCGTAACAGCTTCCGGTGTAAGGTGGCATTACCCGCCACAATCGATCCGCCCCACAAGTAATCCTTGCCCCCAAAGAAATCAGTCACCCGCCCCCCGGCCTCCTGGATCAGCAGCACCCCTGCCGCCACATCCCAGGGGTTGAGCCCCATCTCCCAGAAACCGTCGGCTCGACCGCAGGCGGCATAGGCCAGATCAATGGCCGCTGACCCGGGCCGACGGACCCATCCTGTTCGATGCAGAATCTTCCGAAAGGACTCCAAATACAGGTCAAACTGCTTGCGCCTTCTAAACGGAAAACCGGTGCACAAAAGCGCATCCTCAAAGCGCCGCATCGAAGAGACGCGGATGCACTTACCGTTGAGCCAGGCCCCCTTGCCGCGCTGGGCGGTGAAGAGCTCCTTGCGCAGCGGATCGAAAATGACCCCAACCGCAAGTTGCCCGCGCTCTACCAGAGCCACCGAGACCGCAAAGACCGGGAAGCTGTGCAGATAGTTCACTGTCCCGTCAAGCGGATCGATCAACCATTGGGTGGGACGCCGGCTCCCCCCAGGGGAGGACTCCTCGGCCACAATCGCATGATCCGGAAAGGCCCTGCGGATGATCTTGATGATCGCCTCCTCAGAGGCATGATCCACAGCCGTGACCCAGTCAGAACCCCCCTTTCGCCTGACCTGAGAGGATTTGAGTTTACCCAGATGCTTCATGAGGACTCGGCCGGCTGCCTGAGCAGCCTTGACTGCAACCGCTAAGGCCCGCGGGTCAGCCACCAACGAACTCCAAAGGAACCTTGCCCGGTGTAATGTGCATCTGGGCTGCCCAATCCAACAACCGCCGCATGGCCTCAGCACCCCGCGGTCTGCAATCGAGGCTTAGAGCATTAACGTACATCCCGACAAATCGATCTGTGAGTGCAGGCTGTAACCCCCGGGCAAATTGCTGGGCATATTGAAGCGCCTCCTGCCGGTGGTTGAGAGAATAATTCAAGCTCTCTTGAAAGATGCCGGCGAGGCGCTTACACCGCTCAGGGCCCAAATCGCGCCGCAGGACGTTGACTCCTAGGGGAACCGGTAATCCCGTCCTTTCCTGCCACCAGGCGCCCAAATCCAGAACCTTTTTAAGCCCCTGCTCAGCGTAGGTCAGTTGACCCTCATGGATTAACACGCCCGCCGGAATGCGCTGGGCCAAAACAGCCGGGAGGATCTGGTCAAAGGGCATCACCTGAAAGCTACAGGGGCCCACTGCCAACTGCGTCAGGAGCCGGGCCGTTGTCATCTCTCCTGGTATGGCCAGCAGCACTTTGTTTAAGTCCTTTCGGGACAAAGAATCATGCGTCACCACGACCGGCCCATAGCCTTCACCCATGCTGGCACCGGCAGACATCAGCAGATACCGGTCAGCACAGTAGGCATAGGCGTGCAGAGAGATGGCGGTCATCTCCAGTTCACCCTGAAGGGCTCGCTGGTTTAACCCCTCTATCCCCTCCAGCAGGTGAGTAAAGGTAAACTCTGGAGTAGAGAGCTTGTGTTGGCTTAGGGCATAAAAGAGGAAGGCATCGTCCGGATCGGGGCTATGCCCAATGCGGATCTTCACGGTTCAGGCTCACCCGTCTCTGGATCATCGGCTTGCGGATCTTCTGCCTCGGGCTCATCTTCGGACGTCGGCAATTCAGATATGGCCACAGCCCCCTCTCCGGGGTAGAGGACATCCAAGAATCGCGTGAGGGTCCGGCCGAGGATCTCTTCCCGCCGCTCAACATAGATGAGGATGAGATTGCGGAGCATCCGGCCCAGGATCTCTCGAGGGGTGACCCCCTCCAAAAACTCCCGCTGATACGGGTAGCCTGCCTCGACGATGAACTGGATGCATTCCGGGCGGCTCAGGAAGCGGCCCTCATTGAAGGTATCGACATACAGCTCGGTTTTGGCATCCTGGTACTTCACCATGAAGTGACCGGGAATCCCAACGCCTTGGACCGGAATCTTCAGGCGCCAGGCCAAGAGCATATACAGCACCGAAAGGGAGATGGGGATGCCGAGTTTTCGATCCAGCACACAGTTAAGGTAGCTGTTCTGGGGGTTGAAGTAGTCGTTCCAGTCGCCCTTGAACCCTTGTTCTCGAAAGAGGAAGCGGCTGACAGCACGCAGTCGGCCGGGGAAACTGGAGAGGGATTTAAGCTTCGGTCGAATCCGTTTGGCCAGTTCATCCAACTGCTGCTGATAAACCTTGGGATCCAAATCCGGATAAGAGACTCGCGCCATGAGGAAGACGCCCTCCTCCAGATTCAAACGCTTATCGGCCACGTCGGCGACCTGCTGCCATTCATCGCGCATATTCGCGAGACGAATACGTTCCAAAACACCCCGCGCCTCAATGCGGACCTTGTGATCGGTATGGCGGTCAGCGGCCTCCTGCAAAACAGGCACCGCGCGCCCACCCAGCTCAACCAATTTGGCTCGGGCCGCTTCGACCACTTCTGTGTGGTCGTCTGCCAACAGCTTAATCAGAGCAGCAAGGGAAGCATCAGAGGTAGACATCTTGTTTATTATAAGGGATCAATTCCCAGGGAAGCGAGTTCCCCTTGAAGGGTCTCAAAATCGGTAAAGCGGTGGGTCTTAAAACCCAGGGCTTCCCCGGCAGCAATCAGATCCTTCCGATCATCAATGTAGAGAATCTCGGGTGGCAGCAACCCCGCCAGCTCAAGGGCCTTGCGGTAAATCTCTGGGTGAGGCTTTAAGTGTCCGACCTCGTAGGAGAGGACGACACCCTTAAACCGCCCCAAAACCGGACACTGCTTTTTAAGAAATTCAAAATGAGGGCGGTTGGTATTGGAGATCAGGTACAAGGGATAGCGTTTACTCAGCCGCTCGACCAAATGAATCATTTGCTGGTTCTCGGTAAAGATATCGTTCCATACCTCAAGGAATCGATCGTACGTCATGTCTAACCCGAGCTCAGCTTTGAGAATCTCGTAAAACTGTTCAGTCGTGATCTTGCCGGTGTCGTGCTCCACCACGATCGGGGAGTCAAAGACCAGCTTAAAGAGGGCTGCCGGATCCACAGGGGTGCCTTGAGTAACCGCATGCGCTACACGCATGTGATCAAAGCGGAAAAGTACATTGCCCAGATCAAAAAGAAAGGCGCGAATGGCTGGTAAGGCTTTATTCATGACGTAGGATAGTACCAGGTACTGGGTACACTTATCAACAGATACCGGGCATTACAGCTGGTCTGCCACTGCAAAAAGCTCTTCTTGGCCGGCCGCTAAAAAGATCTGTAAATCGAGGAAGCGCCCCGGAAGATGGGCCAAGGTGTGCTTGAGGAATAAGATTAGATTTCCCGGCGCAAGCAGCTGTGCCATACCCTGTTCCAGCACCACAGCCGTTACCCTGTCATAGGCCGTCAGCCTTCTCACCGCATCTTGAAGGGAGGCCTCCACGATCACCAAAAGAGGCCCTTCCTGTTCCTCTAAGCCAACTGCCACGGCATGCTCAAGCCCATCTCCACCTGGCTTCTCCGGAAGCAACCGAACAGCCCAGCCCCCCTGATCCATTTGCCGCAGCACCTCCTCCGGCAGGAGCCCCTTCTGCACCATCACAAGGGGTTGCCTAGGTATATCTGGAGCCTCTCCCGTGTCAGCCGGAATTCTTTGTATGGCTACCGTACTTGGCAGATCCTCCAAGCCGGCCGGCTCAATAACAGCCCAGGTAACCGCAGCCCCCGGCTGCTCCCTCAAAATCTCTACAATTTCTGGCGACAGCTCCTCTAAACCGGCAGATGCTTCACGCGCTCTGGCAAGGCGGATAACCTCAGGGCCCGGAGCCCAGTGCCGCCCGAGAGCTACCACGCTTGCTATCTTGTTATTCGAAAAGTGGTTCGACACTGTATTGGGCTTATAACCGCTCAAGCGTACAACGGTGCCATTGCCGTAATAGCGGTCCGGCTTGATCTGAGAAACGCTCCAAGCTGTAGGATGCTCCGCCTCCTTGAAGATGGCTGTTAGATCTCTTTTTTTCACAACAACCAGGGTCAGTATCGGAGCAAAGAGGTGTTCCCAGAACTTCCACTCCTTGCCGAGCTCCTGCGCAGCCCGAAAAACCTCTAAGTAAAAGTCGGCAAAGTGCAGATCATCATCAAATGTGTACGCTCGCCTCATGGCATCGGCAAGAATAGTATGGGTTGCAGGGATTCTCGCCAAGGCCCGTTTCTCGGCCTCAATACCCTTGCCGGTCAGGTAGTGCCTCTCATCCAAAGTGACCCACACAGGAACTCCAGCTTTCTTTAGGAAGGGTGATCTACTCTGCTTGAGCCAGCGCCTTAAGCGCCTGGCGTTGATGCCCACCTTGTCATCGGACAAAACCTTCTCCCTTGAAACAAAACCCCCCACCTCCTTCTTGATCCATTCCTCAAGTTTCTTGGTCAAGATGATCTCCAAGACAGAGTTTCGGCTGTACCGCCTGGAACTGCCTGGCTCCTCCAGGACGCCGAAGCGAGCCCGGTGCTGAAGACCGTCAACGTCCCTTGTTGATTGGTCCAGGCCACGAGTAAAGATGCCGGCGGTATACCACTTCTGCTTGTATTTCTTGGATTCGCCTTCCAGAAGCCGCACCAAATCGCCTGGGATCTTTCCGGATCGATTCCGATACAGATAGCCCCGGCTGCCCAGTTCATCCAGGACCTCACGAGAAATGCCCGTCAGTTGTTGGAGTCGTTCAAAGTCGGGCTCATAATCCAAATCCGGATCAATTCCATCCAGAGCTCGAAGGATATCGGCAGACTGGCCAAAACGGCTGTAAGTCTGAATCGGTCCGCTGACACCCCTGAAAGACAGCGATTTTTTATTCCACTTCACTCTCCGGTCAAATTGAAAAGGGGCGTGCTGGTACGCCTCCAAATACAACTCCCCGTCCAGGACGCAGGGGATCAGGCGCATCACCTGATTCCTTCGGGTACGTGAGAAATTGATCATCACACTCTTGGGTACGCCCATGGCCGCCCCCAGATAAAAGAGGTAGAGGCCCGATGCGGTGCTCGGAACGCGCACATCAATGCCCTCTGCTCCCCACAGGGGATTCTGATAGGTGTGAAGCAATCTCCTCACCGCTTCGTCCCGATCCGCTTGAGCTCCATGGAGGGCTTGCAGCACCTGTTGGCGAAAAGCCTTGATTTCTTCCTCCGGGGCAGGCTGAAGAAGGGTGGCCTGCGGGACAATGATCATTGCCCTGCCGGAATGCAGCATGGCGTAGCGGTGCCGTTCCGGCAAGAAGCCGAGCAGTCTTGAGATTGCGACAGCCCGCCTTCCATCAAGCTGGATGGAGCGCCAGTCGGGTTTTTTGGTGGTGAGGTTTGGCAATCGAATGTTGTCTGTGAAGTCAGAGTGCGTCAGCGCTCTGGCGACGCCCTGAGGGTCCAAATTCTCGCACAAGAGAGTATACCCTTGAAGGAATTCCAGGGGGGTTCAAATTGGGAGAAGTTGTCCCAGTTGAGAGGTTCTTGGGGGCCGCTGAACTGCTCTAGGGCTTGCCGAAGGACTGTTTCTGGGGAGGCGATGCCGTCTAGGGTCTCTAGGTGGCGCAAGGTCTGCAAGGTGACCCAGAAGACAGACCCCGCATCGTCGGAGAAGGTTTCAGAGACCAAATCCACATATTGGTCGAAAAGCTTCGGAGCATCATGGATACGGGAAGAGTGGTAGTCTGACAAAAGACCGTAGACTGGGCCCAGAACGACATCTGCTCTTTCCTGGCCAAGGCGCCGCTGCATCCGGGCGACCCGCGCATCCAGGTTGTTTTCCTCGAGGCCGGAGCGGGATGGTTGATTCTCGGCATACTGAAGGATGCCGGCTCCCGATACCCAAAGCTTGCCTTCTATCTTTTTGAAATCACCAAGGGCTCCTGCGTAGACCCGTCGCTTCAGAGCCCCTTCAGTCAATCCCAGCGCCTGCCTGACAGATGAGAGCGCATACCATCCCTCCGATAGGACTGTCTTTGTGGTCCAAGCTGTCGGCTCATCCACCTCATTAAAGACCTCATCCAGACGTTCTTGGGGAACCACATACCGCGTTTGAACCGGAGCAAGGGGGTGCTCAAGCTCCTCAACGGGAATATTGAGTTCCATTGCCGCTTGAAAAGCTCGGGAATACTGTGCGAGGAAATTACTGCGCGGCTTCCTCTGGTAACGATCCTGAACCGCACTCCAGAGAACCGCTTTACCCGCATCCTGAATAACCTGCACTGCCTCCTGCTCCGCCTCGACAAGCCCCTCAAACCCAAGGTGAGTGAGACGGTGCCATGACCTATATTTCACCCAAAGCGGAAAACCCTTAAAGACAGGAACGGTTTGGGCGATAGACGGCCAAGAAGAAAGGGGGTGGGCACCGATCGACAGCTTCTTGCCTGCTGCTCTCCATTCCTGATAAGGGCCGGCCAATTTCTCTACTTCATCCTGGAAGCGCCGCGTAATCACAAGCTCCAGAACCACCTCACGCGACAGCAAGTTCCGCTGCCGAGACGCCCGGATACTGGGCAGCCCCGAACGCCTCCACAACTGCACCGCAGTCTCGTTCTCAAGCCCCAACAAAACGCTTAGAGCAGAAGCGGGATATTCGGCTTTGTCCACTTCCCTAGAAGCCTCTGCCAATAATGCAACCAGCCACCCAGGCACCAAGTTAGAGGAATCCAGATACACAATACCCTGACTCTCCAATCGGCTAAGCAGTCTGTTGGGCAATCCGCTCACCTTCGCAAGCTCAGAACGCTCATATCCGCGCGCCGCTTCAATCTGAGGAAGTTTCTTCTCGGCGATATCCGGCGCAAATGCAATCCGCCTCTCTAAGGCCGTTTCAAGTGCCTTGTATCTTCTGGAGCCCGCATTCCAACTAAAAGATTGAACCAGCCTGTAGGGAGACAGTCCGTAAACATTCAACACCACCCCCTCCTCCCCCAACCTCGGCACAACATGAATCACTTGATGCCGGTAAGCAATGGGCACGGTGAGGTAGGCGGACCAATAGCGGCCACTCTCCAGCGCCAGCTTAAAGAGGTAGGCTTGGTAATCGGCCGTAACACGTATCCGAACCCCTCTCGTTAGTGGTTCGCCTTCTTCTTCGGAAAATTGCTTAAGCAACCGATCAAGGCCTTTTTCTTGGCGTTCCCCCTCCTCAAACTCTGCAAGCTTAAGGAGTTTTCTAAGCTTGTCTCTTTGGCCCCCCGCAGAGGTTCTCCAGAAAACACTTTGCGGCATAAGCCAGTAATGGCCCTCATCTGCCTGCAGCAAGATATACTCAAAACCCGGTAATAGCTGGCCACGAACAGAGGCGAACAACTCCCCTCGCTGCTTTTCTGGAACCGCAAATTCCATCCATTGATCTCTGCCCCTGACGGAATTGAGAACGTGCAGAGAAACCATTTCTTCGTGGGAAGAAAGGGCGACGGCAAGCCTGCGGTGGGCAATATGCTGCCCAACGACCGTCATACCGTTTAAGAACTCAAGCGGTTTGGTGAAACCGTCTGCGACTGCGCCGGAACGCCCAGTCCTACGAAGCATCTTGCGTACTCCAGATTGTTCTTCGAAGCTCCTCCTGGAAACTCTTTTCTTTGGTTTCCTTGTTGGCTTCGCTGCAGAAGGTTCACTGGCTCTCTTGGATGGCTTCTTTGCCGCAGTCTTGCGAACTGCCTTGAGTGCCTTCTCCTCCTCTTTGTCCGGTTCGGTTGCCGCAGAGTCATCTTCCTGCTCGGCATCTGCCAGCGTTCTTTGATCGACCGCTGCCACATCTGCCCGCCCCCCCGCAAGGTCGACTGCAGCAAAATCACCTGTCTCAGAGGGCATGCGCTCACTTCCGCGCCCGGAAAAATCACCAACACCTCCCGCAACAAAGCTGTCCACCACTTGGAATGTCATCGGCTGAACTGGCGGATGGGCGGCGGTCAACCTGCCCAGCGCCTCGATTGCCTTGGGCTCAATGGAATCTTTAGGTCCGATGGCGAGGAGGGTGACTGGATCTCCGGAGATCGAGAGGGGGTGCTCAGTCGCCGGAAGACGGATTAAGTCTCCATCTGACAGGAGCCTGTTCCAGTTATCTTGGTTAACCTGGCTCCGAATCCGAGCCCTACCAGACATAACAACAAGGACTCTGGGATGATCAGAGGCATCCAGCATGAGGGTGGGTGTGACGCTCGAGCTGCGGTAGCGGACGACATCCAACCCATCCATCTTGGGCGAGAAATTGACGATTGTATCCTCAGGTCCGCCCCAGGAGTAGAGGCGACAGCCTGCCAATGCCTCTTCGCTGTTGACTGTCTCGGGGGAAGCGCCCTTGGGAGGCCAAAGTGAATCTGGGCGGCGCGGAAATATCTGAAGAAGATCCAAGGGGGGCTGCCCGGGAGTAGCGCTGGGAATTACTCTAAAATAGACATCGCTGGGCATATAGATGATCTGCCCTGCAGAGATTGGTCCTGAGGTAGCACCCAACTCAAGCTGCCCAGAGCCACCTGCCACCCAAAAAAGTCCTGGCTGGTTTAGCCTGCGCAGCCCATTGCCCTCCCCAGGTTCGTATCGGACCACCCTTACGAAGGCAGGGTCGCCCGCTTTGGCAATAAGGTTGAACTCCTTGACGCCCGGAGCCAGAGCGCTTATCCGGCCCTCCCGGTACAGCAACTCCGAAACATTCTGGGTTGCTGTCTCTTCCAGGCCACCCTCTTCTTGGCCGGAGGAAGAAGCTTTTTCCTCTGCAACGCGAATGAGATCGGCGCCCGACACCCAAGAATGCCCAAGCTCCTGCGCAAGGTTAACTTCGGGATGCTCGCCCGTGAGCCAGTTTTTCGCCACAGTTCCGTTTCTAAAGCCCAGTACCCGCGCAGCTGAGCTCATGATATAGCTGGACCCCGTCTGAATATTCCTAGGAGTCCAGGCCATCGGGTGATCAACCTCATGAAAGATCTCTTCCAAGCGTCCCTGGGGAACGATGTAGCGCGTTTGAACCGGGGCAAGGGGGTGCTCGAGCACCTCCAGAGGGATGCCAAGTTCCTTCGCTGCCCGGAACATCCGCCGATACAACAGAATCTGCTTTGAAACCAAATCGTCAGGAAAGCGCTTCTGAGCGGCATGAAAAAGGACTCTCTTGCCTTGTTCTTCTGCGGCTTGCACCGCCTCCTGCTCCGCCTCAAGAAGCCCCTCAACTCCAAGGTGGGTAATCCGGTGCACCGAACCAGAGGCCACCCAGAGAGGAAATCCATTAGAGACTGGAACTCTCTGAGCAACGGTCGGCCAGGACTTTAGTACGGTACTTTTTATTTTCAGCCTTTTGGCTGCCGCCCGCCAATCCAGATAAGGGCCGGCCAATTCCTCTACCTTGTCTTTAAAGCGATAGGTAAGCACGATCTCCAAAACTGTTTCGCGCGCTAGCATCTTCTGCTCTCCGGGCTGCTCAATCGCAGGCAGCCCTGAGACCCTCCACGCCCGATCGGCAGCGTGCCTGGTGAGACTCAGGAAAAGAGTAAGACCGCTGATGGGGTATATCTTCTTGTCCGCCTCCCTCGAAGCCCCGGCCAATAGAGCAACCAGCCAGCCCGGTACCAATTGAGCGGAGTCCAGATAAACCACCCCTCGTTTCTCTAGGCGGTTGAGCAAGGGGTTTGGCAAACCGGTCACCTTCGAAAGCTCAGAGCGTTTATAGCCGCGCGACTCGTCGACTGCAGGAAAAGCCTTCTGGGATGCATCTGGCAGGGAGGCAACCTTGTCCCCTATGACGGTCCCTGCCAAAGTGTAGTATCCGGAATCAGCATCGCGGCTATAAGAGTGGATTAGCCGAAAAGGGGACAATCCATAAACAGACAAGACCAGCCTTCCTTCCTCTTGCCTCGGCACGACATGAACTGCTTGGTGTTTATATTGACTAGGTAGCGCAAGCACAGACCCTACCCGCGTACCAGGTTGAAGCGCTGAGCTGAAAAGAAAAAATTTATACCAGGAGGAAACACGCATCCGCACACCCCCTGTGAGGGGCACACCCCCTTCTTCAGAGAACCGATTGAGCAGGCTCTGGAAAGCCTGTACCTGCCTCCTTCCTTCTCCGAGTTCAGTCCGCCTAACGAGCTCTTTGAACCTCTGCCTTTGGCCTTCCGTTGAAGGCCTCCAGAAAACAGCCTGCGGCATGAGCCAGAAGTGCCCCTCATCTGCCTCCAGCAGGATATATTCAGGCCCCTGCGGCAACAAATCCCGAACAGAAGCAATCAGCTCCTCGGGTTGCCGTTTTGGAATCGCAAACTCTAGCCATTGCTCCCCGCCCTTGGCGGGACTTAAAACGTGTAAAGACGCTATTCCTTCCTCGGCGGAGAGCGCGGCAGCAAGCTGGCGGTGCGCGATGTGCTGCTCAGCCACCTCCATGCCGTTTAAGAACTCGAGCGGTTCGGTGAAGCCTACTGCAACTCCGCCGTATCTGCCTTTTTTGCGAAGCATCTTGCGCAAACCAGCCTTTTCTTCAAAGCTCTTCTTGGGGGCTTTCCTTTTTGGTTGCTTGGTTGCCTTCGCCACAGAGGGCTCCCCGGCTTTTGCGGATGGTCTTCTTGCAGCAGTCTTGCGAGCTGCTTTAAGTGCTGCCTCTCCTTCCTCTTCCTCTGCGGCTGGACCACCCTCATCGTCTTCTTCGGCATCAGCCAGCGCTCTTTGATCGATTGATGTCGAGTCCGCCTGACCCCCTCCAAGATCTGCAGCAGCAAAATCACCTCTTTCAGATGGCAAGCGCTCAGTCGAGGAAGGGATGTCGCCAGCACCCCCTACAACATAAACATCTGCCATTCGGAATGAAAGCGGCTGAGTCGGCGGAGGAGCAACTTTAATTAAGGCGTTCAGCCCATCTTGGGTCTTGGGCCCAACAGAATCTTCAGGTCCAATGGCCAAAACGATGATCCGATCACCGGAAATCGAGAAGGGACCATCAAAAACAGGCAAGCGGCGCACATCACCCTCTGTGAGGATTCTTTCCCAATCCTGCGTGTTGACTTTGCCTTTGACCCTGGCTGTGCCGGACATGGCAACAAGGACACTCGGGTGCTCAGAAGCATCCAGCATGAGGGTGGGTCTGGTGCTTGAGCTGCGGTAGCGGACAACATCCAGCCCATCCATTTTGGGCGAGAAATTGAGGATTACATCGTCAACCTCGCCCGATGAGTAGCCAAGGCAGCCTTCCAATGCCTCTGCGGTGTTGGCTTGTTCTGGGGTAACGCTTTTGGAAAGCCGAAATGACTCAGGGCGGCACGGAAAGATCTGAAGAAGCTCTAGCGGGGGCTGCCCAGGGCCAAAGTTGGGAACAACTCTAAAATAGATGTCCCTGGGAAGATATATGATCTTCCCGTATCTGATCGGTTCTGAGGTAGCGCCAAGCTCAAGCCGCCCAGAACCATTCGTCACCCAGAAAAACCCTGTCTGATTCAGCCTGCGCAGTCCATTATTCACTTCTGCTTCGTATTGAACACCTCTAATAAAAACAGGGTCATCCTCCTCGGCGATAAGATTGACCACCCGGGTACCCGGAAAAAGAGCGTTTGTTTTGCCCTCGCGGTGGATGAGTTCTGTAACGTTCTGAGTTGCTGTCTCCTCCAAGCCGGCGGCTAACTCCTGCCGGACCCCATCCGACTGCTTGGGACTGACCTGTCGCAGAGCCTGTGCCTCTGTGCACGAAAAGGCAAGGATAAGCAATATGTGGATTATTCGTCTGGCGTTGAACATGCGCATGGTTAGTTAAAGTATGGCTTAAGTTTTGCTTAACTTCAAGGTAAATAACTACATTTATCTACACCTAATGTTGCCAAACCGGCTAAAATGAAGGGGGTTACTTGGGCTTTTTCTTGGTGAGGGCGAGTTTGATCTCGCCGATAGCGCGGGTAACATTGATGTCGCGGGGGCAGGCTTCAGCACAGTTGAAAATCGTTCGGCAGCGCCAAACCCCCGCTTGCTCATTGAGGAGCTTAAGCCGCTCCCCTTGCCCGTCATCCCGACTGTCAAAGATGAAGCGGTGGGCCTGAACCACAGCGGCCGGTCCCACATAATCGGGATTGGTCCAAAAAGAGGGGCAGCTGGTGGTGCAGGCTGCGCAGAGGATACACTTGGTGGTATCGTCAAAGCGCTGCCGCTGTTCAGGAGACTGCAGCCGCTCCTTCTGCGGCGGGGTTTCGGCATCCATAAGGTAAGGCTTTACCGAGCGGTACTGGGCAAAGAACTGCTCCATATCAACGACCAAGTCCTTTTCCACTTTAAAGCGCATCAAGGGTTCCAGGGTGATCGGTTGGCGCACATCCTTGACCAACAGCTTGCAGGCTAAGCGATTTCTGCCGTTGATCATCATGGCGTCTGATCCGCACACCCCGTGCGCGCAGGAACGCCGAAAGGTCAGGGTGCCATCCAACTGATTCTTGATCGCCTCTAAACCGTCGAGCACCCGATCGGTTGGCTCAAGCTCAACGGTGTAAGCCTTCCAATGGGGTTTGGCATCCCTTTCAGGATCAAAGCGGCGAATTTTAAAGGTGACCTTCATCAGTACTTCCGCTCCTTGGGCTCAAAGCGGGTGATCACAACCGGGCGGCTCTCCATCGACACTTGATTACCTTCCAGGCGGCAGAGGGAGTGCTTAAGCCACTTGGCATCATCCCGCTCTGGGAAATCCTCCCGGTAGTGGGCACCGCGTGATTCGGTCCGAGCCAGAGCAGCGGCAACCGTGACCTGGGAAAGGCCAAGCAGATGCTTCAACTCCAATGCCTCCAAGAGCTCCGAATTAAACCTCATTCCCTTGTCCTGCAGCTGAACATGGCTGTAGCGCTCTTTAAGCTGTCGGATCACCCCCTGCACCTGTTCCAAACCCTTCTGAGTTCTTAAAACCGAACAGTGATCCATCATTTCTGTCTGAAGGCTCTGGCGAATTTGGGCGGCAGATTCAGAGCCTGCGCCGCTGCGCAGCTTCTCTAATCGACCTCTGAGTTGGCCTTGGGGGTCTTTTGGCAGCCTGGGCCAATCGGTCTTCTCAGCGAAGGCACGCAGCGCCCTGCCGCCGCGCCGCCCAAAGACAATAATGTCCACCAGGGAATTGGTTCCCAAGCGATTGGCTCCATGCACTGACACGCAGGCGCACTCCCCGGCAGCATAGAGCCCGGGCATGACCTGCTGTTGACCGTTTACGACCACCTCGCCATCTGCATTGGTGGGGATTCCCCCCATCGCATAATGGGCCGTCGGCTGGACCGGTATGGGCTGCCGGGTAGGATCAATTCCGATATAGGTTTTGACGAACTCTGAGATGTCCGGAAGCTTCTCCTGAATCAATTTAGGGGCAAGGTGTGTAAGGTCCAGCGTCACATACCCCTTTCCATCAATTCCGCGCCCTTCTCTGATCTCTTGGGTGATCGCCCTGGAGACCATGTCCCGCGGAGCTAGATCCAGAAGGGTGGGCGCATAACGCTCCATGAACTGCTCGCCGCCCTTGTTGCGCAGTATCCCCCCTTCCCCGCGCGCTGCTTCGGTGATCAAAATCCCCATCTTGTAGATGCCGGTCGGGTGAAACTGGAAGAACTCCATATCCTCTAAGGGGAGACCCCGCTCAAGCACCACCCCCATGCCATCGCCGGTGAGGGTCAAAGCGTTGGAGGTAATCTTAAACATCCGGCCGCAGCCACCGGTGGCAAAGAGAACCGCCTTGGCATGAAAGGTGTGGAGCTCGCCGGTGGCAATCTCAACGGCCACGACACCGCAGGTCACCCCATCCTGAACCAAAAGATCCACCACATGGAATTCATCAAAAAAAGTGACCCCCTGCTTGATGCACTGCTGGTAAAGGGTCTGCAGGATCATGTGGCCGGTTCGATCCGCAGCATAGCAGGAGCGGCGGACCGGGGCCTTTCCGAATTCTTTGGTGTGCCCGCCAAAAGGCCGCTGGGCAATCTTGCCTTCAGGGGTGCGGGAGAATGGCAACCCCATGTGCTCAAGTTCATAGACAGTGTCGACCGCCTCGCGGCACATCGTCTCCACCGCATCTTGATCGGCCAAATAATCAGATCCCTTGACCGTATCAAAGACGTGCCACTCCCAGCGATCCTCCTCGGAATTGCCCAGGGCAGCCCCGATTCCCCCTTGGGCTGTGCCGGTATGGGAGCGGGTAGGATAGAGCTTCGAAAGGACCGCAATCTTAGGACCGGAATCTGAAGAAGACCCTTGGCTGGCCTGTAGAGCAGCCATGAGCCCAGCCCCGCCCGCACCCACGATCAACCCGTCAAAACGATAGGTAGCCATAGCCTTAAAAGGTACCGGGTACACTTTCCAGCAGTGTACCCGGTACCGATAATGGGGAGGCCGGTTGAAAAGCAAGGATCACCCAGCTCCCCAAAACCAGAAAAAAGAACCCTCCGGCAAAGAGGAGGCGCACGGCGATCCCCCGCACCCCTGGGCGCAAATAATCATCTGCAATCATTCGAAACCCATTGAGCCCATGCAGCAGCGCCAGCCACAACAGTGCCAAGTCATAGAACCGCCAAAAGAGATGTTGGTAGCGATTGACTACAAAATCGTAATCAATGACCTGAATGGAGTTAAAGACATGCATGATAAACAGGTGCCCCAAGGCCAGCAGGAGTAGGAGCACCCCGGAGATGCGCATGAAGAGCCAAGCATACAACTCCAGGCCGCCTACCGGCCGCTCATGGCCCCCGGAAACGTTCATCGCTGTATCCCCTCCAGGGCGTGACCTGCCATGATGCCGGCCACGGGCACAAAGATGGCAATAAAGAGAATCGCAACGACCGCGAACAGACGCTTATGATGTATGGTCAGTGCCGGGAAGAAGTCAATTAAGATGATGCGGATTCCGTTGAGGGTGTGGTACAAAACCGCTGCGAAGAGCCCCATCTCCATCAGAGCAAAGAGGGGCATCCGGTAAAAGTGCATAATCTTGTTGTAGAGATCGGGCCCCAAGAGAATCAGGGCGGTATCCATGATGTGGATCAACAGGAAGAGTCCTACTCCGACACCGGTTAACCGGTGCAGCGCCCAGGACCATTGCCCGATGCCACCTTTATAGATCATCACCGCAGCTCTCCGTGAACATGGACGACCGAACGACTCTTACTTGATTGCGCAAGCAACTCATTCTAATATAGGAACCGCTTCAACCTAATGTCCATGTACAAGATCACCAAGGTCATCCACTTTTGCTACGGGCACCGGCTCTTGGATTACAAGGGTCCGTGCCGCTTTCTGCATGGCCACAACGCCAAGGTGGAGATTGAGCTGGCCAGCGACACTCTCAATCCGCTGGGTATGGTGATGGACTTTGCAAAGGTCAAGGAGCACATTCAAGGGTGGGTCGATTCTGTGCTGGATCACAAGATGCTCTTAAACGAAAAAGACCCGATCGTGCCTCAGCTTAAAGCCCTCAAAGAACCCTTTGTGGCCTTACCCCGGAATCCAACAGCTGAAACACTTGCCCAGATGATCTTTGATGGGGCCCGGCACGCCGGGTTCCCGGTCAGCCAAGTCACCCTGTGGGAAACTCCTAACTCTTTTGCAACCTACCGCGGGTAGATCTGCGTACAATCTCCACGCCCACCGATTCTGTCCCTGGAACTGAGAATTTTTTTACCTGCACACGCACTGCCCGCGGCCGAAAGCGTTTGAGCAAGACCTCGGCCACCGCCTCAGCCAAAGCCTCAGCCAGCCGGTAAGACCGAGCCGCTGCCGTTTGCTTGGTCTGGGCTGCTA
The DNA here is from genome assembly GCA_964597545.1 of uncultured Planctomycetia bacterium. Lineage (GTDB taxonomy): Bacteria > Omnitrophota > Gorgyraeia > 1-14-0-20-64-10 > 1-14-0-20-64-10 > CAZQXN01. The sequence continues at coordinate 25,911 of CAZQXN010000009.1, read as the reverse complement.
CCGCTGCATAATCGATCGTCCGGTGCATCTCATCTCGGCGGCCTGCCGGTCGAAGGTCCAGAGACAGCTCCAGGTCGATTCGGATCTGCTGGCGCTTCCTTCGCTCTGCAGCTGTTAGCCCTACGCGCGCCTGCAGTGACAGTCCAGTCACTAAGATCCGATCCATCGATTACTTCCTGCGCACAGAGCCAACCAGGGTGAGAAATTGATTGAGGCTTTCTGCCTGGAGAAAGGGGTTGTACGACTTCTCCTCGGCCAGCAATGCAGTCGGTTGGTTAGCGTAGTTGTGGCCCGGATGAATGACCATTTGCTCATCCAATTGGCTCAAACGCGTTAGGCTCTTATACATCGCCTCGGGGTCACTGCCCGGCAAATCACACCGGCCGCACCCCCCAACAAAGAGGGTATCCCCGGTCAAGAGCAGATCCCCGGTGGCCACGCAGATTGAACCCGGACTGTGCCCGGGGGTATGCAGAAACGAAAGGGTCACTCCCCCTAAGGAGATCTCCTGCCCTCCCTCGATCACTTCAGCGCGGGATGGGTCAATCGGCAGGGCATCTGCCTCCTTCTTATGCACCACCACTTGGATGTCAAGGGCCTCCAAGAGCGGCTCGAGGCCGTTGATGTGGTCGAAATGGGTGTGGGTGATGATGGCGTGGGTGATGCGCATCTCATCCTGCTGGGCAGTCTCTAAGATGCGGGGGACATCCCACGCTGGATCTACAACAGCAGTTTGTCGGGATTCAGGAGAGCCGATGAGGTAAACAAAATTTTGAAGGGGTCCAAGCTCGAGCTGCTTGAGGTAAACCTTCACCCCTTCTTCCTGGGGAGAACGCGCTGGGCCGCTTCGGTGATCTGGCGGGCCGTTAAACCGTACTTTTCAAGAAGCTCAGCCGGTTTTCCGGATTCTGCGTAGATGTCTTGGATCGCTACAAATTCCATCGGGACGGGACTGTTGTTGGCAAGCAAGCGCGCAACCGCTGAGCCCAAACCGCCCCAGATTTGATGCTCCTCGGCGATGACCATGGCCCCGGTTGCCTTGGCCTGAGCCAAGAGCAGCTTCTCATCCAAGGGCTTGACCGTATGCATGTCCACAACCGCGGCAGAGACCCCCTGAGCAGCCAACTTCCCTGCTGCCACCAAGGCCTCGTAGACCATCAACCCATTGGCCACCAGGGTCACATCCTTACCTTCACGTAAACGGATCCCCTTGCCGATCTGGAAGGAGTCGCTCGGCTTATAAATGATCGGCGCCTTGGGCCGGCCGGTCCGCATGTAAAAGGGGCCATCCAGGACTGCCGACTGCAGAACCAAAGCGCGGGTCGCATGCTCATCCGCCGGGATGGTAACGGTAAAGTGGGGCAGTGATGTCATCAGGGCCACATCTTCGATCGACTGCTGACTGACGCCGTCCTCGCCCACCGAAATGCCGCCGTGGGAGGCAACCACCTTAACATTCTGTCGAGGGAAAGCAGCAGACATGCGAAGTTGGTCATATCCCTTGCAGGTCATAAAGCAGGCAAAGCTGGAGATGAAGGGGATCTTCCCGGAATGGGCCAAGCCGCCGGCCATGCTGACCATGTTGGCTTCAGCGATGCCGACGTTGAAAAACCGATCCGGGAACTCAGCGGCAAAGAGGCTGGTCCGGGTCGAGCAGGAGAGATCTCCATCCAGCACCACAATCCTGGGGTCCTTGCGCCCCAGCTCACAAAGGGCCTCGCCGTAGGCATCGCGCGTTGCCTTTCCCATCGTCTTAGCCATTACCGCCATGGTCACTTGCCCCCCTGCTTGATCTTGCCAGTTGCGATCAGGGCTTGGGAGGCGGATGGATCTCCATCGAGTTCGGCCAGAGCAGCCTCCATCTCCTCTTGGGTTGGGGCCACCCCATGAAAGGCGTTGTTCCCCTCCATGAAGGAAACACCCTTGCCCTTGACGGTATGGGCAATAATCAGATGGGGCTGGCCTTCGGTGGACTTGGCCTGCTCAACAGCCGACAGCAACTGAGCAATGTCATGGCCATCCACCTCTTGGACGTGCCAGCGAAAGGCTTCCCATTTGGAGGTAAGAGGTTCCAGATCACCGATATCTTTGATGGCGCCGTCGAGCTGGAATTTGTTGTAATCTACAATGGCAATCAAGTGATCCAGGCGCCTAAAACCTGCAAAAGCCGCTGCCTCCCACACCTGCCCCTCTTGGTTCTCACCATCACCCATGAGGCAGTAGGTCCAGCACCCCTTGCGGTCCAAGGCCAAAGCAAGCGCAATGCCAATGGCGACGGAAAGCCCCTGCCCCAGGGAGCCGGAGGAGGCCTCCAGTCCCGGCAAGCGCCGCATGTCGGGGTGACCCTGCAGGGGGGATCCCAACTGACGCAAGGTCGAAAGTTTCTCCTTCGGGAAGTATCCGGCCAGTGCCATGGCCGCATAGAGCGCAGGCACCCCATGCCCCTTACTCAGGACAAAGCGGTCCCGATCCTCCCAATCGGGGCGACGGGGATCGCATCGAAGGAGATGGAAATAGAGCGCGGCCAGGATCTCGGCTTCCGAAAGGGAACCGCCCGGATGCCCAGAGCCTGCCGCAGCCAGCATCCGGATCACTTCTTTCCGAATGTCACGAGCACGGGCGGGTAGTTGTTCCACGGGAAGGTGGGGAGTTGCCATGATCAACAGATGATACCGATTTTTTCCAAAAGCGTCAACGGCGTTTTGTTATAATGGCCTTCCTTTTCACGCATGATTCATCCAGTCCTCTTTACCACTCTTTCCACGGTGATTCTTGCGGGCGCCTTGGGAGTTCTCCTCGCTCGCAATCCTGTCTATTCTGTCCTTTCCTTGGTCGTAACACTCTTAGGTCTTTCTGCCCTTTTTGTGGGCTTGGGGGCCTATTTTGTGGCGATCATTCAGATCTTGGTGTACGCCGGGGCGGTTCTGGTGCTCTTCCTTTTTGTGGTCATGCTGCTTGATACAGCTCCCGAAGCCCTTTCTCGAACCCCGGGGCGGATTCTCAAATTTACCGGGACCGTTGTTGGACTGCTCTTCCTGCTGCAGTTGGCTTTTCTTCTTCCGAATGTCCTGCAGCAAGCGCTCCCCCCTGCAGCCCACCCGCCTCTCGGGACCACCGCTGAGGTGGGAAAGCATCTCTTCACCACCTATGCCCTCCCCTTTGAGCTGGCCAGTGCCCTCTTAGTGGTAGGAATCATCGGCGCCATTGCGCTTGCCAAGCGGAGGTTGCCGTGATCACCCTGTCGCATCTGCTGCTCTTAAGCGCCCTTCTCTTTACCATGGGTTTGATCGGCGTCATCACGCGGCGCAATATCATACTGATTTTGCTCAGCATCGAGTTGATGCTCAGTGCCGTTAACCTGGCCTTTGTTGCCTTCTCCCGAGCGCAGGGAGACTTAACCGGTCAAATCATAGTTTTCTTTGTGATGATCGTCGCAGCCGCTGAAATCGCGGTGGGTCTGGCTGTCGCACTGCTGTTGGTCCGGCATACCGGAAAGACCAACGCAGATGAGGTGAGAAACTTGAGATGGTAGTGCTGCCCTGGATCATCCTCTTTGCCCCCATGCTCGCCTGCATGAGTATTGTGCTTTTTGCCCGTAAATCGCGCAGCGCCAGCGCTCGTCTTGCCATAGGGGCGATGGCCCTCTCCTTCTTGGGCTCTTGTGCAGCTCTTCTGCGACTGGGCGAGCACGTCCTGGAAACCTCTCTGCCTTGGATTGTCCTGCCCGAACTTTTTATTGAGTTTGGGCTGCTCCTGGATGCCCCGGCAATCTTGATGAGCCTGGTGGTCACCGGCGTGGGGTTGATGATCTTCATCTATTCGATCGGCTATATGGCTAAGGACCAAGGGGTTCCGCGATATTTTGCGATGCTTGCCCTCTTTGCCTTCTCCATGCTGGGCATTGTGCTGGCCAATAACTTCATCACCCTCTTCATCTTTTGGGAGTTGGTCGGAGCCAGCTCCTATCTCTTGATCGGCCACTGGTATGAACGGCCCCAGGCGGCCGAAGCCGGCAAGAAGGCCTTTTTGGTCAACCGGCTGGCCGACTTCGGCTTCCTCATGGGTATCCTTATGCTGTGGAACCTTTCAGGCGCTGATGGGACAGTGCGCACCCTAAACTTCTATCTGCTGGCAGAGCGCTTAGGGTCTTTGTTGGCAAGCGGCACCATAACGACCGGGATGCTTGCAGCTGCCGGGGGGCTGATCTTCTGTGGTGTCGTCGGAAAATCAGCGCAATTTCCCCTACACGTCTGGCTACCGGATGCCATGGAGGGCCCTACCCCGGTCTCGGCTTTGATTCATGCTGCCACCATGGTGGCAGCGGGCGTCTATCTGCTGATTCGGGTTTTCTTCCTGGTATCCAGCGCACCGGAATTGATGTCTTGGATTGCAGTCATAGGCGGTTTCACCGCCCTTTTTGCCGCCAGCATGGCATTGGTCGAAAACGACATCAAACGCATTCTGGCCTATTCCACCCTAAGCCAGCTGGGCTATATGGTTATGGCGATCGGTCTAGGGGGTGCGATTGCCGGGGCATACCACTTGACCACGCACGCCTTTTTCAAGGCCCTGCTCTTCTTAGGAGCAGGGTCTGTCATCCACGCGCTGCACACCAATGACATCCGCCAGATGGGAGGGTTATTCAAACGGATGCCGTGGACCTCCATCACCTTTGGGATTGCCGCCCTGGCCCTGGCTGGAATCTTTCCGCTTGCCGGCTTCTGGAGTAAAGACGAAATCTTAGCCTTGGCCCTCACCCAAAACCCCCTCTTAGGCATTGTGGGCACGTTTACAGCGGGACTGACCTCCTTTTATGTGGGGCGACTGGCCTGGTTTGTTTTCTTAGGCCGCCCCCGCACCGCTGCCGCAGAACATGCTCATGAATCCCCGCGCGTGATGACGATACCGATGGTCGTCCTGGCAATCTTCTCGACGGCAGCTGGCTTTCTGGGAATTCCAGCCTTCCTCCATCGCGCCCACTTAGGATCAGCGCATACCGCATTTAGCCTACCGGTGGCCCTCCTGTCCACTGGGGTCGCTGTCGCCGGATTGGTACTGGCCTATGCCATCTACCAGAGAGGATTTTCACTGCAGCCTGCGTTGAGAGATCGATTCCTGGGTCTGGGAACGATCCTCAAGCGCAAGTATTACATGGATGAGCTCTACGCATGGATCAACCGAAACATTCAACAGCGGTTGGCCATACTCTTGGGCCTCTTTGAGCGCATCGTGATCATCGGCCTGTGGGTCAACGGTATCGCGCGGCTTACGCAGCTCACCGGCTCGGCACTCAGACGTGCACAAACCGGTCAGGTTCAAGGCTATGCCTTGGTGCTGCTGGCAGGACTGACCTTCATTCTTTACGTGGCTCTCCAATGAACCCTGTGACCTGGATTCTGCTCCTCCCTTTCCTGGGAGCCTTGTCTCTTATTCTCATCCCGAACCGGCAAGAGGCCTGGGTGCGACGCGTGGCCGTTATCGCAACCGGCATTCCGCTCTTGATCGTCCTGTGGCTGCTTGTGCAGTACGATCGAACTGCCGCTGGGTACCAGTGGGTCCACCGGATCCCGTGGGTTCCTTCTTTGGGCATCCAATACCAAGTGGGGGTTGACGGCATCAGCCTGATCCTGACCCTGCTGCACGCCTTCTGCAGCTTCACCGGGGTGCTCATCTCCTATCGCATCCATGAGCGGGTCAAAACCTATTACATCTTCTACTTGCTGCTGATCGGCGCAGTGTATGGGGTCTTCACCTCCCTGGACATCTTCTTCTTCTACTTCTTCTTCGAGATGGCGGTGATCCCCATGTTTCCCTTGATCGGCATCTGGGGCTCCGGGGAGAAGAGCTACGCCACGATGAAGCTGACCCTTTATCTTTCGGCCGGGGCAGTCTTGGCCTTGGCGGGCTTGTTCGCGCTGTACCTGACCTCCGGCGTTGCGACCTTTGACTTGATCTTCCTGGAGCGCTTTCTGGCCCAGCACCCTCTTCCCAGCCATCTGCAAATCTGGCTTTTTCCTTTTCTGTTGATTGGCTTTGGCGTCATCGCCCCCATGTGGCCACTCCACTCTTGGTCTCCAATTGGCCATGCCGCAGCCCCTTCGGCAGTGAGCATGCTGCACGCAGGGGTGTTGATGAAGCTGGGATCCTACGCGATTCTAAGAATCGCAGTCCAACTGCTGCCGGAAGGGGCCTTTGCGTGGCTGCCGTGGGTGGCGGGGATTGCCATCATGAACGTGATCTACGGCGGTTATGTCGCCATGGCTCAAAAGGACATCAAGTTCATGATCGGCTACTCCTCCTCAAGTCACATGGGGTATGTCCTGCTCGGAATTGCCTGCCTCAATCCCATCGCCCTCAACGGCACGGTGCTGCTGATGTTTGCTCACGGCCTGATGACCGCCCTGGCCTTTGCCGCAGTGGGGCACGTGTACGACCAAACCCATACGCGGCTGACTGCCGAGTGGGGCGGACTGGCCCGCCAGGTCCCCTTTATTGCGGTCGCCTTTGTCATGACTGCGCTGGCCTCGGCCGGGCTGCCTGGATTTGCAAACTTTGCCTCAGAGCTCTTGATCTTCTTTGGCGCATGGAATCCATACCGATGGTTGGCCGTCGCAGCCATCTTCGGGATTGTCATCACCGCCTTTTACATGCTTCGAGCCGTTCGGACCGGCTTCTTTGGGCCCCCAAATCCGAGATGGTCCACCATTAAGGACGCCACTGTTTTTGAGCGCGTTCCGTATCTCATCCTCTTGGCAGGCCTGCTGATTGTCGGCTGTTGGCCCAGGCTTTTGTTGGATGTGATCAGCCCTTCAGTGGAGCAGCTACTCTTTCACTTGAGCCCCTTGGAGGCAGTGGCAAGGCTGTGACGCCCCTCACCCCCCCTACCGGCTGGTCTGTGATGCTTCCGGAGCTTTACGTAGGCCTGCTGATTCTCGGGGTGCTGGCCATGGACTTGACACGCATTCCTAAGCGACTCTTCTGGATGGGGACGATCTCGGCTGCGGGCATTCTGTTGGCACTTCCTTTGCTGGCAATGCAGTGGCACGCTGCCCCGCAGGAAGTTCTAGGGGGCATGTATCGGGTGGATGCGCTGGCCATCTTCTTTAAGGCGATCTTCGTGGGCACGGCCTTCTTGGTGCTGCTCATGACTCGTCAGTTCCAGGCGACCCTGGCAGAAGGACATGGGGAGTTTTATCTGCTGATCTTGACCGCTACCCTGGGAATGATGTTTGCAGCCTCCTCAGCAAACTTCTTGATGCTCTTTGTTTCCTTGGAGCTGGTCACCATCACCTTTTACATCCTCACTGCATACCTCAAGACCCATCCCGCTTCCCTGGAGGCCGGGATAAAGTACCTGATCCTCGGTTCCGTGGCTTCGGCCTTCCTGCTGTATGGTGTCGCCTTCCTTTACGGTGCCAGCGGGTCGATCCAATTTTCTGCAATCCGACAGGCGGTTGAATCCGCCACGCTGCTGCCGGCCGGGCTTATGCTGGGGCTCCTATTGGTCTTGGCCGGGGTACTCTTCAAAGTGGCGGCGGTTCCTTTCCATCTGTGGGCGCCCGATGTCTACCAGGGGGCCCCCACACCGGTCACCGCCTTCTTCTCTGTGGGCTCTAAGGCCGTGGGGCTCTTGGTTATCTTTCGGCTGCTCTACGAGATCTTCTTGCCGCAAGCAGAGGCCTGGACAGGCCTCGTTGCATGGATTGCGGGGCTGACCATCCTCTATGGAAATTTGGGTGCCATCCCGCAGAAGAATATCAAGCGCCTCTTGGGATATTCCTCGATTGGCCATGCGGGATATTTCCTGATCGGAGTGGCCGCGGGCACCAGCCTGGGGGCCACAGCAATCAACTTCTACCTGGTGAGCTACCTCTTTACCAACCTGGCGGTCTTCCTGGTGGTCATCGCTTTCTCGAGGCAGGTGGGATCCGATGAAATTCGGGATTACGCGGGCTTAAGCCGCCGCTCTCCCCTGTTGGCGGCAACACTCCTGGTGGCCTTGTTGTCTTTAGCCGGCATTCCGCCGCTATCCGGATTCTTCGGAAAGTTCCTGCTGCTCTTGTCGGCCTTTCATCAGGCCCATCTGGGCTTGGGGCTCGTGGGGTTGGCTGGAGTGATCATCTCCCTGTACTACTATCTTTTGATCGTCAAGACCATGTATGCCGACCCCCCGACGGAGGCCTCCCCGATTCCCATCGCACTTTCAATCCGAATAGCCCTTTATGCTTGCCTGGTGGCGATGGTGGGAATCGGAATCTTCCAGGGACCTTGGGTTCAGCTGGCCTTTGCTACCGTTCGGGCTCTGTTTTAGGGCGCCGGTTTTTGGAAAGCGCAGTGGTGCGGAAAGCTTAAGGCGCAACGCGTCAGCGGCTTGCGCAGCTTAGGATCCATCAGGGCATGCAGGTCCAGCTTCATGTCGTCTCGGCTGGTGCTGGCGATGTCTAGAATTTGGGTATCCATCCGAATCGCATCCTCAGGGCAAGCCTCCACGCAGTAGCCGCAATAGACGCACATCCCTAAATCAATGTCAAACCGGACAGGGTATTTCTCGACATGGGGGTCAGGGTGCTCCCCAGCCACAATCGTGATGCACTTGGCCGGACAGATCGTTTCACACATCATGCAGCCTACGCATCGCGGGGTCCCTTCGGCGCGAACGGTGAGGCGATGCCGGGTCCTCAAACGCGGCGAGAGGGGACGGGGATCTTCCGGGTATTGATAGGTGACCGCTGCCTGGCGATCTTTGAAAAGACCCGCCCGGTGGGCGGTATGCAGCCAGAGGTTTTTGAAGAAGTGCTTGGAGGTGACCGCAACCCCCCGGATAATCTCCGGCAGGTACAGCTTTTCCCAGAAGTTGAGATCGCGCTTTCTTACAATCATCGCCTTACCACCCCTTCGGATACAGCAGGGCCAACACCAACCCCGTCAGCAGCACGTTGGCTACCGCCAGCGGAAAGAGATACTTCCAACCCAGCCGCATCAATTGATCGTAGCGGAAGCGCGGCAGGGTCCAGCGAACCGTCATGAAGAGCCAGCAGAAGGCGATGACCTTGGCTGAGAAGCTCATCACCCCCAACCCCACATAGAGCAGATGCCCTACAGGCAAGAACGCGCCCCAAGGAAAGTGGAAACCGTCCGGATGCAGATACGGCACCTGCCACCCCCCAAAGAAGAGGGTGGTGGCCAGACAGGCCACCAGGATCGTCTCGATGAAGTCGGTCATGAAGAACATCCCAAACTTCATCCCGCTGTACTCAACAAAGTAGCCGACAATCTCACTCTCCCCCTCAGGCAGGTCGAAAGGCACACGTTTGGTTTCCGCCAAGGCAGCCGTTAAGAAGATTACTGCCGAGAGAGGCTGCAGGAGAAATCCCCATCGGGGAATCCACCCCCCAGCCCAATACGCCCCCTGTGCCCGCACCATCTCCTGCAGATCCAGGGTGCCGAAGACCATGACGATGCCCACGATGGCAACGCCTAAGCTGATCTCATAGGAAAGCATCTGGGCCGTTGCCCTTAAGCCCCCCAATACCGCATAGTTGCTCCGCGAGGAGAGGCCGGCCAGAATGACCCCATAGATCCCCAAAGAGAGCATCGCAAAGACGTACAGAAGGGCCACATCGATCTTGGCCACCTGCAGCTCAATGGTTCGTCCCCACACCATCAATCGATCCCCAAAGGGGATGGCGGCAAAAGCCGCCAGGGCAAAGAAGATTGAAAGAAAGGGAGCCAGGGTGTGGAGAAGCTTGTCTGCGCGCGCAGGAATGAAATCCTCTTTGGTAAACATCTTGATGGCATCGGCCAGGGGGTGAAAGAGGCCCAAAAGGCGCAGCCCCAAGATGGAGGCGCGATTGGCCCCGATGCGATCCTGCATCACTGCAGACTGCTTGCGCTCAATCCAGGTGTGCAAACCGGCGAGATTCAGCACCCCAAAGAAAACAACTGCCGCAAGCCCTGCTTTAATAAACAGCTCAATCCACATCGGTCAATTGCACCCCTTCCGAACCGAGCCGCTCATAGGTCAACCCCTTGAAGGCCGGCAGATATTCCCCCAAGAGGGCGAAGATCTCCTCCGGGGTTTTAAAATCAAACGGAACCCCGAGACGGGCTCCCACATCCAATAAGATTTCCCAATCGGCCCTGACCCCAGCGAGGGGATCAAAGGCCCGGGTAACGCGCTGTGCCCGGACCTGCGCATTCACAAAAACACCATCCTTCTCGGCGAAAACAGCACTGGGCAGCACACAATGCGCCAGCTGGCAGGTGGGATTCTCGTTGGCACCCTGAAAGATCATCAACTTCACCTTTTGGCTGACCTGTTTGGCCTTTTCCTTGCCGAATAGATCAACCAGATCGTGGCCGAATACCCACAAAAGATCCACCTTGCCTGACAAGCAGTGCTGGATAAGCTCCTCTGCGCTCTGAGCCCCCCCTTCCCCGAAACCAATCAACCTTGCTCCGAACGCATTGGGGCTTTTGTCTGCTTGAATCAAGAAATCATCGCTGTATCCGGGCCGGGCTGGAACTTGAGAAGAAATGCCCTTCACCCCCAGCGCCTTGCCAAGCTGGCTCACCAAGAACATCTCCTCTAGGGTCAGCTGTGTTGAGGGTAGGAGCGCAATCGCCTTATAGCGCTCCTGCACCCGGATGCGATGGAGCAAAACCGCAACCTCAGACAACGCCGCCTCCCAGCTGCTCTTGGCCCCCCTCAAGCGCACATGAGTCAATCGCTCCCGGTCGATAAATTTGTAGCCGTACCGGCCCTCATCACACATCCACCAGTGATTCACATGGGCATTGTGCCGAGGCTTGACCCTCATGACTCGAGCACCCTCAGCCAGATGGGGACGGTCCAGCGTGTAATGGAGATCAATGTTGCACCCTTGGGCGCACCCGGTGCAGATTGATGGCGCAGCGGAAAGATACCAGACCCTGGCCTTGAACCTGAACTCGCGATCGGTCAAAGCCCCCACCGGACAGAGATCCACAACATTGCCGGAATAGCTGTGATCAAGTGCCTTGCCGGGGTAAAGACCAACCTGGGCCTTATCACCTCGATTGAAGATCCCCAGATCCCCGGTCTTAGAGACCTCGTCGGTGAATCGCTCGCAACGGGAGCAGAGGATGCAGCGCTCGGCATCCAGCATAACGGTGGGCCCCAAGGGAACCGCCTTGGGCTTCTTGACTTTTTGCTCCGTAAACCTGGCATCGTACTGGCCGTAAGCCTGGTAGTAATTCTGGAGGTCGCACTCCCCGGATTGGTCGCACACCGGACAATCCAGGGGATGGTTGATCAACAAGAACTCCAACACCGCCCGCCGGGCCTTCAGCACGCGCGGCGATTGAGTCAGAACCATCATCCCTTCGGCCGCCGGGGTGTTGCAGGAGATCTGAAGCTTGGGCACCTTTTCAATCTCCACCAAACAGATGCGGCAATTGCCGGCAATGGAGAGGCCCGGATGGTAGCAGTAGCGGGGGATGAAGATGCCGATCTGCTCGGCAGCCTGCATGACCGTGGTTCCCTGGGAGACTGAAACCGACTGCCCGTCAATGGTCAGGGTAACGCGCTGGACGGCACTCATGCCTCCACCCCTTCCAGGAGACGCCCCTTGAGGGGGCATGCGCCGGTTTGGATGTGGTGCTCAAATTCTTCTCTGAACTTGGTGATGTAGGAGATCACCGGCCAGGCAGCCGCATCGGCAAAAACGCAGATCGTATTGCCCTCCATGTTGCGCGCAGCCGAAAGCAGTGTCTCCAGATCAGCCGCACGTCCCTTCCCCGCTGCGATGCGCTCGACCACCTTATGGATCCAGCCAGTCCCCTCTCGGCACGGAGAACATTGCCCGCAAGATTCCTCGGCAAAGAAATGGGTTGCAGCACGCAAGGCCTCCACCATGCAAGCCGTCTCATCCAACACAATCACCCCGGCCGAACCAGCCATGCTGCCTGCCGCCAACATACAGTCGCAGTCCATCGGCACATCAATCTCATCGGCTTTGAAAATCTTGGCCGAGATCCCGCCCGGGATCACCGCCTTAAGTTTCTTGCCCTCTCGGATCCCCTGGCCATAACGCTTGTCCTCAATCAACTGCCGCAAAGGAATACCCACAGGGGCCTCATACAAACCAGGCCGGCGGATATGTCCAGACAAACTGAAGAACCTTGTTCCTCCCTGCTGGGGCGTCCCAAGCCCTGCAAACCACGCCGCCCCCATTTGAAGAATCGGCCCCACGCAGGCAAGGGTCTCAACATTGTTGATGATGGTCGGACACCCAAAGAGCCCCGAGATCGCCGGAAAAGGGGGTTTGAGCTTCGGAAAACCCTTGCCCCCTTCCAGGGAGCTTAAGAGGGCTGTCTCCTCGCCGCAGATATAGGCCCCTGCCCCCATGTGGATGACCACCTCAAGATCAAAGCGGGTCCCCTGGATTTTCTTTCCAAGCCAGCCGCCCTTCTTGGCCTCCTCCAAAGCGCGTGCCAAGCGTTCAGCCGGACGGACATACTCACCGCGGATGTAGACATAGGCCTTGTGCGCGCCGATGGCAAAAGCAGCGATGATCATCCCCTCAATCAGGGCATGAGGATCCCGTTCAAGAATATAGCGATCCTTAAAGGTGCCCGGCTCCCCCTCATCGGCGTTGACCACAAGGAAAACAGGTTTGCCGCTCCTCTTCGGCACAAAGCTCCATTTCTTGCCGGCTGAGAAACCTGCACCCCCCAGGCCTCTAAGATTCGCCCGGGTGACTTCATCGATGACCTCTTGAGGTTTCATGCGGGTGAGCACCTTTTTGGCTGCTTGGTACCCCCCATCGGCAAGGTACGCTTCCAGCGAACAGCCCTCGGCATGCTTAAACCGTTTAGAGAGAACCGGGCCCTCGCTAGAGATCCAAAAGGGGTCTGATCCCTCTTGGAGTCGCTCGTACTGCTCATTCACCTGTGCAACCGGGGCAGCTTCGCAAGCGCAGAGACACTCTACCCTCGAAAGGGTGACGCTGCCATCAGGCGTGGTCTGGCCCGGCCCAATCCCGTATCTATCACTCAAGTTTTTAAGGAGCGCCTCAGAACCCTTGAGTCGGCATGAGAGTGAATTGCAGACTTGGATGCACTGTTTTCCAACAGGCTCGGTGCGCAGTAAGGTATAGAAAGAGACCACCTCTCGCACATGAACGATCGGAACCTCTAGCTGGTCACTGACCCATGCCTCTGCCTCTGGGGAGACAACCCCAAACGCCTTCTGAACCAGCCACAGCATAGGCAGCATCGCCGCCCGCTTCTCTTCGTAGCGGCCGATGATCTCGCGTGCCTGAGGTTCAAGTTGTACCAAAGGGTCAGGCACTTTCATACATCCTCAGAGCCAGACCTTTCATCGGTCCAGTTCTCCGCCAATCATGTTGACTGATCCAAAGGTGGGGACCAAATCAGCCATCATATCCCCCACCAACATCTGGGAGAGGGCAGACATAATCGTAAAGCAGGGAGGTCGAACCCGAACCCGGTAAGCATTTTCTGAGCCATCGCTGACAATGTAAAAACCGAGCTCTCCGTTGGCCCCCTCTACGGGCAAGTACACCTCCCCTTTGGGCGGTCGAATCCCATGACCCATCATGACAAGCTTAAAGTGGTTCATGAGCCCCTCGATGTTGCCGTAGGTATCTTCCTTAGGCGGCAAAGAGACCTGCTTCTCGCCGGTAGCAATCCCTCCCCGTATGGGCTTCTCGCCGCCGGCCAACGTGGGCCCCACCCCGGCAACCTTACCTCGGATCTCATCGATTTTTCCCAGCTTCGCCTTGTCCACCATCTCAGCCGCCGGCATCACCTGTGGGGACCCACCCTGCCCTGACCATGGGCGGCCGGTCTGGGGATCCACACCGACAGGACCCGCGGGCATCCGCTCCAGACACTGCTCAATGATCCGCGCCGACTGCTCCATCTCCTGCATTCGCACGTAATACCGCTCCATGTTGTCTCCCTCCACCCCCAGGGGGACCTCAAAATCAAGGCGGTCATAGATCGCATAGGGTGAAACTTTGCGGACATCGTAGTTAACACCGGTCGAGCGCAGGAAGGGGCCGGTCATCCCATGAGAGATGGCCGCTTCTTGTGAAATCCGACCCGTTCCCTTGAGTCGATCAACAAAGATCCGGTTGCGCGTCAGAAGCTTATCCACCTCAAGCAGAACATCGCGGGTCTGCTGAAGCGCCTTGCGGCACTGCCCTTCAAAATCAACCGGCAAATCCGCCTTGACCCCGCCCACCCGGCAATAAGAAACAGTGAGACGCGCTCCGGTCACCGCCTCGACCAGCTCCCAAAGATATTCTCTGGCCTTGATCATGTACAAAAATACCGTAAAGGCCCCCAGCTCCATCGCGGTCGCCCCGATGCAAGTCAGGTGATCTGTGATGCGGGAGATCTCAGACATGATCACCCGTATCGCATGGCAGCGCTCCGGTACAGAGAGTCCCAAAAGCTTCTCCACCGCCATGCAGTACCCCATGTTGTTGATGAGGGGAGAGACGTAGTTGAGCCGGTCGGTATAGGGGATGACACCGTTGTAGGAGACGTTTTCAGACATCTTCTCAAAACCCCGGTGGAGATAGCCGATCTCGGTCTCGGCTTCTCGAATGGTCTCCCCCTCCAGCTTCATGATCAAGCGAACAATCCCATGCATAGCCGGATGCGCAGGGCCAACGTTCAAGAGCATCTCGCGTGTTTCAAGGGGGTGATCTGCCACGGTGCGCTCGCTCATCAGTTGATGGGTCCCAGCAGGGGCTGACGCTTGTTCACCGGATAATCCTTTCTCAAGGGATGGCCCTGAAACTCCTCGTACATGAGGATCCGCTTAAGATTCGGATGTCCCTGAAAATGGATCCCGAACATGTCCCACACCTCACGCTCAAACCAATCGGCCGCTGCCCAGAGTGAAACCAATGAATCCACCGCCAGGTCCTCCACCCCAACCGGAACCTTCACTCGTATGCGGTGCCGGTGGCACAAAGAGAAGAAGTGATAAACCACCTCAAAGCGCTCTGGGGTTGCCGATCCCGGCCAAGGGAGATCATCCTGAAGAGCGCTTGGGGGGGCCAACGGCACTCCCTGATTGGCAAAGGCCCCGCCAGCGGGCAGGCACTGGCCAAAGTTCAAGTAATCCACGGCGGTCAAATCCACAAGAAAGTTCATCTGAAGGGAGGGTTCCTCCTTTAAGAAGCGGGCCGCCTCTAAAAGGCACCCCTTGCCAAGGGTCACCGTCGCATCTCCCCGATGGTGGTGTGTCGCAATCACGCCATCGGCGAAACGCTTCTGGAGAAGCTCACACAGCGCGGCGGGGTCCACGGTGCTCCTCCTGAATTTTTGCCTGCAGTTTCATTAAGCCGTCCAACACATTCTCTGGACGCGGCGGACAGCCCGGGATGTAAATGTCCACCGGGATGATCGTGTCAATCCCCATGACCGTCGCGTAGTTGTCATAGAACCCCCCGGTGCAGGTACAGACCCCGAAGGCAATTACCCATTTGGGTTCGGCCATTTGATCATAGATGGTCTTGAGGACCGGGGCAAGCTTGTGGCTGATGGTCCCGACCACAAAGAGGAGATCAGCCTGCCGGGGGGAGAAGCGGGGGAAGCCCGCTCCAAAGCGGTCAATGTCGTAGTGGGAGCAGGCAGTCGCCATGTACTCCATGCCGCAGCAGGCAGTCACAAAGGGATATTGAAAGAGGGAGAACTTCCGTGCCCAGCCGACCGCAGAATCCACCTGGGTCGTCAGGAAATTCTTTCCGTTACCGAGCAGGTTTACTCCCAATCCAGCGCCCCCTTCTTCCAGGCATAAACAAATCCGATCACCACAATTCCCAGGAAGACCAGCACCTCCAGGAAACCAAACCAACCGAGCTGTCGATAGACCACGGCCCAAGGAAAGAGGAAAACCAGCTCCACATCAAAGAGAAGGAAGAGCATGGCAACCAAATAGAACTTCACAGGGAAACGACCGGCAGGCAGATGAAACGGGGGTTTTCCGCACTCAAAGGGTTCTGACTTGGCCGCAGAAGGTTTTTTGGGGCCCAGGAGGGCCGCCAAAAGGAGAAAACCGCCCGCAACCAGGGCTGCAAAAACTAGGGAAATAAAGACGCCGAGATACTCGTTCATGACTGGGGTTGACTGAGAGTATAACATGACACCCCCTCAAGGGGACAGGCCTCTTGGTGTATAATAGATCCCCCATGAAAACCTACCTGGAACTCATGCAGCATATCCTGGATTGCGGCATCCAGAAGGCCGATCGAACCGGCACAGGCACCTTGTCTGTTTTCGGCCATCAGATGCGCTTTGATCTGTCCCAGGGGTTCCCCCTGGTGACCACGAAGAAGGTGCATCTGAAATCGGTCATCTATGAGCTGCTCTGGTTCCTCAAGGGGGACACCAACACCCAATACCTCAATGACCATGGGGTCACCATATGGAATGAATGGGCCGATGCCCAGGGGAACCTGGGCCCAATCTACGGCGCCCAATGGCGCAGTTGGCCCACCCCTGATGGGGGCGCCATAGATCAAATCAATCAGGTCATTGACCAGATCAAAACCAACCCCAACTCTCGGCGCCTGATCGTCTCTGCCTGGAATGCCTCGGAGATTCCCAAGATGAAGCTTCCCCCCTGCCACTGCTTCTTCCAATTCTATGTGGCTCAAGGGCAACTCTCCTGCCAGCTCTATCAGCGTTCAGCCGATGTCTTTCTGGGAGTCCCCTTCAACATCGCCTCCTATGCCCTCTTGACACTCATGATGGCGCAAACCTGCGGGCTGAAACCCGGAACCTTTGTTCACACTTTCGGCGATGCGCATCTCTACAGCAATCATTTGGAGCAGGCAAAACTCCAGCTGACTCGCGAGCCCTATCCTCTGCCCCAGATGCGCTTAAACCCAAAGGTGCAGTCCATCTTTGACTTCGACTACGAGGATTTCGCCCTGGAAAACTACACACACCACCCGCTCATCCGAGCTGAGATTGCGGTCTGACCCATGAGCATTTCACTGATCTGTGCAACCTCAGCCAACGGAGTCATCGGCGCCAACAACCGGCTGCCCTGGAAGCTCCCGGCGGATTTAAAGCGCTTCAAAGAGATGACGCTCAGCCATCCGGTGGTGATGGGCCGCAAGACCTATGAGTCCATCGGCAGAGCCCTGCCCGGACGCAAAAATGTGGTGATCACGCGGCAGAAGAATTTTCAAGCCAAGGATTGTCTGATCGCCGGCTCTCTGTCCGAGGGGCTTCAGCTTTGCAGCGAAGCACCCGAGATCTTTGTGATCGGCGGCGCCAGCATCTATCAGCAAACCCTTCCCATGGCCCACAAGATTTATCTGACCCAGATCCATGAGGAGTTTGAGGGGGACACCCTGCTCTTTGATTTGGACAAGGAACTCTGGCAGGAGACCTCGCGGAAGGATTGTCAAGCAGATGCAGATAACCCTTATCCCTACAGCTTTCTCACCTTTGAGAAGAAGAATGCCGAAAACCCTGTTTGAAAAGATCTGGCAGGCCCACGCAGTGGCGGTCCAGCCCGGCGGAGGGACCCTGCTCTACATCGACCGCCACCTGGTCCATGAGGTGACCTCCCCTCAGGCCTTTGAAGGGCTGCGCCTGAATAAAAGGGGTGTCCGCAAACCGGAGCTCACCTTTGCGACAATGGACCACAACGTTCCGACCGATGACCGGGTCAACATTCGTGATTTGACCTCCCGCGCCCAGATCGAGGCCCTGGAGAAGAACTGTCGGGATTTTGGCATTACGCTTTATGGCCTATCCAGCGACCGTCAGGGCGTTGTCCACATCATCGGCCCTGAGCTGGGACTGACCCTGCCCGGCATCACCCTGGTCTGCGGGGATTCCCATACTTCTACGCACGGTGCCTTCGGAGCTTTGGCCTTTGGGATTGGAACCTCTGAGGTAGAGCACGTCCTGGCCACCCAGTGCCTGACTCAAACCAAGCCTAAGACTTTTCGGGTAGAATTTACCGGCTCCCTCTCCCCTGGCGTCACGGCCAAGGACATGATCTTAAAGCTCATCGGCACCATTGGAGCGGCCGGCGGCACCGGTCATGTCCTGGAGTATGCCGGTTCTGCAATTCGCGCCCTCTCCATGGAGGCAAGAACCACCATCTGCAACATGTCGATTGAGGCTGGAGCCCGTGCCGGCATGATCGCCCCTGACGAGACCACCTTCGAATACATCGCCTCTGGAGATCGTCCCTTTGCGCCCAAGGGTGCAGCTCTGGAGAAGGCGCTCGCCTTTTGGCGCACGCTGCCCAGCGATTCGAACGCCCTATTCGATAAAACCGTCACCCTGGATGCCTTCGAGATCGCTCCTCAGATTACCTGGGGAACAAGCCCTGGGATGGTAATCGATGTCGCAGGCCGCGTCCCTGACCCAGGAAAGGTTCCCGGCTACAGCCGCAAGGACGTGGAGCAGGCGCTGAGCTACATGGGGCTGACTCCAGGCACCCCAATGGAACAGATTAGAATCAACACCGTCTTCATCGGCAGCTGCACCAACGGCCGCATCGAGGATTTAAGGGCCGCCGCACAAATGCTTAAAGGACACAAGATTGCCCCCGGTGTTAAGGTCCTGGTGGTCCCCGGCTCAGAGCCTGTGCGCGCCCAAGCGCAAGCAGAGGGATTGGACAAGATCTTTAAGAGTGCTGGAGCTGACTGGAGACACTCGGGCTGCAGCATGTGCTTAGGGATGAACCCAGACCAGCTGAAACCCGGGGAGCGCTGCGCCTCTACTTCTAACCGCAACTTCGAAGGCCGCCAGGGCAAGGGAGGAAGAACTCACTTGGTCTCCCCTGAGATGGCGGCAGCGGCAGCTGTGGAAGGACACTTTGTGGACATCCGCAAATGGGGTAAGAACCGATGAAGCCCTTTAAGAGCCACCGCGGCCTCGTGGTTACCCTAGACCGGTCCAATGTGGATACCGACCAGATTATCCCCAAGCAGTTCTTAAAATCGATCAAGAAGACCGGTTTTGGAAAATCCCTCTTCTATGACTGGGCGAAGCTTTCAAAGGGCAAACCCAATCCGGAGTTTGCGTTGAACCTTCCGCGCTTTAAGGGAGCCTCCATTCTGGTGGTCCGGAACAACTTTGGCTGCGGCTCCTCTCGGGAGCACGCCGTCTGGGCAGTTCAGCAGGCGGGTTTCCGTGTGGTCATTGCACCAAGCTTTGCTGACATCTTCCGCAACAACAGCGCCAAGAATGGGCTGCTGACGGTAACGCTAGAAGAAGCTGAGGTAGATGAAATCTTTCAGAGGGTAGGACGCACCCAGGGGCTAGAGGCCACGGTGGCTCTGGATCACCAGCGGGTCACCCTGCACCTGGATGAGGAACTTGTCTTTAGCTTCGAGATCGATCCGGCCGTTAAGGAGCTCTTAGTCCGCGGGCTCGACCCCATCGCTGTGACTCTGAAACAAGAGGCGGTCATCACCGCCTTTGAAGCCAAGCACAGCCCCCAGCGCTAAAGCAACCCCAACACCGGTACCCAAAACTGGTACCGGGTACACTTATTAACACCGCTTGTTGAAAACTGTACCCGGTACCGGGTTATAGCTCCAGGAATTTCGGCAGGACAGTCAGGTTCTCGCAGCCGGTCTCGGTAATCAACACGTCATCCTCTAGCCGGATGCCGCCGGCGTCAGGATAGTAGAGGCCGGGCTCCACTGTAACCACCTGCCCAGCCTTAAGGGCCTCCTCTACGGGACTGATGCGGGGAGGCTCATGCACCTCCAGCCCCAACCCATGGCCGGTCCCATGGAAGAAACCGACCATCCGGCCCTGTTCTTCCCGCGTCGGGAATCCCTGAGCCTCAAAATGGTCCAGTATGGCCTGGTGCACCACGCGTCCGTCAATGCCGTCTTTCAATTGCATGAAAGCAAGCTCCTGCCCCTGCTGGACCGCCTGGTACATCCGCTTGACCTTCTCGGAAGACTTACCCTTAACAACAGTCCGGCTTATATCAGCGCAATAACCGCTCTCCAGGGAAACTGGAAACAGGTCCAGGATGATCGGCCAATGGGCCCTAAGGGCTCCGGAGCCTGTGTTGTGAGGATCGCAAGCCTGCGCGCCGCCGGCCACAATGACCTCACGGGCCCAATACCCCTCATTCAAGAGGGCAATTTGCATGCGCCGGCGCACCAACTCTGAGGTTAACGGTTCACCCTCAACCCACAGCTCCTCTTTTCGAATCTCCGCACTCCCGATAAACTCCAAGGCACCCTCCAGGGCCGACTCTGCCTTGCGCAGGGTCTGTCGAATCGATTCCACCTCATCAGGGGCCTTGATCATCCGGTCAGGAAAGAAGGGCTCCTCAATGACCTTGAGGGCATATTTCTTTTTGCGCAGGCGGTCAGCCAGGGACACCGGGAAGGCGCTCGGCACCCGCACCGAGGTAACGCCCCGCTCCTTAAAGAGGTGGTCGATCACCTCTAAGGTTCCGGCCCGTGGAAGATCCCCCTTGCTCAACACCGCCTGAATCTTGGAGAGGGAAAGGATTTCATCGGCCCGAGCCTCCTTCTTGGCTCGATCAATCTCCAGGTCAGACAGTACCAGAATCTTTTTACCTGCAATCTCAACATAGATAAAGGGGTCCGGCGCCCTAAAGCGCGTGGCATAGAAGAGATCTGCGCTGTTTTGGCTGGCCGCCACCATGAGCGCAGCTGTACATCCCTTAGACACTGCGCCGCGCCTCCTTTAAATACTTGCGATAAACCTGAACCATTGCACCCCTCACCTTTCTCGCCAAGAAGCGCACCTCCTTCAAGTCAGAGGATTCCGGGGCAATAGGCGGCAGGAGATGGATCTGGGGCTTTGCCCCCATTCGGAAAATCCACCCACCCCGGGGCAACAGCTGCCGGGTCCCCACTAACACCACCGGAACAATCGGGGTTCCGGTCGTCACCGCCAGCCGGAATCCACCCATGAGAAATTTACCGAACGCCCCCACGCGGGAACGGGTCCCTTCCGGAAAAACAAAGACAGAGACACCCTTTCCCAGCCAGGAGCGAACCTGCTCGGCGGTCCGCTTGGCCGCTTTAGGATTGCCTCGGCGAACCGGGACATAGCCGGCCATCCCCATGCACCAACCAACCGGAGGAGTGCGAAACAACTCCTGGTTTGCCAGCCATCTGAAATCCTGATTAATAAAGTAGATGACAGGAATATCCGAGTAGCTTTGGTGATTTGCCATAAAGATCACGGACCGGTCCTTGGGGATATTTTCCCGGCCATGGACATAGACCTGGTGGGTGGGGTTGAGCTTAATCAATGATTTGCCCCACCAGTGAGCAACCTGGTGGCAACGCCGGCGGTGCGGATCAAAACCCCTAGTGAAAACATAAATCAGGGCCATGACCGCTGCCGCGATAAAGGTGACTACTATGATCATGATCCAGGCAAGGACGGATCCGATCACCTCTATGATCAGTGGGCGGCGCTCGGGTCTGGCCGGGCTCGGCGTCATCGGATATCTCTCTTTCCCGGCGAAAAAGATTCCTTAACCCAAGCGAGGGCTTGAGCCTTAGCGGTCAACTCCCCCTCCAGTTGGCGCTCCTCAACAGCCTTTAAGATCACACCAATCAAAGGGCTGGTCTGAAAACCCAATGCCAACAGATCCTGGCCGCGCAACAGGGGCTTGGGCCGTATCTCCCGAATGGAAAACTCCTTCTGCTTTCTGCGCAGGAACCTCCAATTGCTGAGATCCCCGTGGCTGACTTGGCAGTCCGCCCGGTGAAGCTTCATCTCCTCGGCAAGGGTCGGCCGTGCCAAGAACCGCTTAAGGGTGGACATGCGCATCAGTTTGACATCCTTAAAACGCATGTGGTTGCCGACAATCTCGACAATGGCCTGTCCCTCGGCATTGGAAAAGTGCAGGCGTCGGCAGATCTTCTCTGCCATGCGCTTACCGACCACGTCATGACCGTCAAAACGAATCCGCTCCTTCACCTTAAAGGTCGGAGGCTTGCCCACATCGTGCAGCAGTGCTCCAAAGATCAACACCGCAGAGGTGCTGGGGAGCTTGTCCAGGAGGAGTTTGGTATGCACAAAGACATCCCCCTCCGGATGGAACTCCGGCGGCTGCTGCACCCCCTTCATCTTGGATACCTCAGGCAGAATATATGGCAATAAACCGCTTGCGTCCAAAAGTGCTAGGCCTTTGCCGGGATGGGGTCCGGTAAAGAGCTTCACCAATTCATCCCGGATGCGCTCAAGGCTCACCTCGGTGATTGCCCTGGCCTCCTTCTGGATGGCCCGGAAGGTCTTGGGCTCAATGGTAAATTCTAGGGTCGCTGCAAAGCGGACTGCGCGCAGCATCCTTAAGCGATCCTCTGAGAAGCGGCGGCGCGGTTCGCCGATTGCCCGGATGACGCGAGCATCTAAATCTTTCTGCCCTGAACAGAAATCGATCACGCGATTCTTTTTCGGATCAAAGAAGAGGGAGTTTACTGTAAAATCTCGTCGAAGGGCATCCTCCTTGGGGTTGGAGAAGATCACCCCCTCGGGACGGCGGCCGTCCTTGTACGCCTGATCCGTCCGGAAAGTCGCCACCTCATAGGGAACCCCCTTGACCAGCACCAACTGCACACCAAACTTCACCCCTACCGGGATCGTCCGCCTGAAGAGGCGGCTGACCTCCTCAGGCTTAGCTGAGGTGGCTACATCAAAATCTTGAGGGGTCCGCTTCATCAGCAGATCCCGGACGCACCCCCCCACCAAGTAGGCCTCATGTCTTGCCTCATAGAGGAGGCGGACAATGCCGACAGCTGCCTGGTATTTCTCAGTTTTCTTAAATCGAATGGTTTTTCGAGTTGGCATGACCCTTATTCTAACACATGGTAAAATGTCCCCATGAAACGGGTTCTGGTTCCTCTGGCTCCGGGGTTTGAGGAGATTGAGACGGTTACCCTCATTGACGTACTGCGTCGGGCTGAGGTGGGTGTAACGGTTGCGGGTACCGCCTCTGGGTCTCTGGAAGGCTCCCACGGCATCCACATGATGGCCGACTGCCTGCTGAATGAAGCAGACCCTGTCCTCTTTGACATGATTGCCCTGCCTGGAGGCACCAAAGGGGTGGAGCATCTCCAGAGGTATCCCGATTTTCTGTCTCTGCTGGAAGAATTCGCACGGCAGGACAAGTACATCGCTGCCATCTGTGCCGCCCCCGCCCTGCTGGCCGCAAACGGTTTCATCAGAGACAGGCGGGCTACGAGCCACCCTTCGGTCCGCTCAGGGGTGAACCAGGTCGCCCGCTACAGCGAAGAACGGGTAGTGGTAGACAAGAAGATCATCACTTCTCGCGGACCGGGCACGGCCATGGAGTTTGCGTTGACCCTTGTAGGGATTTTGGTCGGGGCAAAGAAAGCTGAAACGCTTAGGGAAGAGCTGCTTGCGGCTTCTCCCGCAGTACCTTTAAAGCCTCAATAAAAACCACCGCAGCCAGCACCATCAAAACCACCACCACCCCCGAAAGAAAGTAATCCGGCTCGAGAATCCCTGTATCCGCATTGCGCCTGGACAAAGCACTCGCCAATTGATACCCAAAGGCTGCCAGGGTGGTCACCAACATGATCAGCGCCGGTATCAGTGTGAATCTTGCCGGCCGCCCACGCCGAATCATCCAGCAGGAAACCACCAAAAGGGCCAACCCGGCTACCAACTGATTGGAAGCGCCAAAGGCCGGCCAGATTCGAGTCCACTGCCCGGTAAGGGCCAGCCATCCCGCCGCAACCACGACCAGCAGCGTTGAGCCGTAAATTGAGCGGATCCCAAAGAGCTCACCGGTCAAATACCGCCCAATTCGGGTGGCCGTATCCAGGGTGGTCAGGATAAAGGCATTGAGGGCCATCACCGCAAAAGCAGCTCCAAAAGTTCCTAGGAAAGCAAAAGAGAGCTTGCCATAGCCACCGCTAAAGGCAGAGATCGGCCCACCTGACTTGAGCAGCGTAATGAGCTCTGTCCTTGAGAGGGCTGCTGCCACACAAATCACCACTAAAACACCCACCAACCCCTCCATCAACATCCCGCCGTAGCCGATGCGGCAGGCATGGGCCTCAGAACCCAACTGCTTACAGGTCGTCCCAGAGGAAACCAACGCATGGAACCCGGAGATCGCGCCGCAGGCAATGGTCACAAAGAGCATGGGCCAGAGGGGCCCGGCCGCTTCCCACTCTTGGGGCCTCAAAGAATGGAGCAAAACCGGATCCATGGTAGGACGGCTCACCAAAACTGAAACCACCCCGATCCCGATCGCAGATAAGAGCAGAAAGCTTGCCAGATAATCCCTGGGCTGCAAAAGAATGTTGACCGGCATTACCGATGCCAAGAAAGCATAGGCCAACAGCAGTAGAATCCACGCGTTCTGAGGAGTAAGCCCTGGGATTTCAGGCAAATTCACAGGAAAAGCTTTGCCGGCCACCAAAAGGGCGGCCAAACCGCCTAATCCAACCAAGGTCGCCAGCCAGGTGGGCCATGCTCTGCGGTAGAGGAGCCAGCCGGTCAACAGGGCCACCGGAATCAATCCCCAAGATGGCAGGACAGCCTCGGCCACCTGGATATAGGTCTTGGCAGCAAAGATGGCAAAAACCGCAATCACCAGAACCAAAGAAAGCCAGATAAAGGCAGAGAACAGTAAGCGCGCCCTGGGGGAGATCTCTGGTCGGGCAACCTCAGGAATGGACTCGCCGCCTGCACGCACCGAGACAAAAAGGCTGGAGAAATCTGAAACCGCCCCCATCAGGACCGATCCCACCAAAACCCACAGAATGGACGGCCCCCAACCCCAGAAGGCAACCGCCAGCACCGGCCCCACGATGGGCCCTGCCCCGCAGATCGAAGAGAAGTGATGGCCAAAGAGGACCCACCAGCTGCGGGCCGGAACAAAGTCGCGACCGTCTTCCTTGGTGTGGGCTGGAGTGGGCTTAGAGGGATCCACCCCGAAGTACCGGGCAAGCCTTTGGCCGTACCAGCGATAGCCGGCCGAAAAGATGAGGAGTGCTCCCAGCAGAACAACAACAGAACTCATGCAAAGCATTGTACAAAAGAATCCGCACACTTGGTACCGGGTACACTTATTTTGGCAGTTTGTACCCGGTACCGATCTTAGGTTTTGGGGGGAGGGGAATTACGCCGCCACCAGCGGTGCAAAGAGGATACCTAGGTCAGCGGGGTCAACCTTCGTTGAGCAGCTCGAGGGTGCGGTCAGGTTCGTCGGTCTTTAAGACCAGGGCGCCAAGTCCCTGGTGGTCAGTGGCAGTGCAGTAGGCGTATTCGATGTTGATATCAGCGCGGGCAAGCTTTCGGGCAATTTCAGCGAGGGTACCGGGGCGATTGTCCAGCTCCATCACCACAACATCACTTTCTAAGATATAGAGCCCCAACTGCTCGAGGATCAAGAGGCCCTTGACCGGTCGATCGGCCAAAAGGCGCACAATGGCGTGGTCTACCGTGTCGTGAACCGTCAGTGCCACGATGTTGATGCCGGCCTCTGCCAGAGTGCCGCAGATCCGGGCCAAACCACCTGGTCGATTCTCCAGGAAGATCGAAAGCTGTTTCTCTACCTTAACCATGCTCCCAATACCTCGTAAACTCCTCTAAGTGCGTGAGGGTCGAGAAATCCTTCATTCGATCGATGAATAACCTGCCCTGAAGATGATCACACTCATGCTGGATCACCCGGGCAAAGAAATCACTCGCCTTAAAGCGCACCAGCTTACCTTGAGCATTATAAGCCCGAACCTCTATGGATTTCCAGCGCGGAACCTGGCCCCGCAGATTCTCCACCGAAAGGCACCCCTCCCAATCTAAAGCCTTTCTCCTGCTGAGGGGGCGCACCTTTGGGTTGATGAGCACAGTGAGTTTAATCTCAGGGGCATCGGG
>CAZQXN010000008.1:0-66820 GCA_964597545.1 uncultured Planctomycetia bacterium | reverse complement strand
TGTTTCCTTGGGTTCTTACCGCCCCCCGTCCCTTCAAGGTCGGCGCCGTTAGGCCAGCCAGTGCTGCCGTCTGCTCTCCGCCGCCATCGCAGCCGGCAGCTGCGTCGCGCGACTGCCCGCTAATCTTATTAGGGAAACCCCTCTATCCGATTAGCTCTGCACAAGTTTTAAGATCAGAAAAAACCTTAGGGAAGTCACTGCCCGCTGCAAGGCTGCTAAACCGTTTCATTAGATCGTAAAACTCTCCACCTTCACAATACCGCTCGAATATAAGCTCATTTTTTGGACGTATGTGTTCCTTCTCCTGGCGCATCTTCCTGGGAATGTTTTCTTTGGTCATAGACATCTGCATGGCATCTCTCAAGCCTTCTACATCCGATGAATCTTTTAATGAGTCATAAATCTCGGGGAAGAATTCCTTGAGAAGAAAGATGAGCAGGAGAACCGGAACCTGTTCGGCGCTATCTTCAGAATCGAAAACACCCATTGATTCCAGCATAACAAGCTTGTTAGCAAATCTATGGCTACGCCTGGGAACAGCTAGAAAACTCTCTCGAAAGACACCATCAAGGGGATGGAGCACCTTCCAAATCTGATCTCTGCTATCTCCGTCTTTAGATTTCGTTGTATACGATTTTGCTCCTTCGTAAAACCTCATAAAACCAGTAAGACCGTGGCTTGTTTGATGGTCATCTCTTTGGGCCGGAGCAGGCATATTGAAGCTAATCTGAACGATTTTCTCCAAGTAATCAGAGCCCTTAAAATTGGGGAAGCGATGTTGAATGGCTTTGATCACGTTCCCTCTGTCCATTGCTAATACATAAACACACGGAACGCCGCCGATAGAGAGGAAACTAGAGATATCCTCCAGGAGATTAACCACGATATCCGGAAGGCACCGATCGAGATTATCTATAAATATTATGAGTTGCTGAGAACCTATTTTGTTCAAAATCTCCGAAATAAAATCCCTATACTCCTTCTCAATGAGTGAAATGCTGTCGTCATATTTTTTATAGTGCTTGTAGCCACCCTCTTCGTTTTCTAATGTTGCTTTTACTTCGCCAATATCAACCCCTACCTTCTTTTTCATAACTTGATTCAGCATAACAGTAGCAACAGTGGTTACAATCTTTTTGGCGCTTTGTTTCAATTCTGACGATTTAGAAATGTACTTTCTCTCCAAAGCACAGAGAAGCGGCAAAACCAGATTCCGTTCATGCCTGTATTTCCATGCATCAAAGACAAGGGTCAGATAACCGTCTTTTTCTAGGTCCAAAGATAAAGCTTCAATCATGCATGTTTTTCCGCTTCCCCATGGCCCATACAGCCCAATGGTTAATGGCGGGCTAACATCCTTAATGACCTTGAGAAATTTACTGTGAGCGGAGACGAAACCTAAGGTATCGAATTCGGCATAGGACTTGCCGATGCCAAAACGTTCACTGATTCTACGGGGGTTCTCTTTGCTCATTTATCTGGTTGCCAGCGCAAGGAGGCCCCCCGCAGGTTACCTCCAGTGTCAAAAAAGAAAAGAAGGAGAGATTTCAATTAAGGAAATGTTCGACTGAGACTCGGTTTTCTTGAAGGAACTGAAGAAAGTCTCTGCCAATGTCTGATATGTAAACGCGGCTGTTGGCTACAGTGATCAAAAAGTTGGACTCCAGAAATTGCATATATTGCTCGAAGGTATAACCTGAAAGAGCAGGATTCCTTGAGCCGGCAAGCTTGTGAAAACGTCGCAATGAGTCCCACGCATCCCCGGTAGAAGCCTGAGACAGAGCAATTAACAATTCCACTTGGCTCCGAAAAATTTGTAGGCCAATGCATTTGTGAAGATAGAATCGAAGTAGTGTCTGCTGCGTTGCCTTTTCTTGTTCTGCTGCCTGGATATGATTCCAAATCTGCCGCGCTTGCTCTGCACTGAGAGTCAATCCGCCCATTTCCGACTGCTGCTCCCCAAATTGGCCTTCAAACGGCCCTGCCTTCCCAGATCTTAAACGGGGAATGAGTTGACTGAGGGCTCGAAACGCAAGCTTGAGATCATCGCGGAACAAAAGGCATAGTAGAACGATGGCTAGCCAGGGAATCATGCTTTTGGAAAGCAAAGCGATTTCGCCGGCCACATCTTGGTATTTGATAAGCATGCAAAACGGCGCAATGATGATGCTCAAAACCGACAAGGTAATAAGAACTGGGAGGATGCTGTGTCCTGTTTCGCCGCGCGAATTATCCTGTTTCATATAGAGCTCCCGTGGAACCGGAGACGACTCATTGCGGACCGCCTTCTTCATTCCTTAGAACAATGGTAGTAAACGTCGATATAGCTGTCTGTGGATTTGCCTGAATGTAGATCTCTTGGATTGCCTCCGCCTACCAGTTGCTGGTCTACTCATTTGAAAGACCTTTATTAGCTCATCATAAAATCCTTTGCCCGCAAAGAAATCCCAGAACTTTTTTCCAACCAATACTCTATCGGCACTCTTGTACGCTTCACGTCCCCATATAGGAGAAAGCTGTTCTTTGGTGCCGTATGAGAAACCTATAACCGTAACGCAAGACGGATCACGCCTCTTCAGCTTACGAAACGTCGCTTTTGTTTTCCTAAGCGCGGGCCGAGTAAATCCCTCGGGGCCACTTTTGAGTTGGACATAATATTTCTTGCTGCGTTTTATGAACACGAGGTCTACATCTTCCTCTTTCGCTTCGGAATCGAGCGTCTTCGCAATTTTTTGTATCGTAGTACCAAACGAAGTTACGATCCCTCGTTGCATCCTTTGCGTAAGAAAGAAGTCGAGTATCTCCGGTTTTTCTCTAAGTCCCAACGCAGCCGCCAGGAAAGGGTTAACGACGATCTTATCCGCGTTAAGTTCCGATAGCCTGTGGACATTGCTAACGAATCGCTCGATGATTTTTTCGATTCTCGAGCGTTTTTCGCTTGTCATCTTCATGAAAGCTCTTCTCAAACAAACACCTCTTTAGCGTTAGTCAGTCGACCATCCATCAGCTAAACATTCCCTTCATACAGAAGACCAACAAACTCAGCAATGATGCTCACTTCCTCGGATTCGGAAGGAGTAACTTCGATGGGGCGATACGACGGATTAATCGGTTTCAGAACGATCCTGCTATGATGCCAAGTGTCGTCCGAGTTATGAACCTTTTCGCTCTCATACCTCTTGACAGTAAATTTACCTCCAGTCTCAGAATCAACCAAACCGCTATGCCGAGCTAGGATAATCTGTCCTTGCCTTGTACCCCCTTTGTGCCACCTGAAGAGACAGTAACTTCTATCGGGAATTTTGGGTTCCATTGAATGCCCGATGACTTGAGCCACAAACATACCCTCGGCCAGCTTCCGGCCATTTACCCTTACCCACCCCCTCTCTTCAGTTTCCTTGGCTCTACCATAGCCCCCAGCAGCAACTTCGAGCGAATAAACAGGTAGGTGAGTCACGAAAGGTTCGGCTTCCTTCCTGGAAACAATCTTTATTTCCGGTTCCGGCGCTTGAGCGGCTGTAGCACCTATTTCTTCGGCGGATGAAATAACGCCTGCTTGTACACTCTCGGCTGGTGGCTCAATACCCAGGAATTCTCGGTAAATTCTCTCCTTATACTCAGGCCCTATCTCATTGATGGCATCTATAAATGACTGGTATGTACCAGGTCCGCCAATTTTGTCCCAAAACTCGTTTCCTATAAGAACAACCTCATCGCGCTGCATATCAAACCAACGAGCAGGAAAACTCCAACTGTAGTTCTCTTTCTTTCCGTATGGGTTATAGGGAAGCGCATAGTACGCTCCATCCACTTGTTTGGGCTCCATGCAATAGAGCTTGAGGATTTTCTCCTTGCTCACTTTCGTCTGGTCGCTGTTGGGGAGAGGAGCTTTTAGCTCAAAAGCATACTTCTTGTTGTTCGTCCTATCCTCAGCATAAACATCACAAATGACCTTTACAGGTATGTTCTTGCCGCCACCCGCTAAAACAAATTTGAGTTCCTCTGTCCAATGAGGCCGGAATCTTTCCCTGCCTCTTTCTGGGTGTTCTAACCGGTTAAGCACCTGGCTGATCCGCCTCAAGCGTTCTGACTTGACTGTGCCCTCGATGCTATGATTCTCAGCCCCAATACCCAGCGCCTTTTCTGCCACTACGATTGCCAGAGCCTCCCAAGCGCGTCCAAATGGAGTTACGAACCTTCTTTCAAAATGCGACCCCTTAAAAACCTCATCAGGCACCAGAGCTGCGTAGAGCGGTTTCTTCGCGTGGTGCTCCTCTTCAATAAAGGGATCTTTGTTCAGCACCTTATCCATAACTCCATCCATCAACATCTTGATAACGCTTTGGATGGCGGATTTTATCTCTTGAGGCTTGGCTCTTTTCATCTCTTTCGCCAGATGAAAACCGATTCGTAAAACTCGTTGGCTCGGCGACCTGTTCGCCGGTTCACATGTCGCCGAACAACGGTCTCAATCTCTACGCTTGCTAGTTTGGCTATTTCTCCGTATAGGTTAGCTCGATCGCCTGCCACAACAATCATGCGCCCACCGGAAGGCATAGCTTTGGCGGCATGGCTGAATACTTCGCCAATATCTTTCTGATACTGATCTTTCGCCTTCTGGCTCGACCCATTCGCCGCGGGCCCAATCTCCATGCTACGTTTGTCTTTTAGTCCCAATAGATGGTACGCATAAGCATGTTGCTCGTGATAATCGATCAACCCCACATACGGAGGACTGGTAACTACACCATCAATGGGCGGGAAGTGAGCCCTCCGACTATCTGCGTGCCGAATGGAAACATGGGAGTTCGTGCGAAGAACAGCAAAGTCTCTGATCCGCTCTAGAGAATCTAAGCTATAGCGTCTTAGAAATGCAAAAGCCTGTGTGGTGGGGGTACATTCTCTGGAATGTTTATAACACCAGTAGGACTCCGTTTGTGGTTGTCTAGGGAAATCCAAATCAAAATGGGTAGTAAGTCGAGCTGACCGAGCAGAGCGGGAAAGTATGATCTTGAGCAAATCCTTGTATCTATAATCCCCCTGATCAATAAAAGACCGATATGTCAAAAGCTCTCGAAGCGATTGAGGAGCAAACCACTGCTTGAGATACGCATTGTCTGTTTTGGGAATCTTTGAGTTTCTTGGATTTCTCCATAAATTCTCTTGTCCATCTTCTTGTGTTTCCACCCGCACTTTCTCAAGAATGTCGAGTACCTCTTGTTGCACTTTATTGGGATCATATCTTGCTGTCTTGGCTCGACACAGCAGGCTATTGAATGCAGATACATCGTACCCGATGGAGTTTATGCCTAACTCATTAGCTTGCACAACCGTTGTCCCCGATCCCACAAAGGGATCAAGTACTGTTTGGCCTGGCGAAAAATACTTTCTTAGAAAAGTCTCCACAAGTTGTGGGATAAACTTCCCGAGATAAGGGTGCAACCTATGAACATGTTTAGTGCGCTCCTTCTCTGGAAGATCTTTCTCGCTCCAGTTGAGGTTGAGCTCTTCAAGGCGTGTCCTGTGAGTTACCTCCTTGGAATCCGTCGGACAATCAGAGGTAGCGTATATGGCAGCTTGAGTTCTTCCGTTCCTTAATGTTGTTGTATCTGTCGCTGACATTGGTTGCTTCGTCCTGCTCCCTGATATTGGCGATGTGCGCTGCTATGCTTCGACTGAGAACCGATGGGTGATTGCTCAATACCATTATACTTGCTACGCTTCTTTTTGTCTTGTTGCTAGCTCAATAGCAGGGGGTCTGTTTATCATCACTCCACCTTTTCTCCCCGAGAAAAGGTGGGTGGCAGGAGAACAAAGCGGTGCCCCGATCGCGCTTGGGCGGCGGCAAGCGCGTCCGGGGCACGGCCTAACGGCGCCGACCTTGAAGGGACGGGGGGCGGTAAGAACCCAAGGAAACAGGTAAAACAAGGGCGCCGGAGGGACAGGCAGCGGCAGCCCGTACAGGGCTGTCGGGCGGAGCGGTTAGAGGCCGCCTGGCCTAAGGCGGCCTGTGGCCGCGGCCAAGCGGCCACTCCTCATCGCGCCCGACCCCGCCCCTGGCAGGGGTAAATAGGCGGGGCGGGCAGGAGGGCGCGGGGTTATAGACTGTTGGGGCCCAGAAGCGGGTCTTGCTTTCCTGGGGCCAGTGTTTCAAAATAAGTTCGAACATCGTCGGCCAGCCGGCGCTCTTCTTTATCAGGGTCTGTTTGGGACACCAAATCGAAGGGCGAACTGTAGGAAAACAAAAGGGTTCGGTCATTCAAACGGAAGTTCGAGCCGGCTGATTTCAAAAATTTCCTTAGGGCGGCGGGATTTTCTTCCCGCCTGCCGGCGGTCAGTCTCCTTTGGATCCTCGGCCAGCGACGGAACGATCCCCGCTTCCGCGGGGATGACACAGTGGAGGGATGCCATGCCAGCTTACTTTCTTTACGCCAGGAAATCCACGGACGAGGAAGACCGGCAGGTTTTG
The DNA here is from genome assembly GCA_964597545.1 of uncultured Planctomycetia bacterium. Lineage (GTDB taxonomy): Bacteria > Omnitrophota > Gorgyraeia > 1-14-0-20-64-10 > 1-14-0-20-64-10 > CAZQXN01. The sequence continues at coordinate 60,351 of CAZQXN010000008.1, read as the reverse complement.
TCGCTCGAGTCGCAGTTGTGCGAGCTGAAGCAGCTCGCCCGGCATGAAGGGTTGGCTGTAGTCGAGGAGTTTGTGGAGGCCAAGACAGCCAAGGAGCCGGGCCGGCCGGTCTTCAATTTGATGATGGAGCAGATCGAGCAAGGAAAAGCCCAAGGAGTGCTGGCATGGCATCCAGACAGGCTTGCCCGTAATTCTGTGGACGGCGGGCGGATCATCTACTTGCTGGATACGGGCAAACTGCTGGCTCTTAAGTTCCCTACCTATCGCTACGACAACACCGCCCAGGGCAAGTTCATGCTATCCATCGCCTTCGGCCAGTCGAAGTATTACGTGGATAATTTGGCCGAGAACGTCAGGCGTGGCTTCCGGGCGAAGTTGAGGCGCGGGGAGTGGCCGTGCGCAGCGCCCATGGGGTATGTGCACGACTACAAGAACCATACAGTCGCGCCTGATCCGGAGAAGGCGGTGTTGGTCAGGAAGATTTTTGAGGTATACGCCTCAGGCGAATACTCCCTTCAGGAGATCTTACGCGAGGCGCTGCGCTGGGGCCTGACCGGCAGAACGGGCAAGCCTGTCCACAAGAGCGCGGTCGCAGACACCTTAAGGAATCCCTTTTATTACGGCACCATGCTGTTCAAGGGTGAGCTGTATGAAGGCAGCCACCCCCCTCTTATCTCGAAGAAACTGTTCGATCGGGTGCAGCAGGTGCTGGCGCAGCAGCGAAGATCCCACAAGCGCGGCAGGGTGAAGTTCACCTTTGTCGGCTTCATGCGCTGCGCTGAGTGCGGCTCTATGATCACCGCCGAGATCCAGAAGAAGCGCTTGGTTTACTACCGCTGTACCCGCAAGAAGGGCCCCTGTTCTCAGAAGTTTCTTCGAGAGGAGGCGCTACTGGACCAGGTGAAGTGGGCCATCTTGAGGGTAGCGATCAGCGTTGAAACAAAGGAGAAAATCCTCGCGCAGTGGGAATCCCAGGCCAAGGAAGCCAGCAGCGCCTCAATCTCTCGATCTCGCCGGATTGCCGATCAACTTAAGGCGTGCGACGAGAAGATGGAGCGCCTGCTGGATCTTTACATCGCCCGCCAGATCGACCCGGAGGAGTACCAGCGTAAGAAGGCCAAGCTGCTCGGCGAGAAGCAGGATTTGAAGGAGGCGCTTGGCGAGATCGAAAGAACGGGTGGTGGGTGGCTCGAACCAGCTAAGGAGTTCTTAACTGTTTGCGCGGAGGCAGGTTCCGTCGCTGGCCAAGAAAATCCCGCCGCCCTAAGGAAATTTTTGAAATCAGCCGGCTCGAACTTCCGTTTGAATGACCGAACCCTTTTGTTTTCCTACAGTTCGCCCTTCGATTTGGTGTCCCAAACAGACCCTGATAAAGAAGAGCGCGCCTGGGCCGATTCGAACGGCCGACACCCTCCTTAGGAGTGAGGTGCTCTATCCATCTGAGCTACAGGCGCAGAGGGTCTGGCACTTTTGGCCGGCGAAGCTCCAGGAGAGGGCCAAAAAGTGCCTGACCCTTTTATATAGTTTTGCGCACTTTTGTACGAAAGGGTCTGACCCCTTCGTACAAGTTACGGGGTGTCGTATTGGATCAAGGAGCGGATGTCAACGCCATACTGCTTGAGGCGCTCTCTCCCTTTAAGGAAACCCAGCTCCACCAAGAAGGTGACGCCGAGAATCTGCCCTTTAAGCTTTTGAACCAACTGGATGGCTGCTTCGGCAGTGCCGCCGGTTGCCAGCAGGTCGTCAACAATCAAAGCGCGAGTGCCGGGGGCAATTGCATCCTGATGGAGCTCGGTGGTCGCTTCCCCGTATTCCAAGGAATAGGAAGCCTTGACGGTCTTCCAGGGAAGCTTGCCTTCCTTGCGGACCGGAACAAGCCCCGTGTTTAAAGCAGAGGCCAGCGCGGCTCCCAAGATGAGGCCCCTGGATTCAATGCCGACGATCGTCTGAACCTGTTTTTCCCGGTAGGGCTCGGCAAGCTGCTCTACCATCGCGCCGAAAGCGGCCGGATCCTGCCAGAGCGGGGTCAAATCCTTGAAAACAATGCCGGGCTTGGGGAAGTCCGGAACATCTCGAACAAAATCTTTAAGATTGATCTGCACTTTCAAGCTCGCTTTCCCTCCTTGGCCATCTGCTCTTCTTGAGCGGCCAAAAAGTTGTTGAGTTTCTTCTCGGCGGAGTTTTGAATCTGTCGAACCCGCTCTCGGGTGATTCCCAAATGCTTTGCGGTCTCTCCTAAGGTATAGGTCATGCCGTCCTTCAGTCCATACCGGAAGGAGAGAACATCCCGCTCTCGATCGGTCAGGCGGCTTAAGAGATCCTCCACCTGCTCGCGGGTCAGCAGCTCGGCAAGTTCATCCCTGGGAGGCAAACCGCCGGCGTTGCGGTCGACCAGGTCAATGAACTCGGCGTTGCCCTCCTCGCCGATCGGAGCATCCAGCGAGGTCGGTTGCAGCAAGACCTGCTCGATCTCTCGAACCTTCTTGACCGGAAGTTTCATGGAGCGGGCGGTTTCTCCGACGGTGGGCCTGCGTCCGAGCTTCTGGTTGAGTTTCTCGGTCACCTTGCGGTACTTGGAGATGATGTCCACCATGTAAACCGGGATGCGGATGGTCTTGCCCTGGTTGGCGATGGCCCGAAGCACGTACTGTTTGATCCACCAAGCCGCATAGGTGGAGAAGCGAAATCCCTTTCCCGGGTTGAACTTTGAGACCGCCCGCATGAGCCCTAAGTTCCCCTCTTCAATCAAATCCGAGATCGGAAGGCCCAGGCGGCTGTACCGCTTGGCAATGTTGATGACAAGCCTTAAGTTCGAGCGAATCATCTGGTGTCGGGCTTTTGAGTCCCCCTTGTGAACACGCTTGGAGAGGGATATCTCCTCTTCGGGGGTCAAGAGCGGAATATCCTTGATGTCTTTTAGGTACAACCGCAGCGGGTCAGACATAGGTTTTAGGCTCGCTTCCTCTTTTTGCCCTTCTTCTTTGGTTGAGTAGTGCGCTTCGCCTTCTCCTTAAGAACCGCCTGCGCTGCCGCCAGCCGGGCAATCGGCACCCGATAGGGAGAGCAGCTGACGTAATCGAGGCCGGCGTTATGGCAGAACTCCACGGAAGCAGGATCTCCCCCGTGCTCGCCGCAGATTCCTATTTTAAGCTTCGGCCGCACCGCCCTGCCCTGCCGGACCCCTTCGGTCACCAGCTGTCCAACGCCGGTTGCATCCAGCGCGGCAAAGGGATCTCGCTCGAGGATCCCCTGCTCAAGGTATTGAGGCAAAAACCTGCCGATATCGTCTCGGGAAAACCCAAAGGTCATCTGGGTCAGATCGTTGGTCCCGAAGCTGAAGAAATCCGCCTCTTGGGCGATCTCACCCGCGGTCAGGGCCGCCCGGGGAACCTCGATCATGGTCCCTATCATATGCGGCACACGAGTCTTGTAGCGCGCCATAACAGATTCGGCCACTTCAGTAATTTGTTTGCGCGCAACCTCCAGCTCGCGGACATGACCCACCAACGGCACCATCACCTCAGGGGCAACCTTCACCCCCTCCTTGTGGAGCTCGCAGGCCGCCTCAAAGATGGCGCGGGCCTGCATGACGTTGATCTCCGGATAGACCAATCCTAACCGGCAGCCGCGATGGCCCAGCATGGGATTGAACTCCTTGAGAGACTCAGCCTTGATGCGAATCTCCTCTGCCGGGAGCTTGAGCTGTTCGGCAAGCTTGGCAATCTCGTCGTCGGTTTTGGGAACAAACTCATGCAGCGGCGGATCCAGGAGCCGGATGGTGACCGGCAGGCCTGCCATCGCCTTGAAAATTCCCCGGAAATCGCTCTTTTGCATCGGCAGAAGCTTGTCCAGCGCCTTCTTGCGCTCCTCGGTGTCCTTGGCCATGATCATGGCCTGGACGTGCGGAAGTCTCTCGGCACCGAAGAACATGTGTTCGGTGCGGCACAGACCAATCCCCTCGGCCCCAAAGGAGCGGGCCACATCAGAGTCTTGCGGGGTATCGGCATTGGTGCGCACCTTCATGCGCCGGGTGGCATCGGCCCAACTCATCAAGAGCCTGAACTCTCCCTTAAGCTCCGGCTCAATCAGCTTGGCCGCTCCCCTCATCACGGAGCCCACCGATCCATCCAGGGTGATCTGATCCCCCTCTCGAATCGTCTCTCCGTTGACCGAGAAGCGCTTTTCATCCTCATCCACCATGATCTCATTGCAGCCCACCACACAGGGCTTGCCCATGCCGCGGCCGACAACGGCTGCGTGGGAGGTTTGACCCCCGCGGGCCGTCAAGATTCCCTGGGAAGCAGCCATACCACCGACATCATCCGGAGAGGTCTCTTCGCGCACAAGCACCACGCGTTTGCCCTCTCCTGCCAGCTCAATGGCTCGCTCGGATTCAAAGACAGCGGTTCCCACTGCTGCCCCAGGAGACGCCGGAAGTCCCTTGGCAATAACCGGAAGCTTCTCGGCCGGATCGATGGTGGGGTGCAGGAGCTGATCCAAATCAGCGGGATTGACCCGAAGAAGTGCGGTCTTCTGGTCAATCTGCTTAGACTTAACCAGATCCACCGCTATCTGGATCGCAGCCTGCGCGGTGCGGGTACCGGTGCGGGTCTGCAGGAGGAAAAGGGTGCCGTCCTCGATGGTAAACTCGATGTCCTGCATGTCCTGGTAATGCCGCTCTAACGACTCGCACAGGCCGGTCAGCTGACTGTAAACCTTGGGCATTTCAGATTTAAGCTGCGCGATCGGTTGAGGGGTCCGGATACCGGCCACCACATCCTCTCCCTGAGCATTGATCAGGAACTCTCCGTAAAGCTTGCGCTCGCCGGATCTGGGATCCCGGGTAAAGAGCACACCGGTGCCGGAACCCTCTCCGAGGTTCCCAAAGACCATCGCCTGAACGTTGATCCCTGTCCCTAAGGTATGGGGGATGGCGTTGAGGTTGCGGTAAGTGATGGCCCGATCATTGTTCCAGGAGGCAAAGACCGCCTCGATGGCAGCTTTGAGCTGCTCAAGGGGCTTCTCCGGAAAATCCTTGCCGGTCTTACTGCGGACGAGTGCCTTGTATTCGCCGACGAGCTCCCGCAGTGCAGCTTCATTGAGATCTGCATCGGTGGCAGCCTGGGCGTCCTTCTTCTTCTTGGAGAGGACCTTCTCAAACTGGCCGTGCTCAATGCGCAGCACCACGCTGCTGAACATCTGAATGAAGCGGCGATAGGCATCGTAGCCAAAGCGGGGGTTTTTGCTCAACTTAATCAGCCCTTTGACGGTTTCATCGTTGAGGCCTAAGTTCAAAACGGTATCCATCATCCCCGGCATGGAGATGGCCGCCCCGGAGCGCACGGAAACGAGGAGCGGATTCTTGGCATCCCCAAAACCCTTGCCCAGGGTTTTTTCGAGGCGCGCGAGGTTTCTGGTGATCTCGGCCAGCAGTGCGGTGGAAAGCCGCTTCTTAGTTTTGTAGTAAAGATGGCAGGCATCGGTAGAGATGGTAAAGCCCGGAGGAACCGGGAAGCCCAAGTTGGTCATCTCGGCCAGATTGGCGCCCTTTCCGCCCAAGAGCGAGCGCATCTTGGCCGAACCCTCAGCGCGGCCGCCGCCAAAAAAGTAAACGTATCTAGACTTCTGTGTCATCAGTTTCCTTTCTATTCGGTGATCTCGATACCGGAAAGTGGCAGCTCGGACAGATCCGCAAAGCGGCCTGCCAGTGCTTGATGAATCTCATTCATGAGGCTCAACCGGTTGCGCCGGAGCGCCGGATCCTCATCCATGACCATCACAGAATCAAAGAAGGTGTGGAGGGCCGGGTAAAGCGTTGCGTACACCCGAGTCCCCTCTTCATACCGGCGGTCTTGAATCTGCGTTTTAAGCTGTGGAGATACGCGCTCCCACAGCGACCAAAGCTCTTTTTCTGCAGCGTCTTTCAATTTGCTGGGATCTGCCGCTCCCAGTTCCTGGGCCTCTTTTTGGCTGCGGACAATGCGGCTTGTCCGTTCAGCCACTTTCGCGGCCTTGATGAGCTGGGTCCGTTTGGCCGGATGGGCCCAAAGCTGGCGAAGGATGGCAAGCCGTTCCCACGCATCGGCCAGATCGTCACTGCTGGACGAAAGTACGCAGCGAATCAACGGGCGCTCAACCCGGTCGCGCGCGGAGGCCAGCCACTCGAAACGCTCTTGAAGGAAGGCGTGAAGCTGGCGCTTAACGTCTTGTGGAGGGTGAAGCTTGGAACCCCAAGATTGTATCCCCTCATCCAAGAGTCTGTCAATCGACAGCCCCACAAAAGTTGGCGATTTCGATTCGGTTAAGATCCGCACCACCCCCAAGGCCTGACGCCTGAGGGCATAGGGATCCAGAGAACCGGTTGGGGTCATCCCGGCGCCAAAGAAACCCAAGAGGGTATCGATGCGATCGGCAAGGCTGATCACCACCCCTACTGGGGTTACAGGCATGGTATCACTCGCGGTACGCGGAGCGTAATGCTCAGCAATGCCGGCAGCCACTGCTTGAGCCTCACCGGCCTCCCGTGCGTAGAGCCCGCCGATAACCCCCTGGAGGGAGGGAAACTCCCGAACCATCTGTGTCGCCAGATCGGCCTTGGCCAATTTCGCTGCTTTTCGAATCTGGGCGGTGGTCTCCGGGGAGAGCTTGGCCTGCTGTGCAATCTGCTCGCTCAAGCGAATGAGGCGCGGGATCCGTTCGCCGACGGATCCCAGCTCCTTATGAAAGACCACCTGATCCAACACCGAGACCCGGTCTGCTAATTTCGATCGGCTGTCTTCGCGATAAAAGAACTGTGCGTCGGAAAAGCGGGCCTCCAAGACCTTCTCGTAATTGGAGATGATCCGAGCCGGAGTGCTGGGCTTGCCTTCCAGGACCGCCAGAAACTTAGGCAAGAGTTTGCCGCTGGGTGAGACGACACTCATGAGCTTCAAGTGTTTTGCCATCGCGGTGGCGAGCACCTCAGAGGGAAGCGCGAGATACTCTTTTCGGAAAACGCCTGCCTGCACGTGAGGGTCTTCGGCCAAGAAGGTCAAGGTGGAGAGGAGCCACTGAAATTCCTCAGTTTTCTCATCTGGGAGGTGCCCACCGGCCTTCTTGGCGGCCGCCTTCAAACCGGCCAGCAACGCCTTTTCTTTGGGGCAAACCGAAGGAATCACTTTAGGCAGACCCTCAGACGCCTGGAGGGTAGCTCCCGTTTCAAGCTGAACCTTTTGCTGGCGGATCGCCGAAAAGTAGCTTGAAGCCGATCCTACCGGTATCGCCCGACCCGTGAAGCGATCGGGAACAAAGCTGGTTTTTCCACTCTTGATATCTGCAAAAACACAAGGAATGGATTGCGTACCATAGAGGGCCAACAACCAACGAATCGGACGGGCAAAGCGTACGCCTGAGTTTTCCCAGCGCATGGTTTTAGGGGAGGGGATGGCCTCAATGACATCCGGAACTGCTGCGGCTAAGACCTGTGCAGTGGGAATCACCCGATCGAGGACCAGGCGCTCGCCGCGCGCACTCTTCTTGCGCTTGAGCTTAGAAATTGAAACCCCCTGCTTCTTGGCAAAGCCCAATGCAGCAGCGGTGGGTTTTCCAACCTTGTCGAAGGCCACCTGGACCGGAGGGCCCTCTTCCTCTTGGCGCACCACCGGCTCAACCCCGCATACGTAAAGAACCAGTCGTCGTGGGGTGCCATAAACGGTGATGCGCTTAAAGACGATTCTTTTCTTCTGCAAGATGCCGGCAGCCACAGACGCCAATCCTCGACCTGGCGCAATGTTCTCGTGGAGAATCTCTGGCAAGTAATCGGCCGGCAACTCCTCGCAGCCGATCTCAAGCAAGAAGTCCTTGGGGGCTGAGAGCGTCATCGCTTCACCCGCTCCAGATAGTTTTCGGCACACTGCTTGGCTAAGGCGCGCACACCGGCAATCAAGCTCGGCCGCTCACTCTGGCTGACCGCCCCGCGCGCATCCAACAGGTTAAAGGCATGAGAGGTTTTCAAGAGCTGCTCGTACGCCGGGGAAAGGAGTCCGGCTTCCAGCAGTTTCTTGGATTGATCAAAGGCCTCCTCGAAATGCCGGCGCTCCAGGGTGGTGTCGGCATGCTCGAAGTTATAGGTTGAGCTTTCAATTTCCTCCTGCCGGTGAATATCGCCGTAGGTGTGTTGTTTGTTCCAAGCCAAGGCATAGAGATCCATCTTCCCCTGCAGGAACATGGCGATGCGCTCAAGCCCATAGGTCAGCTCCGCCGAGACCACATCCAGCTCAATGCCGCCAACCTGCTGGAAGTAGGTAAACTGTGTCACCTCCAAACCGTCGAGCCACACCTCCCAGCCGAGCCCCCATGCGCCCAGCGTGGGCGACTCCCAGTCATCCTGCACAAACCGTACATCATGGGCTTTCAGATCAATGCCAAGGTGGGTGAGGCTGTTGAGATAGATCTGTTGGACGTTGGCCGGAGAGGGCTTTAAGATCACTTGATACTGATAATAGCGCTGAGCCCTAAGGGGATTGTCTGCGTATCGGCCGTCGGTCGGTCGGCGGGAGGGCTGGACAAAGGCAACCGACCAGGGATCGGGCCCCAACGCCTTAAAGAAGGTGAGGGGATGAAAGGTGCCGGCCCCCATCTCCAGCTCCAAGGGTTGGGCAATCAAACAACCTTGATCAGCCCAGAACCGCTCCAAGCGCAGGATCAGCTCTTGAAAGGTGTCGGCCCGCTTACCTTTCGTAACGCTACGCCGCTGCATGGACAACCTCACGAGTAGGCGCAGGCGCTGCGGAGACCGCGCCCTCCAATCCAAGCTGATGGAGAAAGGTTCTGCTCTTGAGCTCTCGGCCTACCGCACGCCGCTGAAGATTCTGCGTCATTGTGTTGATCTCTCCTTCCACTGCACGAGAAAGCCTCAACCGATCCATTTGCGCTAAGGGTGTTTCAAGAATCTGCTTCAGAGAAAGGCGGGCACCCGGTGAGAGTGTCAGATTCTCCGGTTGAGGGAGAAGACCGCTGGCCTTCAGCAGCTGAACCTCAAGGAAGCGAACCATCGATTTAGGCTCAGCGCCCCCCTCCAGAGATTTAAGGGTATTGAGCAGAAGATCAAAGATCTCAGGGTGGGGATCTTTGACCTCGGTCATGGCATCCACCCAATCCAGACAAAAAAGGGCAAAGGCAGTGCGCGCAAAATCCCGGCGAATTCCATCAAAACCATCCAGCAAATCGCAGTGAGAAATCAGTGAGAGAGCAGTTCGCTTGCGCTCATAGAGCACCATGGCCTGAAGGGTCAAGGGCTCCAAATACCAAGGGACCGCCACCTGCATTCCACGAACCCCCTTGAGCAATCCATGAACCTTGCCCAGATCACGCGTGAAGGCAATCACAATGAGGCTGGTCTCACGAATCTCCTGGCGCCTCAAAAGAATGCCCTGGGTCTTGAGCACCGCTTTAGCGACCTCCTTGGGGCGGTGCATCCGCTGAAGCACCCTGCGGGTGAGCCAATTTGGGATCTTCCGGCCCAGAAACCCCGCCGGAGATCACCAGGCGCATCCCATCCTCCACAGACATCTCCAGAAAGGTCAAAGCATCCACCGGAACCATGATCAAATATCCCGAGGTGGGGTTGGGAGAGGTGGGTAAAAACACATTGGTGATGGCTTGGCCGGTCTTCTCCTGAATCTCTTTTTGGCCCTTTGAGGTGACAAAACCAACGGCATAGATTCCAGGACGGGGCCACTCCAGCAGTACCACGTTGGTGAATACCCCCCTGCGCTCCCCCCTGAAGGTATTGGCAATCTCCCGGATGGTCCAGTAGATCTTGCCGACCATCGGCACCCGGCGCAGGAGTGCCTCTCCAAAATGGAGGAAGCGCCGAATGATCAGGGCCCGGGTGGCAAATCCCACCAATGACACCACCAGGATAAACCCCGCAAAAACCCCCAGCCGGGTCACCAAAAGGGTTTCAAGCGCGGTGCCGGGAATCAGCACCTTGGCCAGAGGATCAATGATAAAGCTGAAGACCCATTGAAAAACTGCTTGAACGATTGCGACTGTCAGGATCGCCGGAAAGATGATGAGCAGTCCTGCGGCAAAGTTCTTCGAGAAAGCACGAATCATGGCGTTACTCCCTTTGTGAGGCGTCGACCCGCTCGATCCATGCGGAGCCTCTCAGCCCGAGAACGGTGATCATGGCCCATCAAATGCAGCAGCCCGTGCAGGAGATACCGAAATGCCTCTCCATCAACATCTTTGGGACGGCACCGTGCCGCTGTCTCCACGGAAATCACAATATCCCCCAGCACTTCGGGTGGCCCTTTTTGCGCGACACCTTGACGCTGTCTCTTGCGCCGGGATCCCTCATTCATGGCAAAGGAGAGGACATCTGTAGAACCCTTCTCTCCCATCCAGCGCTCATGCGCCTGGGCCATGCGGCGATCGTCCGTCAGCAAAACCGAGAGGAACTGTCGCTCCAAGCCAGCTGCCTCCAGCAAAGACCGGGCTTGACGCTTCAACCGCCGTGTATCCAAACGCACACGCCGCTGGGCGTTCAGCAGCTCTACCGGCATTGAAGTCTCATTCAAGCCGTGTCGTTTTTCTCGTAGGCCCGGACAATCCTCTGGACCAGCTCGTGGCGCACCACATCGCTGTCGGCCAACTCCACAAAGGAAATGCCCGAAATCCCTTTAAGGATCTCCCGAGCATGGTCCAATCCGGAGACCTTGCCCTGGGGCAGGTCGGACTGCGTGATGTCGCCGGTAATCACGGTTTTGGAGTCAAAGCCGAGCCGGGTCAAGAACATCTTCATCTGCTCGGGCGTACAGTTCTGGGCTTCATCCAAAACAACAAAGGAGTCGTTCAAGGTCCGGCCCCGCATGTACGCCAAGGGAGCAACCTCCAGGATCCCCTTCTCAAGGTTCTTCTGAATTCGGTCGACATCCATCAAATCATACAGGGCATCGTAGAGGGGACGCAGATACGGATTCACCTTCTCCTCAAAGGTGCCCGGCAAAAATCCCAGTGACTCGCCGGCTTCCACCGCCGGTCGGGTCAAGATAATCCGGGAAACCTCCTGGCGCTTGAGGGCGTTGACCGCCATGGCCATGGCCAAATAGCTTTTGCCGGTTCCCGCCACACCCGTCGCAAAGACAATGTCATGCCTTCGGATGGCATCGATGTAATCCTTCTGTCCGGCGGTTTTGGGGGTGACAAACTGCCGCTTGGAGAAGACCTCGATCTTGTCGGTGTAGATGGGCTTTAAGTCTAAGTCCTTCTGCTCTGACATCGCCCGGATGGCATACACCACTTCATGCCGGCGGAGGTAATTGCCCCCTCGAATGATGTTCAAGAGCTGCTGCACCAGGGCAGAAGCGCTTTCAACCGACTTTTGATCGCCGGAGAGTGTCATTTCCTGACCGCGTGCTACCGTCTTGACGCCAAACTCCGCCTCGATGAGCTTGAGGTGCTCATCGTGCAGGCCGTAAAGGGTGGCGGCCTCGTGGTCTGACGCTAAGTGAAAGGTGCGCTCCATTCTGGGTTATTTGATCTCCGGAGCTTCTTCGGGAAACGCCGCCTTGCCCGGTGGGATGAGCAGCTCCTGCCCCTCATAGACTCGATCCGGAGAGGACAGTTGGTCCCGGTTGACTTCGTAGATCGGGCGCCACTGCCGGGCATCCCCATAGACGTGTTCTGCGATTTTTTCTAAGGTGTCGCCCTTCTTGACCGTGTAGGTGATCAGTTCAGGCTCGGGCTCCACCATGGGCTCGGGCATCGGCTCGGGCTCCGGCATTAAGATGGTCATGTCCTCGTCGGTTTCAGCCCCCTTATGCTTAAGTTCTTCTGGAGCCTCGTCCCTCTGCGGGACTGCCGAGGCAGCCTCCTCTTCCTCGGCAGGACGCCAAGGGTTCATCTCGTCAACGGTTGCAAGATCCACATCGATCTGGAACATCTTGCGGGTTGTCTTGCGGGGTCCCACCTCGGGAGCCGAACCGCTTAACGTGCCCCGGTTGCCCATCAGTTCCTGATCGACGCGGGGCTTCTCTACCACCTGAGTCGTAATGCGAGCGCATCCCGTGTTGAGAAACGCCAGGGGAATACCGAGAGTGAGTAAGAGACGGTTTTTCATGAGTCCTCCTTCAATGAGCACGCAACTTATGGAGCAAGTTGCGCGTGACATAAGTTGCTGTGCGAATTGAATCCCGAGCCCGCTTTCCGGGCGAGGGATCTCATCATCCTTTAAGCTCCTGACGGGGGTTGAATCGATTTCAAGTTGATGCCAAGTTCTTTGAGCTGCCGTTCTGAAACTTGATCCGGAGCCTTCATCATCAAGTCGACACCCTTTTGGGTCTTGGGAAAGGCAATCACCTCCCGAATGGATTCGGCCCCGGTGATCAGCGCAATCAAGCGGTCAATGCCCGGGGCGATCCCGCCGTGCGGCGGGGCGCCGTACCGGAAGGCATCCAATAGAAAACCAAAGCGCGCCTGTACCTCTTGGGGATCGAGCGCCAGGATGCGAAAGATCGCTTCTTGGGTTTCTCTGTGATGGATTCGGATCGAGCCGGAGCCCAACTCCATGCCGTTGAGTACCAGATCATAGGATCGGGCCCGCACGCGGCCTGGATCGCTCTCTAAGAAAGAGAGGTCCTCATCAAAGGGCGCGGTAAAGGGATGGTGCTCTGAATCCCAGCGGTTCTCAGTTGTGTTGCGCTGAAACAGAGGAAAGCCGGTAATCCAGGTAAAAGAGAACTGCTTCTCTGGAATCAAGCGCAGGCGCTCAGCCAAAACAGATCGCACCGCACCGAGGGCTGCGGAGGCCGTACGGGGGCTGTCTGCCACTAAGAGGATAAGATCCCCCTTCTTGCCCTTGAGGGTCTTGACGGTCTCATCAAGCAGTGAGGCCTCCAGGTGCTTGGCAACCGGTGAGACAAGACCCTGATCGGTCACGCACACCGGCACCATCCCTTTGGCACCCTGCGCTTGGGCCAAGGCAATCAAGTCCTCTGTCTCCTTGGCGCTTAAATCCGCCCCGCCCGGCGCGGCCAATCCGCGAATAACGCCGCCGTCGGAGATCACCTGCTGGAACCGCTTGAAGTTCGTGCCTGAGAAAAGCGAGGTCAAATCGGTCAGCGTCATGGCATAGCGCAAATCCGGTTTATCGGTGCCAAAGCGCTCCATGCATTCGGCATAGGTCAGCCGCGGAAAGGGTGTTTTAAGATCCTGACCCAACACCTGCTTCCAGATCGCTTTGAAGAGCTTCTCCATCAGGGTGAAGATCCCTTCTTCATCCACAAAGGACATCTCCAAATCCAGCTGGGTAAACTCCGGTTGGCGGTCGGCTCTGAGGTCTTCATCCCGGAAGCAGCGGGCAATCTGGTAGTAGCGGTCCACACCGGCCACCATTAACAACTGCTTGTACAGCTGAGGAGACTGCGGAAGGGCATAGAACTTGCCGGGATTCAAGCGGCTGGGAACCAGGTAATCGCGCGCGCCCTCCGGGGTCGACTTGGTTAAAACCGGTGTCTCGATCTCCAGGAACGCTTCGCGGTCGAGCACCTCACGGATCACGCGAATCACTTGATGCCGGCAGATCAGATGTTTTGTCTGCGAAGGCCGCCGCAAATCCAGATAGCGGTAGCCAAAGCGCAGCTCCTCTGACTGCTCCTTTTCCTCATCCACCTCAAAGGGCGGCGTGGCACTCTCATTGAGAATCTCGAGCGACTGGGAGACCACCTCAATCATGCCAGTTGCGAGCTTCGGATTCTCTGTTCCTTTGGGGCGCAGCCGCACCTGGCCTTTGACGGCCACGCAGAACTCGGGTCTTAAGCCCTCGGCCTGCTGATGAAGGGCTTTGTCCTCCTCGGGGCTGAAGACCACCTGGGTTAACCCCCAGCGATCTCTCAGGTCAATGAAGACAAGTCCCCCATGGTCTCTGCGCCGGTGAACCCAGCCCAAAAGGGTGACGGTCTTCTTCTCTGCTTTGGGGTTAAGCTCCCCGCAGGTATGGGTGCGCTGTGTCACCCCACCACCTGCCTTTCCGTCTTGGGCAGATGCATCCCTTGCAACTGACCCGCCCAAGACGGGTCGAATCTCTCATTCGACAGCCCCATGGGGGCTAAGTCAGGTGGTGGGGTCATGACTGAAGATCCTGCTTAATCCGCTCCAATAAGACCGAGCGCTTTACCTTCTCCTGTTGGCCGCTGGTAAGATTCTTGAGGGTCACAGCCTGCTCGGCCCGCTCGGTATCCCCCAGCATGATGACCAGGCGGCAGCCCAGTTTATTGGCCTGCTCCAGCTGGCGCTTGAGAGGGCGGGACTCATAATCAGCAATCCCTCGGATGCCGGCAGCGCGTAGCGTATTCAAGAGACGAAATCCCTCTGGCAGGGATTCCTTGCCGATTGCCGCCACATACACCTGCGGACCCGTCTGCGGCACAGCGGTCTTGGACTGAGCCTGCAAGACCATGAGAATCCGCTCCACCCCAATGGCCCAGCCGATGGATGCAGTGGCCTTGCTTCCACCCAGGCCGCCGACCAAATCATCGTAGCGCCCTCCCCCGCCCAACGCGTTCTGGGCGCCGAGATCTGGGTGAACCACTTCGAAAGCAGTTTTCGTGTAATAGTCGAGCCCCCGAACCAGCGATCGGTCCAGCAGGTAATCCTTCTTTTCTTCAAGCCCTGCGGCAGACAACCCCTCCAGTACAGCAGTGAAGTGCTCGCGGCAGTCGCCGCAGACCGATTGGCTGACATCCACTCTCTGTTTCTGGGAAGCGCAGGCAGCATCTTTGCAGTCTAAGATCCGCAGGGGGTTATTGTTAAGGCGACTCTGACAATCGCCGCACAGCGTGCTCTTCATCGGCGTAAAGGTGGCAACAATCTGTTTGACCATGGCTGCCCGGTCCGCCCTGCAGCCTAAGGAGTTGAGCTTAATCTGGAAACCGGTCAACCCCACCCGAATCAGCAGATCCCGCAGCAGGAGGATAACTTCCGCATCCTGGTAGGGGGCCGAAGAACCAAAGACCTCCACGCCGATTTGGTGGAATTGCCGGCGGCGCCCTGCCTGAGGGCGCTCAGCCCGGAACATGGGGCCCAAGTAATACCAACGGGTCAGTCCCCCGGTCTTGTCTAACCCCTTCTCGATCAATGCCCGAACCACCGGAGCGGTTCCCTCCGGGCGCAGGGCAATGCGGCGGTTGCCCCGATCGGTAAATGCGTACATTTGTTTGTTGACGACTTCGGCGTGGGCGCCGAGAGAGCGGTGGAACAGCTCCGCCTCCTCCAGGATGGGGGTGCGGACCTCCCGGAACCCATACAGGCAAAAGAGAGACCGGGCAGTTTCTTCCAGTTGCTGCCAGCGCTCTGCTTCCTCTGGGAGGATATCGCTTGTGCCGCCCAGCGCTTTAAGTGGGCTCATTCGATTAGCGATCGCAACTATCTATTGAAAGGAATGTTATGGAAAGGGTGTTCCGAACTTGTTTGGATTTGGGAATCAGCGGATATCCCGCTTCATCACCAAGCCAGGCTTGAAGGCCACAACCCGCTTCGGGGGAACAGGAACCTTCTGGCCGGTCCGGGGGTTACGCCCGGTTCGCCCCTTGCGGGATTTGACCTTGAAGATCCCAAAATTGCGCAATTCCACTGTCTCTCCCCGCGCAAGGGCTTCCACGATGGCATCCAAGGTTTTCTGAACAACGCGTTTGACGTCCAATTGCTTTAAACCGCTCTCTGACGCCACCTTCAGGACGATATCTTTCTTCGTCATCTGCTTGTTTACCTCCTGCCAATAAGCTCTTGTTGATTCCGGCGCTAACCTATCGGGGTGGCCGGCACCGCGCTGAAAATTGTCGTAACACCTGGAAAGCCAGAATGATACAACAATTCATTGTCGAACAAGGATACTGGAAAGTCAAGCAGAGAAGGGGACGGTCCATTTAGGGACAGTCTAGCTGGTGTGTCCCAGAATGGACCGTCCCCTAGCGGTCCCCTAGCGCCGCTTTACAGCGATAGCGTCGGAACCCACCAGTTGAACAAGGTGTTGCAGTAACTCTAAGGAGGGCTTGACGTTCAATGTGGAGCCAACCGCAACCCGAACTGAGCCGCTTCCGCCATTGGCAACAGCAAGCTCCACGGGCATCGTACCGGGATGGGTTGTCAGCGCCTTCTTCAATTCCTGCAAGGTGTTGCGTTCGACAGTCTGGCGCAGGCGAATCTGCAGCCCTTTGGCTCGACGGCCCCAGGCCTCCTCGAGCGGGATCAGGTCCTCCACCAGGAGCTTGGGGCGCTCCTCGCGAAGGGAGATGCGGGCTGAGAGCAGGACAATCGCGTCTGGCTTAAGGTGCATCTCAACGCTGGGGAACAACTTAGGGAAAACCAGCGCCTCGACGGTTCCCTCAAAATCTTCGAACCAGAGAATCGCCATCTGCTCATTGCCCCGTTTGGTGGTGGTCATCTTCAAGCGGCTGACCACTCCCCCTAAGGTGACATCCGCGCCATCGTCAAGCCGATCCAACCTGTTGGTGGTTGCGGTGGAGAAGAGTTTCAGGAGATCTCGGTAGCCATCCAGGGGGTGCCCAGTCAGATAAAAACCCAACAGGGATTTCTCAAAGGCCAACAACTGCGCCTTGGGCCACTCTTCCAAGTTTGGCAGTTCCACCTTCTCAGCCGGGGACTGGCCGGAGCTACCGAAAACATCAAAGAAGGAGAGTTGGCCGCCGCTCTTTTCCTTGGCGCGCTTGCCGCCTAACCCTAAGGCTTGGTCGAGAATTGCCATCAATTGCGATCGATGGACTTCAAGCCTATCGAAGGCGCCGCACTTGATCAGGGATTCCAACACCTTGCGATTCACCAGGCGGCTGTCCACCCGCTCACAGAAATCAACGAGGCTGACAAACTCTCCTTTGTCGCGGCGGACCTCGGTGATCGAGTCGATCGCCTTCTCCCCCACATTCTTGATGCCGGCTAAACCATAACGGATGGCTTCGTCCCCGCGGCCTTCAGCTTCCGGCGACCCAGGACAGGTTTCAACAGTAAAGCGGGAGAAGCTCCGATTGACATCGGGCGGCAGGATCGTAATCTCCATCCTGCGCGCTTCCTCAACGTACTGGGCAATCTTATCGGTGTTGTCCCGTTCGCTGGTGAGCAGAGCCGTCATAAACTCCACCGGAAAGTTGGCTTTGAGATATGCGGTTCGGTAAGCGATCAAAGCGTAGGCAGCCGAATGGGAGCGGTTGAAGGCATACCCGGCAAAGTATTCGATCTTGTCGAAGATCTGCTGGGCCAGGCTGCGCTCGACGCTGTTTTTGATGCAGCCGGTAATAAATTGTTCCCTGGCCTTCTCCATAATCTCCGGGGTTTTCTTGCCCATGGCCCGGCGCAGTCCATCGGCCTGTGCCATGCTAAAGCCGGCCAGGGTGTTGGCGATCTGCATGACCTGCTCCTGATAGACACAAACCCCGTAGGTATCCTTTAAGACCGGTTCCAGGGTCGGATGATCATAGCGCACCTGAATTTGACCGTGGCGCCTGCGAATGAAGTCGTCCACCATGCCCGAACCCAAAGGACCGGGACGAAAGAGGGCCACCAGGGCCACCAGGTCGTCAAAACGCTCAGGCTTTAAGCGCCGCATCAGATCCCGCATGCCGCTGGACTCCAGCTGGAAGACCGCCGTGGCATCCCCGCGGGTGAGCATCTGGTAGGTTGCAGCGTCATCCATCGGAATGGTCTCAATGTCGAAGGATTTATCCTTGCTGGCCTGAACCAACTTTTCGCTCTCATGGATGACGGTGAGTGTCCTTAAGCCTAAGAAATCCATCTTCAAGAGCCCAATCTTCTCCACGCCCCCCATCTCGTAGCCGGTGGTGATCTGCCCGTCGGTTCCCTTGATCAAGGGAACGTGGTGGGTCAAATCTCCGTCGGCAATGACCACTCCAGCCGCATGCGTGGAGGCATGCCGAACCAAACCCTCCAGGGCGCCGGAGGTGTCGATCAGCTGGGTCACGCGGGGGTCGGTCTCATAGAGGGTCTTGAGCTCCGAGGAAACTTCAAGGGCGCGCTTCAAGGTCATGCCCAATTCAAATGGGATGAGTTTCGCGATCCGATCGGCCTCAGGATAGGAGAAACCCATGACGCGGGCCACATCCCGAACCGCAGCCTTGGCCTGCATGGTTCCGAAGGTGATCACGTGCGCTACATTGCCTTTGCCGTATCTATCGGAAACATACTGGATCACCTCGGGACGCCGCTCATAGCAGAAGTCGATGTCGATGTCCGGCATGGAGATCCGTTCGGGATTCAAGAACCGCTCAAAGATCAATTTGTGCTGGATGGGGTCAAGGTCTGTAATCCCCAAGCAGTAGCTGACCACCGACCCAGCGGCCGAACCTCGGCCGGGTCCCACGGAGATGCCGCGGGATTTGGCATGATGGACCACATCCCAGATCACCAGGAAATAGCTGGTAAAGCCGGTCTTGGAGATGATGGAAAGCTCGCGCTCGACCCGATCCTTGACTGCGGGCGCAGCATTGGGGTAACGGCGACCCACACCGGCTTCAACCAGCTCCCTGAGATAGCCCTGCTGGCTTTTCCCATCCGGAGGACGGAACTGCGGCAGGTGAATCTGGTTGAACTTAAGATCCAAGTTGCACTTGTCGGCGATCTCGCGCGTCGCCAAAACCGCCTCAGGCACCTCGGAGAAAAGCTGCTTCATCTGATCAGGAGACTTAAAGTAAAACTCATCCCCCTCAAAGCGAAAGCGCTTGGGGTCGTCTAAGGTGGTTTGTGTCTGGATGCACAGAAGCGCCTCGTGCGCTCGAGCTTCGGCTTGTTCGACGTAATGCAGATCGTTGCTGGCCACCACAGGCAGGTTCATCTTCTTGGCCAGGGCCAGCATGGGGGGAATAATCTTGCGCTGTTCGGGAATGCCGTGATCTTGAAGCTCCAGGTAGAAATCCCCTTTCGGGAAGATGTCGGCCATCGCCTCTGCCGCGGCCACCGCCTTATCTTGCTCACCCCGCGCAAACCAGTAGCTCACCTCACCCTGAAGGCAGCCGGAGAGGCAAACGAGTCCCTCCGAATATTTTCGAAGAATCTCCTTGTCAATCCGGGGGCGGTAGTAGAAACCCTCCAGGTTGGCGAGGGAATTGAGCTTTAAGAGGTTGTGGTACCCCACCTCATTCTTGGCCAGGAGGATCAGGTGGAAGGAGGCCTCCTGGATGCCCTTGGATTCCTTATCCAGGCGAGACCCCGGGGCAATGTAGGTTTCGGTGCCGATGATCGGCTTGACCCCGCCCTTGACGCAGGCGTCATAGAACTGGACCGCACCAAACATATTGCCGTGATCGGTGAGGGCCACTGCCGGCATCTTATGGCGGCGGGCGGCCTTGACCAGCTCCGCAATCCTGCAGGCCCCGTCCAAAAGCGAATACTCGCTGTGGACGTGCAAGTGGACAAAATCGGCGCCGTTTTTAGCCATGGTGATGGTTGGACCTGAAGTTAAATGCCGCCTCCGCAGGCGGGTCTATGCCCGCCTGCGCTGCAGCGTTGGCTGAGTGTGAAACGGTACTATCGAGTTGGAACTGAAGGGGTTGCTGCGGCCCTTTGGCTGATGGGGCACTTGAAACCCATCCCCTTGCCGAAGTATCCCGTGCCGCTGCACTTGTAGTACAGCTTGCAGCCCACACCCAGAAAGCTTAAGACAATGATCACAATCCCCAGCACCTTGCCCAGCTTCTTTAAGCCCCCCTTCTCCTTGGAGGCAACAATCAAGACCCAGTAACCTACTGCAATGGTAATCAAAAGCCACGCCAAGCTGTGCATCTCTTCCCTCCTCTCCAATGTACGTAGGGGTCAGACCCTTTCGTACAGACCCTTTATTCCCATTCGATCGTCCCGGGGGGCTTGGAGGTGACATCATAAACCACGCGGTTGACCCCCAGCACTTCGTTGACGATCCGGTTGGACACCTTTTCCAGTAAAGCCTCAGGCAGGCGGGACCAATCAGCGGTCATGCCGTCAGCGCTTGCCACTGCCCGCAGGACCACAATGTTCTCATAGGTCCGCTCATCCCCCATGACCCCGACGGTTTTCAGGGGCAGCAGCACCGCAAAGGCCTGCCAAACCTTATCGTACCACCCCTGCGATTGAAGCTCTTCAATGAAACGTCGATCGGCTTCCCGTAAGAGATCCAACCGCTCCCGGGTCACCTCCCCCAAGATCCGAACTGCCAAACCCGGTCCTGGGAAGGGGTGTCGGCCCAAGATGATCCCTGGGATCTCCAGCACCCTGCCGACAGCTCGAACCTCGTCTTTAAAGAGGAGCCGGAGCGGTTCAACAAGCTTCAAGCTCATGCGCTCGGGCAATCCACCGACGTTGTGATGGGTCTTGATGGTGGCCGACGGACCGCCGTTGGGAGCGCTGGACTCAATCACATCCGGGTACAAAGTTCCCTGTCCCAAAAACTGGACATTGGGGTATTTTCGGGCCTCGGCCTCAAAGCATTCGATAAAGAGGTGGCCGATTCGCTTGCGCTTGACCTCTGGATCCGTAACACCGGAAAGGGCCTCCAAGAAACGACTCTCGGCATTCACCACTTTAAGCGGGAGCTTAAGCTCTCCCTTGAACATTTCAACCACTTGGAACTTCTCATTCTTGCGCAAGAGTCCGGTGTCAATGAAGATGGGGATGAGCCGATCCCCAATTGCCCGGTGCAGGAGCACGGCCGCAACAGAGGAGTCCACCCCGCCGGAAAGACCCAGCACCACCTGGGCGCAACCTATTTGCTGGCGCAGCTCCTGGAGGGAAGACTCGACAAACCGCTCATTGGACCAGGTGCCCTGGCAGCTGCACACCTTGTAGAGGAAGTTCTTCAGGATCGCTTTGCCGTTCGGGGTATGTGTGACCTCGGGATGGAACTGCACACCATACTGATGGGTGTCAAGGTTGGCCATCGCCGCAATCGGGGTGTTGTCGGTATGGGCAATGGCCGAAAAACTGGCCGGAGGGGTCATCACAAAATCGCCGTGACTCATCCAGGAGACCAAGCTCTTGGGCAGCTGGTTAAAAAGACCGGCCTCAACATCCACCGCCAAATCAGCCTTTCCAAATTCCCGGTTGGCCGCCTTGGACACCTCGCCGCCTAGGAGCTTGCCCATCAGCTGCATCCCATAGCAAATCCCCAAGGTCGGGATGGCGGATTTGAAGATGTCCGGGTGAGGCATCGGTGCGCCCTTCGCCCAAACCGAAGCCGGCCCTCCGGAAAGAATGATCCCCTTAGGCTTCTCCTGGGAAATGGCTTCCGGAGAGATATCGTGGGAAACAATCTTGGAGAAAACATTCAATTCCCGCACGCGGCGGGCAATCAACTGCGCGTACTGCGAACCGAAATCAAGAATCAGTACTTTTTCCGGTGCTTCCGTCATGGATACCCTTATGTCATCCCCGCGAAAGCGGGGATCTGATCCTCGTTGTCACGAGGATGACGGCTTCGCCGTCACTTGCCCATGCCTACGCGCTGCGTGCGCTGAGCGAGTTTGCCTTCGGTTTGAATGGAGGGGGCAATGATAATCTCGGTGAGCTGAAACTCCTTCAGGTTTCTCGCCCCCACAGAGCCCATGGAGGTGGTAATCGCCCCCATCAGATTTTGCGTGCCGTCGTCTATCTGGGCCGGACCAAAGAGGATCTCTTCAATCGTGCCGGCCACGCCAACGTGAATCCGGGTGCCTCGCGGCAGATTGGCGTGCGGGGTGGCCATGCCCCAGTGGTATCCCTTGCCCGGAGCCTCCTTGGCCTTGGCAAAGGGAGAGCCCAACATCACCGCATCAGAGCCTGCGGCCAAGGCCTTGCAGACATCTCCGCCGGTCCGCATGCCGCCGTCGGTAATGATCGGGACATAGCGGCCGGTCTTCTTGTGATAGAAATCCCGGGCTGCCGCGCAGTCCACCGTGGCAGTGACCTGGGGGATGCCGATCCCCAGCACCCCGCGGGTCGTGCAAGCCGCCCCCGGGCCGATCCCCACCAAGACACCGGCAGGGCCGCATTCCATCAAGGCGAGGGCCACGTTGTAAGTGACACAGTTGCCGACAATGACCGGAATTTTCATCCCCTTGCAAAACTTCTTCAAGTCCAGGGACTGATACTGGGAGGAGATGTGCCGCACCGTAGAAACGGTGGACTGCACCACGAAGACATCGGCACCCGCCTCCTGCGCCACCGGTCCGAAGGCGCCGGCCTGCTGTGGAATGGCAGAAACTGCCGCGGGGGCCTTGCCCTTTTTGATCTCGCCAATCCGCTTTGCGATCAGTTTCCTCTTAACCGGTTCTTTGTAGGCCGACTGCAACAGCTTGGTGGACGCGTCCCCCTTGGCTCGAACAATCTTGGCTAAGATCTCTTCCGGATTCTCGTAGCGGGTTTGGATCCCTTCGAGGTTCAGCACCGCCAACCCCCCCAGCTTGCCGAATGCAATGGCGAACTTCACATCGGCCACCCCATCCATGGCGCTGGCCAAGATGGGGACCCGGTAGCGCTGGCCGTTAAGCTTCCAGGAGGGATCTACGTCGTTGGGATTAACCGTTACTGCGCCCGGTACTAAAGCAATTTCATCAAATCCGTAACAACGGCGTGCTTTACGCCCGCGACCGATGAACTCTCCCATCTTGTCTCCTAGAGGATACGGCATCCGGCACCCGGAGGGCGCCCGATACCAGTGGTGTAGAGTGTGTGTGCACAGGAAAAGAGGGCATGCGAGATCCCAGAGGACATACGAAGGATATTGCCAGATGTGGGGTATTTCGGGGAGTCCTAAATTCCATACTATGTTGTAGCACACAGGCCTCTGAGGCGTCAATACCCCAGAGGCCAGGTGCAATGCCGTCGTACGGAAGCGCGGTGCTCACCCCGCGAGGGGTGATGTCACTTGATCACGGCCAGAATGTCATCCTGACCGAAGATCAGATACTCCTTATCGCCGACCTTGACCTCGCTGCCGGAATACTTAGCAAAGAGGATCGTATCCCCGGACTTGACCTCGGGCGCTACCACCTTACCGTTGGCCAGGGTTTTGCCGGAGCCTACCGCCCGGACCTTCGCCTCTTGAGGTTTCTCTTTGGCGCTGTCCGGAAGGATGATCCCTCCCTTGGTTTTCTCCTGCTCTTCGAGGAGTTCGACGATGATCTTGTCACCCAGAGGCTTTAGCTTCATCTCTCACCTCCAGATTAATAATCCATCCCCATTCCGGGAGGAGCACCGTGAGCACCGGCGGGTGCCGCGGCCTTCTCCTTTTCGGGGATGTCGGTTACCAATGCCTCAGTGGTCAACAGAAGCCCTGCGATGGAAGCGGCATTCTGCATGGCCAGGCGAGTCACCTTGGTCGGGTCAATGATTCCAGCCTGGAGCATATCGGTGTACTCCAAGGTGTCCACATTGAATCCGACGGTGGTCTTCTCGCCCTGAACCTTCTGGGCAACCACGGAACCTTCGAGACCGGCATTGCCCACCAATTGCCGAATGGGCTCTTCCAGTGCTCGGCGAACAATGCCCGCACCCACCTGGGCGTCATCGCCGGAAAGCTTGTCCGTAGCCAGTGCGGTCTGCGCACGAAGGCAGGCCACGCCACCGCCAGGAACAATACCCTCTTCCACGGCCGCGCGGGTCGCATGAAGGGCATCCTCAACACGAGCCTTCTTTTCCTTCATCTCGGTCTCGGTTGCAGCGCCCACCTTAATCACGGCCACACCGCCTGAAAGCTTGGCCAGGCGCTCTTGGAGCTTCTCCCGATCGTAATCGGAATCGGTATCATCGATCTGCTTCTTGATTTGAGCAATCCGCCCGTTGATGCCGGCGGTCTTGCCTGCTCCCTCAACAACCGTGGTGTTCTCGCGATCGACCACAACGCGCTTTGCGCGTCCCAAGTCATCCAGGGTGATGTTCTCCAGCTTAATTCCCAGATCCTCGGTGATGGCCCGGCCACCGGTGAGGACTGCGATGTCCTCCAGCATGGCCTTGCGGCGGTCGCCGTAACCCGGGGCCTTGACGGCCACACAGGTCAGGGTTCCACGCAGCTTGTTAACGACCAAGGTCGCCAGCGCCTCGCCCTCAACCTCCTCGGAGATGATGAGCAGCGGCTTGCCGGTGCGAGCAATCTTCTCCAACAGGGGAAGCATGTCCTTCATCACGGAGATCTTCTTCTCATGAATCAGGATGTTGGGGCTCTCCAGCACCGACTCCATGCGCTCGGCATCGGTGACAAAGTAAGGGGAGAGGTATCCCTGGTCAAACTGCATTCCCTCGACCACCTCCAGGGTGGTTTCGATGCCCTTGGCCTCTTCAACGGTGATGACACCGTCCTTGCCGACCTTCTCCATGGCCTCGGCAATCCGGTCGCCGATGTCGGAGTCGTTGTTGGCGGCAATGGAGGCCACCTGGGCGATCTCTTTCTTGTCCTTGACCGGCTTGGAGAGCTTCTTGAGTGCCTCTACAGCCGCCTCAACCGCTTTCTCAATCCCCCGCTTGATCCGCATGGGATTGGAACCGGCCGCAACGTTCTTGAGACCCTCACGGAAGATGGACTCAGCCAAAACCGTGGCGGTGGTGGTGCCGTCTCCGGCGGTGTCGGAAGTCTTGGAGGCAACCTCCTTGACCATCTCGGCACCCATGTTCTCATAAGGATCCTCCAACTCGATCTCCTTGGCAACGGTAACACCGTCCTTGGTGATCGTGGGAGAACCGAATTTCTTATCCAAAACAACGTTTCGTCCCTTAGGACCCAGGGTCACCTTGACCGCTCTGGCCAAGGTCTCAACCCCTTTCAGGATTGCCCGCCTGGCATCCTCATTGAACAACAGCTGCTTTGCCATCGTATGCGTAAACCTCCTTTAAGCGTTTGTCTTGGCTTACTTGTTGCGAACCGCCAAGATCTCCTCTTCACGAAGAATCATAAAGTCCTCGTCCTGGTGGGCGACCTCTGTGCCGGAATACTTGGCAAAGAGGATCGTATCTCCTACCTTGACCTCCAAGGGCCTGAGGGTGCCGTCTTCCAACAGCTTGCCCTTGCCCACCGCAACCACCTTGCCCTCTTGGGGCTTTTCCTTGGCGGTATCCGGGAGGATAATCCCACCCGGGGATTTCTCCTCTTCCTCTAATAGTTGAATCAGAATCCGATCACCCAGCGGCTGAATGGCCATTGAACCCTCCTGTTGTGCAATAGAACAGATGTGTGCGAAAAGCTGTCCGCCGGGCAAATCAGCAGAGATGCTGTCACTTCAGCGGAATATGACTCGAGGCGAACCAAAAATGCGGAAAATTAGCAGCCGTTCCCTCAGAGTGCTAAAAACAGGGCTATGATACAGGATTTCTGGGGAATGTCAACTCTTTTTTAGGGTAAGCTGGCGGTAAGTAAGTTCCAGCCCCTGAAGGGTTAGGTGCTGGTTCACGATATGAACAGAAGTGCAATAGGGGGCAATGAGGGCGGCATTGCCGCCGGTTCCTATCACCTTGGCTGATTTGGCAACCCCACCTTTAAGCCGTTGAATGATCCCGTCACATAACCCACTGTAACCAAAGAAGATACCAGATTGGATTGAGCTTACCGTATCCCGCCCTAAAAGACGCCGGGGGGGCTTAAGCTTAATGCGTGGAAGAAGGGCTGCTTTGTCCGTTAAAGCCGCCAAAGCCATCTCCATGCCAGGGACAATAACACCTCCTAGATACTCACGGCGCGCCGATACCAGATCGATGGTCACCGCAGTTCCAAAATCAACCACAATCACCGGCCCCCCATGCCGCTCAAAAGCAGCCGCTGCATTGCAAAGACGATCCTGCCCTACCTGAGAAGGAATCCGGTACCGATTGAGGACCGGGGCCGATACATTCTCGCCCAGCACCCAGGGGCGTAGGCGCAGAAGGGCCTTTAAGGAGCGCTTCAGCGGAGCCGTTGCTTTGGGCACCACGCTTGAGAAGATTACCGCTGTAATGGGGCCGCGGCAGGAGCGCTGCAATCGCTGAACCTCTCGTTTGAGTTGTCTGCGCATGGAGATTTCGGCGGTCGCCATCTTCCCGTGCGCAATCAAACGCTTGCCACGAAAAAGCCCTAAGGTGGTGTTGGTGTTGCCAACATCAAGGGCCAAGAGCAGGTGAGCTTTAGGGTCTCTCATGTGAGAAAACCTGGAATCAGCCCCAGAGAAAAGAGGCCTAAGAAGACAATGGCGGTGGTCGACTGCTTGGACCGGCGTTCAAGCCGTTTACAAGAAAACCGGACCGTTTCTAAATGCGCAGTCCCCTGAAACTGAGGCAGTTTTAACCGACGCTTGAGATCCCGCAACTGCGGATGGAGGATCCAACCGCGGTACCACGTCAGCAGCAGCATCCCTAAGATAGGCAGCTCCAGCACCAGTGAGCGCAGTGCGAAATGCCTGTCCATGAAGTGAAGCCCTATCATCCCCGCGGCTACTGTGGACCACACCAAGGTCCAACGGTCCACCCCAGCAGAAAGAATATCCAGAATCCGTTCGGCCTCTTCCTGGCCCAAGCGGCGCAAGAGAACTGGGGCCATCACCCCGGAGAAGAAGATGAACCCCCCCACCCAAACCGCCAGGGAGACGACGGTGCAGATCTTGAGGATGTTCATGAGGAGGCCTTCCGGTTGATGCGGCCCTGCACAAACAGAAGGAAAAAGACCGCCACCCCTACCGTTGCTGCGACTACCAGTTCGACGGAAAGGGAAAATCCGATGGCACGCCCCGCCGGAAACAGCTTCAGGGAGCCGAATGCAAAGGCCGCCAACCCTGCTGCGGTCAAAAGCTTCAAAGTCGGGAGTTTCTGGTCAGCAATGAGGAAGAGGTTTGCGAGCAGGATCAGAAAAAGCCCAACCCAGTGGGCCCCTAAAGCCATCAGGATACTCAAGGCAAGGAGCAAGATTACCACACCCATGAAGCCGATCCAAAGGGTTCTGGGAGCACTCAGTTCTATATTCAACAAACAGATGCCCGCCAACAGTAAGAGGTAGGCCAGAACCGGATGGGACAGCCGGTGGAGAACGCGCTCTAAGCGCGACCAAGCAAACGTGAATCTCGGACGACCCCGAAAAAAGAGCGGAACATTGCCAAGAACCGTTTTGACCTCTTTGCCCTCCAGCTCCCGGAAGAGCCTCTCTGGGTCCTGGACAATCAGATCAATGGCCTCGTCACTCCAGGCCTCTTCGGCGCTGGCCAAGTGTCGCTGGCGCAATAGGGTTTGCCCCCAAGTGAAATACCGTCCTCGAGACTCAGCCACCGAGCGAAAGACCTCTGACGCACACAGGTCAGTCCCATGAAGGCTGTCTGGCTTTTGGACAGGAGGAGAAGAATCCATCGCCCCAATGAAGGTTCCAGGCGCCATCGCTGCCACATGGGCCGCCAGAGGGATAAAGGTGCTGATGGAACCGGCCTGAGCGCCGGTGGGTGTAACGAAGACCACCACCGGAACAGAGGAATCTAAGATCTCCTGGATGACCTTCTGGGTGGTGCTCTTGAGCCCACCCGGCGAATCCAGCTCAATGACGACCGCAGAGGCCTCCAACGCCTGGGCAGCTTCAAGTCCTCGCGCAACATATCGGGCCGCGGCCGGATCAATGAACCCGCGCAGCTCCAAGAGTAAAACCGGCCTTTCCTCCTGGGCACCGGAGGAAGCAGCCGCGGTCAAAAGCAGGGTCGCTGCTGTCATGATTTTTAGGAATCGGTGTAATCGCATGGAGCTATTACCTTACCATGTTATCGCACCACGAGGACGTCCCCGGCGGAGATCGGTTCCACAAAACCGGTATCGGTCCGAACCAAAAGGGCTCCGGTTTCATCCAGGTCGACCGCCTGTCCATCGACCGTTCTACCCCGCACCTCTACCCTTACGTGAGATCCCAAGAAATTGGCAAAAGCGCGCCACCCTTCCAAGATAGGGGCGAGCCCGGAACTCAAGAGTTCAAAATAACTTTTCTCCAGCTGGGTCAGCAGTGTACGAACCAACGCCACCCGGTCTACCCTGGCCCCCATCACCTTAGACAAAGAGGTGGCGTGAGCCGGCAGGTGCGCGCCGGAACCGTTGGCATTGAGGCCAATTCCGATCACACAGTGGTTGAGACGATTGAGCTCGGCATTGAGCTCAGTTAAGATGCCGGCTACCTTTTTGTTCCCCATCAAGATATCGTTGGGCCACTTGATCTGAGGTTTGATGCCAATGGTCGTGTGAATGGCGCGGGCCACAGCCACCGCTGCCATCAAGGTAATTTGCGGCACCTCGGTTAATTTCAGCGGAGGGCGCAGAATCAGGGAGAGATAAATCCCTTTGCCCTTAGGAGAAACCCAGTTGCGACTCATCCGCCCCCGCCCCTTTCTTTGGCCTTCCGCCACCACCACAGTTCCTTCTGGTTCTCCGGCAGCGGCCAGCTGATGCGCCACATCCATCGTGGAATCGGTGGTGGCATAGGCATGGATCCGCCTGCCCAGGCGCCGCGTCCTCAGACCCCATCGGATCTCCTGAGGAATCAGCCGATCCGGAGCTGTTACCAATTGGTATCCGGTGTGGGGTTGAGCCAGGATCTTGTACCCCTCCGAGCGGAGCTTCTCGACCCCCTTCCAGATGGCGGTACGGCTGACCCCGGCCAAACGGGAAAGCTCTTCACCGGAGACGAATGCGCCGGGCCTGGCACGCAGTGCGGCAAGGATCGCTTCATCCATGCCGGGGGGGCTTCCATCGTTTGCCCTTGCGCCGCCGCTCGGGTTTGGGTTTGGCATCGGCCAACGCTGCCACCCCTTTGTCCTTGAGCGCTGTCATCTGATCCCGCAGCGCTGCGGCCCGTTCAAACTGAAGATTCCGAGCAGCCAGCTCCATCTCCTCTTCCAGCTCTGCAACCACCTGCTCCAAATCAAACTGATCCGGATCCAGGCCCGCGGCAGAACGCACCTGCTCTTCGGCCTCCTCCTGGGAAACCGCCTCGATTCCCTCTCGGATGGCCTTCTCAACAGAACGGGGAGTAATCTTGTGTTCTTGGTTGTAGGCCAGCTGAACCGCTCTGCGCCGGTCAGTCTCCTGCATCGCCTGCCGCATGGAGTTGGTGATGGTATCGGCGTACAAGATCACCCTGCTGTGAAGGTGCCGGGCCGCCCGCCCTGAAACCTGGATCAGGGTGGTGGCAGATCTTAAGAACCCCTCCTTGTCGGCATCCAACACCAGCACCAGGGAGACCTCAGGCAGATCAAGCCCCTCTCGAAGGAGGTTGATCCCCACCACGCAATCAAAGGTGCCCAAACGCAAATTGCGCAATACCTCCACCCGCTCAAAGGCATCCAGATCAGAGTGGATGTAGGTCACGCGCAAACCTGTCTCCTTGAGGTAGCTGGACAAATCCTCTGCCATCCGCTTGGTCAACGTCGTCACCAACGCCCGCTCCCCGCGCTGGGCGCGCTGCTTCACCTCATGAATCAGATCATCCACCTGCCCTGCGATGGGCCGCACTTCGATCTCAGGGTCCACAAGTCCGGTGGGGCGAATCACCTGCTCAACCACGGCGCCGCCGGTGGCCCTCAATTCATACGGTCCGGGCGTTGCCGAGACAAAGAGGGTCTGCTGGGTGATCTTCTCAAACTCCTGAAAGGTCAGCGGCCGGTTGTCCAGGCAGGAAGGAAGCCTAAACCCAAAATCCACCAAGACCCGCTTCCGGGCCCGATCCCCCTCGAACATGCCCTTCAGCTGCGGAAGGGTGACATGGGATTCGTCGATGAGGGTCAAAAAATCATCCGGAAAATAATCCAGCAGGCACCAGGGACGAGACCCCGGGGGCCGGCCGGAGAGGGCGCGGGAATAATTCTCAATTCCATGGCAGTAGCCGACCTCCCGCATCATCTCCAAATCATAATGGGTTCTCTGCTCCAACCGCTGCGCCTCGAGGAGTTTGCCTTTGGCCTTGAGCGCTTTAAGGCACTCGGCCAGCTCCCCCTCAATGGTGCTGCCCGCACGCTCAATGCACTCGGCCGTGGTAATGAAATGCTTTGCCGGATACAGGGCAAAACGATCCAAACGCTGCAGCACCTCGCCGGTTGCCGGATGGACAATCGAGATGCGCTCAATCTTATCCCCGAACATCTCCAGGCGCATCGGCTTCTCTTCGTAGGCAGGAAAGATTTCGATCGTCTCCCCTCGAACCCTGAAGCGGCCCCGGGTAAAATCAATGTCGTTGCGCTCATAGAGCAGGGCCACCAAGCGCCGAAGCAGCTCGCCGCGAGGAATCTCCTGGCCGCTCTCAAAAAAGAGGAGGAGGTCCCTATACTCCGCAGGATCCCCCAGGTTGTAGATGCACGAGACCGAGGCCACAATCACGACATCCTTGCGGGAGTGAAGCGATGTCGTGGCAGCCAAGCGTAGACGGTCCAGCCGATCGTTGATGGAGGCATCCTTCTCGATGTAGGTGTCGGTCTGAGGGATGTAAGCCTCGGGCTGGTAATAGTCGTAGTAGCTGACAAAGTACTCGACGGCATTCTCTGGAAAGAAGCTTTTAAGCTCGCTGTAGAGCTGGGCCGCCAGCGTTTTGTTGTGGGAGATCACCAGGGTGGGTTTGTTGATCGCAGCAATGACCCGCGCTGCCGTGAAAGTCTTGCCGGTGCCGGTTGCCCCCAAGAGGGTCTGGAATCGCTTCCCCTGCCGGATACCGGCTGTCAGGGCTTCGATGGCTTTGGGCTGGTCCCCCTTGGGGACCATGTCGCTGACCAGCTTGAATCCGGTCACTTCCGTTCTAGGATTCCCCCAAGCTGGCTGCGGACATCCCGAGCATCCTTAATGTCTTGTGTCAGCGCTTTGACATCTTGGGTGGTCGTCCGGACCAGACGGCTTAAATCCCTTGGTCGAATCCTGGCGTTATGAAAAAGCAGAATGCCGGCAAGGATCGGGACTGCCGCCATCAGGCATGCCAGAACAACCCGAACCCTTCCCTTGATCGTTAAGGCAGCGATAAAACCAAGAGACCCCAAGACAATCAATCCCACAGCAAGGAAGTAGATTCCCAGTTTGATCATCGGTCCATGCACTCCAATGCAACATTCAGGCTTCTGGCTGAATGGGTTAAAGCCCCCACAGAAATCCGGTCGACCCCTGTGGCGGCTACTGCCTTGACGTTGTTAAGGGTGACGCCGCCGGAGACTTCCAGGATCACCCGGCGTCCTCTTGGGCCGGAGCTTTTGGAGCGGCCCACAGCACGGCAAAGACGAACCCCCTCCTGAATCTCGGCCAACTTCATGTTGTCCAGAAGGATGGCATTCGGCTGGGCTGCGAGGGCCTGCCGAAACTCTTTCAGAGAGACGACCTCCACCTCGATAAACATTTGTTTGGGTGTCTTCTCTCGAGCAAGCGCGACTGCCTGCTCAATCGCCGAAGGCCCGATCTTTGTCTTCTTCCCGGCAGCGAAGGTAGTGCTTGCCGGCTTGCGGCGTGCAACAAGTCTTAAGTGATTGTCTTTGATCAGCACTGCGGCACCCAGATTCATCCGGTGATTCACGCCCCCTCCGGCTGACACAGCATACCGTTCCAGCAAACGCAGTCCGGGTGTGGTCTTTCGGGTATCTAGAATCTGAGCATCAGTTCCCTTGGCCTGATTGACGAAGGCGCGGGTTAAGGTGGCGATGCCGGAAAGCCTTCCTAAGAGATTTAGTGCCACCCGCTCAGCCGCCAAGATTCCCCGGGCAGGTCCCTCCACAAAGGCCACCGCCTTGTTGGGGAAAACCGTCTGGCCATCCTGCACCAGGGCCTTAAAGCGAATCTTGGGATCCACCAAACCAAAGACCCATTCGGCAACCGGCAGCCCTGCTACAACCCCTTTTTCACGAACCACCACATCACCCCGGGTCTGGTCGGTTCTCAAAACCAAGGCAGCCGTGGTGACATCTCGAGACCCCACATCCTCTTTGAGGGCAGCGGTCAACAAGGGTGTGATGGTGTTTTTCTCAAGCCGCATCATCATTCCAACTGCTTCAAGCTCTCAGACCACTTGCGCAGCGACGCCTCCGCCTCCTCAAGGGCCCCCTCTTCCTGGGCAATCACCTCTGCCGGCGCCTTGGATCGGAAGGTGGCGTTCTTCAAGCGCTTGCGCTTACCTTCAGCTCGGGATTCGATGGTTTTGACCTCTTTCTCGATCCGCTTGCGCTCGACATCTAACTCAACGAGCCCCGCCAAGGGGACAATGAGGTCCTAGTCGCCCAGATGGGCCGCAACCGATCCGGCCGGCCGCTTAAGCGAGGAGCCCACCTTGAGGGTGTTCACAGCCCCGAAGCGTGTGATCCATTTCTCATGAGCAGTGAGAAGCGCATCGTCGGAACCGGCCCGCACCATCAAATCCACCTTCTGCTTGGCCGCAACCCTGAAGGTGGCTCGAATGTTGCGCACCTCGGTGATGATCCCCTGGAGCTTTTGGAATTGATCCTCTGCCTTCTGATCCACCCAGGCAGCTTGCGACTTCGGCCAAGGGGCCTGCATCAGGGACTTTCCGCTTCGCTCCGCCATCTTCTGCCACAGCTCTTCGGTAATAAAGGGCATGAACGGGTGCAGAAGTTTGAGTGTACCCTCTAGAACTTCCAGAAGCACTTGGTCGGTGTTCTGCACTCGGCCCTTGTCGGCCTCCTGGCGCTGAAGCTTGGCAACCTCCAGATACCAGTCGCAGAATTCCCGCCAAACAAACTGGTAGAGCCGTCGAGTCGCTTCATTGAACTGATACTGCTCAAGGGCCTCGGTCACCTGCTGGGTGGTTCGCTGGAGGCGGCTTAGGATCCAGCGATCCGCCAGCGTTAATGCATCCTTCGAAGCATCATCCTCGTGAAAGCGAGGATCCGATCCCCGCCCCTCGATCGGAGTCGAGGGCAAGCTTCGGGGGGATGACATTTCCCGCCGGCTTGCGCCCTCCAAGATCAGACGGGCGGCATTCCAAAGCTTATTGGCAAAGTTGCGCCCCAGCAGGAAGCGGTCCTCCGAAAGATAGAGGTCCTGCCCCTCTGAGGTCATGTGCGCAATGCTAAAGCGCAGCGCATCGGTCCCCAGCCGCTCAATCACCTCTAGGGGATCGATGATATTCCCCAGCGACTTGGACATCTTCTTGCCCCCCTCCACCCGGATGATGCCGTGAATGTACACATCCTTGAAGGGGAGCTTTTTCAAGAAGAACTTGCCGGCCATCACCATGCGGGCCACCCAGAAGAAGATGATGTCCTGGCCGGTCACCAAGACCGAGGTGGGATAGTGCGTTGCGAGGTCTTGGGTCTTCTCGGGCCACCCCAATGTAGAAAAGGGCCACAGCCAGGAAGAAAACCAAGTGTCTAAGACATCAGGATCCTGCTGCCATTGATCACTCTTGCCGCAGGCTGGGCAAGTGGGTGGTTTTGCAGACATCTGAGCCTGAGGCATCACCACCATCCCCGGCTCCTGGTAGCGCTCCTTGACCCATTCCCCGTGCCCCTTGACCTCTGGCGCGTTGCAGCGGACGCAGGTCCAGACAGGAATTCGATGACCCCACCAAATCTGACGGGAGATGCACCAATCCCGAATATGTTCAAGCCAATCCAGATAGATCTTGTTCCAGCGCCCCGGCACAAAGCGCATGCCGTCACGCTCAACCGCCTCAATACCCAATTTAGCCAAGGGGGCCATCTTTACAAACCATTGGGGCGAGAGCATGGGCTCCACAATGGTCTTACAGCGGTAGCAGTGCCCCACCGCAGTTTGGTAATCCTCGGTCTTGACCAAGAGCCCCTGGGCCTCAAGATCCTTGAGCACCTGCTTGCGGCAGTCGAAGCGATCCATCCCGTCATACGCCTTGGGCACGTTGGTCATCCGTCCGTCAATCGACATGATTTGAATCGGAATCGAGGTCCAATCCTGCCGCTTGGCATCCTTGGGGATGAGCTCTAAGTGACGCCGACCGATTTCAAAGTCGACCGGATCATGCGCTGGAGTAACCTTGACGGCTCCGGTCCCAAACTCTTGGCCCACGGCATCATCGGTGATGATCGGTATCGTCCGGCCAGTCAGGGGCAGCTGTACAGCGCTGCCCACCAACTTCTGGTAGCGCTTATCTGCAGGATGGACTGCCACCGCCACGTCTCCGAGCATGGTCTCGGGCCGGGTGGTGGCCACCACAATGCCCTCCCCCTTGTTGTCAGCCGCGGGATAGCGAATGGCCCAGAGGTTGCCCTTTACATCCTCATGCTGAACCTCTTCATCTGAGAGTGCAGTGTGGCAGCGCGGACACCAGTTGACCAGATAGTGGCCCCGGTAGATCAGGCCCGATTCATAGAGCTTTAAGAAGGCGGTCTCTACCGCGCAGGAAAGCCCCTCGTCCATGGTGAACCGCTCCCGCTCCCAATCGCAGGAGGATCCGAGTTTCCTAAGCTGCCTGACAATGGTGGAGCCATACTCCTTGCGCCACTCCCACACCCGTTTTACAAAGGCGTCGCGTCCCAAGTCGTGGCGATTGATCCCTTCCTGGGCGAGCTTGCGCTCCACCACATTCTGTGTGGCGATACCGGCATGATCGGTCCCCGGCACCCAAAGGGCGCGGCACCCGGCCATTCGTCGGTACCGAATCAAGATGTCTTGGAGGGTATTGTTGAGGGCATGCCCCATGTGGAGGATGCCGGTCACGTTGGGGGGAGGAATGACGATGGTAAAAGGAGTTTTGGCCGCGTCGGTACAGGGGCGGAAGTAACCTTCCTTCTCCCAGAGACTGTACCAGCGCTCCTCTACATCATGAGGATTATAAACAGAGGGCAGCGTCATGCTATCCGCGTGCGTACTAAAGAAAAAAAGGGTCAGGCACTTTTTCGCCCACCCGTTGCGGTGCGCCGCGCAAAAGAGCCAGACCCTTTGTCCTTGAGCAGTTTGTATTCGACCGAATCCATCAAGGCCTGCCAGCTGGCTTCGAGAATGTTCTGATCCACCCCCATGGTCCACCAACTGTCTTCGCAATCCTGGGATTGAATCAACACTCGGACCCGAGCACCGGTTCCAGCTTGGCTCTCGAGGTCGCGCACCTTGAAATCAACCAAATGCATGGTGGCCAACTGCGGGTAGAAGGGCAACAGCGCCTTGCGCAGCGCCTGGTCGAGCGCATGGACCGGACCGTCTCCCAAGGCTGCGGTATGTTCAATCTTGCCTTTGACCTTGAGCTTGATGGTGGCCTCGGAGAGCACCTCCCCTTTGGCATCTTTCTCCACTACGACCCTGAAGCTCTCTAAGGCAAAGAACCGTTTAAACCGCTTGTAGGCCCGGCGCATCAACAGCTCAAAAGATTCCTCGGCAGCCTCAAAGTGATATCCCTTGGCCTCCAGATCCTGCACCTGCTTCAAAAACCGCTTGGCCTCTTCTGGGTCCTTGGCCATCTTGAGATTAAGCTCTTTGGCCCGAGAGAGGATGGTGCTCTTGCCCCCCATCTCAGAGACCAGCAGGCGGCGGCGGTTGCCCAGAGCCTTGGGGTCGACATGCTCATAGGTTTTGGGGTTCTTGAGCACCGCGTTGATGTGCACCCCGCCCTTGTGGGCAAAGGCGGAGGTTCCCACAAAAGGCTGGTTGTCCTCTGGGCGCATGTTGGCCACTTCGGCCACAAAGTGTGAGGCTTGGGTCAAGGTCTTTAAGCGGTTGGCCGGCAAACAGGAGTAGTTGTGCTTAAGCTGAAGCACCGGAATGACAGAGCAGAGGTTGGCATTGCCGCAGCGCTCGCCGTAGCCGTTGATCGTCCCCTGCACATGGACCACCCCCGCCTCAACCGCAGCCACAGAATTGGCAACCCCTAACTCCATGTCGTTGTGGCAATGAATCCCCAGCGGAAGATCCACGGCTTCCCGCACCTCGATCACGGCCTGCCCAATGAAGTTGGGCAGCGAACCCCCATTCGTATCACACAGAATCAAAGTGGCCGCACCACTCTCTGCGGCCACCTCAAGGGTCTTGAGGGCATAGGCCGGATTCGCGCGAAAACCATCAAAGAAGTGCTCGGCATCATAAAAGACAATACGCCCCTTGCGCCTCAAGAAGCTGATTGAATCGGCAATCATCCGGAGATTCTCATCCATGGAAACACGCAGGGCATCCCGAACGTGAAGATCCCAACTTTTGCCGAAGATGGTAACCACACGGGTCTGGGCTTGAAGCAGAGACTGGATCTGAGGATCCTTGGCTGCCTGGGTGTTGCCCCGCCGCGTTGAACCAAAGGCAGTGATCACTGCGCGCTTAAGCTTTAAGCGCTTGGCCTTCTTGAAGAACTCCATCTCCTTCGGGTTGGAGCCGGGCCAGCCTCCCTCGATGTAGGGGATGCCTAACGCATCCAGTTTCTGGGCGATCTGGAGCTTATCGGTGACCGTTAGGGAGATCCCTTCGGTCTGAGCGCCGTCCCGTAAGGTGGTGTCATACAAAACGATTTTTCGTGCCATGGCGTCAGCGCTTCTTTCTTTTCTTGGCCCGAACCAACGCAGGCTTAACCCCCACCGTACCTAAATCGAAGGCATCATGGATGGCACGGACAGCCTTGACCGCCTGCTCCTTGCGGATGATACAAGAGACCTTGATCTCAGAGGTGGAGATCATGCCGATGTTGACCGACTTCTCGGCCAACGCTTGGAACATCTTGGCAGCGATACCGGAGTGTGAGCGCATCCCCAGTCCCACAATGGAGACCTTGGCGATGCCGTCGTCACGGATGACTCGGCCCGCCTTGATCTCTTTGGCAACCCGGCGCGCCACCTGGAGCACTCGTCTTAAATCCGACCGAGCAACGGTGAAGGAGACGTCGGTTGATCCGGTGCGGCTGACGTTCTGCACAATCACATCCACGTTGATGTTGGCTCGCCCGATGCGGTTAAAGATCGTTGCGGCAACCCCGGGCCGGTCCGGCACGTCGCAGATCGTCACCTTGGCTTCATCCTTCTGCAGGGTGACGCCGCTGACTACCATCTGTTCCATCGCTTTTACCTCCTTAGAAATCAAAGTTCCTGCTGCCCTGCTGAAACTGGAACGCAAGTGGAGCTTGGCCTGATACTTCTTGGCGACTTCCATGGAGCGAGCCTGCATGACCTGGGCACCCAGCGAGGCCAACTCCAGCATTTCGTCATAGCTAATCGCAGAAAGTTTGCGCGCATTGGGCACGATTCGAGGATCGGCCGTATAGACCCCTTCCACATCGGTGTAGATCTCGCACACCTTGGCCTTAAGGGCTGAGCTTAAAGCCACGGCGGTCAGATCCGATCCGCCGCGCCCCAGGGTGGTGATCTCATGGTCCGGGGTCATCCCTTGGAAACCGGCAACGATCACGACAAAGCCTTTGGCCAGCGCCTGCTTGATTCTTTGCGCGCTGACGGCCTGAATCTTGGCCTTGGTGTGCGCGCGGTCGGTCACAATCCCCACCTGGGCACCGGTAAATGAAGCGGCCTTGACCCCCAGCGACTGAATGGCCATCGCCAGCAGCGCCGCTGAAACCTGCTCCCCTGTGGCCAAGAGCATGTCCATCTCGCGCTCCGGCGGATTTTTTGTCACCTGTGAAGCCAGATCGGTGAGCTCGTCGGTGGTATCCCCGAGTGCCGAAACCACCACCACCAGCTGGTGCCCGGCCCGTCGACTGCGACAGATGCGCTGTGCCACCCGGCAAATCCGCTCAGTACTGGAAACCGAGGAGCCTCCAAATTTTTGAACCAAAAGAACCATGGGTTTAAATCTCCCGAGCGGTAAAGAGTTCCGGAAGGATCCGATGCGCCTCCTCAACCCGCCAACCGCTCTGGCGCGCTTGGCTTTCTGAGAACTGCTTGACCCCGTTGGAAGGAATCCCCTTGCCATACACAAAGAAAGGAACCGGATCGGCTGTGTGGCGCTGCTTGGCAACCGGAGTGGCGTGGTCCGGGATGCAGAGGATCCGAATCTCCTTGAGCGTCTTAAACCGCTTCCAAATGCGTCCCACCACCTGCGCATCAAAGTTCTCAATGGCCGCCAGCTTCTGCCGGAGATCCCCGGCATGGCCGGCTTCATCGGCTGCCTCCACATGGACAAAGACAAAATCTTCTTTTTTAAGGCTCTCGATCGCAGCATCGGCCTTGGCAGCGTAGTTGGTATCGTAGTAGCCGGTGGCCCCTTTAACGTTGATCACCTTAAGCCCCGCCAACAACCCGGTTCCCCGGACCAAATCCACCGCCGAGATCACCGAACCGCTGACCCCGAACCGCTTCTTGAAGGAGTCCCACTCCGGCCGCTTCCCCTGCCCCCAAAACCAGAGGAGGTTGCCGGGGTTCTCTTTCAGATCAACGCGCACCTGGTTGACCTCATGGGTCGAGAGAATCTCGCGGGAAGCCTCCATCATGCGAATCAAGCGATCCGCCGCGGGTCCCGTAGGCCAATGCTCTGAAATCTTCCAGCCCATGATGTCGTGCGGAGCCTTGCATTGCGTTTGGAGCAATGCATCGGAAAGATTGGGATCGCGAAAGACCGCCAGGTGTCGATACTTCACACCCGGATAGAACTGGACGCTTGCCGGATCCAGCTGTTTCCCAACATGACGAATGAGGGTGGCAGCCTCTTCGCTTGAGATGTGGCCGGCGGCATAATCCATCAGTTGATCCCCGTCGGCAGTGACCAGGTTGGCCCGGAAGGCCACCTCCCCCTCCTTGAGCTTGATCCCCAGATGGGCTGCCTCCAGCGGCCCCCTGCCGCAGTAGTAGCGCTTGGGGTCGAAGCCCAAGATGGAGAGGTTGCCCACATCGCTGGAAGGGGTGAAACCCTCTGGGATGGTTCGTGCCGTGCCCACCTTGCCGTGAGCAGCGATTTCATCCATGACCGGCGTTCTGGCCGCTTCCAATGGGGTCAGCCCCTCCAGCTTCTCATGGGGCTCATCCGCCATTCCGTCACATACCAACAGGATTGTTTTCATCGAGGAGTGTCTAGCCGATTTCGTTTAAGACAACGCCTAATTTAGGGGAAATCACCTTGGGGGTCACCACGCTCTTCACCGCCCGCTCCGGATCCTTTAATCCATGGCCGGTCAGCACGCAAACGATGATCGCTCCCTTTCGGAAGTACCCTTTCTTGCTCAGCTTGAGCATCCCTGCGACACCTGCGGCAGAGGCCGGCTCCACAAAGAGTCCTTCGCGCTGTGCCAAAAAAGCATAGGCCTCTAAGATCTCCCGGTCGGTCACGGATCGAATGAACCCTCCGGACTCACTCTTGGCTGCCATGGCCCCTTCCCAGCTGGCCGGATTGCCGATCCGAATGGCAGTGGCAATGGTTTCCGGCTTTGCGACCGCCCTGCCTAAGACCAAGGGGGCAGCCCCTGCCGCCTGGAATCCGAGCATCCGGGGACGCCCGTCGATCTTGTTGGCCTTGAAATAATCGTTGTAGCCGCGCCAGTAAGCGGTGGTGTTGCCGGCATTGCCTACAGGGATGACGTGATAATCCGGTTGGCGGCCCAAGGCATCGCAGATCTCAAAGGCCCCGGTCTTTTGTCCCTCGATCCTATGGGGATTGAGGGAGTTGACCAGTACGATGGGGGTTTCTTGAGTGACCTGCCGCACCAACTCCAGCGCCTCATCGAAGTTCCCTTTGACCGCCAGCACCTGGGCGCCGTGCACCAAGGCCTGAGCCAACTTGCCCAGCGCAATGCCCATCTCGGGCAGTAAAACGATGCACTTGAGTCCCGCCCGCGCAGCGTAAGCCGCCGCCGAAGCAGAGGTATTGCCTGTGGAGGCACAGATCACCGCCCGCACTCCCTCCTCCTTGGCCTTGGAGAGCGCCAGCGTCATGCCCCTGTCCTTAAAGGAACCGGTCGGATTAAACCCTTCGCACTTGTAGAAGACCCGGATGCCCCTGCCCAACCGATTGGAAAGGGCAAAGGCCGGAATCAGCGGGGTGTTGCCCTCCTGAAGGGTCATCACCGGGGTACTTGCGCTTACCGGAAGAAACGCTCGGTACTTCTCGATCACCCCCGGCCAGGTGCTCTCGGTTAAACGATATTCCGAAGGGGAAAGGACTGCTCCTCGTCTTACCATCTTCTCAGCTGCCTTTGGCTTGTGCGCTGGCTTCTTGGCAGAGGACTTCTTAGCAGACGACTTCTTGGCAGAGGGCTTCTTGGAAGGCGGCTTCTTAGGTCTAGTTTTTTTCTTCATCCTCGCTCCATCCGAATAGAGACGGATTTGCGACGCACCACCGAGAGGCTGTCGATCTGTTTGAGCGCGCGCTCGACATTGCGCTCCCGGGCATCATGGGTCATCATCACCACCGGCACCATCTGTTCGTGGCGGCGGTCCTTCTGCAGAACGCTGGTAATAGAGATTTTGTGTTTGCCCAAGATCTGAGCGATCCGGGCCAACACCCCGGGTCGGTCAATCACAGAGAAGCGGAAGTAGTAGCGCCCCTCCAGCTCTCCGATCTTCCGAATTCGACGCACCCGGCGATTGCGGCCCGGGGGCGGCACCCGCTGAGGGGTCGAACAGGAGAGGTTGCGGGCAACATCCACCAGATCCGACAGTATCGCACTGGTCGATGCCCACCGCCCGGCCCCTTGGCCATACAACACCAGCTCTCCGACTAAGTCCCCTTTCACGGAGACGGCGTTGTGCACACCACTGACACCGGAGAGGGAGTGCGACTTGGGCAGCAGGGTTGGATGTACCCGAACCTCCAGCTGCTCGCCAATCCGCTTGGCAATCCCCAAAAGCTTAATGGCATAACCGAATTCAGAGGCATACCGGATATCGTTGGCGGTGATTCCTTCGATCCCCTCAACGTAAAGGGCGCTCTGGGGCACTGCCTTTCCGAAAGCAAGAAAGGCCAAGACCGCCAGCTTGTGGGCGGTATCTCCGCCCTTTAAATCCAAGGCGGGATTCTGCTCGGCATAACCCCTGGCCTGCGCCTCTTTGAGGGCTGCCTCAAAAGAGCGCCCCTCCCCGCGGGACATCTCCGAGAGAATAAAGTTGGTGGTGCCGTTGAGGATCCCGTAGATCGCCTCAATGTCATTGCCCACCAAGCCCTCCCTGAGGGACTTGATGATCGGTATGCCGCCGGCAACCGCTGTCTCAAAGTACAGATCCACCCCGGCCTTGTCGGCCGCATGGAAGAGCTCCGGCCCAGAATGCGCCAGGAGCGCCTTGTTGGCAGTCACCACCGATTTGCCGTTGGCGATCGCCTTCAAGACCATCTCCTTTGCCGGATGAACTCCACCAATCAGCTCGACGACCACGTGGATCTGCGGATCCTCCAGCATCTTCTTGGCATCGGTGGTAAAAAGAGGCTTGTCGATCCTAAGCAGCCGCGCCTTGGAGCGGTCCTTATCGCAGACGCGCTTCAAGACCAGCTCCACTCCCGCCTGGCGGGCCAAAAAGGCTCGCCGGGAGAGCAAGGTCTTGGCGACCCCAAAACCAACAGTGCCTACGCCCAGCAATCCAACATTGATCTTTTCCATCATTTTTTCCTGTCGTTTCTACTGGTTTGTCATTCCCGCGAAAGCGGGAATCGATCCCCCGGTCAAGCCGGAGGATGACATCTGCCTATCTTCTAGCTAAGTGGTCGGGGCGGGCAGATTCGAACTGCCGACCTCTTGCACCCCATGCAAGCGCGCTGCCAAACTACGCTACGCCCCGTGTGGTATAAGAACTTACGAAAACCGATTTCCCGACAAAAACTATAACGGATAACACCGTAGGCCAATATAGACCACCGTAGCAATTCCTATCCCCCCTGCCAAAAACTGAACCAAGAATCACAGAAAAAATAGTGTGATGGTAAGAACGATAGCGTTGAACACAGTCGCCCCGGCTATGACCAATGTCGCATACCGTACCTGCTCGCTATTTTTCGCCACCTGAAGCGAGTGCATGTATTCAAAGACGGCCTTCGCCCTAGATCTTCGAATTTCAAAATCGTTTCCGACGCCGGGCGGCCGCGTCAAATCCTCTATCAGGGTAGCAAGACTCTCGTTGGAACCCAATTTCATACCCGGCACCATGTCTTCCAGTTTTAATTGTCGCATCACCTTTTCTTCAATTGGAGTGTGTTTAAAAACCGGGTGTATTTCTCCGCAGCTTCGTCTACACGACTCGCTGGATAGACAAGGGTAATCTTTATGTACGCTTTGTCATCCACAAGAAATAGCATTCCCATGTGAGCTAAGGTATCGCCATGAAAGTCACTCGTATAAAGATACGACAGGTCGAAAGGCATCCGGTCGGATTGATGCTCTGTATGAGTCTGAGCATTTTTTGCTGTTGAGAGCAAACCCTTGAAGAGATCCCTTACAAACTCTTTCTGCTGCGAACCCCCTTTCAAAACACTGCTTAACCGCCCGTAGGAGAATGCGTACATACCTACGCCATCTCCTGCTTGATAGGTTTCTACACGAAGGCTCTCGCCTCCAGCCTTTTGAGTAACAACTGCTCTCCTGGGATTGGCAGGAAACGAGATTGAAAACTCATCTGTATCAACAATGTTCGAATCAAGCTCTACAAACGATGGGGTAATAGCAACGGCTTGGCCAGAGCCGACTACTTGGCTCTTTGTCCCTGCTTGCGCAGCATACGATAACAACCCAACAAAACCAATCCCTGCCAGTACGATAACCCCCATCGCCAGACTCCGCTTGACGACTTTTGCAATCAAGTAATACCCACCTATAAATGAAACCGCTGCTAGAATTCCGACAAACGATGAAAAAGCCGATGCCTGATCAGGCGACAGGGGAGGTGCTTTAATGGAAAATCCAATGGCTCTAGCCAATCCCGCAACTGTATTCATTAAAACGACCCCACCGATGCAACCCAAAACAATATAAGATTTGGGGGTCTTGGGTTTTGCTTTTTGTTCTGACTGATTCGGTTGCAAGATGATCATAGATCGTGACGTCCCACCACTACTGTTGTCTTGTGCCCGCAGTAAGGACAGAAATTCACCTGGCTGGCGTATTCCTCGTTGGTAATCCAGAGCTTGCCCTCCATATCCTCGTAACAGTACTTGATGGCTTTCCCGTAGGCGGCCTCCGGCAAGTCGCCTTCGCACCGATGCCCTCCCTGAAATGCTTCCCTGAGAGTCCCAAAACCAGGAAATGGGAGCGGACGCTTATCCATTCAAGGCGGCCTCCGGGAAATGCCTCCGCACCACCTCGCGGACTTTCCGGGCCATACCCACTGACTGCTCGGCCTCCCCTCGATCAACCGGATCCCAATCGCCGGGATACCGGGCTTCCACCGGATACCGGTTCAACGGCTCCACATCCAACAGGTCAACTCCCACAGCCTGAGGCCCCCCTGCAAGATTGAGCAGAACAACAAGATCATGCGTTTTCGGAAAATCGATTGACCGCAGAATAAGAAGTCCCTTGAGATACTTTTCCGCACACTGCTGGGCATGAAAGCAGACGGTCCAAAGCGGACAATTTTCTTTAAGCCTCAGCGTATGCTCGGCATTCCTGAGGTCATCCTCCGCCCTTTCGATCCACTGACGGATCCCGCGGAGAATCTCAGGCGGCACGCTCATAGAGCACCTTTCCCTCGTGCACTGCCGGCCGGATAACCGTCCCAACCATCTCTCGCTCGCGGTCAAATTGTTCCGG
Organism: uncultured Planctomycetia bacterium; assembly: GCA_964597545.1. GTDB lineage: Bacteria > Omnitrophota > Gorgyraeia > 1-14-0-20-64-10 > 1-14-0-20-64-10 > CAZQXN01. The sequence continues at coordinate 16,808 of CAZQXN010000008.1, read as the reverse complement.
CGTCACGAGGAGGAGATCAAGGGGTATCTTTCGATCGGATAGAGACAAATCGATCTCCGTGGCCTTCTTGCGCCGCGATCCTTCCACGCGCATGACCACCAGCAAATCTACATCGCTATCCGGACCAGCACCTCCCCGCGCATGGGAACCGAATAGAATGATCTTCTCCGGATGAAACTGATCGACGATACGCCGAACCATTTCCTCGATTTTTTCCTGGACCGCAGATTCTGTCATTCGCAGTGCTTCTCCCTTTAGATTCGAGTCTTCAAAAGATTATTCCGGCTTGGGATCCCGAAGCATCAGCTCCCGTACGGCCTGCTGCGGAGGCTTCTTCTCGTACAGCAGCTGATACACCGCTTGGGCAATCGGCATCTCAACGCCCGCCCGTTGGCTCAAGGCATGCGCCGATTGTGCGGTGGTAATCCCTTCGGCCACCTGCTCCATGCCCTGAGCAATGGCCTCCAACTTTTCTCCGCGCCCCAGACGCTCTCCGACAGCTCGATTTCTGCTGTGCGAAGAAAAACAGGTGGTGATCATATCCCCGAGGCCGCTTAAACCCGAAAAGGTCTTAGGATCCGCTCCCAGCGCTTGCCCCAACCGCGCCATCTCCACCAGACCTCTGCTGGTGAGCGCCGCCTTGGTGTTGGTGCCGAATTTAAGCCCATCGGCCACGCCGCAGGCAATGGCAATCACGTTCTTGAGTGCGCCTCCCAGCTCCACACCAATAACATCGGTCGTTGTGTAGATCCGAAAGTGCTCCGCGGTAAAAAGGGTCTGCACCTCCTCGGCCAATGCCTGGGTCTCTGAGGCGGCCACAACGGTCGTCGGAACCCCGCGGGCAACCTCATAAGAGATGGAGGGGCCCGAAAGAACCGCCAACCTCTGCGCCGGAACCATCTCCCGAATGAGCTCTGACATGCGCAGAAGACTGTCCGGCTCAATCCCCTTAACCACGTTGACCACCACCGCCTGTGCCCACGGTCCCTCACCGCAGCGCTGAAGCACAGCACGCAGGTAACGGGAAGGAACCGCCACAACAATGACTTCGGCTTGGTTCCAGGCCTCAGAGAGATCAGCGGTCAGCTTAAGTTCAGGCGGAAGCGGTACGCCAGGCAAAAACTTGGCATTCTTCCGCTTGGACTGAATCTGACGGATCTGTTCTGGGAAAACACCCCACAGAGTCACCTGGTGCCCTAAGGCAGCCAGATGAACACTCAAGCAAGTGCCCCATCCCCCATCGCCCAGGATGGTCACGCGACATCGATGAGTCATAAGACAAATGAGTGTACCATGTTGTGAGGATGAGGGTCAACGAGTGTAGCGGGGTGAAAAAGGGGTGTTCTGGAGCAAGAATTACTGGATCGGCATGAGAAAGGTTATGTCAACGCGGGTCTCCGGGGTAATGGCAGGCAACGCCGTTTCCACGCCGGAGTAGACCAGCGCAAAGAAGAGGGAGGCCTGCGTTGCCACCATGATGCCGGCTGCCATGACCACAAAGCTGCGCATGGCAACTGTGAGTCGTTTACCCCTGGCCAGCAGATCGGCCCGCGCCTCACGCTCTAAGACTTCCAACACCTGCGGTATCTTGCCGCTCTCCTCGCCGGCTGCCAAGAGAGCATGCCACATCGGCGGAATGAGCGACAGGGAGGAGAAGGCCTCTGACACCGTGGCCCCCCGGAGGAGCTTCCGATAGACCCTGACCAGCGTACGGCGTAGAGCCCGATTGCGAATCCCCTGGGCCATGGCCCTGACCGCCTCCCGCAGGGTGACCCCGGACTCCAGCTGGAAGCGCAAGCCCGAGGCCAGGACGATCAGCTGCATCGAGGAGACCACGGGCCCCACCCAGGGTACCGAGGGAGGAATCCACTTCTGGAAGAACCCCATCTCCTCGTCGGAGCGGTTCGTCATTTTAAAGAAGATTGCCCCTAAGGCCATCGCCAGGAAGATCCAGAGGGCATTGGAATAGAAGATCTGAGAGATGATGATGATCGGCTTGCTTAAGGGTACCGTGGTACCCAACTGACTCATGAAATCGATAAGAACGGGAATGACGCGAGTCACAAAGAGCCAGAACCAGACGGTAACCAGCAGCACCAAAACCACGGGCATCATGAGCATTGAGACCAGTTGTTGCTTGATGCTGCGGAAGCGCTGTTCGTGTCTTTGAAGCAAGCGCAGGGGTCCTGCAAAATCACCCTGCTTCTCTCCTATCTCAACGGTATTGACCCACGAAGGGGGGAGGAATCGGTTTTTACGAAGCGCCTCGGAGAGAGTCATCCCCTCGTCGATGGACTCCGCAATTCTCTGAATGGTTTGGGCCACACCGACATTGCGGGTTGTGGTACTCAAACGAAGAAGGGCTGTCTGGATGGGCAACCCCGATTCCAGATACATCGCCCAAGCCTCCAGCAGGACCACGCGCTCTTGAGGCGGGACGAATTGCGTCAGCCACCGGGCAAAACGATCTCGGTCGGCTGCCCTGGAGACAGCGGTGACCACATAGCCGGCGTCATGAAGGCGCCGCACCACCTCGTCTGTGTCAGAGGCAGTCATATCCCCCTCTAATTTCTGACCGAGGAGGCCACGACCGCGGTAATGGAATCGTTTTCTCATCGCGCTATACCTCTCTACTTTATAAAATGCTTTAAGTTGCATAATTATTCCAACAATATTTAACTTTATGTATTGTATTAACGCCTACCGTTTGGTATATAACTAACTTTGTGTTATTTTAATGCAGAAGGGGCAAAATAGGGCTACGAGGAGGGTTGTTTCCCGATACGATTCTCTTCTCCGTGGAGCAGGCGGAGGATATTGGGGCGGTGTCGGGCAATAATGACCAAGCTCACCCCTACCCCACCCAGGACCCAGGTGGTTGGAAGAGCTAAAAATGCCATCAGAAAGGGGGCAGCAACAGCAGCTGCAACGGAGGCCACTGAGACATAGCGGCTCCAGAAGGCAGTGATGCCCCAAACCACCAAGACACCCAGCCCCACTCGAAGATCCAGCGCAGACAAAACACCCAAGGCGGTTGCCACCCCCTTGCCCCCTTTAAAACCAAGGAACGGATTCCAGACGTGGCCGGCAATCGCTGCTACACCCAGCAGGAGCGGGAGGGTTTCAGGGGCAATCTGCGCCCCCCAGCCGATGGCGGCGGGAGCAAGGAACTTCACCGGCACAACACCCTTGACCACATCCACCGCCAAGACAAAGATGCCGGGGAGCTTACCGACCACTCGATAGACGTTGGTGGCCCCCACATTGCCGCTGCCGTGCTTTCGAAGATCCACCCCCCGGGTCAAACGGGTAACGATCAAACCGGTTGGGATCGCACCTAGCAAAAAAGCACCACAAATTACACCGAATATAATCACCTTCCGCCTCCATAACCTAAGGCATAGATTCGAGCAAGGCGACCCGAGGGTGCGGGGTTTGAAGAGTGTTTCGTGCGCGAGCGGGCACGGTGTCCCGAGCCAGGGCGAGGGACGAGCGAGCGCACGGACCGAGTGCAGTCGGCTACGCTGGAGCCGACAAACGTCTCTTCACAACTCCGCCCCCGAGCGGTCGCCTCTCGAATCATCGCCGCTTCACCAAAAGATGCAGCCGAATGGGTGTACCTTGAAAACCCAGCTCCCTGCGAAAAACCTTCTCTAGAAACATGACATCCGACGCCCGAAAAGAACGCTTCACCCGAACCAGGAGGTGAAACACGGGGGGCGCGGTCGAAGCCTGTGAAAACCGGATAAAGTGGGCGTTACGAACCCCAACCGGAGCGGAAGGATCTTTTCGAACCACCTCCAGCAGATGCCGGGCTTGTGCTGTGGTGATCTTCCGGCGCCCCTCGTCTGCTGCCGCCTTTGACGCTTCTAAAGCCCCCAGCACTTGAAAACCGGTCGCAGCTGAGGTGGCAATAATCGAGGCAAAACGCAGGAAGGGGGCTCGCCGATAGATCTCGGTAGCCACCCCCTCAAGGGAAACCTCCTGAGGCAACAGATCCCACTTGTTGAGGGCCAAGCAGAGGGGCCTTCCGGAGGTAATCACCAAATCCAAGAGTTTCAGATCATCCTTGATGAGACCGCGGCTGGCCTCCAGCACACCTAAGCAGACATCCGCGGAGCGGATCATCCGCTGGGCCTTCAACCGCGCCACCGCATCCATTGCGCTGTTCACGTGCCGTCTGGAACGGATGCCGGCGGTATCAATCAAGGCATACCGCTGTTGGCGGTAATCCAAGAGGGTCTCGACCGGATCCCGCGTGGTCCCTGGAACAGCATCCACCAGAACCCTATCTTCATTCAGGAGGCGGTTGAGCAGAGAAGATTTACCGACGTTGGGCCGCCCCACGATCGCCACCCGCAGGGATCCTTCTTTCTGAACAGTGGACGGGGCGTGCTGGGATGATACCTCTTGGGATGGAGCTTCTCCGTCTTTGAATTGCAGGAGGATCTCATCCAGCAGCTCTCCAATCCGAATGCCGTGCAGGGAGGAGATGGCGAGAGGATCCCCCAGCCCCAACGCAGAAAACTCATAGATACCAGCCAAGGTCTTGTCGTTGTCGATCTTATTGACCACCACCAGCACAGGCTTTCCCCATCGACGAGCCCAATCGGCCACTTCGCGATCCAGGGGCAGAGGACCTGATTTGCCATCGCAGATCAGCAGGCACAGATCCGCCTCCTCCACCGCCTTGATCACCTGGCCGGCAATCCCTTCGGAGATCGCCTCGGCCTTAGAGAAGTTTAAGCCCCCGGTATCGATGATCCGAAAGTGCTTGCCCCGCCACTGCACCTCGCCGTAAAGGCGGTCCCGGGTAAGCCCGGGGGTGGCATCCACAAGGGCCTGGCGGCGCCTCAGGAGCCGATTGAAGAGGGCAGATTTTCCCACGTTGGGCCGGCCAATGAGGGCTACAGTGGGAACGGTTGTTTGAGACATGGCTGTGCTTCTCTGCCTGTGAATGGTGTCCGCCGCTTACGGGGCTTTGGCAGCCCCGTTGAGCAGGCGGTTGCCGCGGCGCAAGTAGCCGATGCCGGAAAGGACCGTCAAGACCATCGCCAAAACCAGAACCATCCGAGAAAAGGGAAGCCCCAGCAAGACGCTGACAATCGTCATCATCTGGAAAAAGGTGGTGACCTTACCGAGCTTGGAGGGCTTGGCCTGAAGGTCCCCGGTCACCAAAACGATCAACAGCCAGCCGCAAACAATAATCAAATCCCGACTGAAAACCAAAATCGGAACCCAAGCAGGCAAGCGGAATTGCTCGGGGAGGGTGGAGATCAAGCTTAAGCACAAGAAGGCCGTCACCAAGAACAGTTTGTCGGCCGCCGGATCCAAGATCGCTCCCAAGCGGGTGGCCTGATGCTCTGCTCGGGCAATGTACCCATCCACCGCATCGGTGATCACCCCGAGACCAAACAGGGCCACGGCTAGAAACCGCAGCCACTCTGATTCTTCTGGGCGGTAGTAGATCAGGCACGCCACAAAGGCCGGAACCAGGAGGATCCGAAAGATGGAAAGCTTGTTGGCCAAACTCATGCTTGAACTGAGCTCGCTATGCGCTTTAAGAAGGCCGCCAGGCCCGCGATAAGGTCACGCAGTTACTGTTTCTTTGTCTTAAGGGCTGTTCCGTCTTCAGAGCAGTAATCTGCTGATGCGTCATAGCTCCGTCCGCAAGTCGCACAGAACTTGGGTAAGCTCTCATCGACCCGCTGCTCTTGGACGGTCTGGGGAACCGCTCCCTTGTTTCTCAGTGCCGCTCCGTCGACCGGACACTGGGTCGCCCCAGAGAAGTAGGACCGTCCGCAGACCGGACAGAATTTGCTCGCCATGGCATCACCCACTAGCGCCCCCGTCAAACCGCCGGCTGCAGCACCGATCAAAGCCCCCTTGCCGGTTTCCCCGGACTGGTGGCCGATGATCGCTCCCAGGCCTGCTCCGATCACAGAGCCGGTGGCTGCACCCTTCTGGGTGGGGGTGGCTGTGGCGCACCCAAAGGCCAAAACAGAAACTGCAATGAGCATCAAGAATATCCGCATCGGTTTCATCCCTCCTAATGTTTTAGGGATACCACACTGCAGGCTACAAATCAACGCTTCGGCGACGACTCACCCAATCAGCCGTCATTTCTCCCGCCGCTTACGGCGGGGGAGGAATCGCCCCTTACTTCCTCGAGGGTCCGTTGCGCAGGAGGCGCACGCGGTGGAGGGGCCAATACACCACAAAGGCCCGGCCGATCAGATGCGATTTGGGGAGGAATCCCCAGTATCGAGAATCACGAGAGCTGGCAGAATTGTCTCCCAGGAAGAAGTAATGGTCCTTGGGAACCTTCATGGGTCTGCCCCGGCGGCCATAAGCCCCCCGGTTGTAATAGTTGAGCGACTGGAAGATGGGGGGTTCGTCCAAGGGTTTGCCGTTGATCCAGAGGCGGAAGTTCCTGATCTCCACCTCATCCCCTCCGACCGCCACCAACCGCTTGATAAAGGCTCGACGGCTGTTGTCAACCGAGCGAAAGACCACCAGGTCGCCCCGCTCGGGCTCGCGAATCTTCGGCAGGCGCCACGCAGTAAAGGGAATCCTTATCCCATAGAGCACCTTGTTGACCAAGATGCGGTCCCCCTCCAGGAATGTTGGGCGCATGGAACCGGTGGGAATCTTGAAGGCCTGAACAAAGAAGATCTGGACCACCAGCGCCATGAGAATGGCGCTCAAAAATGTCTCTGCATACTCTCGCAGAAGTGATTTTTTGGGGGCGTCGCCTGTCATATCTTCAAGATCGCCATAAAGGCCTCTTGAGGAATCTCAACCTTGCCAAAATTCTTCATCCGCTTCTTCCCTGCTTTCTGCTTCTCCCAAAGCTTGCGCTTACGGGTAATGTCCCCCCCGTAACATTTGCCGGTCACATGCTTGCCTACGGGGCGCACGGTCTCTCGAGCCAGGATCCGGGAACCCACCGCCGCCTGAATGGCCACTTCGTAGAGCTGGCGCGGGATGGTCGCCTTGAGCTTGCCGACCAAATCCCTCCCCTTGGCATAGGCCTTCTCTTTGGGGACAATCGAGGCCAGCGGATCACAAGGGTCATTGTTTAAAAGCACCTCCAGCTTGACCAGTTCTGCCGGTCGGTAGCCGACGAGCTCATAATCCATCGAGCCGTATCCCTGCGTAACGGATTTCAAGCGATCATGAAAGTCTACCAGAATTTCAGCCAAAGGGAACTCATAGACTAGCATGACCCGATCTGTACCCAGATACTCGGTGGAGCGGTAAACCCCGCGACGGTCAGTGGCCAGCTTCATGACCGCCCCCACCCTGGAGCTGGGAAGAATCAGGAAAGCCCGAATGAAGGGCTCCTCCACATGCTCGATCCGACCCGGATCGGGCATGTGGGTGGGATTGTCCACCTCGATGATCTCACCGCTGCTCAACAGGACCTGATAGACAACGCTCGGGGTGGTCGCCACCAAATTCAAACCAAACTCCCGCTCCAGACGCTCCTGGATGATCTCCATGTGCAGTAACCCTAAGAAACCGCACCGATAGCCCATGCCAAAAGAGCTGGAGCTCTCAGGCTGCACCTCAAAGGAGGCGTCGGAAAGCTGCATCTTCGGAATGCAGTCCCTTAGGTTATCGAAATCAGCCGGGTTGACCGGATAGATGCCGCAGAAAACCAGGGAGCGGGCCGGACGATAACCGGGCAAGGCTTTGCGTGCCGGACGCTTCTCGATCGTGACGGTCTCCCCGGCATGAACCAGTCGGGGGTCTTTGATGTTGCAGGTCAGATAACCCACCGCTCCGGAAGCCAGCCGCTCCTGGGGCTTGGCCTTCGGGGTCATCACCCCCACTTCCTGGAGCTCGTAGGTCTCTTTGGCCCCCATGAGCAGGATCTTCTCTCCGGGCTCGAGGGAACCGTTGAAGAGCCTGACGTACACCACCACCCCTCGGTAAGGATCGAAGGAAGAGTCAAAAACCAAGGCCTCAGTCGGATCGCTGGCAGAACCCATGGGGGGAGGAATGTCGGAGACAATCCGCTCCAAGAGAGTATCGACTCCGATCCCCTCTTTGGCGCTGACCAAGACCGGCTCTGCGGTGATCCCTAGGGTGGATTTGAGCTCCTCCCGTACCCGATCGGTTTGTGCAGTGCCTAAATCCACCTTGTTGATGACCGGAATTACCGCCAGCCCCAGGTCTCTGGCTTGATAGAAATTGGCCACGGTTTGCGCCTCCACCCCCTGCGAGGCGTCCACCACCAACAGCGCCCCTTCGCAAGCGCGCAGGGATTTGGCGACTTCGTAAGAGAAATCAACGTGCCCTGGGGTATCGATGAGGTTGAGCTGCACGGTCTTTCCGGAGGCGGCTTGGTAATCCATGCGAACAGCCGAGGCCTTGATCGTAATACCGCGTTCGCGCTCCAAGTCCATGTCATCGAGCAGCTGCTCCCGGAATTCTCGAGGGGTAATGGTATCGGTGCGCAGCAGCATCCGATCGGCCAAGGTAGATTTACCATGGTCGATGTGCGCAATGATGCAGAGGTTCCGGATCTGTAGGGAGCTTTTCGGCATCAACTACGAACGAAGAATTTCTTTGCCCATACGCTGGGCTGAAGTGAGCAGCGCCTTTACTTGAGCCGGGCTCGTCGCCTCGGCGTAGAGTCTTAAGAGCGGCTCGGTGCCGGAGGGGCGAAGCAGCAGCCAGCTTCGATCCCTCAGGATGATCTTGGCGCCGTCTTGGGTGTCCACCCTCGCCACCGGGGACCCAGCCCCCAAGTTCTGCCCGGGACGAATCTTCCGGGACCATTGGGAAAGGGCTCGGGGTGAGACGGGTCTGGCCAAAACCAGATCATCCCGAGAATAGCTCCACTGGCCAAAGCGGCTGCGCATGGTCTTGAGGATCCTCGAGAGATTCTGCTTGCGCATCACCATCATCTGAAGGGTCAAAAGCCCCGCCAGGAGCCCATCCCGCTCTGGTGCGCAACCCTTAAAACCAAAACCGCCCGACTCCTCTCCGCCGAAGAGAACCGGCTTGGAACGCATGAGGCGCGCGATGTACTTAAAACCCACAGGCGTGCGCTTCAAGGGAACACCGTAATGCTCGCAGATGGCATCCATGATGTTGGACCCGGCAACGGTGGTCACCACCAGCCCCCGCCAGCCGCAATCCTCCAGGATGTGCCACAACAGAAGCGACATCGTCTCCTGGGAGCTCACAAAACGGCCCTCAGAGGTAACGAGCCCTGCTCGATCGGCATCGCCATCGTTGGCAATACCCAGATGGCACCGCTGGCGACGAACAAAGCGGGCGAGGACATCCAGGTGTTGACCGAGTGGCTCCGGGCGGAACTGGCTTGGCACCCGATCTGCCGGATGGCGCACAGCAAGAATCTTAAGCTTGCTGCCGGAGGTGACCTCCTCAAGCAGTTGTTGGCCTGCGCCATGCATGGAGTCATAGGCGACCCGGAACCGAGCCTGTTTGATCAGATTCCACCGGACATAACCCCTCAAAAACTTTAAGTAATCGGGCTTCAGATCAATGGGCTTGATCATGCCCTTGGCCAAACCCACTTTCAAGGGGAGCATTCGGGCCGGCCGCCTGAAGAGCCGCTTCTCAATCCACTGAGTCATGGTGGCTTCGGCCGGACCGGCATAGAAGGGCTTGAACTTGAGCCCGTTGTAGGTAAAGGGATTGTGGCTGGCGGTAACAACGATTCCGCCTGAAAGCTTCATCTGACGAATGGCAGAGCTGATCGCAGGGGTCGGCATGGGGGTATCGGTGAGGAATACGCGGATGCCGTTGCCGGCCAAGACCTCTGCGACGGCCTGGGCAAAGAGATCCCCCAGCGGCCGAGTATCAAAACCCACCAGTACCGCCTTGGCTCGCCCTCGAGCCGGGTGGGCCTTGAGATATTCGGCTACCCCTTGAGCAACCGCCCGCACATTGGGGAGGGTAAACTCCTCGGCGACCAAAGCGCGCCAGCCATCGGTTCCAAATTTAATGACAGATTTCATGCGCTTGACTCCCTTAAAGAGGCAATGGCACCCCGAACATCAGGTGCCTCAAAAAGATAGGTCCCGGCTACCATCACATTGGCTCCAGCCGACCGGGTCTGAGCGGCGGTCTGCTGGTTGATGCCCCCATCTACCTCGATGTGGCGATCGTAGATCTTCCTTAAAGCTTCGATCTTAGGCAACACCTCAGGCATGAAGGCCTGACCGCCAAAACCGGGGTTGACCGTCATCAGCAGAACCAAATCCAGATCGCCCAAAACAGGTTTAAGGGGTTCAAGTCCGTTGGCAGGGCAGAGGGCCATCCCAGCCTTGGCGCCGAGCTTTCGGATCTTCTGGATGGTGCCCGGCAAATCCTCAGTGGCCTCTGCATGGATCGTCACCAGATCCGCTCCGGCCCGGATAAAGGCCTCCAAGAAATTCTCAGGACGCTCGATCATCAGGTGCACATCCAGGGGCAGCTTTGTCACCGGTTTTAAGCCTGCAACCACCTGCGGACCAAAGGTGAGGTTGTCAACGAAGTGGCCATCCATGACATCCAGGTGGATCCAATCTGCGCCGGCTTCTTCTACCTTGCGCGCCTCCTCAGCAAGCCTGCCAAAATCGGCCGCCAGAATGGAGGGGGCAACGAGAACCTTAGGATTAGACATGCTTATCCCTCATTGAGCAAGTGGGTTATTCGGGACTGCGTCTTGGGCTTGACCGGCCCAATCACGGCGAGGCTCAAGTGCTCAGGTCGAAAGATCTGCTTGGCCACGTGGGTCAAATCCGGACGCTTGACCTTGAGAACCTGCGTCAAGATCGACTCCACCGGCTGTGTGGCGCCCAGCAGCATCTCACACTCACCCATCCAGCACATGTGCTCTACGGTATCCTCCAGGGCAAAGAGGATCTGTCCGGTGAGATACTCCACTGCCCGGTCATACTCCTTGGGGGCTACCGCCGAACGCCGAAGGCGAGACACCTCCTGGAGCACCACTTGAACACAGCGAATCAAATGCTGGTGCTCCACACCGGCACTGACCGAGAAGAGCCCTGTATCCCGGTAGCGCTTAATGGAGGAACCGATTTCATAGGCCAAACCCCGAACCTCACGAACCTCCTGGAAAAGGCGTGAGGACATATTGCCCCCTAAGATCACATTGAGAAGGGTCAGCGCCTGCACATGGGGATGATTTCTTGGGAAAGCATGAAAACCAAGAGACAGGTGCGTCTGCTCGGTTTCTTTGGACTCAACCTTTAGCCGCGGTCGATGTTGGCTGTTTCCTGCCCGTCGGCAGATGCTCTCGCGCCCCGGCGCCAATCGGCCCCAGAGCGCACTGGCCGCCTCTACCACCTCGCGATGCGTGACTCTGCCGCACACAGCGATCACAATGTTGCGCGGCGTATAATACCGGCGCTGGAACCCGGAGACATCCGAGCGGCGAATGCGCTTGACCGATTGGACAGAACCTGTGACATCTCGTCCCAATGGGTGGTTGGGCCACAGAAGCTCATGGAGCAGATCATGGACAAACTGGCTCGGAAGATCTCTGTACATTCGGATCTCTTCGAGGATCACCTGACGCTCACGCTCTAACTCCTTGGGATCCAAGGCAGGTGAGTGGGTCATGTCGGTTAGCACCTCAAGGGCCAGCGCCATCTCTTTGGGCTGGACCTTGGCCCAAAGACAGGTAAACTCTTCGTCGGTAAAAGCATTGAGGGTACCGCCGGCCCCCTCAATGGCCACCTTGATCGCCCGGGAGGAGCGCTTCTGAGTGCCCTTGAAGAGCAGGTGTTCCAAGAAATGGGAGACGCCGTTTAAACGGATGCTTTCGTACCGCCCCCCCACCTTGACCCAGATACCAATCGCCACCGATTCGGCTGAGCCTCGGGGCGCGGTGACAACCTTCAGGCCATTCTTCAAGCGGGTCTGGTGATAGGCTTGGCGCTGCAGGCGCAAACTGCAGGGTCTGACCTTTTCGTACGCGGTAGACCCACCTGCGTTGTACGAAAGGGTCTGACCCTTTGGTACGGGCGCAGGGATCACAGTAGATGTTTCCAACGGGATGAAGCGGCAAGCCGCTGAACAATCTTCTTGACGGCCTGGGCCTGAGTCTTCTGGCAGATGAGGGTGGCGTCGGCGGTGTGCACCACAATGAGATCTTTAACCCCGACGGTGGCCAGCAAGTGCTGGGGGGGACCCACCAGGATGGAGCTTTCGGTGTCATAGCCCACGTGAGAACCCAAGACCACATTCCCTTCTAAATCGGCGGCATGGAGGAACCCTAAGCTGTTCCAGGAACCCACGTCATCCCATGAGAAATCCGTGGGCACCACCCAAACATTGCGGTCCCGCTCCATGACCCCGACATCAATGGAGACGCTGGGCAGCTTTCGATACAGCTCTCCCAGGCGGCGGTTCCCCGCCGGCGTGCCCAACCCCTTGCGAATCGCATCCAATCCTTTGTAAAGCCCGGGCAGCCAGCGGCGCATGGCCTCCATGATCACCCAGCCCTGCCAGCAGAAGATACCGCCGTTCCACACAATTTCAGGGCGCTGGATGAGTGCCTCTGCCACCTTGAGCTTGGGCTTCTCCAAGAAACGCTTGACCCGATAACCTCCTGGAAAGACCAGCGGACCCGCCGGCTCAATGTAGCCGAACCCGGTTGCGGGATAGGTCGGCCGGATCCCCAAGCAGACCAACCCTTGTCGACGCACCGCCAGATCTGCCGCACGTCGGACCGTCTTGTGGAACTGCTCCGCCGGCTGGATGACATGGTCGGCCGGAACCACCAGGATCAGGGCATCGGGATCCTCTCGAAGGATGGTCACGGTACCCAACCCGATGGCCGCTGCAGTATTGCGCGAAGCCGGCTCCACCAGGAAATGTTTTCGGCTGATTCCCGGCAGCTGCTTGCGAACCAAAGGTGCTTGATTCTGGGTGGTCACCACAACGGTGCGGCTGGCCGGAACAATTGCCTTGAGTCGATCGGCCGTCACCTGAAGCAAGGAACGTTTGTAGCCCAGCTGCAGTGTCTGTTTGGGGCTGGCTTTACGGGAGAGGGGCCACAACCGCTCGCCGCTTCCCCCAGCCATGATGATCGCCCACAGGGGGGTCTGACCCCTCTTCGGACCTCTTTTCTTGACCCCTTTTGGTTTTCTCTTAGCCATGACAGGCAGACCTCAACTTTCGGATAAAACGGGCAGCTTCTGGAATGGGCCGGCGGGCGTTGGCCAGGATGTTGATGAGGGCCGATCCTACGATCACGCCGTCGGCCACCCGAGCCACCTGCCGCACCTGAACAGGTTTGGAAATGCCGAAACCCACGCAAACCGGTAACTGGGTCATTCGCTGAATGGTGCGCACGTGGCCGGAAATTTGAGAGGGGATGCGCTGGCGAGCCCCGGTGACACCGGTCAGGCTCACATAATAGATAAATCCGGTTGAGGCTCCAACAATCCGTTCGAGTCTCTTGCGAGGACTTGTGGGAGCAGCCAAGCAGATCACTGCAAAATGGTTCGCTCGGCCCGCCCGGATAAGCTCCTTAGCCTCCTCGGGGGGCATATCCGGAATAATCACCCCGTCGGCGCCAGAACGCTTGGCAGCTCTGCAGAAAGCTGCTACACCGTAGCGGGCTACGGGATTGACATAGGTCATCAGCACCAAGGGGAGCTTGACCCCCTTGCGCCGTATGGCGGCCACCGAACGGAACACCTTGCGCAGCGTCACCCCGCGGCGCAGCGCTTCAGCCGAAGCTGTTTGAATGGTGGGGCCATCGGCCAAGGGATCAGAGAATGGGACCCCAAGCTCCACAAGATCCGCGCCGGCTCTCTCGAGCGCGCAAACTAAGTTCGGCAGGATACCGATCGACGGAAAACCAACCGTGAGATACGGAATGAGTGCTTTGCCGCCCTTGGCCTTGAGTGCTGCAAAGGTCGCATCAATCCGATTCACAGCTTCTCCCCTGCAACGAGCTCGGCATCCTTGTCCCCCCGCCCGGAGAGACAAATCAAAACGCGGGTCCCGCGAGGGAGGCGCTTGGCTGCCTTGGCTAAGTATCCAATCGCATGAGAAGGCTCCAGCGCCGGTAGAATCCCCTCAGTCCTGGCCAGCAATCGAAATCCGGCCAAAGCCTCGCGATCGGTCACTGCCACATAATCGGCCCTGCGGCTGCGCTTGTATTCGGAATGCTCTGGTCCCACGCCGGGATAATCCAAACCGGCCGCAAGGGAATGAGCGTTAGCAATTTGACCGTCCTGATCCTGCAGCAGGAAGGAACGTGCGCCGTGCAGTATCCCTGGCGTTCCCTTGACCAGGGTGGCGGCATGCTGATGGGTGGAAAGCCCCCTGCCGGCTGCCTCCACACCGATGAACCGAACCGAGCGATCCCGGTAAAAGGGATGAAAGATCCCTATGGCATTGGAGCCGCCGCCCACGCAGGCCAAGATCAGATGGGGCAGCCGACCGGTGCCTCTCCGGAATTGCGCCCTGGCCTCCTTGCCGATGACCGACTGGAAATTTCGAACCATCATTGGAAAAGGATGCGGACCCACCACGGAACCTAAGATGTAATGGGTATGCTTGACATGGGTCACCCAGTCGCGGATCGCTTCATTGCAGGCATCCTTCAAGGTTTGGGTGCCGGAATGAACCGGGGTGACCCTGGCTCCCAACTCCTTCATCCGGAAGACATTTAACCGTTGTCTCTGGATATCGGTTGTCCCCATATAGACCTCACACTCGAGCCCTAAGAGGGCAGCTGCGGTTGCGGTTGCCACGCCATGTTGGCCGGCACCGGTCTCAGCAATCACCCGGGGCTTCTTCATCCGCTGAGTGAGTAGTCCCTGGCCGATGGTGTTGTTGATCTTGTGGGCGCCGGTATGGAGTAGATCCTCACGCTTCAAATAGACCTGGATTCCCCGCCCGAGATGGCGGCTTAAGCGCTGGGCATGATAGAGGGGTGTGGGGCGTCCGGCATAGTCGGCCAAATACCGGGCAAGCTCCCGCTGAAAAGCGTGATCCCGCCGAGAAACTCGATAGGCCTCCTCGAGCTCCTCCAGGGCCGACATCAAGGTCTCTGGGACAAAGCTCCCCCCAAAAGGACCAAAACGTCCTTTGGGGTCCGGCAAGTGCCCTTGGGAATGGGTAGCAGGTCGTTTTGACATATGGGGTTAAGGAAAAATCAGTTTATCACAGCCAACAGCAGAAACCCGCCTATTTCCCCTCAAGGGAGGGGCCGCTCGACCCCTTGGCACTGGAAACAAAGCTCCACACCCGTGCGGGGTCTTTCCGGCCGGGGGCCCGCTCTACGCCACTGACCACATCAACACCGTAAGGATGGACCTGGCGGACGGCCTCCTGGACGTTCGTAGGATCCAAGCCGCCGGCTAAGATCAGTGGAATCTCAAATTGCTTGGCCCGGGTGGCAAGGGTCCAGTCAAAGGCGGTGCCGGTCCCCCCTTGAAGATGGGGATGGTAGGTGTCGAGCAGAATGAAATCCACCCCCTCATAGCGGGGAACCTGCAGGAGGCTCTCTTCATCTCGAATCCGAATGGCCTTGATGAGCTTGGCTCGCCCTTTGAGCATCAACACCTCTTCCGGCGGCTCCTCACCGTGAAACTGCAAAGCATTCAAGGGGCAAACACGCAGCAGCCCCTTCAAAAAGTCCGGATCCTCATTGGCCACCACACCCACGGTGGTTATCGTCGGGGGAAGGATCGCCAGAATCTCAGAAACCCTCTTGCGGCTGACCGCCCGCGGTGAAGAAGGAACCAGGATGAAACCCAGCGCATCAGCCCCGGCCTCAACAGCGGTTAAGGCATCGTCCATGTTGGTGATGCCGCAGATCTTCACCCACATTGAGACTCACCCATCAGTGTTTTTACCTGCTGTGCCACGTCTTCGCTTGCCATGAGGGCCTCGCCCACCAGTACAGCGTGGACCCCTTGGGCACGCACAAAAGCAACATCCTCAGGCAAACGAATGCCACTTTCACTCACCAGGGTCCACTCCTTTGAGAGCTGCCCGGCCAACCGCTGCGTGGTATTCAGATCCACCTTGAAAGTCGCAAGATCCCGGTTATTGATCCCGATCACCTGGGCCCCAGCATCAAGAGCTCGGCTCACCTCCCCGTCGGTGTGCACCTCGGTTATCACATCAATCGAGAGGTCGCGGGCCAAAACAGCCAAGCGCTTAAGCACCGGCTGCTCCAAGAGAGCTGCGATCAGCAGGATGCAGTCGGCCCCGGCAGCAGCCCCCTCCACCACCTGATACTCCTCTAAGGTGAAATCCTTACGCAGCACCGGCACGCGAACGGCCTCCTTGACAGCGGTCAGCTCCGAGAGCTTGCCGGAGAAGAACTTTTCATCAGTCAAAACCGAGATGGCTTGTGCGCCGGCGCCGGCGTATGCCTTGGCAATGGCAACAGGGTCGGCCACTTCACGAATCACCCCTGCTGAGGGAGAGGCTCGCTTGACCTCAGCAATGAGGCTTAAGTGCCCCTCCCTGCGGATGCCCTGCTGAAACGGGCGCACCGGCGGACGTACTTTAAGGCTACGCTCCACAACAGACAAGGGGTGGCGCCGTTTAAGCTCAGCCAATTCCTGCCGCTTATAGGCTACAATTTCATCGAGCTTATGCATGGGTGATGCACCCTGTCATTCCTGCCCTCGATCGGAGTCGAGGGCAGGCTCCAACGGGAATCCGATCCTCGCCTTCGCGGGGATGACACAGAACCTCAGGATACGGAATCATTGGTAATCTGTGTCACCTTTTCTAAGACCGCTTGAGCCTTGCCCCGCTCCAGAGCCTGAGAGGCCATGGCAACCCCG
>CAZQXN010000007.1:46916-72999 GCA_964597545.1 uncultured Planctomycetia bacterium | reverse complement strand
GCCGTGGCCGGCTACGTCTTCATCAATGGAGTTGTCCACCACCTCGTAGACCAGGTGGTGCAGGCCCCGAACAGAGGTGTCACCGATGTACATGGCGGGCCGCCGCCGGACCGCCTCAACCCCCTCTAAGACCTGGATCTTGGTGGCATCATAGGCGTGCGCCTGTCCGGGCGCCTTGGGTGCTGGTTGCGGCGGGGTGGTGCGCGGCGCAGGGGACTCTTTTGCCTGCTGGGGCTTGGCGGGTTTCTTGGGGGCGGGCTTTTTGGCAGCCGGCTTCTTGGTTGGTTTTTTAGGTTTTGGTTTGCTCTTTTTTGCCAAGGCCTATTTCCTCTCGCCCATTCGAAAGCTGAGCTGCTTTACCTTGCCGGCCCCCATCAGCTCTATGAGGCCCTGCAGGAGCTGGTTCTTTTTAAGCCCCAGTGTATACATCCAGCCAGAATTTTCCACCTCTACTGTTAACCGGCGCCCCCGGAGGGTTTTGGGCCAGCTGTGTTGGGCGGCCCCTTCCCCGGCCAGTCGCTTCCACGCACCCTGCATCTCCTCGAGGGTGGGCTTTGCCTCGGCCTTAAGGTGCTTGAGCAGACCGGTAAGCACTGTGGCAACGGGTGTGGTGGGGCGAGGCTTGGCCACGTTAGGAGTTGAGCTGCATGGGCAGCACCACGTAGAGATAGTGGTCTTTGGTTCGAATGACGCCGGGTAGGTCTGGTCCGGGCAGCTCAAACTCCACCTCTCCCTCGGGAAGCACCTTAAGGACGTCGATCAGGTAGGTTGGGTTAAACCCCACAGAGAACTCCGGCCCGGCGTAGGTGGCAGCGAGCTCTTCGTGGGCCTCGCCGACCTCTGGTGTTTGCTTGGAGAGGGTCAGTTGGTTGGGTTTGAGGTCTAGCCGGATGGAGGGTGATTCTTGTGTGGCCCACAGAGAGATCCGCTTGGCCGCCAGGAGCAGGTCCTCGCGGGCAATGGTCAGTTTTTGTGGGCTCTGCGCCGGGATTACCTGCTCGTAGTTGGGGAATTTGCCCTCGACCAGCCGGGAGACCAGTTGGGTGTTGCCCAAATCAAAAGAGATCTGGCTCTCTTTAATAGAGATCTTGGCGGTGGGGCCGGCTCCCAGCAACCGGTGGAGCTCTGAGATGGCTTTGGCTGGGACGATAACCTCGTGCGCCTTCCCGGATGGCGTCCGGGTCTCCCGCTCTACCATGGCCATGCGCCGCCCGTCAGTAGAGACCATCCGCAGCCAGGTTTCTTTGGAAATAAAGAGGGTGCCGGTGAGAACGTATCTGGATTCATCCCTGGAAACCGAGAAGGCGGTGAGTGTCAGCATGGCCTGGAGCACCTTTTGGTCGATCTCTATGGTGTCTGGCCCCTTCGCGGCGGGGAGCCGGGGGAACTCGTCTTTAGAGAGCCCCATTATCTTGAACTGTCCCCCTTTGCACTCAATGCTGGCCTGGTGGTTTTTCCGGGCGTTGATCTGCAGGGTGTCGTTGGGCAGCTCTTTGATCAGATCGTGAAACCGCTTGGCAGGGATGGCGATGGCCCCCTCTGCTTCTACCTCGGCTGGGGTCTCTGTGGATATGCCCAGCTCTAGATCGGTTCCGGTAATGCGGACCGCTCCACCCTGTGCCTCTAATAAAAGGTGGGAGAGTATGGGTAGGGTGCTTTTTGAGGGCACCGTAGGGTAGGTTGTCTGAATGCCTTTTAGGAGGTTTTCCTTGGAAATCTTAACTTTCATCGGGCCCCCTTATTGTAATCATAAATAAGATAAACCAACAACAATAATAATAACCCCTGCGCGGAGTGTGAAAAACCACGCAACTACAACAGGCACAACGAGATAAGTTTCAACAGCCCCTGTGGATAACTTGTTAAAATTTTCGACAACCTCAACAGCCTAAGCGCGGCATAAGAAGCTATTCACAAGTTATTCACAATTCCTTCTTGAGTTCTGCCACCAGGCCGTCGACCACAGCGCCAACGCGGCCGCCCCCTTGGCGGTCCTTAGAAATCTTCTGGCAGGCGTACAACACTGTGGCATGATCTCTGCCGCCAAACGCCTCCCCAATAGCCGGGAGGGAGGCCTCGGTCATCTCGCGAGCCAGAGCCATGGCCACCTGGCGTGGTAGCGACACCTCTTTGGTTCTGCGCTTACCCCGCAACTCTGAAACAGAGACCTGGAAACGATCGGCCACCATCCGCTGGATCCTGTCGATTGTAATCACCCGGGCGGTTTCTGCCACCACCCCCTTTAAAATCTCATGAGCCATCTCTAGGGAGATGGTGCGGTTGGTGAGCACCGAACAGGCAATCACCCGATTAAGCGCACCCTCCAGCTCGCGGATGTTGGAGGTAATTCGCTCAGCAATAAACAAGGTCACCGGATCTGGGACGCGGACCCCCTGCGCCTCTGCTTTTTTGCGGAGGATGGCAACGCGCGTCTCGAGATCAGGCGGCTGCACATCTGTGACCAGCCCCCACTCAAACCGGGAGATCAACCGCTCCTCAACACCCCTGAGCTCCTTGGGGGGTCGATCGCTGGAGATGATGATCTGTTTGTGGGCGTCATAGAGCGCGTTGAAGGTGTGGAAGAACGCCTCCTGGGTGGATTCTTTACCGCCGATAAAGTGAATGTCGTCGATGATCAACACATCAGCCGAACGGAACCGCTCCCGGAAAGCGGCCATGGAGCGGTTCTGGAGGGCAGTGATCATCTGGTTGGTAAAGCGCTCACTGGAAAGATAAAGACAGCTGGCACTCGGAAAGCGCTCGCGCAGACGATGGCCGATGGCCTGCATCAAGTGTGTTTTGCCCAACCCCACCCCCCCATGGATAAAGAAGGGGTTATAGACGCGGGCCGGAGACTCGGTGATGGCCAGGGCTGCTGCGTGCGCAAACCGATTGGATGGACCGACGACAAACTCATCAAAGATATAGCGGGCGTTCAGCCGCATCTCTGAAGCGGTGTTGGCGCTCGGGGCCGGCCAAGGGGGTGCTGCCTGTGCGCCGCCATTGTTGTGTGGCTCAGAAAGGGCTGGCGCAGGCGGACTCGCTTGGCGCTGCGCAGAAACCGTGTACTCGACATGCACCTTGGACTGCGCTAAGCGCTCCAAGGTTTGATCAATGAGGTCTGTGTAGTGGCTGGCCAACCAATCTCTAAAGAATGGGTTGGGAACCTCGACGACGATGGAGTGAGTCGTAGAGGCCACGGCGCGTGTCGGTTCGAACCACGTCTCGTAGGCCTGACTGGGGAGCTCGCGCTGAATATGGGCGAGTGCCTGTTGCCAGAGGTTGAGATCCAAGAGGCTCATGGGAGAATAGGAAACGGAATTCGGAAAGGATGCATCGTAACACAACGGCGTTGGTTTGACAAGGGCTTGAAACCCCTGATACAATGCGCCAGACGTGAAGAAGAAACTCAAAACCATCTCATTGTTAAAGCGGAAGCGCCGGCATGGATTTCGGAGCCGAATGGCGAGCAAGTCCGGCCGGAACGTGCTTCAGCGCCGACGGAAAAAGGGACGCCGGCGGCTTAGCCCTTAGTGAAGGGCGGCCCCACCGTGCCCTCCACCAAGCTTCGCAGAACCCAGCGCCTTGCAGGACACAGCCGTTTCCAGCACCTGTTTACCCAGGGGGTTGGGATTCGGTCTGACTGGTTGGCGATGCGGATGCTTCCGAACGGATTGGGTGTCACCCGCTTTGGATGCACGGTGCGTCGGTCTGCTGCGCGTGGAGCCGTGGTTCGTAACCGCCTGAAGCGTTGGGTGCGGGAAGCCTTTCGACTCAACCCCAAAGCCCTTCCACAGGGAATGGATGTTGTGGTGGTTATCCTGAAAAATCCAGAAGAAGGTTCATTTAAACTTGTGGAGAAAAAGTTCCTTAACTTATGTCACCGTATAGAGTTACAAAAAAAGCCATCCTTGCGATAATCCGGTTTTATCAGCAGATTAAGGGCTTCGGACTTATTCCCCCCTCCTGCCGGTTTCACCCCACCTGCTCCGCCTATGGTGCTGAAGCCGTTGAGCAGCATGGATCTGCTCGAGGGTTGTGGTTGACATTGCGCCGACTCCTGAGGTGCCATCCCCTACACCCCGGAGGCTGGGATCCTGTACCATGAGCTCTGAACAACGTTTGATATTGGCGCTGGGCCTGACCTTTGGAATCATCCTCTTTTGGTCTGTCCTCTCCCCGCCCGCTGCTCCTCCGCCCGTGAAGCCTCCGCCACCAAGCGCTGAAACCCAACTGGTAAGCCGGTCAACCTCGCCAGACCAGACGACCCACTATCGAATCGGCCCCATTGATGTTGGGGTTGGTTTAGACCGTGCCGGGATCTCTTCGGTGGATGTAGATGGAGCTCAGCTTCTCGCAGGCGCAGATCCTGGTCTTCTTTTGGTTGATTGGGTTGATCCAACCACTGAGGCCCTAAAATTCAAGACAAAATGGGATGGCCAAACCCTTGTCTCTGCTGCGATACTTGATGAATTTGGGACAGAGATAACCAGGACCCTATCCCCGGCAAAGGGACTACAAGATTATCTGCTAAACGGTGTTATTCGGATAGTGAACCGATCAAACGAACCCAAGAGCTTTGCCCTTAAAACCACGGTATATCACCCTGCCGCGGTCAAGGAGGCGATAGACAAGCGGTATCAAAGTGGTTTTGCCTGGGTAGAGGGAAGCGCTCAGCGCTTGCCCGCTAAGCCGCGTAAGCCAAAACGTTTTGCAGGGCCGCCCCTCTGGATTACAGCCCAAGGTAAATCCCACACCCTGATTCTCCAACCCCACACCCCGGCCGGAGTGTTCCACGTGGAACAGTCTGAATCTGGGGTAGATACCGGGTGGCTGGAGCTGCCCGAGACCAAGCTTTCCCCGGGCACCCAGACCGACTGGCACTTCCGGCTGTACGCAGGGCCGATCAATCTGTCCCTTCTTGAGGCGGCTGGAATGGAGCAGATGGTCTCCTTTGGGGCCTTCTCTGGAGTGGCCAGATTCTTGCTGAAATTCCTAGATTGGGGCCATGCCAAGCTGAACAACTATGGCCTATCGATCTGCCTGCTGAGCCTGGCGGTGTGGCTCCCCTTCTCCCCGCTTACCTGGTTTGGGATGAAGACCTCCACCCAGACCATGAAGAAGATGACCGCCATCAAGCCGCAAGAGACCCGCATCCGAAAGGAGCTTGCCAAGAACCCACAGAAGATGCAACAGGAGCTGATGGCCCTCTATAAGCAACATGGGGTCAATCCAGCTGCCGGATGCCTTGGGTGTCTTCCGTTTTTGTTCCAGTGGCCGATCTATATTGCCCTATTCCAGGTCTTAAACCGCGCACCACAGCTGCGAGGGGCCAATTTTCTCTGGATTAAAGACCTCTCAGCTCCCGATGCTCTGATTCGGTTCCCAGTGAGCCTTCCCGCCCTGGGGGACAGCTTCAACATCCTCCCGATTGCCGCGACCGTCGGGATGTTCTTTCAACAAAAGCTGATGCAGCCGCCTCAGACCGGCATGACCGATGAACAAAAGATGCAGCAGAAAATGTTCAAGTTCTTTCCGATCCTGCTGTTGATTTTCTTCTACCGCCTCCCCTCAGGATTCATGCTATACTGGGTCGTCTATTCGATCTTTATGGCGGGCCAGCAGTTCCTAATCAAGCGGGTTTCCCACTAAAAACAGGCTCTCAGCAGCCATTGTTCCACGTGGAACATCGAGGATTAACCCTACTAGGATCATAGCGTGAGCAAAACCGTAGCCATTTGTAATCAAAAAGGGGGAGTTGGCAAGACCACCACAGCCATCAACCTTGCCGCAGGGCTGGCGCTGCTAGGGCGAAAGGTGCTGCTGATCGACCTGGATCCCCAGGCAAACGCAACCGGCGGGCTGGGGGTCGACAAGAAGAGCGTTGAGCACTCCATCTACCCGGTTCTGCTCCAGGGAGAGCAGCTGGGCACCGCAGTCCTGAAAACCCAGGTTGCCAACCTCTCGCTGGTCCCTTCGCAAGTCGGCTTAAGCGGTGCCGAAGTAGAGCTGGTTGGGCTCTCTGAGCGGGAGGGCCGCCTCAAGACAGCCATTGCCCCCATCCGCTCTGAGTATGACCTGATCTTGATTGACAGCCCCCCTTCCCTAGGCCTTCTAACCGTCAATGCCCTCAACGCAGCAGATTCAGTGTTGATTCCCCTCCAGTGCGAGTATTACTCGCTGGAGGGATTAAGCCAGCTCTTAGAGACCATCCAGGCGGTTCAGGGAGGGCTCAACCCCAGCTTGGGTATTGAAGGGGTGCTTCTGACGATGGCCGACTTCCGAACCAAGCTTACAGGGGATGTAATCCAGGAGGTCCGCCGGTTCTTTGGTTCCAAGGTGTACGACGTAGTTATCCCTAGGTCTGTTCGCCTGAGCGAAGCCCCCAGCAGGGGGTTGCCGGTTACCCTGTATGATGCCCGCTCAAGCGGGGCTCAGGCCTACCAGAGTTTAGCTCAGCAGGTAGCGCAACGCATTCCACCCACAGCTGGCGCCGATCACACAGAAGCGCCCAGTACTACTCAGGAGGAGAAGAGCGATGTCGGAGATGCGCGGATTGGGCAAGGGGATTCGAGCCCTGATCCCGGAGGGGAACCTCATCCAGAAGGAGGAGGTGACCCGAGCACCGTTGCAGGCGATCCGAGTCAATCGGTTCCAGCCTCGCAAGGATCTTAACGAAGAGAAAATCCAGGAATTAGCAACTTCTATACGGGACAGTGGTTTAATTTACCCACTTCTTGTCCGAAATGTAACTGAAAGTGGAGCGACTGGACCATCCTACGAGTTAATCGCCGGGGAGAGGAGATTCCGGGCGATGAGGCTTCTTGGGGAGACAGAGGTTCCGGTTGTTGTCAAAGAGGTCGACGACCTCAAGAGCCTGGAGCTTTCCTTGGTGGAAAACCTCCAGCGCGAGGAGCTCAACTCCATGGAAGAGGCACACGGCTTCCATAGGTTGCAGAGTGAGTTTGGTTTGACCCAGGAGCAGGTGGCTTCTGCGGTTGGCAAGGACCGCGCAACTGTTGCTAATACCTTGCGGCTCCTGCGCCTGCCCAAAGAGATTCAAGATTGGGTTGCCCAGGATCGGTTGAGCCTCGGACATGCCCGCGCTATCTTGGCCTTGAGCTCCCAGCGAGCGCAGCTGAAGGTAGCAGAGAAGGTTGTCAAGCAAGGTCTTTCGGTACGACGGGTGGAACAGCTGGTTCAGCAGATGAGCCAGACAGAGACGCGCAAGCGCACACCCAAGGGGCGCGATCCCAATCTGGTCGCAGCAGAACAGAAGCTGCAGCGCTCCTTGGGAACCAATGTTCAGATCTTTCATGGGCGCTCCAGGGGCTGGATTAGAATCGCCTATTACTCCCTGAAGGATTTGGACCGCTTGCTCCACCGCCTGAACCGCTAACCCGTTGAAACGACATTGACTTATGCCCATCGAATCTTATAATAATAGGCCTCTATCATGATCCAACAAACACTGGTATTGATAAAACCGGACGGACTGGTTCGTTCCCTCACTGGAAACATCTTGACCCGGCTGTCTGAAACCAAATTGGAGATCGTTGCATCTAAAATAACCAAGGTCTCCAAGAAATTGGCCGAGACGCATTATGAGCAACTCAAGGGTAAGCCCTTTTATGAGGAGCTCCTCTCCTATCTCCAAGGAGATCTGCATGACCGGCACAAGGCCATGGCCCTGGTGTACTGGGGAGAGGATGCCCTGATCAAGGTCAGAGAGTTAGCCGGAGCCACCAATCCAGAGGAAGCCTCGCCGACATCCATTCGCGGCTCCTTTGGACGGATTCGCTCCAGCGGCCTCTTTGAAAACGTGATCCACGCCTCCAGCGACGAGAAAGAGGCGGAACGAGAGATCAAGCTGTGGTTTGATCCAGATGAGATTATTCTGGATTTATATCCGACTAAAGAAACCACTCAGCGCGGCGGCAAAACACGAACCTGGACCAAATCAAAAGCAAGGAGCAAGTAAAAGGTTGAACTACCCATCCATTCAAGCAGAAGCTGAGGCGCTCTTCTCTCAGCCCAATGTGAGGCACCTCTCAGAAAAGCAGGCACGCACCGAAGCCGAGCGCTTTGGCGCCAAGACGCAGTTCGGCAACTATGCCTATCACACTACGGTCAAGAACCGCTCAGCCGCAGTGACTGTTTATGTCGGCCCGGATTACGTGCAGACCGGCCACCTGACTGATAAGCGAAAAGCCCTTTTGCAGAAGCTCCCCAAGACCCTTGAGGCGGTAAAGCATTATCTGAAAATTGCTCCCTTTGTTTGCGTGGAGCGCGGCATAGGAGATAACGCTGTTTTCTCGCCGCAGTGCCGGACCTATATCTCGGTGGCTCGTCCAGAGATGGTTCGCTTGGCCCACATGTGGACCTCCCTTCTTTTTGCCCCCAACCCCAAAGCCAATGGGCCCCGGCAGACTTTGATCTATATCCCGGAGTGGCAGGAAAAGGATCGGCAGATCTTGGTCTTCCCAGAGGAGAATCTCAATCTGGTTTTGGGAAGCGATTACTTGGGAGAGGCCAAAAAGGGGCACCTTCGGCTCGCCATGTGGAACGCCAAGAAGGAGAAGATGCTCGGGGTGCACGCCGGTGCCAAGCTGATTACAGCCCAGGATGCCAAAGAGGGCAAGCTGAAGCGCTACGGCATGCTCCTGTTTGGTTTGACCGCCACCGGCAAGACTACCCATTCCTGTCATGACCATGGTTTGGATGGTAAGGGAGAGGGGATCCTGGTGGTCCAGGATGACGTTGTCTTCATGCGGCAGGACGGCTCGGCCCTGGGGACTGAGCGGGGCTTTTTCCTGAAAACCGGTGGGCTCAACCCAGTGGATCAGCGCCTGCTTTATCAAGCGGCAGCTTCCAAGAACGCCCTTTTGGAGAACACCCTTTTTGACTACCAGGGCAAGATTGACTTTGACGATGAGGTGCTGACCGGCAATGGGCGCGGGGTGGTGCAGTGGGCTGATTTTGGCAAGGCCAAGGCCCCCACACCCAACCTGCCCCCTGTCGCCGAACTGGACGGCCTGATCATCGCCTTCATCACCCGGCGCAACACCGTCGTCCCCCTTTGCTCCAAGCTCACCGTTGAGCAAGGGGCGGCCGCCTTTATGCTGGGTGAGTCAATTGAGTCCACCGGCGGAGACCCCAAGAAGGCCGGCGAATCGGTCCGGGTGGTCGGGACCAACCCCTTCATCATTGGCTGCGAGGCAGACGAAGGCAACCGTTTCTACGAACTCCTCAAGAGTTGCGGGGATAAGGCACAGTGTTACCTGCTCAATACCGGCGGGGTGGGGGAGATCATGGAGAAGAAGCCCGATGGCACCAAGGTGGTTCGCCAGAAGGTCCGACGGGTCCAGATTCCAGAGATGTCCACCCTCATCCGGGGGATCGTTCGCAACTCCATCGAATGGCAGGAGGATCCTCTCTTCAGCACGCAGATCCCTAAGGCAGTGGACGGATTGGATATGAGTCAGTTTGCGCTCGAGAAGTTCTACCCCAAGGAGCAGATCGAGCAAATGGCAAAGACGCTTACGGAAGAGCGGGTCGCCTACCTAGAAAAGTACCCAACCCTCAATCCGCAAATCCGCAATACCATCAAGACGCCGAGCGCATGCTCATCAGCATGACCGGTTTCGGCAGGGCCGAAGTTGCCCTGCCGTCGGGTACCCAAGCAGTTGTTGAGATCCGCACCCTGAACCATCGGTTCATGGAGATGGAGACTCGCCTGCCCGAAGGGTTGCAGGGGTATGAAGATTCTCTCCGTGCGATGGTTGCCGACGCCATTCACCGGGGGCGCGTTCGGGTGTCGGTTGCCATGAAGATAAGCGAAACCGCCTCTCCAGTCACCTTCCAAACCGCACTTGCCAAGCGATATGTCAACCAACTGCGCCGCGTCAAACAGGATTTGAAATTGGGCGGCTCGGTCACTTTGGAAACCGTTTTGGGACTGCCCCAGGTGATGGTCTCTGCCAAGCGAGAAGGGGCCCTGGCGCGCTCTTGGCCGAGCCTCAAGCAAGGCCTCTCCCGGGCCCTTGCTCACACTTTGAAGATGCGGCGCCAAGAAGGCAAACGCCTTGAGAAGGTGCTGGAGAATTTATTAAAAACAATGGAGGGGCTGCACCGGAAAATCCGACACCGCGCGCCCATTGCCCAATCGGTCCTGCGGACACGGCTGACCTCCCGGATTCAAGCAGCGCTTCAAAGCACAGGAGGGGCAGCTCGCCCCACCGGTCGTTCGGCCGTTGCAGCCGAGGCAGCCGCCTGGGTCCAATCGACCGACGTCAGCGAAGAACTGGCTCGGATTGCCTCCCACCTGACCGCTTTGCGCCAGGCCGCAAGAGGCAATTCGGGTGCCTCCAAGAACAAGGCGCTGGCCGGCTCTCCGGGCCGGACCATTGATTTTCTTGCACAAGAGCTTCAGCGGGAGGCCAACACCCTGGGGGCCAAGATGCGGGATACCGCAGTGGTCCGCTGGGTAGTGGCCATGAAGGGGCAGATCGAGAAGCTTCGCGAACAGGCGGCCAACGTTGAGTAAGGCAAGGCGCAAATCTGCTGCTTGCGGCAGGCTCTTTGTGATCTCTGCCCCCTCGGGCAGCGGCAAGACCACAGTGGTCTCTAGGCTCCTGAAGGCAGAGAAGGGATGTGTACGTTCCATCTCAGCAACCACCCGCCCACCACGAGGCAAGGAGCGCAACGGCCGGGATTACCAATTCATCTCGCGGGGCAAATTCGAGAAGGAGCGCAAGCAAAACAGGTTTTTAGAGCACGCTCGGATTCTGGGGCATTGGTATGGTACCCCCCGCCGGCCGGTCGAGCAGGCCCTCAAACAGGGCAAGGATGTGGTGCTGGGGATCGACATCCAAGGGGCGGCCCAGATCCGCCGGAGCAAATTTCCGGCCACAACGATTTTTTTACTGCCGCCGTCTTTTAGCGCACTGCGCAAGCGCCTGCAGCGCCGGGGGACCGAAACCCCCAAACAGATTCAGGCCAGGCTTCGGCTGGCCCGACGGGAATTAAGAGAAGTGACGCGATTCAACTACACCGTAGTTAACGACTCGCTGGCTGAGGCGGTGGCGCAGGTTCGCGCCATCTGCAAGGCAGAACACTGTCGAGTCGACCAATGAGGTAAGCCATCTATGGTTGCTGAGCAACGCAAGCCTGTTCTTCGAGAGAATCTGCTGGAAAAGACCAAGTCGATCTACAAGCTGGTAACTTTGGCCTCCCGGCGGGGACTGGAGATCAGCGACGGCTCTCCCAAGCTCGTCGAGGCTCCCCCCAAACGAAAACCGGGATTGGTTGCCTTAGAGGAGATTTCCGAGGGCAAGGTGGTCTTCAAAGAAAAGAAACCGGAGAAGAAGAGTAAGCTGTGAAAGAGATCGTTGTCGGTGTTACCGGGTCGATTGCCTGCTACCGGGCCTGCGACCTGATCAGCCAGCTTAAAAAGGAGCGGGATACCCGCGTCCATGTGGTCATGACCCAGGAGGCGGCGCAGTTTGTGACGCCACTGACCTTCCAGACCCTTTCCGGCAACAAGGTTTATTCGGATCTGTTTGAGCGGCCAGAGGCCTGGGACATTGCCCATACCGCACTCTCAGACAAGGCCGACGCGGTTCTGATCTATCCGGCCACCCTGAACTTAATCGGTAAGCTGGCCCATGGGATTGCCGATGATCTGCTGACCTGCCTTCTCTTTGCAACTCGGGCGCCGGTGATCGTGGCGCCCGCGATGAACAGCCGGATGTATGAGCACAAAATCAACCAGGAGAACATCGCCAAACTTAAAGGGCTGGGCTACGAATTTGTAGGACCCATTGTTGGCGATTTGGCCTGCCGAGAGCGGGGCATCGGCCACATTGCCGAACCGGCCCACGCCCTGGAAGTGCTTCGCAGCCGACTTAAAGGGCGCAAGAGCCGCCCCCGACAGACGGCGAGAAAGAGGTAAAGGTATTTCCATGAGACAGCGTAAGGGCACCAGGCGCAGGTTGCTGATTACCGCCGGACCCACCCGGGAACCGATCGACCCGGTTCGCTTTATCTCGAACCATTCCACCGGGACACTGGGTTATGTCCTGGCCGAAGCAGCCCTGAAAAAGGGCCATCAGGTGACTCTGATTTCCGGCCCCACGGGGATGCCCAACCCCAAAGGGGTTCGTCGGGTGGATGTGGAGACCGCCGCCCAGATGCAGCAGGCGGTCAAAAAGAACTTTCCCAAGGCAGACGCCTTGATCATGAGCGCGGCGGTGGCCGACTTTAGGCCCATTCGGATGGCCACCCATAAGATCAAGCGCTCAGGAATTACCGGCTCTTTGAAGCTGTGGCAATTGGAGTTGATCGAGAACCAAGACATTGTTTCTGAGGTCGCCCGTAAGCGCAAACCGGCCCAGGCAGTGGTGGGTTTTGCCCTGGAGACAGAGAATTGGCTGGCCAATGCAAGGCTCAAGCTCAAGGCCAAGAGCTTGGATGCGGTGGTGGCTACCCGCTACTCGCCTCGCGGCAAGAGCCGCGGGCCCTTTGGCACCCAACCGGTGGCTGGGGCCATCTTAGACCGCAACGGCCGGGGAAAAACCTTTCGGGCGCTGCCAAAGGGCCGATTGGCCGCTAAGATCTTAGAGACGGTTGAGAAGCTCCT
Organism: uncultured Planctomycetia bacterium; assembly: GCA_964597545.1. GTDB lineage: Bacteria > Omnitrophota > Gorgyraeia > 1-14-0-20-64-10 > 1-14-0-20-64-10 > CAZQXN01. The sequence continues at coordinate 60,359 of CAZQXN010000007.1, read as the reverse complement.
TCAACCCAAAGGGGCCAAACCCCTGCCAACCCGCAGGGGCCGGGCCTCGGTGCGGTAGCCAAGTGGTAAGGCAAGGGTCTGCAAAACCCTTATTCGTCGGTTCAATTCCGACCCGCACCTCCAAATTGATTAGCGTAGTGTCGAAAGCGTATCGATAAACGAACATGAGCAAACCTGGGCCAAAGCCGAAATCATTTGAGTGTCCAGAACAGCATTTTTGGTATTTGGTTGGCTTAATTGCAACCGACGGATGTCTCAGCATTGATGGCAGACACATCGATATTACAGGAGATAAAGATCATCTGGTTCAAATCCGTAAGGCTATCGGATTGCGCGGAGGTGTAACCCGGAAAGATAACGGGGCCGGCCAAGGGGCCCATCGCATTCAGATCGGGAGCAGGACCCTTTATGATAGATTGCTCGACATTGGTTTGACCCCAAGGAAAACCTTGACGATTAATCGGCTCAATGTGCCGGATTCTGGCTTTAGAGATTTCTTGAGAGGCGCGATTGACGGAGACGGCAATATTCGCCGCTGGATTCATCCGACGAATGGGCGCGAACAGTGGAGACTCTTTGTTTGCGGCACCTCAAAGCCGTTTCTTCAGTGGCTTTCGAATGTAACAGAGAAAACATGGCGAGTGACGGGCAGGATACATGTGCAGGCAGGCAAAGGGAGGCGGCATTCGCTTTATACTCTGAAGTACGGCAAACTTGCAGCTAAAGTGATCTTCTCGCACTGCTACTATCCAGGTGCTCTCGCCATGGAGCGCAAACGGGAGCTTGCCGAGGAGTGCCTCTCTAAGCATGTTGGCTGGTCCAAGAGCAAGACGGTTGCGGATTCCGCCAATTGGCGGAAATGGACCTACGTACATGTATGGAGCAAGAACCAGACGCTCGAGGTTCGCGATGCAAGCGCTTCATCTGCAGTTCTTGATTAAGAATTTGTTGTATGATACGCCGGGCGAGTGGCGAAACCTGGCAGCACGCGCAAGGCTTAAAACCTTGTGTCCGAAAGGACGTGTGGGTTCGAATCCCACCTCGCCCACAATAGAGCCTGCCCCCGGTACAAAAATTGAAATTTTGGGCGGTTAGCTCAGTTGGTTAGAGCGCCTCGTTGACATCGAGGAGGTTCGCTGGTTCGAGCCCAGTACCGCCCACGTATTTATCTTAAGCGATGTGAGATATGGCTAAAACAAAACAGGCAAAAAAACAGGCAAGGTCAGAGGACTGCGAGAATCTGCATGCCCTTCGGCATTCGGCCTCGCACGTCATGGCCCAGGCGGTCAAGCGCCTCTGGCCCAAGACCAAGCTGGCCATCGGTCCCTCCATTGAGGAAGGGTTCTACTACGACTTGGATCTGCCCGAGCCGATCGCCGAGGACAATCTCGCTGCCATCGAAGCCGAGATGGCAAAGGTCATTCAAGAGGATTTTTCATTCAAGCGCTCCTCCATGAAAAAGGCTGAGGCCGAAAAGTTCTTTCAGGAGCGCAATGAGCCCTTCAAACTGGAGTTGATTCGCGACATCCCCGGGGATGAGGTCTCCATCTACACCGATGGCGACTTCATCGATCTATGCGAGGGCCCGCACGCCAAGAGCACCGGCCACATCAAGGCCTTCAAGCTTCTTTCGATTGCCGGCGCCTACTGGCGCGGGAGCGAACGCAATCCGATGCTCACCCGCATCTATGGCACCGCCTTTTCCGATCCTAAGGAGCTCGATCAGTTCTTGAAGCTGCGCGAAGAGGCCAAGCGCCGCGACCACAGAAAGCTGGGCACAAGCTTGAAGCTCTTCTCGATCATGGAAGAGGCAGGAGCAGGATTGGTCTTCTACCACCCCAAGGGAGCATGTTTGAGAGATGTGATCGAGAACTACGCTCGCGAGCAGCACCGGGCTCGGGGCTATGTTCCGGTGGGCACCCCGCACCTCTTGAAGAGCGACATCTGGGTTCGCTCCGGCCATTACGACCACTACAAAGCGAACATGTACATCTTTGAGACCGACAACCAGGAGTGGGGGGTCAAGCCGATGAACTGCCCCGCCCACATGCTGATCTATGAGTCGGACCTCAAGAGCTATCGGGACCTGCCGCTGCGCTTCTTTGAGCTGGGAACGGTTTACCGGAATGAGAAATCCGGTGTGCTCCACGGCCTGCTGCGGGTTCGCGGCTTTACCCAGGACGATGCCCACATCTTCTGCCGGGAGAGCCAACTGGCCTCGGAGCTTGAGGGGGTCTTGGATTTCATTAAGGCTACCATGAAAGATTTTGGATTTGACGACTATCGGGTGGAGCTGAGCACCCGGCCGCCGGAGTTTTTGGGAAACCAAGACCAATGGAGCCGGGCCGAGGAGATCTTGACCGGGGTGCTGGATGCCCAGAAGGTCCCCTATGAGCTCTCCCCCGGGGCCGGCGCCTTCTATGGACCCAAGATCGACGTTCACGTCAAGGACAGCCTAGGCCGCTACTGGCAGTGTGCCACTGCCCAGCTGGATTATGTTCTGCCCGAGCGGTTCAAACTCAAGTACATCGAGGCCGACGGCAAAGAGGCCATGCCCGTCATGATTCACCGGGCCCTCTTCGGCTCCTTTGAGCGCTTCATGGGGATGCTGATCGAGCACCATGCCGGAGCCTTTCCGATTTGGCTCGCCCCGGTGCAGATTCAGGTGATTCCCATTACCGAAGAACAGCAGGCCTATGCGCAGGATTTGGTGACACAGTTTTTCAAGGCAGGTTTAAGAGTGGAACTGGATAATCGGCGAGAAACCCTGCAGGCTCGGATTCGAGATGCGCAGCTTGCCAAGGTGCCCTACATGTTGATCATCGGCAAGCGCGAGGTGGAAGCCCAAAAGATTTCGGTTCGCGGGCGCACGGCAGGGGATTTGGGTTCAATGGACCTCAAGACTTTCGTCGATCGGGTTGATCGAGAGATTCGCCAAAAACAATGATAGGGGGTGGCGTACATCGCGAAGAAAGATGAACTGAGAATCAACGAACGGATTCGCGTTCGTGAAGTACGGTTGGTGGACGCGAAAGGGCAGCAAGCAGGTGTTGTGCAGGTCAACGACGCCATTAAACAGGCCAAGGAGGCCGGGCTCGATTTGGTAGAGGTGGCCCCCGAGGCCAGCCCACCGGTCTGCAGGCTGCTGGATTACTCGAAGTTTCGGTATGAGCGGGAAAGACAGAAGCGAGAAAGCCGCTCGCACCAACGGCACGCACAGTTGAAGGAATTAAGATTTCGGCCGCGGATTGAAGATCACGATTACCAGACCAAGATGCGGTCGCTCACCAAGTTCTTAAAACGGGGGAACAAGGTCAAGGTGACCCTGGTCTTTCGAGGGCGCGAGATGGCCCACCAAGAATTCGGCCATCAGCTCTTAGCGCGCGTCCAGGGAGACATTTCGGGGATTGCTCAAGTCGAGCGCGCCCCAGTCCAAGAGGGACGTTTCCTCTTTATGACCTTGACGCCACGATAGCGGGGGAAACAGAAGGAGTTTTTCATGCCCAAGCAGAAAACGCGAAAGGCCGCAGCAAAGCGGTTTAAGAAGAGTGCCAGCGGCAAGCTGCGGCGCAACAAGGCGTTTCGGAGCCACCTGCTCTCCGGGAGAACCCGGAAGCGCAAGCGTCAGCTCCGACGCAAAGGAAATTTGAGCCGCGCAGATCAAAAGCGCATGCAACTATTAATTCCATAAGGAGACACCACCCATGCCACGAGCAAAACATTCAGTGGCTCGCCGCAAGCGCCACAAGCGCGTATTAAAACAAGCCAAGGGCGCTTGGGGTCGCCGCTCCAAGCTGTATCGGCGCGCCAAAGAAACCCTCTTGAAGGGAATGTCCTACGCCACGCGGGACCGCAAGGCGCGCAAGGGACAATTCCGCTCACTCTGGATCACCCGGATTCATGCTGCCTGCGAGGCGCAGGGCTTACATTACAACCGGTTCATTTCAGGCCTCAAAGCAGCTCGCGTGGAGTTGGACCGCAAGATCTTGGCCGATTTGGCGGTTAACGATGAAGCTGCCTTCCGGGAACTGGTGGAGGTGGCCAAGAAGGCCGGCGTCAAAAAAGCGGCTGCATAACCCGTGAGCCTGTCGGTCGAGCAGCTGGAAAAAGAGCTGGATGAACTTCTGGCCGAAGCCACCCGCGCCCTGGCTTCGGCCGATCAGCTGCCGACCCTTGAGTCGATCCGCGTTAAGTTCCTGGGCCGCCGCGGGGCGCTAAGCGGTTATTTTCCTTACCTGAAGGGCGAGGAGTTTGGCTCAGATGAAAAAAAGCGCTTGGGCCAGAAGCTCAATACCATCAAGACTCAGCTGGAGCAGGCCTTGGCCCAACACGAAGAGACACTGGGCCGCCAGCGGGCGCGCCCCCGCCAGACCGCCGACCTGACCCTTCCCGGCACCGCACCCCCAGCCGGACGCCTTCACCCCACCTCCCAAACCGTTACCCAGAGCCTGACGATCTTTCGCTCCTTGGGATTTGCCGCAGTCGAGGGGCCCCAGCTGGAAACCGAGCACAACAATTTTGAAGCCCTCAACATCCCCACCGACCACCCCTCTCGGGAGAGTTTTGACACCTTTTATCTTTCAGACCAAGCCCTTCCCAAAGGGGGGAATCAAAGATTCCTTCTGCGCTCACACACCAGCCCCATGCAAATCCGCTTTATGGAGTCCCACAAGCCCCCCTTCCAGATTGTGGTTCCCGGCCGGGTCTTTAGGCCTGATGCCGTAGATGCCTCCCACTGCTTCCAGTTTCATCAGGTTGAGGGGCTGGCGGTTGGGAAGGAGTTGACCTTTGGAGACCTCAGAGGGGTCTTAAGCGCCTGGGCCCGGGGTATGTTTGGCGGTAAAGCCCGCCTGCGCTTTCGTCCGCACTTCTTCCCCTTCACCGAACCCAGCGCCGAGGCAGACCTCAAATGTATTTTTTGCGATGGAAAAGGATGCCGGGTCTGCGGACAGAAAGGGTGGTTGGAGATCTTGGGCTGTGGGATGGTCCACCCCGAGGTCTTCAAGGCGGTAGGATACCTCCCCAGTACCGTCGGATTTGCCTTTGGGATGGGGGTGGAGCGAATCGCCATGCTCCTCTATGGGATTGAGGACATCCGCCTCTTTTTTGAGAACGACATGAGATTTCTGGAGCAGTTCCGGTGAGCGCGCGATGAAGTTTCTTCTGTCTTGGTTGAGGGATTACCTGGAGATCTCTCTGCCGCCCCGTACGTTGGCCGAACGGCTGACCATGGGGGGGCTGGAGGTCGGCGGGTTAACCTCCGTGGACGGAGATTGGCTCTTTGAGGCTGAAGTCACCCCCAACCGGCCTGATCTGCTCAACCATGTGGGGATTGCCCGAGAAACCGCAGCCTTGCTGGGTCGAACCTTCCATATGCCTAAGCGGCTGCAAAAGGCACTTGCCCCTCTGCGCAACTCCGGGCAACCGGTTTCTGTTGCGATTGATGACCCCAAGGATTGTTTTCGGTATGTGGGGATTGTTTTGGAGGGGGTCAAGGTACGACCCAGCCCCCCGGAGCTTGCCCGCCGCCTTGAGCGATTGGGCGTGCGTCCGGTCAACAACGTTGTGGACATTACCAATTTCTGTCTCTTCGAGCTGGGGCAGCCCCTGCACGCCTTTGACTTAAACTGTCTGGAGGCGGAGGAAATTCGGGTGCGCCGGGCAAAGACAGGGGAGAAACTGGTCACCATCGACGGACAAGAGCACACCTTGACCCCGGAGCTGCTGGTGATTGCCGATGCCAAGCGCCCAGTAGCCCTGGCCGGTGTTATGGGCGGCAAGGCAACAGAGATTACCCCAGCCACAAAGCGGATTTTGATCGAATCCGCCTGGTTTGACCCGGCGCTGATTCGACGAGCGACCCGGACCACCAAATTGAGCTCTGACTCGGCCTATCGGTTTGAACGGGGCGTGGACCCGGAGATGGTTCCTGCTGCTGCGATGCGGGCCGCTCGCATGATCCAAAAGCTGGCCAGCGCTAAAACAGCCTCTGGGATTGCCGATATCAACCCAGCAGATCCCATGACCTCCGACTCCATTCCCCTGCTGCCCAGGAGGGCTCAGCAGGTTCTTGGAATGCCGATTTATCCCTCTCAACAGCGGCGCTTCCTGGAGCGGCTCGGCTGCCGAGTTCAGGGAACCGCTCGGCGCTTTAAGGTCAACCCCCCCTCTTTTAGACGGGACCTCAAGATCCCAGAGGATTTGTACGAAGAACTGGCCCGCCTGTGGGGGTATGAGCGGTGCCAGACCACAGCCCCCCCGCTTGCGCGCCAGAAAATCAATGCCCAATGGCAACCGGCTGAAGACCCATGGATTGCCCAGCAGGACAAGATCCGAAATCTCTTAGCCCAGGCCGGACTCCAGGAGATCCAAACCTACAGCCTCATCAGCCGAGATGCCCTTGTACGATGCCGGCTGGCTCAGCCCCCCAAGGAAGGAGAAACATCCTCTGCACAGGAAGCCCTCCCGATTCAAAACCCCCTAAGCGCAGAACAGGCGCTGCTGCGCCCTTCTCTTTTGCCGGGTGCGCTGGAGGCGATTTCCAGAAACCTTCGACGAAAATCCGCAGAGGAATTCCACTGGTTTGAGTTGGGCCATCGCTTTGATGTCAAAGCCCAAGGCCCGGCACTGGGGGATCACCCCGCTGAGAAACGCTCCTTGAGCCTGACGGCGGCCAGCCCTTCCGACGCTATTCTTCGGCTGAAAGGAGCCCTGCAATTCTTGTTCAAGCGCTTGGGGCTCGAGGTAGAGGAAAGGCTTACGGAGACCACCCTGCCCTTCTTTTCTGGTCAGACCTTTACCCTGCTCCTGGGCGGGGAACCTCTGGGGGTTGCCGGTTTGATCCATCCTGAAGTCTTAGAGACCTGCGAAATTCCTCCAGAGCTTCCCGTGGCCTACGCAGAGCTCAACCTCGAAGGGGTTATCCGAACCGCCGAGAAGCTGTTAAGGATTCAGCCTCTGCCTAAAGTCCCCCCGGTTGTTCGTGATTTGGCGATAGCCATTGACGAAAAGGTGGCTTTTCGTCAGCTTGAAGAGATTATTCAACAAGCAGGCCAGCCCCTCCTCCAAGAGACTGCCCTCTTTGATCTGTACCGGGGCAAGCAGGTAGAGACAGGGAAGAAATCGATGGCCTTTCGGCTCAGCTTCTCTGCCGGGGACAGGACCCTCACCGACGATGAGGTAACCGAGGCCCACCAGCAGATTGTGGACGCGCTGAAGGAGAAATTTCAGGCGGAACTGCGCTGAGCGCCACCTTGTTCAAAACCCGTCTAAGAAACCTCATCCCCTGTAAACATGCGCAATCACGTTAAGTCAAACGACAAGATCTTCCATGTCGTGATGATTAAGCCCTCTCATTACGGTGACGACGGCTACGTCATCCAGTGGGCTCGTTCCACCATTCCATCCAATACGTTGGCGGCCCTCTATGGACTTACCCGCGATTGCGCCGAGCGCCAGATTCTGGGCCCGCACGTAAAGATTGAGCTGCACGCCTACGATGAGCTCAATACCCGCATCAAACCTAAGCAGATCGCCCGACAGATCCAATCCTCCAACGGCGAAGGCTTGGTCATGCTGGCGGGCGTCCAAACCAACCAGTATCCTCGAGCCTTGGATTTGGCTCGTCAGTTTCGGTCCCAAAATATCCCGGTCTGTATCGGCGGCTTCCATGTGAGCGGTTGCCTCGCCATGCTGCCTAAGGTTGGGCAAGATCTGCAGGAGGCCATGGACCTTGGCGTCTCCCTCTTTGCGGGTGAGCTGGAAGGGCATTTGGAGGGTTTGCTCCAGGACGCCTTTGCCAACACCATGAGACCGCTTTACAACGTCATGAACGATTTGCCGGATCTCGGCGGAAGCCCGGTCCCGTTTTTGCCGGCCGCCATCATTCGTCGACAATCAGGAACGAGAACAAGCTTTGATGCCGGACGGGGCTGCCCCTTTCAATGCAGCTTCTGCACCATCATCAACGTGCAGGGGCGAAAATCCCGCTTCAGGACCGCGGATGACATCGAGCGCCTTGTGCGCGCCAATCTCGACCAGGGATTACACAACTTCTTCATCAGCGATGACAACTTCGCGCGGAACAAAATGTGGGAACCCATTCTTGATCGGGTCATCAGCTTGCAAGAGATGGCAGGTCATCGGATTCGACTTATCATCCAGGTGGATACCTCATGTCACAAGATTCCCGGGTTTATCGAGAAGGCGAAGCAAGCGGGCGTGGACCGTGTCTTCATTGGTTTAGAAACGATCAATCCGGGCGCTTTGCTGGGGGCACAAAAACGACAGAATCTCGTCTCTGAGTATCGCGCCATGCTGCAGGCATGGCACAACATTGGTGCCATTACCTACGCCGGATACATCTTAGGTTTCCCGGCAGACACTCCCGAAAGCATCTTGAAGGACATCCAGACCATTCAGCGAGAGCTGCCCATTGACGTTATGGAGTTCTTTGTTTTAACACCCCTGCCCGGTTCTCAAGATCACCGCGCGCTCTACGATCGGCATGTCGAGATGGAGCAGGATATGAATCACTACGATTTAGCGCACATCACCACAGCCCATCCGATCATGTCTAAGCAGGATTGGCACGATATCTACTGGAAGGCGTGGGATGCCTATTACTCGCCCGAACATATTGAGACCGTGATCCGACGCGGGATGGCGTGGGGTTTCGAACCATCCCACATGATGATGAAGTTGATTTCTTTTCATGGGCTTGCCCGGATTGAGAAGGTCCATCCCCTTGAGGGAGGGCTGTTCCGGCTCAAGTTTCGAAAGGACCGACGGCCTGGCATGCCCTTGGAGCACCCACTGGTCTTCTACGGCAGAATCCTGTGGGAATGGTCGATCAAACACGGCCGCCTCCTTGCATTGATCCTTACCTACCGGCGTGCCATGCATCGAGCTAAGAGAAGGGGGCCTGCGACCCACGCCGAAGATTTAGCCATGCTGCCTTCGGGCCAGGAAAGATCAGCTCCCTCAGAGGCGGACAAGCGTCCAGGAGCGCCACTTTTTTCTTGACAGGTCGCTAGGAGAATAATATAGTTTCATGTGTTAGCACTCTTGTATATGGAGTGCTAATTATTTGCCCATGAGCTAGCACTCTTGTATATGGAGTGCTAATGAGAAAAATCGAAATCAACCCAAGGAGGAAGACACATGGCGTACCAATTAATGCGCTGGAGCCCGATTCACAAATTGACCTCATTTCAGGAGGAGATAGAACAGCTGTGCTCTAGCTTACGGTGCAATTCTGCCCAGGACAGGTCGTTTTTGAGCTTACTCTGGGCCCCGCTGGTGGATGTGGAAGAGTCCAAGGATGAGGTCATAGTGCGAGCAGAGCTGCCCGGCCTGAAAAAGGAGAATCTCAAGGTCGAGGCACATGGCAGCACGCTTCTGATCACCGGCGAGCGCAAGGCCTCTTCAGAGGCCAAGGACAAGCGGTTTCACCTCGTAGAGCGCTCCTACGGGAGATTTCAACGGGCGGTTGAGCTTCCTGTGGCTGCCGACATCGGCAAAATCAAGGCCAGCTATCAGGATGGTGTTTTAACGGTTCGCGTCCCAAGACCAGAGGATGCCAAGCCCAAAGAGGTATCAATCGAGATCCAGTAAGGCGTTATCAAAGCCAGAATAGGTCACCTCATAATCGAGGTGCCCGGCGCGGGGAGTTGCTGTTCAAAGGCGGCTCCCCGCTGCCCGTTACATTTTACGTTTCAAGGAGTTGCGTTGTGCGAGTATAATACCCCCATGAAGAAGGGCAGCCTGTCTGACCTCAAAAAACGGGAAGAAAACAGGCCCCAGAAGGGTTCTTTCTTACAGGAAGACCCCTCGCGGGGGCAGGATCACGAGTTGATCCGGAGGGCCCAAGCAGGGGAGAATACAGCTGTTACTGAATTGTACGGGAAGTACTACAGTCGGGTGTTTAGTTATCTTTACCGCTTTACGGGAAACAGAGCGATGACAGAGGATCTAGTACAAGAGACGTTCATTCGGGTGGTTCAGCACTTGCCCCGCTACCGGCCGACCGGCTCGGTTGCCGGCTGGATTTACCGCATTGCCGGGAACCTCGCGCTCAACAGCATCCGCAAGGCCAAGGCTGCCCGGGAGCTCTCCTTAGAGGAAGAGCTTGAGACCGCTGAGGGTGAAACCTTTCAGCGGTCCGATACCATTGCCAGCAGCAATCCAGGGCCCAGCCAACAGGCGCAGGCCGATGAAGCTGGCGATGCCGTCCAGCAGGCACTGCTCAAGATTGCTCCCGCCTACCGACAGGCGGTGATCCTTTGCGATATACAGGGATATGCCTATAAGGAAGCAGCGGATCTTTTGTCCTGCTCGATTAATACCGTGGCCTCCCGGTTGGCCCGCGGGCGGTCTCAATTGGCAAGCCTCTTGGGATACCTGAAGCAGGAGGAAGGGCGATGATCTTCCGGCATCCCAAAACAGAGTTTCTCTCTCGCTCTTTGGATGGCGAGCTTGGCCCCGGCACCCGCGCTGCACTGGAACGGCACCTGACTGCTTGCGCTGACTGCCGAGCCAGCCTCAGCGGATTGGCTCAAGCCCGAGCAACCCTAAGCGGGTTGCCCCCTGTCGAGAGCGGCACCGTACCCCCGCCACCACACTTTATTCCGGTCGTGCGCCCGACCTTCTCGCCTTGGACATTGGCAACAGGAGCTATCCTCGGCATGCTCTTGCTTGGGGTCATTGCCCTAAGGCCTACCCACGCGCCCATGAAGGTGGTTTCCAGCAACCCGCCCGGTTTGAGTGCTGAGGGGGTGGTGGATCGGGAGCTTCAACCCGGGATGGCGATGAAGACCCTCAAGCCAGGTCCAGTTGATCTCGAAATTCCCAACCAGATTCTTCTGCGCCTCAAACCCGGCACCACCATCACCTGGCAGCAGGTTAACCCCCCGCTGCGATTTTTTAGTCGGCCACAGGTTGTTGTCAATCTCATGCGGGGAGAGATGTTGGCACGGACCAAAGAAGGATTTTGGGGATCCCAATTCGAGATTCGAACACCCAATGCCAATGCAACAGTAAAAGGAACCGCCTTTTCCATGGAGGTAGAGCCGGAGCAGGATGCCACCCTGCTCAAGGTGCTGGCCGGCAACGTCTTCTTCTCCTCTTATTTGGGTAAGGTTGGAGTCAACGTTGAATCCGGGCAGTCCAGCCGGATTCTGTCCGACCGGCTGCCCCCCGAGACTGAAACGCTTTCTGCAGAGGAGCGCAGCACCCTTTTGGAGACCTACCAAATCGGGAAAGAACCTTCATTGGCCCTGGTGATCGGCGCAGGGCCAGAGCGCATCCAGGAGTTCCTCAAGCCGGCACTACTGTACGTCAGCGAGAAGTCTTCCAGCAAACTCCAACCCCTCATTCACAAGTCCGTCAAGATCTTGAACGAACGGCTTCTGGCAGGGGAGGCGGCCTACCGCGATTGGGATTTGGGCATTCAGGCCAAACACCTGAAGGTCTTAGAGCGGGTTTTGGAGAACACCGATGATGCAGAGGTGGAGGTGCCGCTCAGGCTCTATGTGGCGGCCTATGAATCTTACCTGGGGTATCCCAGGCGGGCAAGCCTCCACCTGCGCATGGTGACAGAGAAATTTCCAAAGCACCCCCTGGCCCCCCTGGCGATCGCAGCCGTTGGAATCATTGCCCAGGAGGAGCTCAACGATTTCCTGGTGGCCCTTGAGGCGTTTCGCTACCTTGCAGAGGAGTATCCCAACAGCGCCGAGGCCATCTTGGCAAGAGAGTACATAGGAGAATAGCTTTATTAAGGGGAATCAAGCACCATTCCCCGAACAACAACTTGGACTCCTCTACCATCACCGTAAGCGCCACCCCCAACCAGCGTCCCACTCTGGACCCCATAGCCACCCAGCGCCTCGACGAAGGCCAAACCCTTGAGGTCCCCCTCAACGCCACAGACCCTGACGGAGACACCATCACCCTCTCCGGAGTCAGCCTCCCTGCCTTTGCCACCCTCCAGGACCACGGAGATGGCACCGGCAAGCTGATCTTAGCCCCCCAACGGCCACAACGGCCACTACCGTTGTGTCATTGATGCCACAGACGAGCATGGTGCCCGCGCTATAAGAAGGATATTCTCCATCCGCGTAGAAACTCCCCCCCATGCCCCCAGGAGAGTACTGGCCAGTTGGCCCCATCACCCGGGCCCAAGGCACTGACATCACCTTTACCTGGCCGGTCTACCATGATGCAGACGGCAACCCAGCCGAGGCCTATCTCATTAACTGCAGGCCCTTCCGCTACACCGGTTGGACCTTCCGAAGCGAGGTGGTCTTTGACACCCACTACACCCACCCCGGCACCCTGGACTACGGCCCCCACGCCTGGAGCATCCGGGGTGTCAGAATCAATGGCAACTGGAGATTCCTGTGGCCTCCCCAGAGCCAGCGCTTTACCGTCCTCTACGACGGCCCAGACACAGGCCCTGCCGGTTTTGAACCTGCCGGCACTGTCCAGGGCCCAGGGCCCATCTTTAGCTGGGACATTGAAGCAGGGGGCTATCCGCTCAGACGGCTCCGCGAAGGCCAAATTATGGTCTTTACGCGGACCGGTGAGGGCTACGCTGGAGGCCGCGTCAACCTGAACAACGGGCAAGCAGTCCTAAAGAAGGCTTTTGAGCCCGGCCAATACATGTGGTTCATCGTCTACCGCAGCACCGACGGCGTCACCTACACCGACTGGTCCTACTTCACGGTGGAGTAGGATGTTAGTAGTGATACAAGCTCATAAACAAACTTGAAATACCTGGAATAAATCGGGTAAACTATGCGTTAACCGAATAGAAGAGCAGAAGTTATCTAACGCTCCAGAAAGGCAAACCACCCGTAAGGGTGGGACGCAAAGCTACGAATCCTAAAGGACCGCCGGGCTGCTCGGAAAGGCAGCTCGGCGGTTTTTGCATTTATAATTAGAGGCAATGACAATGTCGTGCAAAACAAAAGCAGGAGATACTCCCATGAGAAACTCCAAAACCATTCTTAGTGTTGCAGCGCTTCTTTTGACCGGACTTATCCTTTCTTTGGCCCCTGTTCCAGCGCATGGCGCGCTGAGCGACTATTGGGATTTGCAAGAAGATGGCGATGCGCTTTCCCTGTGGCTGCGCAGTCCCTGGGCATGGCCATTCCAGGAAGCCGCCCTTTCCTGGACAAGGGTGGGAAATAACAGGTATGGAAACGGCGCTATCGACAACATTCGCTTTAATGGTTCGCGAGGCCCAGGCTACGCTTCTTTTTACTACCGCGACTACAGCCGGTCTTGGCCTCAATATCGGTACGGCTCTCTGTACCGTTGGGGTGACTACATCTCTGGCTACTTGAGGCACGACAACCATTACGCCTCAATCTATCGGCGCCCCCAGTATTTTTCGGCTTACTACCGCGACTACAGCAACTCTTGGCCTCGATATCGCTACGG
>CAZQXN010000007.1:0-46816 GCA_964597545.1 uncultured Planctomycetia bacterium | reverse complement strand
CTCCCTGTACCGCAATGGAGACTACATCTCCGGCTACCTCCGCTATGACGATCACTACCTCTCTGCCTATCGACGCCCTGGCTATGCTTCTGTTTACTACCGCGACTACAGCAACTCTTGGCCTCGATATCGCTACGGCTCCCTGTACCGCAATGGAGACTACATCTCCGGCTACCTCCGCTATGACGATCACGCGCTCTCCTTCTGGCTTAAACCAGAAGAGGGGGCAGGCTCCCTCCACAAGGGAGGCGCGCTTCAAGGCGCCTTCTCATATGAAAGCAGGGAAGATGGTTTCTTGGCAGAGGGTGAATGGGACGGCAATTGGTTCGAATACCTTGAGTCTGAAACCACCAGCGGCCTTGAGCGGGAAATCTCTCTGGCCAAGGCCGGCGGTGACATTGTGCGTCTAGACAACGCCAAAATTAACCATGTCCTCGATGGGGATATAGATACCATCCTGGATGTTATCGGGAATGATCTGGCCGCCGATCTGGATTTTGATATTCGGTGGAGCGAGGATGACGCGGATTACCTAAGCGTCGACATACCGGATCGATTGCTGACCGCCAGCATCGACGATCATTTCCTGCAACTTCAGTTGACTTCTGACGGCTACCTACAGTACGACTCGGCCGATGACGACCTGCACTTAAAACTTGGGGCTCCCAATGACGGGAAGATCCCGGTCTATACCGCTCAATATTCCGATGATTTCTTAAGCGTGAACCTAGATGATACCCTCCTCGCGCTGGACCGCGATGCCGGTGTTGCAGGGCTTTACACCGATACCAACTACCTGGCCAAGGCAGTGCTTGAGGATGAATCTGTTATCACCGAAGGGGCAAGCGATGCCTGGGAGGCGATTAAGGGCGGTGATTTCGGGGAGGAGGAGTGCAACAACCTCATCCGTTCCACCCTGCAGGAGGTGCAGATCAACTCTCGGGAGCTTTCCAAGGGCTACCTCACCTTTCAGGAAAGCAAGTGGAATGAGCTGCTGCGCTCTCTGGCTTGGGATGTTGGAGAGTTCTCCCTGAGCGACGAAACGATCATCCAAGTGATAGAGGCAGAGGAGTCGACAGAGCAGATGTACGTCGTCTTGGAGGCGCTGCTGCCTGCGTCCAGTCCCTCTGCAGCTTTAGCTGAGCGGGAGCGTTCCCTCTGGTATGAGTTGGGCTTCTCGATTTTAGATTCTTCCAGCACGCAGCAGCCCGCCTCGCTGGGGATCGCCGGTTTTCATGCTCCGGCCAGCGTTTCCTTCTCCAGCTTCTATGCTCCAACTGCACTCAAGGAGACCGGTTTGGGGGTTGGGGCAGAGGTGGGCTACCTTAACGCAGACCTTCCGCTCTTTGGTAAACACGCTAGGACCTCCTTGGGAGCGAGCACCCTTGCCGAGCGGTACTATGTCTATTGGGGGGAGAATGTGATGGAGCAATCCGGTTTTACGGCTTCCCTTGATGGTTTGCTCTATGCCTATCGCTTCCCGGACGATGCCTCGCTGGACCTCCACGATGCCTACCAGCGTCCTTTCTCGGCGAGCGGATCTCACCGCAGCCTCGTCGATTACCTTTATGAGAATGATCAAGACCGCGATGCCCTTGGCCTGGTGGTGCCCGGTGCTTTGTTCGGGGGGACGATCCGCTCCACCCATGACATGTGGTATGCCAAGGCCCGGGTCATGCCCTACTTGCCGGCCAAGTTCGATCCAGAGGATTTCAGCCTGACCCTAGAAGACCTGGAGAGCGCCGGGGACCTGACAAATTTCTACGAAACGCTCAGCTACGCCACCGACTTAAGAGGAGGCTTCAAGCTGCCCTTCTGGGGCCATGAGGTACAGCTGGATCTTGGGCGGGACGTCAACGGTTTCCTCTCAGTTGCCCCTCAGATCCGCCTGGCCGACCGCTTCACCTTCGGCATCGAGACAGACGGTCCGACCCTGAGGGATCCTCACTATCTTAAGTACCATGTGGGCGCTAAACTCTTTGGGTTGGACTCAAGGTTCTTTATGGAGGAAAACCCCGTCAGCGAAACCCAAGTGTATGGCGCTAGCATCGACAAAGAGATTAAAGGGCACCGCTACAACCTCTCTGCCGGCTTAGCCAGTTGGGACAATGCAGGCACTCAGGAGGTTGTAGAGCGGTACCTCTCGGTGGGGGCGGATCTGAACAGCAAGACCTACCTGACCGGCTCCATCCTCTGCGATGATATCCTCAAGACCCAGCGCTATCTCTTCGGCTCCCAATTCCGGTTGGACGAGAAAGGAGAGCAATTCCTCTCTTTGGAGGGGGGCTTGAGGACGGGTGCTGCAGAGGATGAAGTTGAGGTCACCCTCCAAACCCATATCATCTTCTAATAACGCAGCTGTTTTTGTTGTTGACCTCCTCAGTGCGTGCTATAGTGTTGCTGTGTCCCTGCGGTGTGCGTGTTTGAGCGTTTGATTCTGAACCAACACCAGAATTAACAGGGAACCTGGCTTCAGCGGTAGAGCGCATGCCCCTCTTGACTCAGCAACACAGGCCCAAAGCCCGATGGCTTATAGGCCCGGAGGGGAAGCAAGAAACCGCTGAGAAGGCGCCCAACGTTGTTGGGATACGGTTCAGGAATCCCTCGCTCATCCGGCACAGGCGGGGACACTCTCTTTCTGATGGCGCGCAAATCAGTCAAAGCAACTCCCTCGTTTGACCTCTTCCAGCCCGAGGCCTCTGCCTCGCAGGCAGACTCGCCCACAGGGTCGGCAGGCCTTCCTCTGGCCGCACGGATGCGACCCCAGACCCTTGAGGCGTTCATGGGCCAGCAGCATCTGCTGGGGGAAGGCAAACTCCTGCGCCGGGCCATCGAAGCAGACCGTCTCTCCAGTGTGATTCTGTATGGTCCCCCCGGCTGCGGTAAGACCGCCTTAGGTTTCTTGGTGGCGGCCAAGACTCGGGCTCACGTCGAACGAATTAATGCTGTTGCCGCCGGCGTCGAGGAGTTAAGACGAGCCATCGAGGGAGCAAAATTCCGCCGCTCCACTCAGAACAGACGCACCCTCCTCTTCATTGATGAAATCCATCGCTTCAACAGGGCCCAACAGGATGTCTTGATGCCTGAGGTGGAGGAGGGGACCGTGATCCTCATGGGGGCGACCACCCACAACCCCTTCTTCTCATTGGTTGCGCCGCTGGTGTCGAGGTCGCTCGTGGCAGAGTTTAAGCCGCTCTCAGAAACAGACATCCAGGCCATCCTCAGGCGGGCTCTCAATGATGCAGAGCGCGGTCTGGGTAAGCGTAATCTTGACGTGGCCGACGAAGCATTGGACTTCCTGGCCAAGATTTCAGATGGGGATGCCCGTCGGGCCTTAAATGGTTTGGAGCTGGCTGCCGAGACAACCCCACCCGAGAAGGGCGGCCAAGCGCGGATTACCCGGCAGGTGGTCGAGGAGTCGGCGCAAAAGAAGGCAGTGGTGTACGATCGGGATGAAGATGGCCATTACGATACGATCTCGGCCTACATCAAGAGCATGCGCGGCTCAGATCCGGATGCAGCCCTCTATTGGCTGGGCAAGATGCTCTACGCTGGAGAAGACCCTCGGTTTGTGGCCAGGCGGTTGTTGATTTGTGCTTCAGAGGATGTGGGGAATGCCGATCCCCAGGCACTGGTGATCGCCTCTGCCGCGGCCCAGTCGGTGGAGTTTCTTGGGATGCCGGAGTGCCGGATCCCCTTGGCGCAGGCCACGATCTATGTTGCGATGGCGCCCAAGTCCAACTCTGCTATCATGGGGATTGACCAGGCCATGGGAGATGTTGAATCCGGAAAAACCCTTGAAGTGCCGAAGCACCTCAAGGATACCCACTATCACGGGGCCAAACGCTTGGGTCACGGCGAAGGGTACAAGTATGCCCATTCCTTCCCAGGTCACCATGTTGAGCAGGATTACCTCGCCGCACCCCGAGCGTACTATCACCCCTCAGATCAGGGTTTTGAGCGGGAGCTGAAGGCGCGGTTGGATCGCCTGAGGAAATCATGAGTGGTTTAGGCGGATTGTCGGTTTCTGGGGCTGATGCCGAGGCGGTGAATTTAGCCAGGAAGCTGCGCTTCAAATACCTGCTCGATCGGATCCTTGCCTGGGTGCTTCTGATCTTGCTCTCTCCGGTTTTCCTTCTGGTTGCCATCCTGATTAAGGGTGACGGCCTTTTGCACCCCGAGAGCGCCGGCTCAGTCTTCTATCGGGAACCCAGGATCACCGCCGGCAAAATCTTTTACATCCTCAAATTCCGGACCGTGTCGGAGAAAACAGTGCAGTGGGTCCGGGAAAAACCCGAAGCGCGCAGCATCACAGCCGCCTCCCCTCAGACCGCCGCAGGCCGTTTCATTCTGAGCCATTACTTGGATGAGCTGCCGCAGCTGGTCAACATTGCCTTCAGCGAGATGACCTTTGTGGGGCTGCGCCCCCACATCATCGAGCAGACCCAGGGAGAGGTGGAACAGGGGTTTCGGTATCGCCTGCAGATGCGGGCGGGGCTTTTTGGGGTGCCCCAGGCCTGCAAGCAGGAGCCCAAGTTCCAGGCGATCCTGGAGCGCATGGCCCAGCGCCACAAACCGGACTTAAACATTTTGTACAAGCTGGACGGCCTGTATGTGCGCAAGTGCCAGGATTTCCCGCCCTGGAGAATTTTTCTGTTCGACCTGTACCTGACGGGCAAATGCGCGCAGGTGATCCTCAGAGGCGAAAGGTCTCCTGAGAGCGACCCAGCTTGACGCGGGCGCAAGAATAAGATTAGATAGAGGGGTTATTCTTGACCTGGCAGGTCAAGAATCCGTGTAAACGCAGTTCTCAAAAGGGATTCTTCATGAAACAAACCGCCTGTATCCTGGCAGCCCTTTTTCTTGCCGGGTGTGCCACCCCTGCCGCTTCCCGGACAGCGCCGAAACTGCAGGAGCCCGAGCTGTTGAACACGCGGCTCTCGTCGCTGGAGGGGCGCATTGGCGATCTCCATACCCGCCTAGAGGAGCTCGCGCAAGCCCAAGTGCGCCTGAAAGAGGAGGTTCGCCTCCTCAAAGCGCGTCCAGCACAGGCCGTCCGCCCCAAGGTGATTCCCAGCCGGCTCAGCTCCAGGCAAATCCAGCGCGCCCTGGTTACAGCCGGTTTTTATGATGGCCCCATTGACGGCAAGATCGGCCGCCGCACCCAGCAAGCCATTCGGGCCTTTCAGCAGGCCGAGGGACTCAGGGCCGATGGGATCGTGGGCACGAAAACCGCTGCAGCGCTGGTCCGCTATCTGGAGAGAGAGAAGTGATGGCTGACTTCATCAGCCCCCACGGCGGAAAGCTCATTGAACGGCTGGCACAAGGGCACGAGCGAGACGCCCTTCTTCACCGCGCCCGGTCTTTGCCGTCGGTTGTCCTGGATGCCTGGGAGCTCTCAGATTTGGAGCTGATGGCCATCGGCGCGATTTCACCGCTGGAGGGTTTTCTGCGGGAGGCCGATTACGATTCAGTCGTAGACCGGATGCGTTTGGCTGACGGCACGGTCTGGCCCATGCCGGTTACCTTGGCGCTCAAGGCCTCTGAGGCCGATCTCTGGAAGCAGGGGGTGGATTTGGCACTCAAGGATCCCAACGGCCAGATCGTGGCCATCCTGCACCAACCAGAGCTCTACCCCTACAACAAGGCAGTCGAAGCAAAGCTTGTTTATGGAACCCTGGATGAGAGTCACCCGGGAGTGGCGCGAATCCAAGCCCAAGGCCCGTATTATGTGGGTGGCCGGGTCTCGGTGCTGAATTTGCCCCAACACAATACCTTTGAGGTGTACCGGCTGACCCCCGCTGAAACGCGCCAAGAGTTCCGCCGCCGAGGCTGGAATCAGGTGGTGGGTTTCCAGACCCGCAACCCGATCCACCGGGCGCACGAATATCTGCTCCGCTGCGCCCTGGAGATTGCCGACGGCCTGCTGATTCATCCCTTGGCAGGGCAAACTCAGGCCGGGGATCTTTCAGTCGAGGTCCGGATGCGCTGCTACGAGGCCTTGATCGGGGGGTATCTGCCGGGGGAGCGGACGATGTTGGTTGTCAACCCCGCTTCCATGCGTTACGGGGGTCCCAGGGAGGCGATCTTTCATGCCATCATCCGGCAGAACTACGGCTGCAGCCACTTCATTGTGGGTCGGGATCACGCCGGTGTTGGACAATTTTACGGCCCCCTGGATGCCCAGAAAATATTCCGACATTTTTCAAGGGATGAACTGGCGGTCACACCGCTGTGTTTTGACAACGCCTTTTTCTGTCGGGTTTGCCAGGGGATGGCAACGGTCAAGACCTGTTCCCATCCGGCCACAGAGCGCGTTTCCCTAAGCGGAACAGCGGTCCGGCAAATGCTGTCGGATGGCCAGGCGCCACCGCCCGAGTTTACCCGTCCGGAGATCGGGGAGATTCTCAAATCGGCGAGTAAGGCATCAGGTCAGAACACCCCACAGACCGCTTCTTCTGCATAACAGCCACCTCTTTTCTTAGAAGCATACGTCATGTTAAAGGTTGTTTCTTCGGTGATACAGGCAACGATCCAACACTGTAAGGCAGGCCGTCCCCATGAGGCCTGCGGTTATCTTGCCGGCAAGAAGGGGGTGGCGACATGCGTCATCCCCATGCGCAATGCGGCGGCCTCTGGCTCCAGCTATGCCATGGATCCCGCAGAGCAGATCCGCGTTGCACAGCGACTCCGCCGTCAAACTCTGGAGCCAATGGTGATTTACCACTCCCACGTGGCTGCGGAGGCCTATCCTTCTGACCTGGATGTTCGCCGGGCAACCGAAGCGCAGAATTTCTTTAGAGGCCATTACCTCCTGGTGACCTTACAGGCAGGCGCGCAGCCCCAGGCTCGGGCCTTCCGGATTCAGGATGGTTGTGTGAGCGAAGAGGAGCTCGTTGAGGTGACAGCAGAGCTGTCATCCCCGCGGAAGCGGAGATCAAACAGATGCTCGCCCCGCGGTCGAGGCCAAGGGCAAGCTTCGCGAGCATGACAAGATGAAACCCCTTCGCCTGGGAACGCGGGGCTCTCGATTGGCCCTGGTGCAGGCCGAGGCCGTGAGGCAGGCGATGGAAACAGCGCACCCAGGCTTGCACTGCGAGATCGTTGTTCTCAAGACAGCCGGGGATACCTTACGAGAGCCGGGTGGGGTGCGGATCAAGGGGCTCTTTGTTAAGGAATTGGAAGAGGCTCTTTTGACAGGGCAGATTGATGTGGCGGTCCACTCGGCCAAGGATATGGAGAGCAACCTTCCGGCCGGACTGGCCCTGGCAGCGGTTCTCAAGCGGGCCGATCCAAGGGATGCCCTGGTTGCCAAGCAGGGTATCACCCTTGCTGCTCTTGCGGCAGGGGCTCGAGTAGGAGCAGGTTCTCTCCGGCGCCAGGCACAGCTTGCGCGGTGTCGAGGGGACCTCACCCCCACCCCGATCCGCGGCAATGTTGAAACACGCCTGAAGAAATTGGATTCCGGTGAGTACGATGCCTTGATATTGGCCGCCTGCGGACTCATCCGGTTGGGGTTTGCCGACCGGATAAGCGAGCCGCTTGAACCGGATAACTTTCTTCCGGCGCCGGGCCAGGGGGCGCTGGCAATTGAGATCTGTTCCGATAAGCGAGAGATGGCCGAGCGGGTGACACCCATTAATGACACCACTGCTTACAGCGAACTCTTGGCAGAGCGAGCGTGCTTAAAGGCGCTCGGGGCGAGCTGTCAAACTCCGGTGGGAGCGCTGGCCCGCTTTAAGGAAGAGCAGATGACCCTGGAGGCAGAGGTGCTCTCTCCGGATGGGCAAACCGTGATACGCCAAAAAGCAGCCGGTCCGGCACGCGCCGCAGAGAAGCTGGGCAAAGGCTTGGCCAGTCAGCTTCGTGCGGCGGGGGCCGATCGCCTCCTTTACCAAAACAACTAACACCGGTACCGGGTACATTGTACCGGGTACCAAAAAGTGGAGCTATGCAGCGCACACAGAGTAAGCCCCTTAAGGGTAAAAAGGTGATTATCACCCGTCCGGTTGATGACCAGGCGGATATTGCCCGGCGCCTGAAAAGCCTCGGGGCCAACTGCCATTTACTGCCCACCATTGCCATCCGGCCGAAGCATCTTCCGGCGGCGCAGGCTGCCCAGCTCATTCGGACGCTTCATCAATACGATTGGGTTATCTTTACCAGTTATCATGGGGTAGAGGCTCTAGAGCGCTTAGGAAGGCGGCTCCGGAAGCGGCTTTCTGCTTTGGTATCGGGATCCATCTGCGCCATCGGTCCAAGGACTGCGCAGGCGGTGCGACAGACAGGCCTTAAGCCTAAGCTGATCCCAGAGGAATTCTCCAAAGAGGGGATCACACAACTCTTTGGCTGGTTCCCGGTCAAGAACAAGAAGATTCTGATTCCACGCTCCAACTTGGGCAAAGGAGACCCCCTGGCTGCAAGCTTGCGCCGGCGTGGAGCCTGGGTGCGGGAGGTGATCTTGTATGACACAGTCCCCATTGCGATTGTCCCCAGGAAGCTCCGTACCGCCTTAGAGGGGGCCGATGCGGTTACCTTCACCTCTGCCTCTACGGCCCAGGCTTTTTTGAAGGCCTTGCGCAGGGCAGGGCTTAGGATCCGCACAGCCCTTAACGGTACCAAGGCAGTGGCGATTGGACCGGCAACTGCCAAGGTCTTAAAATCCGGCGGCATCCCGCAGTGTACCCTCCCCAGACGGTCCTGGACGATTGATGGGCTCATTCGGGCGGTTGTGGAGGCAACGCGATGAACCAAACGATCCAATTCCCAGTCCATCGGCCGAGGCGCTTGAGAAGACATGCGGGGTTAAGGCGCTTGGTTCGCCAGACCCGGCTGCATCCGGCCCAGCTCATTGCCCCCCTCTTTGTCGCTCTGGGTACGCGCAAACGCACACCCGTCGCCTCGATGCCCGGCATCTTTCGGTTGAACCTCCCTGAAACCGTTGCAGAAGCCAAACGTCTGCATGAGCGCGGCGTAGGGGGCGTGCTCCTCTTTGGTATTCCTCGCTCCAAGGATGCGACCGGTTCTGGTGCGCATTTGGCCAACGGCGTTATCCAGCAGGCGGTGCGCGGGATCAAAAAAGCCCTTCCGAACCTGGTCGTCATGACCGATGTTTGTTTGTGTGAATACACCGCCCACGGTCATTGCGGCCTGCTCACTCGACAGGGCGAAGTGGATAATGACGCAACCTTGCCCCTGTTGGCCGAGACCGCTCTCTCCCATGCCAAGGCAGGGGCCGATGTGGTGGCCCCCTCAGCCATGATGGATGGACAGGTCGGGGCGATCCGGGGCGCCCTGGATGCAGCGGGCTTTAAAACGTGTGCCATCATGAGCTATTCGGCCAAGTATGCCTCGGCATTGTACGGACCCTTTCGGGAGGCGGCAGGTTCCTCGCCTGGGCGCGGAGATCGCAAGGGCTACCAGATGGATCCGCCGAATGCCGAAGAAGCGTTACGAGAAGTTGCCCTGGACATACAAGAAGGGGCCGATATTGTCATGGTCAAGCCTGCCACCAGCCATCTGGACGTTCTCAAAGTTATCAAAGACACCTTTCATTGGCCCACCGCGGCCTACCATGTCAGCGGTGAATACGCCCTGATCAAAGCGGCAGCAGCCCGCGGTTGGGTGGATGAAAGACGCACGACGCTTGAGATCACCACAGCCATTCGTCGGGCCGGAGCAGACATGATCATCACCTATTACGCTAAGGAGCTGGCCCATTGGCTCAAGTGAAATCCAGCAACACCAACCAACGCTGTTGGCAGCAGGCCCGGCGGCATCTGGCCGGAGGGGTGAATTCCCCGGTCCGCTCCTTTGGGGCGGTTGGGACACGGCCCTTCTTTGCGGATCGGGGACGGGGTCCGCACCTCTGGGATGTGGAGGGTAAGCGCTACATCGACTTTGTCGGCTCCTGGGGGGCACTCCTCCTGGGGCATCGGCATCCTGAGGTGGTTGGTGCGGCAAAGAGCGCTCTTCGGCGCGGCACTACCTTTGGCACGCCCACCCAGGGTGAGACCCAACTCGCCCAGGCCATTTCCAAGGCCATTCCCGCCATGGAGCAGGTGCGCTTTGTCTCCTCTGGAACTGAAGCGGTGATGTCAGCGCTGCGCTTAGCTCGGGCAGCAACCGGCCGGAGAAAAATCATAAAATTCGACGGAGCCTACCACGGTCATCTGGATGCCCTCTTGACCTGTGCAGGATCCGGTATGGCGACACTTGGGCTGCCCAGCACGCCAGGGGTGCCGGCTGGGGTGACGCAGGACACCATCACTGTTCCCTTCAATGATCTCGAGGCTGTGCGGCGCGTATTCAGGCGCCACAGCAAACAGGTTGCTTGTATCTTGACCGAGCCGGTTTTGGCCAATACCGGGGTCATCCCGCCCAACCCTGGTTTTTTGAGACAGCTTAAGCGGCTTGCCCATAAAAATAAGAGCCTGCTCATCTTTGACGAGGTCATCACCGGTTTTCGGGTGAGGTACGGCGGGGCGCAGCAGCACTATGGGGTGCGCCCGGATTTGACGATCTTGGGCAAGGTGATAGGGGGTGGTTTTCCGATCGGCGCTTATGGGGGCTCTAAGCGTTTGATGCGGTGGGTAGCCCCGGCGGGTCCGGTCTATCAAGCGGGCACCCTAGCCGGGCATCCGGTTGCCATGGCAGCCGGGCTTGCCACCCTGAAGCGCCTAAAGCGCCCCGGCACCTATGTTCGGCTTAACCGAGCGGCAGCACACCTGCAAAGCGAGCTGTCTCGGCAAGCCCAACGCCTCGGGGTTCCGGTTGCCTCCCATCAAATCGGCGGACTCCTCTCCCTCTTCTTTACCGATAAGCCCCCAATGGATGCCGCGCAAGCCCGGCAGGCCTGCGCTCGGCGCTATGGCCGCTATTTCCGTAAGATGCTGGCCCAAGGGGTCTACCTGCCTCCCTCGGCCTTTGAGGCTTGGTTCCTGTCGATTGCACACGAGGAGCGCCATATTCGAAAGACCGTCTGCGCCCATACCAACGCGCTCAGGAGCATTTCATGACAGCCCCCTCCCTGTTGACCTATGCCCTTCGCGCCCTGGTAGCGCTGGCTGCCCGTCAAGCCCCAGGGCCTGTGCGGATTGCCGTGATCGCCAAGCAACAGAAGATCCCAGCTCGCACACTCGAACAGCTCTTCCACCGCTTAAAGCGCAAGGGACTCTTGAAAGCCGAGCGCGGCCCCAAGGGGGGTTACCGGCTGGCCCGGCCGGCCGAAAAAATTTCAATCCACGAGATTGTTGAAGCCATCCAGCCCAAGGGCCTTTTCCTGGGGCGCCGCCGAGCCCCGGGCAATAGATCCGCCGCCGATCCTGCTCGGGGACTCTGGAAGCAGGTAGAAAAGGCAGTGCAGACGACCTTGGATGCCTTTACCCTGGAAACCCTGGTTCAGCAGGTTCATAACGACTACAATGCTTCTATAAAGCTTAAGCGGAGTGTTCGCACCCGATGACGAAAAAGACAGCATTGCGCCAAAAAATCCTAAAGCGCCTGCAGGGCCAATCCAAAAAGAACAGAATGGCTAAGAGCCTCAAGATTGAACGAGCCCTGAAGCGCTCTACCCTCTACCGAAGGGCCAAGGTGGTACTCTGTTATGTGGCTCACGGGGGAGAAGTAGAGACCCGGCCGATTCTAGATCAAGTTCTAGCAGACGGCAAACGCTTGGTGGTTCCCGTTACCGTGCCTGCCCATCGGCAGCTCATTGCCGCCGAGATCCAAGATCCTCGTCGGGATCTCGTCAAAGGCCCCTATGGCATTCCCCACCCTAAGCGCATTGTCGGCTGTCATGTGCCGCACAAGAAATTGGATTTGGTCATTGTCCCTGGGGTGGCTTTTGACAAGAAGGGACGCCGCCTGGGGCGGGGCGGAGGGTATTTCGATCGCTTCCTGGAGAAGGTTCCAAGGAAAACCACAAGGATTGGGCTTGCCTTTAAGTTCCAGGTGGTGGCTGCCCTTCCTTGGGAATCTCACGACCAACAGGTCCACAAGGTAATCACAGAGTAAACCATGAAGATACTCATTGTGGGTGACATCGTCGGTTCTCCCGGGCGGGATGCCGCTAAGGCGCTGCTTCCCATCCTCAAGGCCAAGCGCGAGATTGACTTCACCATTGTCAATGCCGAGAATGCAGCCGGTGGAGCCGGCATTACCCCTAAAACTGCCAATGAACTGCTGGGTGCCGGGGCCGATGTGCTGACCACCGGCCAACACATCTGGCGCCACCGGGAGATTGGCCCCTATCTGGGCGCCGAGCCCAGGCTTCTGCGCCCGGCCAACTACCCACCCGCTACCCCTGGTTTTGGGGCCTATGCCTACACCGCCAAGAACGGCACTCCCGTGGGCGTGGTCAACCTCCTGGGCCGGGTTTTCATGGGGGTCGATGCGGTGGATGATCCCTTCCGCGCGGGACTTCAGCAGGTTGAGGAACTGCGCAAGAAGACCCCGGTGATCATCGTCGACATGCATGCTGAGGCGACCTCTGAAAAGGCGGTGATGGCTTGGTATCTGGACGGCAAAGTCAGCGCAGTTCTGGGTACCCACACCCATGTCCAGACCGCAGACGAGCGCATCCTGCCCCAAGGCACCGCTTTTTTGACTGATCTTGGGATGACCGGGCCGCATGATTCCATCATTGGGCGCAAGATAGAGCCGGTCACAGAGAAGTTCCTGACCGGAATCCCCAGTCGCTTTGATGTGGCCGAGGACAATGTAAAGCTGTGCGGCGTGATGCTAGAAGTAGATCCTGCCACCGGCAAGGCCCTGAAAATAGAACGGATTCAAGAGCAGTTTGGATGAGCCGAGTACGTAACTACACTCTCAAAAGCCCCTTTGCTGACGAAAGCGCGTCACCTGCGCCGCAGCCGGTAACCGGAGCGGATCTGTTGACCTCATCCCGCCAGGTCTTGACCGTGGCGGAGCTGACCCGCCAGATTCACTCCCTCTTCGAAAACTCCTTTGCCTATGGCGTCTGGGTTGAGGGGGAGCTCTCGGATCCCAAGGTATATCCCAGCGGGCATCTCTGGTTTTCTCTCAAGGATGCCGATGCCGCACTCAAGTCGGTCATGTGGCGCGATGATGTGCGCCGCCTTAAATTTGAGCCGGAGCAGGGGCTTAAGGTCATCTGCTTTGGTCGCGTTGAGTTCTACGCCCCCAGGGGAGAGGTGAAGTTCTCTGTTCGGACGATTGAGCCCAAGGGAATGGGAGCGCTCCAGCTGGCCTTTGAGCAGCTCAAAGAGAAGCTGGCCCAGGCCGGGCTCTTCGACGAGGAACGCAAACGACCCCTGCCCGATTTCCCGGAGCGGGTGGGCCTCATCACTGCTCCAAGCGGTGCGGCCATTGACGATATGCTGAGAATCCTGCGGGACGGCGTCCAGACGGTACTCAGACCCACCCGGGTTCAGGGAGAGCGGGCCGCCGAGTCCATCGCGCAAGCCATCGAGGATCTGAATCGCCGCGGCGAGCTGGATCTTTTAATCGTGGGCCGGGGCGGAGGATCCCTCGAGGATCTGTGGGCCTTTAACGAAGAGGTCGTTGCCCGCGCCATCTTCAAATCCCGCCTACCGGTGATCTCTGCGGTGGGGCATGAAAAGGATGTAACGATCTCAGATCTTGTGGCTGATTGCCGGGCAGCAACCCCCACCAAGGCGGCTGAGATTGTCACTGCCCAGCGCTCTGGGTCTCTCAACCGATTGCTCACCCTTTTGCAGGAGCCGGCCTTTACTGAGCCGGAGAGCTGGCTGGAAGAATTCCAGACTCAGATTGGTGAGCTGGAAGAAGGGCTTTTGGAGGGACTGCAGGCTCCCCTGGTGAGTGCCGCACACAGAGTGCAGCTGCTCAACGGGGAGCTCCTAGCCTGCTCACCCCAGGCCCTGATTTTGCATGAGGCCCAGCGCCTTGACGGGCTGCACCAGCGCTTAAGAATTGGCATCACCCGAACTCTGGAGCAGTTTGCCGCTCGCCTCCACGGTTTGGCAGGGCGCCTCCATGCCCTAAGTCCCTTGGCAGTTTTAGAGCGCGGTTATTCCATCACCTTTGACGCCGAAGGCCTGGTCATTAAGGAAGCAGCCCAGCTCAAGTCCGGAGATTTGATTCAGACCCGACTGCACCGCGGACGAATTCATTCCGAAGTCAAATCCATTCAGGAGGAATCCCATGGCTAAGTCCAAAGAGAGTAAGGCGAAGGGCTCCTTTGAAGAGTCACTCGGCCGCCTAGAAACCATCGTTGAGAAGATGCAGTCAACCGACCTGCCGCTGGATGAGCGCCTCAAGCGTTTTGAAGAAGGGGTGGCCCTGGTGCGGGAGTGCAAAAAGTCCTTAGAGGGTGCTGCCAAGAAGGTGGAGGTCTTGGTCAAGTCCTCCGGTGGTAAGCTTGAGACTCGACTCTTTGACGAAGTGCGGGATCGGCTGCGCGAGGCCGACTCCGGCGACTACGAAGTGGACGAGGAGTAGCCGACTGCCATGGTCAAGGTACGCTTTGCCCCTAGCCCCACAGGGTTCCTCCACGTCGGTTCTGCCCGGACCGCACTCTTTAACTGGCTCTTTGCCCGAAACCAGAAGGGCCAATTCCTCCTAAGGATCGAAGACACAGATCAAAAGCGCTCCAAGAGTGAGTTCTTAGACGAGATCCTCGATTCCATGCGTTGGCTTGGGCTTAACTGGGACGGGGAGGTTGTCTTCCAGAGCAAGCGCGTTGAGATCTACCAAAAAACGGCCGACAAACTCTTAGGGCAGGGTAAAGCCTATAAAGACGGCAAGGCCATTCTGCTTAAGATTACCCCCGGCGAGTTTGTGACCGTTGACGATCTAATCCACGGCGAGATTCGGGTCAATACCCTGGAGATTAAAGACCAGGTCTTGATCAAATCCGATGGAATGCCCACCTACAGCTTTGCCTGCGTGCTCGATGACTCTGAGTTTGGTGTGACCCACGTCATCCGCGGCGACGACCACATCTCGAACACCCCTAAGCAGATCTTGATCCATCGTGCCCTGGATTTAAAGCCTCCCGCCTACGTACACATCCCCTTGATTCTCGGGACCGACCGATCTCGTCTTTCCAAACGGCATGGGGCTACCAACTTAAACGACTACCGCAAGGAGGGGTTCCTCCCCGAAGCGGTAGTCAACTTCTTGGCGCTGCTCGGTTGGTCTCCGGGCGGAGATCGCGAACGGATGTCCCTTCAAGAGCTCCTTGAGGCCTTTGATTTAAAGCGGATCGGCAAGACCGGCTCAGTCTTTGACATCAAGAAATTTACCTGGATGAACAGCCTCTACATGAAAGATGCTTCCTTAGAGACGCTGCTGCCGTTGGTGCAGGCGGCCTTAACCGCACGTGGCTGGTGGTCAGAGAAGCTCAATCCCATTTGGGCGGGAGAGGTGGTGGAGCTCTACAAGAGCCGCTCAGATACGGTCGAGGATCTCGTCCGGCAGACTCAAGGGCTTTTTACCGATGAGATTCCCTTTGACGAAGAGGCGGTGGCCAAGCGGTTAAAGCAGGACGGGGTGGGTGAGCGGATGCGCGCTTTTTCTGACCGCCTGGAGAAGCTTGGCAATTGGAAGGCAGAAGGGATTGAATCTGTCTGTCGAAGTTTGGCCGAAGAGCTCAAGCTCAAAGCAGCGGATCTCATTCATCCAGCCCGCATTGCGGTGACCGGCCGCGCTGTGGGCCCGAGCCTCTTCCATGTTCTGGAAGTCGCCGGCCGCGAACGCGTCATCCCCCGTCTGCGCCAAGCTGCTGGCAGATAGCGCAACTCAGGGTATAATAAGCACTTCCTTTGCCCTGTCGTCCAATGGTAAGACACCAGATTCTGGATCTGGGTATCTTGGTTCGAATCCAAGCGGGGCAATTTCCTCTAAGTTTCTGTGGTAAAGTAGCTGATAAGCGTTACGTGGGTTAGCAGAGAAAGACAACAAAAGGAGGAGTCATGGGTTTTGATCAAGGTGGTAGGGGTGGTGGATTTGGTGGGCCGCGGGAAATGCACAAAGCCACCTGTGCAGACTGTAACAAGGAATGCGAAGTTCCATTCAAGCCGAGCGGAGACCGTCCGGTCTACTGCAAAGAGTGCTTCTCAAAGCGCAAGGACAGCGGTCGATAGTCCAATAGCCCAACAGACCAGCTTCCAGTAAGGGCTACTGCTCAAAGCAATACTGCTAAGTGGTTTTTCAGGAGTGCCGGGTTGCCCAGTTAAACCCGGCACTTATGGAAACGGTACTTCCTATCACCTCCACGAGCAATCTCTAGAAGTGGGTATGATGTTCCCATGAAAAAGCGCAAATCCACCCAGACCCTCAGACAGATCCGACGTGCGGGCAGCCGGGTCTTCCGCAAGGGGCCTGAGATTCTGCCGGCGGCATCTCTCATGATGGCGACCGGAACCCTTCGCTCAACCCAGGATTTAAGGAAACCCTTTGTTGTCATCATCAACTCCTACACCACCCAGATCCCGGGGCATGCGCACTTAGACCGGTTGGGTGAGATGGCCCAGGCGGAGCTCAAGCGGGCCGGGTTCAACGTATGGTACGCCAACATCGGCGGGGCGGTCTGCGATGGCATCGCCATGGGACATTTTGGGATGAAATACTCCTTGGCCTCCAGGGAGCTTATTGCCGATCAGATCGAGACCATCATCGGAGCTCATCCGGTGGACGCTTGGATCGGAATCGGCAACTGCGACAAGATTGTACCTGGCATGTACAACGCCATGGTGCGCCTTAATATCCCGGCCATTTATGTCAGCGGTGGCCCCATGCTGACCGGCAGGGATAAAAGCGATGTGATCACGGTCTTTGAATGCGTAGGAAAGCACAGTGCGGGCAGGATGACCCGCGACGAGCTGATCCGTGTCACTGAGACAGCATGCCCCGGCTATGGCAGCTGCGCCGGGATGTTTACGGCCAACTCGATGAACTGTCTGGGCGAAGCACTCGGGATCGCCCTGCCGGGCAACGGCACCATTCCGGCCACCGTGCGCAAACGCAGGGTCGTGCGGCAGTGGACCCTCAATCCAGACCGCGCTCGCCTGGTCAAAGCGGCCGCCCGACGGTTAGCCCATCTCGTGCGTCGCGGGGTACGCCCCAGAGATATCATTACCCGGCGCTCCTTAGACAACGCCTTTATTCTGGATATGGCGATGGGCGGCTCCACCAATACCGTACTGCACCTGCTGGCCTTAGCCCAGGAAGCAGGCATTCCCTATGATCTTGAAAGGATCAACCGACTTGCCCGCACCACCGCCAATGTCATCAAGATCGCTCCCTCCCGGCTTGAGGTGCATCTGGAGGATGTGCATCGGGTCGGCGGCATGGGGACTGTCTTAAGGGCGGTCCATGAAGGGGGGCGTTCCAAACTGGATCTTAAGGCCCCGACCGTTTATGGAACGCTGGCTGACTGCGTGCGCAGGGCCCCTAAGCCTGATGGTGACATCATCCGGCCGGTACCCAAGGCCTTCTCTCCCGAAGGGGGATTGGTGGTCCTCTTCGGCAATATCGCACGTCAAGGAGCGGTGCTCAAGACCAGCGGGGTGGAGCAGGGGATGTCTCGCTTTACCGGGCCGGCCAAAGTCTTTGATTCGCAGGAGGCTGCTTTAGCGGGGATCCTCCGAGGTCAGGTGCATGACGGGGATGTGGTTGTGATTCGTTATGAAGGGCCCCGCGGAGGGCCCGGGATGCAGGAGATGCTCTCTCCCACCTCAGCCATCAAGGGGGCAGGGATCCGTGCGGCTCTCATTACAGACGGTCGATTTTCCGGGGGGACAAGGGGGTTGTGCGTCGGACACATCTCACCCGAAGCGGCAGCAGGGGGCGAGATTGGGCTGATCAAGAACGGCGATCCCATTACGATTGATGTGCCCCGGAAGCGAATTGATGTAGAACTTACCCCCGCGGCACTCCAGGCGCGCCGGCGTACGCGCAAAAGGTTTGAGCCCAAGGTTAAGGAAGGTTGGTTGGCCCGCTATGCCGCCTCAGTCTCAAGCGCTGATACTGGAGCGACGGTTTCAGCGCAGCCGTAACCTAAGCCATGTGGATTGTCTATCTACTTCGCTGCCACGACCACTCCCTCTACACCGGTGCGACCAACAACCTACCCAAGCGGATTAAAACGCACAATGCCGGAAAAGGAGGGGCCTACACGCGGGGAAGGGGGCCTGTTCGGGTGGTCTTGCGAGAAGCGCACCCAAGTCAATCGTCTGCGCTCAAACGGGAGGCCCAGATCAAACGCTTGTCCAAGAAGCAAAAGGAAGCACTCTTGAAAATTTTTCGTCAATCCAAAAGGAGGAATTAAAGATGAAGATCAGAAAACCCATCACGTGGATTTGCTTGTTGGCGGCAGGGGCATTGCTCGCAGCCCCCGTGGCTCAGGCCGATTCCTGGAAGAAGGGTTCGCATCACGGCGACATGAAGGAGCGCTTCTTCAAGAAGGCCCATATGATTTTGAAACATCAGGAGGAGTTAGCGCTTTCTGAGGAGACGACAGAGGCCACTCTCGCCTTGAAGCTTAAAACCAAAAAAGAGATTATCAAAAAGCAGGCTGAAATTGACCTGATTGCGGTGGACATCAAGTCCGAGCTTTATGCCGATGCGATTGATCTTGATCGCCTCAATGGACTTATCGATGCCAAGTATGCTGTCAAGGCCGAGAAGGCCAAGGCCATTGCAGCCGCCTACGCTGAGCTCAAAGCTCAGTTGAGCGAAGCGCAGTGGGATACCCTTAAGGCGCTGAAGAAGGAATACCGAAAGGATGCTCCCAGGAAACCGTAACACAGCTGCAGCTGCGGGGCAAGAAAGCCAGAGTTTCAAACCCTTCCGGTGACAAACAACGGTACCGGGTACGGCGTGCCGTACCCGGTACCGGTTTAAGCCTCTCCGGATTTTTCAGGAAATCCGATAGACGCGGTCGCCCCTGCGTGCCCTTGAAGAAACCTTAACCCCTGCCTCGCCTCCCTTAGACACCACCGAGACCGGCTGGTGATCGATCTGCATCGAGGCCACCACCTGCTTTAAATCCGTGGTGTGGCCTTTGATCCAGATCCGGTCGCCTGCTTTGAGTGTCCCCTGGGTGACCTTGATGACGGCAACAACCGGCATCCTGAAGAAAGCCACCACGCGGCCGATCTCCGGTTCTTTGATGGCGGCAGGTGCGCCTTTTTTGGAGGCAGCTCCTTTGCGCCGCTTGGGACGAGCCTTGGCCTTTTTCTTCGATACAGCCGCTTTCTTCTTGGCGGTTGGCCGGGGGCGCTTTTTGAGTGAGGCCGCGCGCTTGGGTAATTTCTTTTTTGCGCGCGAGACCTTACGCTTGGCGGGTTTCTTCTTAGGGCTCTTGGGGCCGGACAGCTTGCGGAACAATTTCTTTAGCATGGTATCGACATTACGCCTAAAACCAGAGCCGGTCAAGCCCCTTTGAGGCAACGCTTACCAGGGTTTCAGGTGCCAAGGTTTGGAGTCTTTGACCGCTTCGCCCCTCTCCTTATTGGCAGCGCGCACTGCTTGATCGGCCCACTCGGCGATGATGCTCTCGGCATGGCCGTACCAGGTCACATCCTTGACATTGACGGGGGTGTACTTCTCAGCCTCCCGGTCGGCAAAGGTGGCGATGATTTCACCGGTTGCCCCATCCCGCACGCGGGCCTCAAAGGCAACCGTGCTTCTGCCCTTGGTGGTTCTGATGAATCTGAAGGCGCTTCCCACAAAGGGGACGTAGCCCAAGGTATTGAGCACCACCTTACTGGGGATCACCTCTACCAGGGCTGTCTCTACGATCAAGGTGCGGGGTCCTGGTGCCTCAACCACCCGAAAACGCTCATTCGGATCGTTGCGGAAGGTCCGCTCAAAGGTCTTGCGGGCGTATTGAGCGAGCTTCCGGGCATCTGCCTCAAAGCGGCCGCGTCGCTCCAGCGCCTTCCACCAGTCCATTGTTGGCAGCAGGTCGGTGTTAACCTCGGCAAAGGCGATCTCGGTAAAGTTCACCCAATCCACCGAAGGGCTCACCCAAGCTTTGTGAAAGGGAAGGTCTGCGGGCGAGCGCATTCGCGCGACCTCAACAAAGCCGGCAGCTCGGCCCGGGGCAGCTTTGGTGGCGCAGCCGGAAAGGCCCAGCCCCCCTAACGTGATCAACAGCAATGCCCATGCTTGGATTGGGTTGGTCATCTGCCGCTCCATGCTGCGACCATCATAGCGCAGGACAACGGCCTCTGGCTACAGGTCTAGCGGAGGCAGTGGGTCTGGGCTGTCAGGCGTGAGTTCTCTCCAGTTCGACTTCTCTTTTTTCGTGCGATAATACCCCCTGTGAAGTTCGCATACACAGGATGAAACCTTGAGCAAACAGACTGCACTCTTACCGCTCGTCCACAAGTTCTTCGAGCATGATGCTGCCGCGGCAGCGCACAGCTTGGAGCGGATGGACGATGAGCAGGCGATCCAAATTTTAGCGGCACTGCCCCCTACGCTGGCCTCCCGCGCCTTTCCGCATCTTCAGCTTGGACATGCCATCGGACTCTTGCAGCAGCTCCCGCCCGAACCCTTTCGAGAGATTGTCCAGCGCTTGACCCCCAAGCAGGCAGCCTCAGTCTTTACCGGCCTTTCCAAAGAGGCCCAGGCCAGGATGCTGCACTGCTTGCCAGAGAAGGAGAAGCGGCAGCTTCAGGAGCTTTTGGTTTATCCCGAAGACAGTGCCGGGCGGATCATGTCCACGGACTTTCTCTCCTTTTCCGCAGAAACCAAGGTCAGGGATGCGGTTCGCAAGATCCGCCTGCTGGCACAGAAGAAGACACCCCTCTCCTATACCTATGTGGTGGATGTAGAAGGGCGCCTGTTGGGTGTAGTCAACATGCACGATCTGCTCCTTGCCCCCAACGATGCAGAGTTGGCCTCGATCATCAGGAAAGAGGTCTTCTCGGTCAACGGCTTCATGGACCGGGAGGAGATCGCCAACCTGCTCTCCAAGAAGCGCTATTTTGCTGTCCCTGTGCTCGACAACGAAAAGAAGCTCTTAGGGATCGTCAGGACAGAGGGACTCATCCAGGCTGTTCAGGAGGAGGGGGTAGAGGACCTCCAGAAGATCTTTGGCGTGCATGGGGATGAGCGGGTTTCTACCCCCCTGAGGCTCTCCCTGCACAAGCGGCTACCCTGGCTGCACCTCAATCTCGTTACTGCCTTTATGGCGGCTGCGGTGGTGGCTCTCTTTGAGGATGTCATCGCACAGATTACCGTCTTGGCAGTCTTTCTTCCGGTGGTGGCAGGCCAGGGGGGCAATGCCGGCGCCCAATCCTTAGCGGTTGTCATGCGAGGATTGGTCATGCGGGAGATCCCTGTGGGCCGTGCCAAGCAGACCATCCTCAAAGAGACCGCCATTGGGGCCATCAACGGCTTGGTGATCGGTGTCGTGGTGGCGGTCATCTCCTGGGCCTGGCGGGGCATTCCCTTCTTGGGGGTTGTGGTGGGCTTGGGGATGTTTGTGAATTTGGTGATTGCCGGTTTCTCTGGCGCGACAATTCCTCTGGCCATGAAAGCCATGGGTAAGGACCCGGCACAGTCGGCAAATATCATTTTGACGACGATCACTGACGTGATTGGATTCCTAGCATTCCTTGGCTTTGCGGTTTTGTTTCGGGGGTATCTGGTTCCCTAAAAAACATCTTGGGCATTCGATTCGAGAATATAGGATAATGGTTCCATGAAACCTGCGTTACGCAGGATAGCGGCACTGGGAATGATTGCGGCCCTGGCAACCTTTGGCGTTGCCGCGGTCCTTCCGCACATCCACCACGATGACGCCGACGCCCGCGACTGCATGTTCTGCCTTGCCCACTTCTCAGGGGCAGAGCCGGCAGTGGTTGCCGTGGGCCCGCTCTGTATCGGAGTAGCTCCCGCCACACTCGAACTTTCCTGCAGCCTCTTTGTTCCTCAAAACACCCCGCTTGATATTCGCGGGCGGGCACCACCCGCTCTGTTTTCTCTCGCGTAACTTCTGATCCACTTCAAACAGACTGCGCTTGACGCATCTTTTCTTATCTATTTCACGCAAAGGAGGAATTCCATGCGGATGCTTAACTGCATGTGGGTTTGCATCTTCCTGGCAGCTCAGGGATCGCCAGCCTTGGCCGATGAAAATCTCGCCTCTGAGATTCAGCAGCTGCGCAGGGCAGTCCAGGAGCTGACCCAGGTTGTACAAGAGCAGCAAAAGGAGATAGAGGTCTTAAAGCGCGCCAATGTCAACCTCGGCGCCCCAATGCGGAAACAACCAGCAGCATCCACAATACCTCAGTTTTCTGCCGCGCCGGTTCCGCGGAAGACCGCTCCGGCTGGGCGCCTGACCGGGCTTGAGGCCTTTAATCCGGAGATCGGGATGGTAGCTGATGTGACGGCCCAGCTTACCCAGTCTTCAGAGGACGGGGAGGGAAACGACAAAATTTCGGTTCGGGAACTGGAGTTGGTCTTGGGGCATGACATCGATCCCTACTGCCGGTTTGACGCGGTCCTCAGCTTCTCCGATTTTGGGGATCCGGGGGTTGGGGAGGCGTATGTTTCGCACTGGGGCTTGCCCTGGGAGCTGCGAGGACGCATCGGCCGAATTCGACCCAAGGTCGGCAAGGCCACAGCCATTCACCGGGGCCAGCTCGACACCGTGGATGAGCCGCGGGTTGTTGAGCAGTACCTTGGTCACCACGGGCTGCATCGGACCGGCGTGGAGCTTTCCCGGCTCTTCATGGGCGCGTGGGACTCTTTGACCCATGAGGCAACTGTTGGGGTCATGGAGGGTGGCAGATGCGAGGGCGGGGAGATGTTCGGCACGACCCGCCGTATCCCTTCCTACTACACACACTTAAAGAACTTCATCGACATCTCGGATGAAACCAGCTTTGAGCTGGGGGCGACCTACCTCAAAGGATCCAGAGACGATGATTCCCGGCTTGAGGTGGATGCGGTCGGCGCCGATACAACACTCATTCACTATGTAACCCCAACCAACAAACTCAAGTGGCAGAACGAAGCGTACTTCCAATTTCGTGATGAGACCGCAGCAGGAACGCCGGATCACCCCTTCGGGTTTTACTCGCTGGTGGATTACCGCTTAAGTCCCAGGCTGGGGGTAGGAGGGCGCTTCGACTATGTGGAGCCGGTGGATCCGGCCGCGAGCAACCCCAGGGACGCGGATACCGCCCTCAGTGCTTATCTCACCTTCTACCAGAGTGAGTTTGCCCGGTGGCGGGTCCAGTACAAGCATGTCGAGGAGGCTGACGGCGGCAACGACGATCAACTCCTCTTGCAGGGTACATTTGCCATTGGCGTCCATAAGCATCAGCTCCAATAAGGAAGGGGGATCGTGATAATGCGACATATCTTTTTGGTTTTGATCGCTTGTTTGGTTATCCTGGGAGGGGTCAGGGCGGCGCATGCTGAGCGACCGCTTAAAGTCGTTACCACCCTCTCAACCTTCGCTAACCTGGCTGAAGAGATCGGCGGGGAGAACGTAAAAACAGCCTCTGTGGCCTCTCCGCGTTTTAATCCCCATTTCTATGAGCCCAGGCCCAGCGATGTGTTGAAGGTCAAGCGGGCCGATCTGTTTGTTCATGCCGGTTTGGATCTGGAAATGTGGCGCTGGCCCCTGGTGGATGCCGCGGGTAACCCGGCAGTGCGCCCCGGCGGATCCCGAGAACTGGATCTATCCCAGGGCATTCGGCTCTTGGGGGCGCCGGATCATACCGCCAGCCGCGCTGAAGGGCACATCCACATCTACGGCAACCCCCATTATTGGCTTTGCCCCGGGAATCTGCGTCGCATGGCGCAGACCATCCAGGAAAAACTTGCTCAGCTCGACCCGGCCCACGCGCAGGATTACAAGGAGCGGATGCACGCCTTTCAAGGCCGGTTGGACCGATCCGCCGAGAAATGGAAGCGGCTGGCTGCCCGGATCGAGGCAGAAGAAGTGGTGGCCTACCACGATGCCTGGCCCTACCTGGCTCGGTTTCTGGGAGTCCGGATAGAACATTTCCTAGAACCCAAGCCCGGGATTCCTCCCACTCCCAAGCAGCTCGTTTTTCTTGAGCGGCACATGAAGGAGCGGGGGGTGCGGGTTGTCGTGCAGAGCACCTTTGAACCGAAATTGCCAGCGCAGCGGTTGGCCGAGAAGACAGGCGCTGCTGTGGTGCTGTTGTGCCAGAATGTCAAAGAGGTGCCGGAGTGTTCCAGCGCAATTGAGCTTTTGGAGTACAATGTGCGCCAACTTGCAGAAGCGCTTGGAACGGATTCTCGATGATAGGGAAGCGGCAAGATGATTGATTTCTTCCAGTTGATGGCGGCCCCTTTTGTGGCCTGTTTGATCCTGACCGGGATTCACGCTTACCTCGGCCTTCACGTGATTGAGCGTGAGGTGATCTTTGTGGATCTGGCGTTAGCACAGATTGCCGCCTTCGGGGCAACCGTTGGGTTTTTGCTGGGGTTTGGGCTGCATACCACCCCATGCTATCTAACAGCGCTGGGTTTTACTTTTGTGGGGGCCGCCATCTTTGCCGC
Source organism: uncultured Planctomycetia bacterium (assembly GCA_964597545.1). Classification (GTDB taxonomy): domain Bacteria; phylum Omnitrophota; class Gorgyraeia; order 1-14-0-20-64-10; family 1-14-0-20-64-10; genus CAZQXN01. The sequence goes on along the minus strand of CAZQXN010000007.1, from coordinate 22,297 downwards.
CACCCGCCTGCGAAAGCCGATTGTTCCCCAGGAGGCATTGATCGGCATTGTCTATGTGGTGGCGGCTTCGGCGGCGATCCTGGTTTTAAGCCGAGCGCCGGAAGGCGGCGAGGAGCTTAAGACCCTGCTTGTAGGCCATCTCCTCTTTGTTGGCTGGCCGGAAATCTGGAAGACCCTTCTCCTCTACAGTGCCATCGGGCTGCTGCACTGGAAGATTCGAAAGCCCCTTCTGCTCATCTCCCAGAATCCGGAGGGGGCCTTTCAGCAGGGGTTTCGGGTCCGCTGGTGGGATTTTCTATTCTACGCCACCTTTGGATTTGTCGTGACCAGCTCAGTGGAGGTGGCTGGAGTGCTGGTTGTCTTCTCCTTCCTGATTGTGCCGGCCGTCTGCGGTGTCCTGTTGGCTCAGCGCATAGGTGAACGCCTGATGATCGGCTGGGTTTCAGGGACCCTCACCAGTATGGCTGGGGTAGCGGCCAGCTACTTTTGGGATTTGCCCACAGGGGCGACCATCGTTTGCGCTTTCGGCGTCTGCTTGCTTCTCTGCTCGGCACTTCGCGTTGTCCGGCAGACGGCTTAAGCGCGGCCGGTAGTGCTCGATTCCCGTGATATGATCAATGTTGCGTTGCAAGCATCCTGAGGGATCTTTTGTTGCTTAGAGGGGACCGGTAGCAATGCGCAGAATCTTTCAGCCTAACCCCGAGCTTACTACCTTAGAGAGGGAGCGCTCGCTTGGCAAGCGAATCGTGCGCTTCCTCTGGTGCCTTCTGTTGCTGTTGGCTGGCGAGCTTGCTCTTGTCATAGTGCGGTTTGTTCAAAGACGGCGACTTGCGCAGCTCTCCTTTTTGTATCGCTCTGCGATCCGGCAGGTTGAGCCAACCCTCCTGACGGTTCTGCGCTCCCCTCCGCAGTCCACGTAATTCCCTAGGCGATCCATTCTTTTTTCAACAGTCTTAATATTGGAGGGATTTTCCATGGGCGTTTTGTTAGCTTCCGCAGTTTCTGTAGCTTTCTTTCATGCGCTGGCACCGGACCACTGGCTGCCCTTTGTGGCTCTGGCCAGGGGGTCCAAGTGGCGCATGCCGCAGTTGGCTTTCATCACCACGCTGGCAGGGATTGGGCACGTCGCTTCTTCTCTGTTGATCGGCGCTTTGGGTCTTTGGGCCGGCTGGGCAGTTCACCGGCTTGAAGGGGTAGAGGCCTGGCGGGGGAGCGTTGTCGTTTGGCTCTTGATCGGTTTCGGGGCGGCCTATGCCCTGTGGGGGCTTAAGCATGCGCAGCATCCTCATCCGCACGTCTCGGTTAAAGAGGCAGTCAAGGCCTATGCGACCCGACGGGCATGGCTGTTGATCGCCATTCTGGTCTTTGGGCCTTGCGAGCCGCTGATTCCGCTGATGTTTTTGGCATACAAAGAGGGTTTGATGGCGATTGTGACGGTTGCTACGATTTTCTCGCTGGTGACGATTGCTATGGTGGTGGGGCAAAGCTGCCTGGCCTATGCGGGAGTGCGGCTCTTCCGTCCGGCCTGGATGGAGCGCTATGCGCATACCCTAGCGGGCGTGGCCATTGTATTAACCGGTGTCGCTGTCCTTGTATTGGGGATCTAACCCATGAAGATTAAACCGATTGGTTTTGTCTCGGTTGCGGCACTGCTGTTAACGTGGGTGCCGGGCGCCTTGGCCCATCGGCCGTTTGCCACCGAGGACATCGGCACCGCTCCGCCCGGTAAGGTGGAGTTTGAGGTTGGACATGAGGTGGCGGAGGCGGGTAATGACGACGATGACTACTCCATCACCGGAAGCTACACGGTGGGTACCGGGATTACGCCGGCTTTTTCCGTGGAGATGACCGGACAACTGGTTTACAAACTCCATCAGGCTGGCGCTTCAGAATCTGGGTTTGGGGATCTAGAGTTGCTTGGGAAGTACCGCTTCGCAGAAGCAAGTGATTCCGCCCCTGGTATTGCGGCGGTCGGAAAGGTGGTTTTGCCCACAGGGGATTCGGAGAAAGGGTTAGGCAGCGCCGAGGCCGACTACACGCTGTCGTTGGTTGCGACAAAGGGCTGGGAGCGCTGGGCAACCCATGCAGGGATCGGCTGGGATTTCTTAAGTGCCAGCGATGATCAGCTGACGGGCAGCGTGGCTTTTGACTATGAAGTGGGTCCCAAATGGCACCTGTTGGCCGAGTGGGATGGGGCGACCGATTTCGACTCCGATACGCAGGATGAGAAATGCGGTTTTCGGATCGGCGCTCTTTGGATTCCGCGCGAAGAGGTGATTTGGGACTTCAGCATTCGCTTTGGCACCACCTCAGAGGAGGACGACTACACCTTCACCAACGGTGTGACTCTCGCCTTCTAAGGCGCCGGACACGACAGGGGCGGGTAAGCCGTGAGGTTGCCCGCCCCTGCCTCTGTTCTCAAGGGCCGGGTTGTGGTCCGGTGCCTTAAGGAGTGGATGTGATATCATGGGCAAAAGTCAGCAGGTACTCCAATGGATGTTTTACTTCTTTCCCGCATACAATTTGCCCTGACCATTGCCTTCCACTACATCTACCCGCCCTTAAGCATCGGGTTGGGGGTGATCCTGGTGGTGATGGAGGGGCTGTATTTGAAGACCCGAAAGCCGCTCTACCGGCAGATGGCTGCCTTTTGGCTGAAGGTCTTTGCCCTGACCTTTGCCCTCGGGGTGGCCACCGGGATTGTGATGGAGTTTGAGTTTGGAACCAACTGGGCCACCTATTCCCGGTATGTCGGGGATGTCTTTGGCAGCCCCTTGGCCGCCGAGGGGATCCTTGCCTTCTTCCTGGAATCAACCTTCCTGGGGGTGCTCCTCTTTGGCTGGAACCGGGTCGGCCCCAAGACGCACTTTTTCTCGACCCTGATGGTCTCTGCGGGCTCAATGTTAAGTGCGGTCTGGATTGTGGTGGCCAACTCTTGGATGCAGACACCGGCCGGCTTTCATGTGGTCGGGGAGGGGACGGCTGCCCGCGCCCAGATCACTGATTTCTGGGCCATGGTCTTTAATCCCTCGGCTTTAGACCGGTTGGCTCACGTTCTGGTGGGGGCATGGCAGGCAGGGGCCTTCTTGGTGTTGAGTGTGAGCGCCTACTATCTTCTAAAAAAGCGCCACACCGAGTTTGCCAAGGGGTGCATGAGGATTGCGCTACCCATTGCAGCGGCCTGCTCCCTGCTGCAGTTGGCTACCGGCCATACGAGTGCCATTACCGTGAGCAAATATCAGCCGGCCAAGCTGGCTGCCTTTGAGGGGCATTTCCCGGAATCCGCCCCAGGGGGCCTGCACCTGTTCGGCTGGGTCAATGAGAAGTCAGAGCGGGTTACCGGTCTTAAGGTGCCTGGGATGTTGAGCTGGTTGGTTCATTTCGATCCCTCAAAACCGGTGGTGGGGCTGAAGGCCTTTGATCCCCAGGATCGCCCACCGGTGAATCTAACCTTTCAGTTCTTTCATGGGATGGTTGCCATCGGCATGGGGCTGATTGCTGTGAGCCTCTTGGGGCTGTGGTACTGGTTCCGGGGGAGGCTCTTTGGGACCCGTTGGTTGTTGTGGATCTTCCTCTTTGCAGCAGCAGGCCCTCAGATTGCCAATCAGCTGGGGTGGTTTGCCGCAGAAGTGGGGCGCCAGCCCTGGATTGTGCATGGGTTGCTCAGGACCTCAGAGGGGCTTTCTAAGACCGTGACCGCCAACATGGTCTTAGGTTCCTTGATCATGTTCTCTTTGATCTATGCTTTGCTCTTGGTCCTCTTTGTCTTTTTGTTGATCCGTAAAATTCAAGCAGGACCCGAAGCAGCATCCGAGGAGCTCTCAAGTCGGTGAGCTTTCCGTGGGATCTGAATATCGTCTGGTTTCTCCTGATCGGGATTCTCCTGACAGGGTACGCCATCTTGGATGGTTTTGATCTGGGGGTAGGGATGCTGCACTTAGCAGCCCGGGGGGATCGCGAGCGCCGTACCCTGCTCAATGCAATCGGTCCGGTCTGGGATGGGAATGAGGTGTGGTTGGTGACCGCAGGGGGCGCCCTCTTTGCTGCCTTCCCAGAGGTCTATGCCACGGTCTTCTCTGGGTTTTATGCGGCCTTCATGATGCTTTTGGCGGCCCTGATCTTCCGGGCGGTCTCGATTGAGTTTAGGAGTAAGCTTCAAGCGGCGTGGTGGCGCCAGCTTTGGGATGTGAGCTTCTCAGGTGCAAGCGGGCTTGCGAGCTTTCTCTTCGGTGTGGCGCTGGGCAATATCGCGCGCGGAGTCCCCTTGGCGGCAGACCATGAATTTGCCGGTTCCTTCTGGGGGCTCTTGAACCCCTATGCCCTTTTGGTCGGGGTGACCACCGTGGCCCTCTTTGCAATGCATGGGGCCCTTTACCTGGCACTCAAGACCGAAGGGGCACTGTTGGAGCGGACCCGTCGTTGGGCTCGTCGTGCGTTCTGCCTCTTTCTGCTCTGTTATATTGCGACGACCGTTACCACCATTTTCCAGCTGCCCCACATGACCGCTTATCTCAAGGAGCAGCCGTGGCTCTTGGTCCTGCCCGGTTTTGTGGTTTTGGCGATTGCCTGCGTGGGCAAAGACATCGCTTGGAAAGAAAATGCAGGGGCTTTTGGCGCTTCCTGCGCGGTGATCGCGGGGCTGTTGCTCCTCTTTGGGGTGGGGATATTCCCGAACCTGGTCCTCTCCAGCCCACACCCTGAGCACACCCTCACGATCTACAATGCTGCCTCCTCCCCCAAGACCCATGCCATCATGCTGACCATTGCCATAATCGGCATGCCGCTGGTCTTGTGCTATACCGCTTTTGTCTATAGGATCTTTAGGGGCAAGGTTAAACTGGAACCGGAAAGTTATTGATATGCAGATCATGAATTGGAACAGGCGAGGGCATCATCATGTTGAATGTCACTGAACAGGCAAAACCCTTCTCGTTGACTGCGGCAGAGGAGGGCAAGATCACCACCGCTTCTCTTCAGGGGCTGAAAGACAAATGGGTGGTGCTCTTTTTCTACCCGAAAAACTTCACCTTTGTCTGCCCCACAGAGGTCATTGGGTTTCATAAGCGGATTAAGGAGTTCCGTAAGGAAGGGGCCGTGGTTTTAGGAATCAGCCCCGACCCCGTAGAGAGCCACTTGGCTTGGGCCGAGGAGCTCGGAGGCGTGGGTTACCCCCTCTTGAGTGACCCCGACCGCACTGTCTGCCGCGCCTACGGTGTCTTGGATCCATCACAGGATCTGCCGCTGCGCGCCACCTTTATCATTGACCCTGAGGGGGTCATTGCCTATGCAGTTGCCAGCCACGCCAACGTAGGGCGCAGCGTCAGCGAGACCCTGCGGGTGCTCCAGGCCTTGAAGACCCAGAAGATGTGCCCGGCCGAATGGCAGCCAGGCGAGGAAACGATCGAGGCCCGTTCGAGCTTCTAATGAAGAACAAGGTGGATGAGAAGCGGGCCCGGGTTGAAATCCGGGGGCGGATCCGCGAATTCGTCTTCGGGATCCAGGACGGGCTCATCAGCACGGTGGGGCTCCTGGCTGGCATCCAGTCGGCCACGGGGAACCGCGAGGCGGTTTTGCTGACCGGGGTAGCCGCCATGGTGACCGGCGGGCTGTCCATGGCAACCGGGTCGTATCTGTCTACCCGCGCTGAGTCAGAGATTTTTGAGAAAGAGATCAAGGATCAGGAGGTTTTTATCCAAGAGGAGCCGTATCATGCCAAGGAGAGCCTCCTGGAAGCCTTGGTCCACGAAGGGGTCTCCAGGCAGATTGCCTATCGGATTGTCCGGCTGCTCGCCCGCCAAAAGGAAGTTTTCTTAAGGACATTCCAGGAGAAGGTGCTGGGGATCGGCTCAGCCGAGATCCGAAAACCCCTTCAGGCGGCCATCGTGATGTACATCTCCTTTGCGATTGGAGCAGCCATCCCCATGCTGCCCTACTTCTTTTCCTGCAGCATAGGCGCTTTGTTGACCTCCTGCGCTTTGTCTGCGATCACCCTCTTTGGCGTGGGCGCTTGGAAGGGAAAACTGACGGATCGCCCTCCGCTGTTGTCGGGATTACAGTTTTTTGCTGTGGCGATCAGCTCGGCGGCGGTCGGTTTCTTGGTCGGCCGCGGTTTTGAATTGTTAAGCGCAAGATAAGGAGTTGTTTGAAATGAACTTTACCCTGGCAACACCGGCTTTGCTCTTTCCGGCGGTCTCTTTGATGCTGCTGGTTTATGCCAACCGCTTCCTGACCGTTGCCGCACTCATCCGTGACCTGCACGCTGCCTATCAGACCGAGCCGGATCGCGGCCTCATCGAGCAAATCAAAACACTGAGGGCACGGCTTAAGCTCATTCGCAACATGCAGGCCCTTGCCATTGCCAGCTTCTTTCTGTGTGTGCTGTGCATGTTTGTGCTCTTCGGCGGGAATCGGGTGCTCGCCCAGTGGATCTTTGGGGCAAGCCTCCTGTTGCTGTTGGGCTCTTTGGGGGTTTCCTTCCGGGAGATTCAGATCTCTGTCAACGCATTGGATCTCCACCTGCGCGATCTCGACGGAGGAAAATCATAAAAGGGGTCAGACCCCTTTTGGAATAGGGGTCTGACCCCTACGTTACTTGCGCTTGGCCTTCTTAACCTTCTTCTTGGCCTTCTTCTTTTTGGCTGTGCACTTACACTTGCAAGTCATTCGCCTTCCTCCTTGGGTTACGCGGTATGCGATTGATGAAGCTGGAGATATTATAACGGATCTCGACGTGAGAAAGGAAGGGTTCGTGCGATAATGACTTTGATGACCCCGCCCCTGCCTTCACCAGGCCCTCGCTTCCAAAGGGCACACAAAACTGCACGGCGAGGGCCTCTGCACGAGGCCTTCGCCAAAGGCACGTTGCACTTGCGCAGCTGCAGGGGCATGATGCCCCTGCAGCGCGAAGGAGGGGCGGGGTGAAAGGAAAAACACCCTCGCTGGACGAGCTCTCACGCAGCTTCGGGACCGATAAGAGCAGCGCACACAACCATTACACTCAATACTATGCCCGGTATTTCGAACCCCTGAGAAGGCGGCCGGTCTCTGTCTTAGAGATTGGGGTGGGTTACCCCGAGATCGGGATGGGGCAGGCGGCGTCGCTGAAAACCTGGAAGGCCTATTTCCCCCTGGGGCAGATCTACGGCCTGGACATTAACCCGAAGTGCAAGCAGTACGAGGAAGAGCGAGTCTCCATCTTAGTGGGGGATCAGGGGGATGAAATCTTCCTGCAGTCGGTTTGCCGCCAGGTGCCGGAGGGTTTTGACTTGATCCTGGATGACGGCAGCCACTGGAATGACCATATCCTGGCCAGCTTCAAAACCCTCTTTCCGGCCCTTAAAGCCGGCGGGATCTATGTCATTGAGGATTTGGGCTGTTCGTACCATGCCAAGGGGGCCAATACCTTCCCCCGGGCAGGGTACGAGAACCGCCGAGAAGAGATGGATGCCTTTTTGCTCGCTATGGTCCATGCGCTCGACAAAAAGGGAATCTTCTCCTGCGCTGATTTTGAGAAAGTGCCTCACGACCAGCGTCAGCTCCTCTCTGATTACGAGCGGCAGATCGAGTCGATCCACCTCTATCAGTACTGCTGCTTCATATTTAAACGTGGGATAATAGCGGCATGACCTCAAATCTCACCCCCTCCCCCGAGACCCCTGCGCCCCCCCAGGCGCCTGCCACCCATCCACCCAAAGCTCAAGGGGTTGCGATGAGTCTAGAGCGGCTCGAGGCAGAGCTCGAGCTTTCCAAGGCGATTGTCTTTATCTCAAAGCGTTGGATGCCGACCTTAAGGAAGAAGCTCTCCGGAATCGTCCGGGAAACCGATGCCTTACCCTCGGTCTGCTCCTTCTTTGCCCTCTGGTCCCTGCATCTGATGGAGGGGGCGGTAGCCCTGGTGCAGGGTAAGCTCTACAGCAGTTCACTGCTGCTTTTGCGTTCGTTGATTGAGGCGCACATCGAACTTTCCTTTATCCTTCAGCGGGATTGCGGCAAGCGGGCCGAGGAGTATTTGAATGCCAGCCGCCAGAACCGCCCCCCATACCGAGAGCAGGCAGGTTTTTCCGGCTGCGAAACACTCGGCCAACGGGCAGGGCGGTGCGGAATGGGGGAGCTTTACCGCAAGACCTATTTGTCCCTTTCCTATTACTCCCATCTGCGGGTCAAGGGGAGCCTGGCCTTTGATCCGGGGTCTCCCAAGAATCTGGAGGAGGCCACCGCCTGCCTCATTGTCGGAGAGGCGATGCTGGCCAAGATCTCCAAACAGCTCTCTAGGGCTTTTTCCTTTCCGATTCCAGCGGATTTGACCCAGAAGTATGCCCGCTCCCTCTCCCGCTACAAGACCATCATCCGTCAACAGGAGGAAACATTGGCCAAGAGTGCCACGCAAAATCCTGTCATCCCTCCGCCGTCTGCTCCGGCAGGGAAGGGGCAGAAGCGAATTTCAGGGTGATGGATTTCTTCCGTTTGATTCAAGAGCGTCATTCGATCCGGAAGTTTAAAACCAAACCGATTCCGGAAGCGGCACTGGAACGGATTCTGGCGGCAGCCAACCAAGCCCCTTCAGCCGGCAATCTGCAGAGCTACCGAATCCTGGTGGTCCACTCCCCCAAAATTCGATCGATCCTTGCCCAGGCTTGCTGGGACCAATCCTTTATGGCTGAGGCCCCGACGGTTTTGGTCTTCTGCGCGGATCCGACGCGCTCCGGCGCCGAGTACGGGCGCCGCGGTAAAGAGCTTTACTGCATCCAGGACAGTACGGTTGCCTGCGCCTACGCCCAACTGGCGGTTTCGGCAGCGGGCTTGAGCAGCGTTTGGGTGGGGGCTGTTTCAAAGCCAGAGCTTATCCGGAAGGCCCTGAAACTCTCCGGGGCCGAGCAGCCGGTGGCTTTTTTGCCGATCGGCTACCCCGACGAAACTCCGGAACCGACAACCCGCAGGCAGCTCGCGCGCTTGGTCGAAACCCTCCGGTAAGAACACCTCTCAGTTCCTTTGTTACGCTATTGACTATGTGAGTAACATATGTTACGCTATACTACGTAGCGTAACGATAGGGGGTATTCAATGGACGACAAGAACCTTCTTACCATACCTGAAGCAGCCAAGCTTATTGGCATCTCAAGGATCTCTACATACCGGGCCGTCAAGGCTGGGAAGATTCCTGCCAAACGAGTTGGCAGGTTCTACCTCATTCGCAAAGAGGCAATTCTAAGCTTGCTCGCAGAACGAAAAAGCTTAACCAGCGAAGAAAAAAAGCAGATTCGAGAAGCAGTTAAATACATCATCCGAGAGTACCGAACGGTGCTTGAAAGGCTCGGGAAAGAGTGATTGCTCGGCTTGCCGTTCCGCATGTTAGGAATATCGCTTACGCCTACGCCGTAGAAGAACTGGCCAAACTAGAGCCCATCCCTCCATTTGAGACGTGTAATATCGCTCTTCTAGATAGTGCGCTTAAGGCTCCGTTCCAAACCTTCGGGGGCCAGTTGCTTCATAGGGGGCTTACTAAGCAAGCGGCTGTTTTGCTGTACGGCCTCATCAAAAACCATCCTTTCCCCAACGGAAACAAGCGCATTGGCTTTATGTCAGCCATCATATTCTTGTGGCTTAATGGCAGAGCAACACGGCTGACTGACGACTCATGGATTATGCTCTGCAAGCTTGTTGCAGAGAGCAAACCAGCAGTACGAGATAATATCATAGAGGTCATTAAGGCCGTTTTAGATATCACCCTTTTTCGCAGAAAAGACATTAGAAGACATTCCTAAGCTGAGTGCCGCTCCCGGTACATTGGATGGGTTGCTTTCTTAAAGATTATGCCTCACAATAAAGGCTTGAATTTATCCGTCCGTACCGCACTTCTCTCACACACATGAACAGATAAAAGGACTTTTTTTACCATGAAACAGCCCCGGCAGATCACACTCGACGGCAACGAGGCAGCCGCACAGGTGGCCTATCGACTCAACGACGCGATGACCATCTATCCCATCACCCCGGCTTCTCCCATGGGGGAGTGGACCGACGCCTTCTCTGCCCAGGGCCGCCCCAACCTATGGGGGACAGTCCCCTCAGTTGTCGAGCTGCAGAGCGAGGGAGGGGCCGCAGGGGCCACTCATGGAGCGCTGCAGGGTGGGGCTCTCGCCACCACCTTTACCGCCTCTCAGGGGCTGCTGCTGATGCTGCCGAATATGTACAAGATTGCCGGAGAGCTGACACCAACTGTCTTTCACATTGCTGCCCGCTCCCTGGCCTGCCAAGCCCTTTCGATCTTCTGCGACCACAGCGATGTGATGGCAGCCCGATCGACCGGATTTGCCCTTTTGGCCTCTGCCTCGGTGCAGGAGGTGATGGACTTTACCGCCGTCTCACAGGCAGCCACCCTCAAATCCCGGGTCCCCTTCCTGCATTTCTTTGACGGTTTTAGAACTTCACATGAGGTCTCCAAGGTTGCGGAGCTCTCGGATGAGACCCTTCGCCAGCTGATCGATGAAAAGCTGGTTCAGGAGCACCGACTCCGGGCCCTCTCGCCGGATCGGCCGGTCATCCGCGGCACCTCCCAGAATCCGGACGTCTATTTCCAGGCGCGCGAGACCGTCAACCCTTACTACACCGCCTGCCCGGATCTGACCCAGGAGGCGATGGACCGGTTTGGGAAGCTCACAGGGCGCCATTACCATCTCTTTAACTACCACGGAGCTGCCGATGCCGAGCACCTCGTGATCCTCATGGGCTCTGGCTGCGATACTGCCCACGAAACCGTCGACTACCTCAATGCTCAAGAGGGTCGGGTGGGGGTCCTGAAGGTTCGCCTGTACCGGCCCTTTGACGCTAAGCGTTTCCTGGAGGCCCTGCCGAAAACAGTTCGCAAGATCGCGGTTTTGGATCGCACCAAAGAGCCGGGCAGCACCGGGGAGCCGCTCTACCTTGACTGCGTGGCGGCCCTCACCGAGGGTCTCCAGCAGGGTTGGGGCGAGCTCAAGAAGATGCCGACGGTTATCGGCGGCCGCTATGGGTTGGGCTCCAAGGAATTTACGTCGGCCATGGTGATCGGGGTCTTTGATCACTTGAAGGGGGATCAACCGAAGAATCACTTCACTGTCGGCATCGAGGATGATGTTGCCCACACCAGCATTCCGTATGACCCCAACCGCTCCATTGAACCGGACGGAGTGATGGGGGCGATGTTCTATGGGCTTGGCGATGACGGGACCGTCGGGGCCAACAAGAACACCATTAAGATCATTGGGGATGAGACCGACTCCTGCGTGCAGGGATATTTCGTCTACGATTCCAAGAAGTCGGGCTCGATGACCGTCTCGCACCTGCGCTTTGGTCCCGCCCCGATTCGCTCAGCTTACCTCTTAAGCCGCGCGAGGTTCCTGGGCTGCCACCACCCGATACTGCTGGAGAAGTGCGATGTATTAAAGCCCTTGGCGGACGGCGGAACCTTCTTGCTCAATACCCCGCACAGCCCCGCAACCGCCTTCGAACATCTGCCGCATGCGATGCGCAAGCAGCTCGTGGAGAAGAAGCCGAAGTTCTATGTCATCGACGCGACCGACGTCGCCCAGCGAGTTGGGATGGGCCGACGGATCAACACCATCATGCAGGTTTGCTTCTTTGCGGTTTCTGGCGTTCTCCCCAAGGAGAAAGCGATTGCCAAGATCAAGGACTCCATTCAGGCGACCTACGGCAACAAGGGCAGGGAGATCGTCGAGATGAACCTCAAGGCGGTCAATCAGGCCTTGGCCCATTTGCGAGAGGTCACAATCCCCAAGGACCCCGGCCAAGCTGACTCTGCGCCCCCGGCACCCACCCAAGCCGCACCCCCATTTGTCCAGAAGGTGACAACACCCCTGATGGCTTTTCAGGGAGACGACCTCCCGGTGAGCGCTTTTCCGGCGGACGGAACCTATCCGACCGGAACGGCCAAATGGGAGAAGCGCAACATCGCGTGGGACTTGCCGGTCTGGGATACGGCGGTCTGCATCCAATGCGGTAAATGCGCCATGGTCTGTCCCCACAGCACGATTCGCATCAAGGTGTGCGATCCCAAGGCACTGGAGGGGGCACCGGCGGACTTCAAGTCGGCCGATGTCAAGGATCGAGCCTGGGCAGGGATGAAGATGACGATCCAGGTGGCTCCGGAAGATTGCACCGGCTGTGCGGTCTGCGTGGATGTCTGTCCGGCCCGCAACAAATCCCAGACCCGCTTAAAGGCCATCAACATGAAGTTCAAACCCCCTTTGCTGGAGGCCGAGCGAAAGAATTGGGATTTCTTCTTAAAGATTCCGCCGCTGGATCGCCGCCGCATCGATCCGTCCGTCATCCGGCAGCAGCAGGTCCAGGAGCCCCTCTTTGAGTTCTCCGGTGCCTGTGCCGGCTGCGGTGAGACACCGTATCTGAAGCTCCTCAGCCAGCTCTTTGGCGACCGCGCTTTAATTGGAAATGCCACCGGCTGCTCCTCGATCTACGGCGGCAACTTGCCAACAACGCCCTGGACCGCCAATGCCCAGGGGCGGGGACCGGCCTGGTCCAATTCCCTCTTCGAAGACAACGCAGAGTTTGCACTGGGGATGCGCTTGGCCGTTGACCAACAAAACCTCCAGGCCAGAGCATTGCTGCAGCGGCTCTCCAAGGAGGTGGGCAGCGACTTGGCCGAGAGCATTCTATCGGCCCCCCAGAAAAGCGAAACAGATCTTCACGATCAGCGCGAGCGAATCGAAGCACTGAAAAAGAAACTCAAGCGCTTAAATTCGGTGGATGCCCGGCAGCTGCTGACCGTAGCGGATCTGTTGGTGGTCAAAAGCGTCTGGGCGGTAGGCGGAGACGGTTGGGCCTATGACATCGGTTACGGTGGGCTCGACCATGTCCTGGCCAGCGGCCGCAACGTCAACGTCCTGGTGCTCGATACCGAGGTCTACTCCAATACCGGCGGACAGATGTCCAAGGCCACGCCCCTTGCGGCGATCGCCAAGTTTGCCTCCGGCGGCAAGCAGGTGCCTAAGAAGGATCTGGGGCTGATGGCGATCTCTTACGGGAATGTCTATGTGGCCAGCGTCGCCATGGGGGCCAGAGACGATCAAACCCTCAAAGCCTTTCTGGAGGCCGAGGCGTATGAGGGCCCTTCTTTGATCATTGCCTACAGCCATTGTATTGCCCACGGCATTCGCATGGTCACAGGGCTTAAGAACCAAAAGGCAGCGGTTGAATCAGGTTGTTGGCTGTTGTACCGTTATGATCCAAGCCGGGCAGCGCGCGGGGAAAACCCCCTCGTGGTCGATTCACGCGCACCCAAGCTGCCGGCCGAACAGTATCTACTGATGGAGAACCGCTTCAAGATGATTACCAAAAGCAGACCAGAGGAGGCCAAGAAGCTCTTCAGGCAGGTTCAGCAGGGTGTTGAGGAGCGCTGGCGTTTTTACCAAAGGATGGCTGAGAAGCCGCACCCTGCCGAGCCGGTAGCGGTTTCAGAGGGGAAGGGGGCATAAGGAGATGGCAGACCTAACGACGACCTACATGGGTTTCACACTGCGCACCCCCTTGATCCCTTCAGCCTCACCCCTGTCTCAAGAGATCGACAACATCAAGCAGATGGAAGAAGCAGGAGCTGCCGCAGTGGTGCTTCACTCCCTCTTTGAGGAGCAGTTAAGCAGCGATCGCTATGAGCTCCATGACCATCTGACCTACGGCACAGGGGTCCACGCTGAGGCCCCCTCCTATTTCCCGGAGCCAACGGAATTTCGTTTGGGCCCAGAGAGCTATCTGGAGCACATCCGAAAGGCCAAGGAGGCGGTCAAGATCCCGATCATCGCCAGCCTCAACTGCTCTTCGCTGGGCGGCTGGGTGGAGTATGCCAGCCAAATCCAACAGGCCGGGGCCGATGCGATGGAGATGAATCTCTATTACATCCCGACCGATGTCGAGCAGGCAGCCGCGGAGGTAGAGCAAAGCTATCTGGATGTTTTGACTGCCGTCAAGCAGGAGGTCAAGATCCCGGTGGCAATGAAGCTGAGCCCCTTTTTCAGCAACATGGCCAACATGGCCAAACGCCTGGATGATGCCGGGGCCGATGCCTTGATCCTCTTTAACCGGTTTTACCAGCCGGACATCAACCTCGAGACCCTCGAGGTGGAGCCCAGCATCCTCCTGAGCACCCCTCAGGCGATGCGTCTGCCGCTGAGGTGGATTGCCATCTTGAAGGGACAGGTGCGCGCCAGCCTTGCGGCCACCAGCGGCGTTCACAACGCCGAGGATGTCATCAAGATGCTCATGGTGGGCGCTGATGCGACTACCTTCTCTTCGGTGCTCCTCAAGCAGGGGATCGATCATCTGCGGGTCATGGAGCGGGAGCTCACTGAATGGTTAGAGCGCAACGAGTACGACTCCGTCAAACAGCTGCAGGGCAGCATGAGCCAGCGCTCCTGCGCAGACCCCTCTGCTTTTGAGCGGGCTCAATACATCCGGGCCCTGACCAGCTACCGGGCCAAGTAAGCCACTCCCTCCGGCACCCCCCTCTATTTTCCGGCTTTCATGGGATAATGAATCCATGACCCAGCAACCGCGGTTTCTGTGCCCCTTCCTTTTGGTGTTGGCAGCCGGCCTCTCTGTGGGGTCGGTCAAAGGCTTGGATACGCCCGCCCAGAAGGCCGAACAATTCTTACAAGACCTCGAACGAGAAAAACCCCAACGCGCACTCCAAAACTTCATCCAGGGGTCCCCGGCAGAGCGGCAAGCCTCTTCCCTGATGAGCGTTATCACGCGCTACCGCAAGACAGCAGCCCAGGCCGGTGACCGAATCCGCCTGGAGCTGATCAGCCAAGAGCAGCTGGGCTTTCGGATGTTGCGACTTCGCTATCTCGAGCACCACACCCAACGTCCTCTTCTCTGGGAGTTTCTCTTTTACCGTCCGGAGAACGAATGGCATCTCATCAAGATGCGCTTTAGCGAAGATGCCGAGGAAGCATTTCACTACAATCGTCCCCCCTAATGCCACACTATCACGCCATTGCCATCCTCACCGGGGCCGGGATCTCTGCAGAGTCGGGCCTTGCGACCTTTCGGGATGCCAACGGCTTGTGGGAGAATCACCGCATAGAGGAGGTGGCGGGGTGAAGCTGATCGTACAGCGGGTGTCCAAGGCCGCAGTCCAGGTGGACGGCAAGACAACAGCCCAAATCGGCAAGGGAATGTTGATTTTAATCGGCGCAGAAAAAGGGGATACCACAGCGGAAGCTCAGGCCTTGGCCCAGAAGATCAGTGCTTTAAGGATCTTTGAAGATGAACAGGGCAAGATGAACTTGGCCGCTCAGGCGGTAGGTGCGGCGGCTTTGGTGGTCTCCCAGTTCACACTGGCCGCCGATTTAAGTCGGGGTAACCGCCCCAGCTTTGATTCGGCGGAGCGACCAGAGCAGGCGCAGGTGCTCATCGAGTGCTTTGTGGCGTGCCTTAAGGCAACCGGGATTGCTGTCGAACAGGGGTGCTTCGGCGCTCGGATGGCTGTTGAGCTTGTCAATGATGGCCCGGTCACCTTTGGATTGGAGCACCGTTGCCCATGAAGCTGTACCTGGTGCGGCACGGCGAGGCCGTTGCGGATCTGATCGATCCAGCGCGACCCCTGAGCCCAAAGGGCAACGCCGAGGTGTGCCGCGTGGCGGAGTTCTTGAAGACCTCTAACATCTCGGTAGAATGCATTTGGCACAGCACCAAGCTCCGGGCGCGCCAGACCGCAGAACTCCTTGCTCAAGCTGTGGCGCAGAAGCCTCGTTTGCAGGAGCGCAAGGGACTGAGTCCCAACGATCCGGTTGAAGAACTTGAGCAGGCGCTGGCCGGTCAGCGGCAGGATCTGATGATCGTGGGCCACCTCCCGCTTCTTGCCGAGCTGGCTTCTCTGCTGCTTGCCGGAGATCCGGTTATACGCCACACTGCCTTTCCGCCGGCAGGGGTGGTTTGTTTGGAGCGGCCGGGCCGCGGGGCGTGGCAAGTTCGGTGGATGGTTACGCCAGAGCTCCTTGACTCCAAGGAGGGTCGGCATTGAAGATTTTGATTGCGGTCGATAAGTTTAAGACCACCCTTTCCTCCAGGCAAGCGGCCAAAGCCCTAACCCGCGGCATCCGGAAAAGCTGTCCTGCTGCAGAGATTGCCTCACTGGCCGTCAGTGACGGCGGCGAAGGGTTCATCGAAGCCATCGGACAAGCTGATCCCTTACGCGTCCAACCGGTGATGGTCTCTGGGCCCCTAGGAAAGCCCCGACCAGGGTATCTGGGAATGGCCGATGGAGGTAAGCGGATCTACATTGAGTCTGCCCAGGCAACCGGTTTTCACCTCATCCCCCCTGAAGCGCGCAATCCCTTAAAGACCTCCTCCGCAGGATTGGCCGATCTGCTCAAAGCGGCCGCCCGACATTCCCCCGAGGAGATCTATGTGGGGCTTGGCTCCAGCGCGACCTGTGATGCCGGTTTGCCGGTGGCTCGACGCTTCGGCGTGCGCTTCTATAGCAAATCAGGTGCCGAGGTTCAAGGCAGGCCAGGGGAGATGGTTGTCATCGACCGGATTGAGGGGGCAGAGCAGCCCCTTCTGGGCGGCAGTAAGCTCTATGCGGTGGCAGATGTAAACAGCCCCCCCATTGGAGAATTGGGCGGGGTACGAGTTTTTTCTCCTCAGAAGGGAGCTTCTGCTCAGGAAGTCCAACTGTTGGAATCGGGGATGGAGCACCTCGTATTCCTACTGGAGCAAAAGTTGGGCCAGCCGCTGGAGCGCCTTGCCGGGGCAGGGGCGGCCGGTTGCCTGGGGCTGGGGCTTCACACCCTTTTTGGCGCTCAGCTTCTCCTGGGTTCCGAGCTCCTCTTTGACCGCTTGAGACTGAAGTATAAAATCTCCTCTGTGGATGCGGTTATTACCGGGGAGGGGAGCTTTGACGAGCAGTCCCTCTCCGGCAAGGTTCCCGGGAAGATCCTCTCTGTGGCCCTGGAGGCCAAAAAGCAGGTCTTCTTGGTGACCGGGAAAAAGCAGATTCCACGGCGAGCAGCCCAACGGGTGGTCGGGGCCTTTTCGGTTGAGGGGTTGGTTGAGCAGGGGGAGGTTTCCGGGTTGGAGGCCTCTGAAAAAGCGTTGGAAATTCACGGAAAACAGATCGGAGAACAGCTGATTCGGGACGCCAGATAAAACAGAATCCTGTTTCGCAGCGAGGGCCAGATCCTAAGGGATCTGGCCTTATTTTTTTGAATCCAATGGGCTGGGTCTGCATCTCAAGTAGAGGAGGAAAAGAAGAAAATGAGAAGCCAGGGTGTTGGGATTCACAGGGATGTGGCTGAGGGCTTGAAGCTCAGCTTGCTGGCCGGGGCTGCTTTGGTGTGGTCTGGTTGGGGTGCGCACTCGGGGCTCATCCCGAGTTCACGTGCTTCACAGGCCGTTGCTGAGGAGCGCGGCCAAGCAGCGTTTGAGGCTCCGGTGAAACTGCGGCCCTATCTGTCAGATCGGGTTTTGGAGCTGTTCCCTCGCTATCAACTGCTTCCTCTTCAGAGAGAAAGCAGTTCGCCCAGCGAGGGTGTAGAGATCCATGCATAGGGGAGGTGTGCAATGAACGTTGCGGTGATCTTTGATTCCTATGACGGCCATACCGAGCGGATGGCCCAGGCAGTTGCCGAAGGGGCCCTCTCCGCCGGTGCGGAGGTGATGTGTAAGCCGGCCCAGGAGGTCGCCGCAGAGGATCTAACCTGGGCTGACGGCATCGCCCTGGGCGCCCCGACACACATGGGGACAGCCGGCTGGAAGATGAAGAAATTCATCGATGAGGTCTTCTCCGGCCTTTGGATGGAGAATGTTTTAATCGGCAAGGCGGGGGCTGTCTTCAATACCGGCGGCTCCGGCGGGGCAGGGGGGGCGGAAATCACCCTCATCGGGATGCTCTCCAATCTCGCCGCAAACGGCATGATTTTGGTCACTCACCCCAGGACTGCCAACGGCTATCGGCCGGATGGTTTAAGTTGGGGCCCCTCTTGCGTTACGGGTCACGGCGATGCCGGACCCACAGAGAAGCACCTTGCCGCCGCCCGCGCCCACGGAGAACGCTTGGCCGAGGTGGCAGAGAAACTGATCTATTCCAAAGGAGGAAAAGAGAATGCCGCGATTACAGCCGCTTAATCCAAATAAAGCAGAGGGCAAGGCCAAGGAACTCCTCGACCAGGTCCAAAGCAAAATAGGAATGGTTCCCAACCTCATGCGGACGCTGGCCCAGGCACCCGCTGTGCTGCAGGGGTATTTGGGGTTCAGCGGCGCTTTGGCCGGCGGGTCCCTCTCACCTAAACTGCGCGAGCAGATCTCCCTGTCAGTGGCCGCACAAAACCGATGCGACTATTGTCTGGCGGCCCACACAGCGATCGGAAGTAAGCTGGGTTTAACAGAGGATCAAATTCAGGCCAGCCGCAGAGGGCAATCCTTAGATCCCAAGGAGGATGCAGCCCTTCAGTTTGCCTCGCTCCTGGTGGCCAAGCGGGGTCATGTCAACGACCTGGATGTGGCAAAGCTTAAAGTTGCCGGCTACAGCGAGGAAGAGATCATTGAGATTGTGGCCAATGTCGCTAAGGACATCTTCACCAACTACTTCAACCATGTTGCTGACCCAGAGGTCGACTTCCCAAAAATACCTGCTCTGACGCAGCAGCCCTTCAGTTAAAAAATTTTACCCCGCGGGCGCAGGGGTGATAGAATCGGCTTTCACCCCCAAGCCATGCATCTGTACTGTCTCGATCTAGAAGGTATCCTGATCCCTGAAGTCTGGATCCGCGTGGCGAATCGCTTCAAGGTCGACGCCCTGCGCTTGACGACCCGGGACATCCCGGACTACGACAAGCTGATGCGGCATCGGCTGGGCATCCTTAAAAGGGAAAAGATTCGTCTGCGGGACATCCAGCGGGTGATTTGGGCCATGGATCCCCTCCCAGGGGCTTCGCGATTCCTGGCGAAACTCCGGGAGCGCGGTCCAGTCATCCTCCTTTCAGACACCTACTATGAGTTCAGCCAGCCCCTCATGAAAAAGCTGGGGGGTCCGCCCCTGTTCTGCAATGAGCTCAAGGTCAATCGGGCCGGCTACCTCTCGGGCTATCGCCTCCGGCAGCGGGATGGCAAGCGCAAGGCTGTTTTGGGGCTTAAGGCCTTGGGGTTTAAGATCAAGGCGGTGGGGGATTCTTATAATGATCTCACCATGCTTCGGGTGGCTGACCAAGGGGTTCTTTTTAGGCCGCCCGCTGCAATTGTGAAAACACACCGAAAGTTTCCGGTAGCCAGAAATTTCAACCAACTCCTTCGAATTCTTCTGAAATGATGCAAACGCAATGAACGGTTTCGCCAAACGCCTCCTCCAAGCCTTAAGCGTTGTCCTGCTGCTGTATCTTTTTCTCGTCAGCATCAAGCTGATGGGGGTTTCCTTTAAGCTCTTCGGAAGCGGCTTTGCCGAAGAGCTCATCCGCTCCTGCTCCAACCCCTTTGTGGGGCTCTTCATCGGGATCTTGGCCACATCAATCATGCAGAGCTCCTCCACCACGACCTCCCTGATTGTTGGTTTTGTAGGGGGCGGGATTCTCCCGGTGGTCTATGCGATCCCGATGATCATGGGGGCCAACATCGGGACCACCGTCACCAACATCTTGGTCTCTTTCACCTTTCTGACCCGGCGGGAAGATTTCCGGCGGGCCTTTGCCGGAGCTACGGTGCATGACTTCTTTAACCTACTGACCGTGGCCCTCTTTTTCCCGCTGGAGATGAAGTTCCACTTCATTCAGCGGTTGGCTTTCTGGATGACAGGGGTCTTTGAGGGGGCAGGGGGGGTGGAATTTACCAGCCCCCTGACGGTCATCGTCAAGCCGGCCGTCAAGGCGGTGCAGCACTTTATGTTCGATACCCTTGGGTTGCCGGTGGGACCGGGGGCAACCCTGTTGTTGGTCATCGCTGTGATCGGCATGATCTTCTCCCTTGTTTGTCTCGTCAAGCTCATGCGAAGGCTTGTCATTGGGCAGGCAGAGCTCTTTATGGATCGGTATCTCTTCCGCAATGATGTCACAGCCTTCTTGTTGGGGATTGGGCTGACCATCCTGGTGCAGTCGAGCTCCATCACCACCTCCCTGGCCGTTCCCCTGGTGGGGGCTGGGGTCTTGAGCCTTGCGCGCTGTTACCCCTATACCCTGGGGGCCAACATTGGGACCACCTGCACCGCCCTTTTGGCCTCTCTGGCGACCGTCACGGTGATAAACGGCCAGCCCAACACCGTGGGCGTTACAGCGGCCTTTGCGCATCTGATGTTTAACATCTGTGGGATTGCGGTTTTCTATCCGCTTAAGCGCATCCCGATCTGGCTGGCCGAGCGGATGTCCAGTGTCGTTGTGCGGGCCAGATGGATGGCGGCGGTTTTTGTGTTGGCGATCTTTTTTGTCTTGCCGATTTTGGCGATCTATATCACGCGATAGCAGCGAGGTGATCCGATGCTAAAGGGACTTATTGCAATGTGGAAGCAGAAGGGATTCATGAACAAGGTGGTGGAGGAGTTCTGCGGGATGCTGCGGGACGACGCCTATATCCTTTCGAGCGCTTGGGCCGTGATGCGGGGCGAGCGCTCCGTTGAAGCCGCCAAGCAGCCGCTCTATGAAAAGGACAGAAGCGTCAACAGCCAAGAACAGGAGATCCGGCGCCGGCTCTTAGAGCACCTCTCCATCAACCCCGGGCAGGATGTTTCGGGGTGCTTGATCTTGATGAGCTTGGTCAAGGATGCTGAGCGGATCGGGGATTACGCCAAGAACATCTTTGATTTAAGGGTGATCCTCGAAAAGGATGCTGGCGATATGCGCCACTTCAACCGCCTCTGCGCCATTGAAGAGAAGCTTGCCAAGCACCTGCAGCAGTTGGCGGAAGGATTTGGCACCGGCAACGGAGAGCTGGCCAAGACCGTCTTGGACGGCTATGCGCCCCTCAAGGAGGAGTGCAGCAAGATCTTATTCGATCTGTTCCGAGAGGATCTCCCGACCCAGGAAGCGGTGGCAACGGCCCTGCTCTCGAGGTTTTTAAAACGGATCAATTCCCACACCTGCAACATCGCCTCAGGGCTCGTCTACCCGCTCGACAAGATTGATTTTGTCCGGGGCGAGATCTTAGAGTAACGAGTCCCCATGGGAAGCGCCGCATGAAACTCACACGACCCCTTGTGGTGTTGGATCTGGAGACCACCGGCACCTGGGTGGAGCGGGACCGCATCATAGAGATTGCCCTGATCCGCTCTGTGTCGGACGGCAAGCAGGAGAAGTACCACGCTCGCGTCAATCCTGGCATGCCGATTCCACCCCGGGTCACTCGGATCACCGGCATTACCAATGATGACGTCAAAACCGCTCCCCCCTTCAAGACCATTGCTCCTGAGGTATTGGCCTTTATCGGCGATTCGGATCTGGGGGGTTTTAATGTTGAGCGGTTTGATCTCTTAATCCTAGAGCGGGAGCTCTTTGCCGCCGGGCATAAATTTGCGTGGCGCAGCCGCGCGATTTACGATGCCCAGAAGATCTACCACCTGCACGAACGCCGGGATTTAAAGGCTGCCTATCAGTTCTACTGCAGCAAGGCACTTCAAAACGGCCACACCGCCATGGGGGACAGCGAAGCCGCGCTGGAGATCCTAGCAGCCCAGATCGGCCGCTATGGGGATCCTGAGGCTGGGATTGAAAGCCTGCGGGAGTTCGAATATGAACGGGCAGAAGAGTTCTTTGATGCTGAGCGGAAGTTCCGATGGTGGAATAACGAGCTTTACCCGGCCTTTGGCAAGTATGCGCGCAAGAGCTCGGTCAAGCAGATCGCCAAGAAAGACCCGGGGTATCTGGAGTGGCTCTTGACCACCGATTTTAGCCGCGAGGTCAAGACCATGATTGAAGGGGTGCTTCAGGGTCGCTTTCCGGCTCCGCCGGGATAACGAAACAGGAGGGATGGAGATGGTAAAGCTATCGGTGAAAGGTTGTGCCTTTGCAAGTGGGGTGCTGTGGGCTGCCGCAGTAGGATTGGTGGGACTGGCCAACATGACCTGGGCCGGCTATGGGGATGCTTTTTTAAGGCTCGTCAGCTCCATCTACCCTGGGTATCATGGTGTGCCGACCCCCGCTTCGATTTTGGTGGGTACGGGGTATGCTTTGTTGGACGGCGCCATTGGCGGAGCGATCTTTGCCTGGCTTTACAACCGCTGCGCGCGTGCGTAAGTTTTTATTGCGTCGATTTCTCTGTCATACCAAAGTGATAATGTCCGGTTCTGACAAGTTTAAAATGTCCTCTT
>CAZQXN010000006.1:0-78770 GCA_964597545.1 uncultured Planctomycetia bacterium | reverse complement strand
CGAAAGAGGACATTTTTACATTGCTAGAACCGGACATTATCACTTTGGTATGACAATCCGCGCTTGTACGTAGGGGTCTGACCCCTACGTACAGAAAGGTTACGGGGGAAGGAGTTCCGCGCCGGCCGGCTCTTCCACATAGGCCGGCGGTTCCAGATCCATGTCCGAGTAGAAGAACATGTTGGACTTGACCTCCACCCCCTTGGCAGCGGCCAACTCCTTCATCTCCCACTCCACTTCACTCAAGAGCTCATCATGGGGATCAAAGGCAGGATCTCCCAAATCCCCGTCGATCTCAAAGGACCATTCGTACCGGCGCTCTTCATCCTCCACCGCGCGCATGATGTCAGCGAGGGCAACGCCCCCGACCATCGTATCGAGGTCAAGCGCCTGCACCATGAGGGTCGCCCGGAACCACAAGTTCCGGCCCTCGGTGACATGAAAAACCGTAGAGAAGTTGGTCAGCCCCCCGTCGATGTAGATGGGGCTGGGGGCATGGGCATAGAGATTCCTGAAATCGGACAGCTGTTCATGGCGCAGCCGGATAAACCCCTCAACATATTTTTCCTGAGGGTAGGCCAAGAGCTGAATCTCATGCATGCCGATGATCTCGCCCTCCTGAGTCTTGAAGAGCCCGTAGGAGGAGACATTGAGGCTCGGCCGGCTGAGCAGGCCCTGGGCCCTCATGTGAGTTCTGATGTTGTCGACAATAAAAAGGGGCTGTCCGGCTCTGAGCTGCTCCTCAATCACCGTTGCCTTGCCCCGGATGATTTCCAGATCCAACGGAATCACCGGCGGACGCAGCATCTCCATCTCGGGGCTCTTTTCCAGGTCGATGATCCCGCCTGCGGGAATGGTCAGCCAGTCCACCGGATGAACCGACATGCTGCCGATCAGCATGGCGGCATTTGTAGAGCCCGCCATCAGATGCGGCCGCTCCACAATGAGCTTGGCCGGAAGGGAGCCGACGGCCAGCCACACCGGAATCCCCCAGAAAGGAACCTGCACCCGGATGGCCGCGGCCTTCAAGAAAAAGGGATTGTCGCCGACAGGATCCGGAATCTCGCCGCCGCGCACCACAAACTCCATGGGCCAGCGCCAGGAGATGGACTCGGCGGTCATGGAAAGCTTCTCCTTCATCTCCCGCTTCATCCGCCCGATCGCCAACGTGCCGGCAAGCATGGGGATGCAGTAAATCACCAGGAAAAGCACGGTGACCATACGCACAAAGCGCTTACGCCGCACAACCCATGCCAGAAAGCTCTCTTTGATCCTCATCGCAACACCATCATAACGTATAGCGCTTGGTACCAGGTACCGATTTCTGATTTTGGTACCTGGTACCGATTGGAGTACCGATCTTACACGAAGAAGGCGAAGATGCGCTTGCCGTTGGCGTCGATCCAGGAGGTCATGCCGATCAAGGCCTTGATCTGGCCGGTCTTGCCGGTGAAGGCATAGTAGAGTACAGGGGCTAATGCAGGGAGGGGATCGGAGCGGTACCGCTCAAGGATGGGCAGGGTGGAGCGGTCTGCAGGAAAGGGCAGATTCAGCAGGGCATCTTTAAGGACCAGGCCCGGGGCTTGGAGCTGGGATGGGTTGTCGGGGAGGGGCAGGACAAAGAGGGAGAGGCCCTCTGGGAGCTCTGCTAAGTGGTCTTGGGCCCATTGGGCGAATGGGGCAAAGAGGGGGGCCTGGGCAAAGAGTTGGACGCGGGTCTGCTCCTCCAGGCCGGAGAACACCAAGACCGCGCGGGTGTCTGGGGGAGTGGGTTGGCCGCTGAGGCGGGTGAATTCCATCGGGGTGACCTCACGCACAGTGGTTTCCTCCAGGCCAGAATCTGTCGATTCTGAAGGGAACACTCCTTCTTCAGCTATGAGCAACTTCCCAACTGCCTCCATCTTCAGGCCGGTGAGAGCTTCTAGAGTCTGACGGGCTTGGCGGTCTCTTCCGGGGCGAGTAACCGCATCTAACAACTGCCGCTGAAGCAGCCGTCTGAAGAAGGCCATTTCAGCCTGCTTCAAAAGAGGCAGAGAGCTTTCCTCTGATGGTTCATCCAAACTGGAAGCGCTTTCACGGTAAACCAACGTCTCATCACCAACAAACGTTTGCAGAGTATCAGCCGGCACCTCCTCGACCGTGACAAATCGCTGGCCGGATGGGTCCATAGAGTAACTACCAGAGGGTTTCCTCGACACAGCGAGACCCTCAGTCACATGAATGGTCCAAAGCTTGAAAAAACCAGCAAAACGAACCTGCGTTAGCTTAAACTCCTCCGGTTCTGTTTGTTCCCAAATCTTGGCAACAGAAATCTTCCCGGACATCTCCCCTAATCGCCGGATCACCTCTCGAACTCGGTTCGGATCGGCCTGCTCCTCCTCCAAGCCAACGCCCAAAAACCTCTCGAGCTTCTTCCGAATCGTATGGTCTTTGGTAGCAAGTGAGGCGTGGATCACCGGATACAACTCGACCTTCCGGCTGCGGTGAAGATCTGCGTTGGGGCCAATTGCGAAGATAATTTGAAGGTTCGCTACCCCGGTATCGGGCTGCAGAGCAAAATCGCTGGCAAGGCTGTCCCAACCCAGCATGACACCTGCTGTTTTCGGCCGCATGTCGACCTCGTCAACCAAGGTATCGTAATCCATGGGTTGGTCATCGAAACGATAACTACCATCGTTGAGCACCTCGAGAAGTGTCACTTCGATATCCGGCCTGACTTGGCGGGTAATCTTGGCAATGCGATCAAAACCTGCCGCTTTACTTGCGTGGACAATCACCACCAGCTGCTCCACCCCCTCCTCCTGGCCGGCGGCGCGCTTTTCGCTGTCTGAAACGCGGGTAAAGACCCAGGACCTGTATTGCGGCAACCGCGCAAACTCAAAATCCTCTGAGCGCATCAACCTCCTGAAATCCTCATAAAGGGTTTTTCCCGCATGCAGGTCCTCTGCCCTGGAGCCCCTCACAACAAACTTCCCGCCCACAACCAGCTCTTCAAGCACTTTCCCGGAGATCTCTGCGGCAGGTATATCGGATCCAAATGAAAAGTAGTGGATGAGCTTAAAACCACTCCACCTGGGGAACATGAAATTCTTTCTCATCAGCTTCACGCTGCCTTGAGGAATCAACCGCGCATCCACCAGAGCCTTCTCGCCGGCTCTGGCTTTATCGAGCAAATATTCGTTTATCTCAGGACTGACAGCGTGAGCCCTGAAAAGATCTGAGGCGGCAAGAAAGGCGACTCTTCCGTCTGCACCGCCCAGATCCAAAACCTCATCTCCTGGCTGAAGCTCGGCAAATCTGAACACTCGCGCCGTATCCTGCAGGGGAGAGGGCACATAACCCACCGGCCATTCTTGGTCCTGCTTCCGCTTCACCCGTTTTGCAGCCTCACCGGCGACTTCGCGGAGTCTCTTGATAAGTCCTATCTCCTCTTGATCCAATGTAACGGCGGCGTCCTTCAGCTTCTCAAACGCCTCCAGAAGCGCCGTCTTGTCGCCGTCTCTGTATTGATGAACCTCAAACCAATCCTCCTCCAAACCGGCGGTATCGGAGAGGCGCAGCAGGATATCCCGCGCTGCCGCCTGCCGCTCAATCTCCAGAAAGTCGCCCTCCTCGAATTGTGCCGAAACCAGCCTCTGAAGTTCCCCGAGTGCAGTTTCGGACGAAACTCCGTAGCGGCCCTGAAATGACGCCTCATCGGAAGCTGCCTGCCGCAAATCGCGTTCCAAGAGAGGAGCAAGAAAATTGAGGCCGAGTGAATCGGACCGCTCAACAAAGAAATCCAGAACCTCTTCAAAAGGGAGGAGCTTCAGGCGCATCAAATCCCAATTTGGATTGGCCGCATAAAAATAGTTGTCGTACGCAACGGGCTTTCTCAGCCATTGCAAGCTGATGGTGGGTCCCCACCCCTGCACCCGAAGCCCCTGCGAATCGGCAAGCAGGGGAACGCCCTCCCCTTCCGCGGCGGAATGCTTTATCCCGAAGAGGACGCCGGGCACCGTTGAGGGATAATATTCATCCATCAGCTCCTCCGGCAAGCCGGCCGCCTCCCGGGTCAACGCAACAGCGTCAAACCGGACAACAACGTTTCTGTCTATGTCGGTCGCGTAGAGCGCATCGGGGTCCGCCCCCAGCACCGGAGTGCCGTACCGAGTGCCCTCTGGGGTGCGCGCTGTCTCTGCGCCGCCCTCGGTGTCGAAACGGACAATCTGCCGCTCCCACCCATTCGCTTCAATAGCGAAAAGGGCGTTGCACTCCTGATCCACTGCAAACTCAATCAAGTTCCCACCAAACCGCGCCGCAACACTGAGGTTATTCAGGTCAAAACGAAGAAGCCGGCCCCTCTGCCGATCAAAGGCATATACCCCCTCATCGGTCACCAGAAAAGCATCTGGGTCGAGCACGACAGCCGCCTCGCTCCGGGCAACCTCTCTTAGATGATCTTCTAGATCCAATCGAACCAGTTGCCCTGTCTGCTTATCAACAATGATCAGGGAGTTGCCGTCCGGAGAAAGGGCAGCCATCTCGGCAGGATGTTCGCCTCTGGCCGCCATCTGCAGGGTATTCGGATCTAAGCGCAACATCACTCCGGTGGACCCCTCCACAGCATAGAGATTCTCTCCATCTGCAGAAACAAGCGCCTGGGCCACCTTGGGGCCTTCCCTATTGCGCTTCAGGGTATGGGCGTCCAGAGAGATCAACGTTCCTCGGGTGGGGCTATAGATTGCCTCGTCCGGTGCGGCGGTCGGGAATAAAGCGGCCTCTCGGATTTCATGGCCCAGTTCAATGCCGTACAAGATGCCTCTTTGGGGAACCGGAATAATCTTCGACACCATCGGCCCGACAGCCGCAGGAACCAGGAATCCTTGCAACGCGCTCTCCTCCAGGCCCGTGCCTGTTGGCTCCGAAGCAATGGGGACGCTCTCCTTGTGGAACAACTGCTCCATGGCCTGCCGGGCTATCACGCCACGCTCATCGCGAAAGTCTCCATCGTTGCTGCTTACTGTCTCAAGGAATACATTAAAGGGATCGTCCCAGGTATGGTGCTGTTGGTACCACCTCAGCGCTTCATCAGAAGTATGCCGATACACATCCACAACATTCTGCGGAGGAGCAATGCGGAGGTCGGAGAAATCAGGATAGAACTGCTCAATGAGAACAGGTGCCTGTTCAGGGTGGGTGCGCAGCCATTCCGCCAGCTCAGCGCCCATGTCTTCTTCTGGAAGAACAACCATGAAATAATACTGGCCTCTCGGGCCGGCAGTCCAACCTATGTATTGGATGCTCACGGCGTTCTGCGAGGCGATACTGGAATCGAGCCTCCCTGTAAGCGCCTCGTATGGCCGAGCAACATCCCCCATGGAGGCAAGCCGGCTCGTGTCAACTACCCGTTCCTGAACCTGCGTCTCATAGGGTTCCTGCTGCTTGCGCCCGAGCCGCCCTGCCAACCCCCAAAAGGCCTTAGAGGGAACCTCTCGTGTTCTCTTCTCCGCGCGGTGGACCACCTTTGTGCCAGGGGCATAGGTGATGAGGAGCTTATCGCGTTCGCCTGTCTGGTCTTGCCTGTCCGCGATTGCCTCGGGTACATATCCCAACCTCTCAATCCTAATGAAATGTCCGGGGCGCTCATGGGGAGTTCCAAGGCCGGCAACCGGCATGTTAACGCCCAAAAGCTGCCTGTACCCTGCACGATTATCCCCGAAGTGAATGCCTTGCTGCGCCCAACGGGCACGGGTTCCGTCATCCACGCTCGTCTCTAAGAAACGGCCAAAAAGCCACAGTACCCCTTGTTTCTGAATGACCTCACGAGCCTTTCTGAGAATAGCGGGTGTTTCCTCGAGGCCAGACTCAACCTGCGCGACATCAGGGGTCGAAGGGTCAACGGCCAGAACAGGCATGGCGATCACCTTAAGGGCGGGCCTGCCCATCTCAACCGCAATCAGCACAAAACGAACCCAAACCCCTCTGTCACCTGAGAGCCGGTTCAGTCGTCGGGCGATTTCAATGCGCTCAGCAGGTTCGAGTAGAGAAAAATCATTCGCTGGAAATTCCTGCCGAGTCTGTCCGTGAATCTCAACCGTACGGACCTGATCATGGCGGGAGACCAGGTTGAGCGTCTGAGCTGCATCTGGCACAGGCAACCCAGGTGGAGGGCTCTGCGCTGGATGCACCAAGACATCAAATTTGTTTTCGGATTGGCGAGGTATCGCCTGAATGACCAGTGGGGTTCTCGGGCTGTTGCCTGCAACTGCTAAAACAAAATGGCGAATCGAGCCAGGGTTCTTCCAGTCCAAGGTGGTCCATTCCTCCAGGCCTGCTTTTGTTTCAAAACCTACGCTGCCAAGAAAAACGGTACCACCACGAAGGAGTGTCTGGACAGTTGCTACGGTATCGGTAATGCCTAGGACGGTCTCTGCGCCCTCCCCCAGACCGGCTGCAGACCAATCTTCGGTTAGGCGCATCTCCAGTTCCTCTAAGCCGGATGCGAACTCAGCGGTCTCTAGGGTGCGCAGCGTAAAGGCGCAGCTTTCCTCTTTGGCCTCCCCGAAGGTCGCGCTCACAACAAACAAGCCAAGGGAGAGGCTTAAGAAAAGGGCTAACGTTGTGGGTAGAAACCCCCTCTTAACCATATGCATCACTGATAAGTAAAGTATACCCGGTGGGAAACTGGAAGATCAAGATGTATGCTAGATTCTGTTATTACTAACATCTGGAGAGATCGCCTATCCTGTTGGTCGGATGATCGGCCCGTAACTCTTTTGTTCATAACGGGTTAGCAGATTCGCGGGAGCTGCTCGCCGCTTAACATATCAACAAGCCGACTGGCGCCTATGGCGGTTTTTAGGGTGACGAGGCCCTGATTGCTCTTTTGTACTGCGCCAATCTGCGACGCCCCCTGACCCAGGGGGTGTGCCGTAAGCACAGCGAGCGCTTGCTTGGCGCAAGACTCAGGTACAAAAGCAATGAATCTGCCTTCATTGGCAGCATAGAGGGGGTCGAGTCCCAAGATCTCACAAGCCCCCTGCACCTCTTGGCGCACTGAAATGGCTCGTTCTTCAACGGCCAAATCCCGCTTGGCAGCCTCGGCAATCTCAACCAGGGCACTCGCAAGACCCCCGCGGGTCAGGTCCCGCAGACAGTGGATCCCAATTTCAGAGCGGATCAGCTCCTGGATTAAGCTTGATAGGTCCGCACAGTCGCTCTCAATCGCCCCCTCAAAGCTTAAACCCTCACGAGCAGCCATGATCGCCATGCCATGGCGGCCGATGTCGCCGCTTAAGAGAATGGCATCGCCGGTTTGGATCTTCTCGGGTGCGATGGTGCCCTTGTACTCCAAGGTGCCAATCCCTGCGGTGTTGATAAAGAGGCCGTCCCCCTTGCCCTTGTCCACCACCTTGGTGTCCCCGGTGACCAGCTTGACCCCGGCCGCCTCTGCTGAGAGCCGCATGGATTCCACGACACGCTTGAGGGTCTCCATGGGAAGCCCCTCTTCTAAAATGAAGCCTACACTCAAAGCTATTGGGCGTGCGCCGCACATCGCCAAGTCATTGAGGGTGCCGCAGACCGCCAGCTTGCCGATATCGCCGCCAGAAAAGAAGAGGGGGTGCACCACATAGGAATCGGTTGTAAAAGCAAAACGGGTCCCGCCCAGCTCAAGGACTGCTCCGTCATGCAAACGATCTAGCTCTGGGTTACTGAAAGCCGGCTTAAAGAGTGTTTCGATCAAGGAGCGCATCAAAGTACCGCCGCCGCCGTGCGCCAATTGAACTGTGGAGCGATCGGTCTTAGGCGCTGGGCAGGAGAATGTGGGGGGATGGGTCTCAGGCACGGTGGGCCTCTTGCGGCTTTACCCACCGGAATCGGTAGTAGGCCGCACAGGCCCCTTCGGAAGATACCATCGTTGCCCCCAGGGGATGCTCCGGGGTGCATCGCGTTCCAAAAGCAGGGCAGGAGTCAGGTTTCCTCAGCCCCTGAAGGATAAGGCCGCTCACACACTCACTGGATTCCTCAACGCTTTCGGCGGCTACACCAAAACGCTGCTCAGCATCAAAAGCGCTGTAGCTTGAGGTCAGCCCCAGGCCGCTTTGAGGGATTTCTCCGATTCCGCGCCACTTGCGGGGCACAACTTTGAAAACCTCTCGGATGAGTTTTAGCGCCGGTGCGTTTCCTTGTCGCTTGACTGAGCGAGCATACTGGTTCTCAACCTCTGCTCTGCCCCCCTCCAACTGCTTAACGCACATCAAGACCCCCTGGAGGATATCGACCGGCTCAAAACCGGTAACCACAATGGGTACCTGGTGTTTTTCCGCAATCGGCTCGTACTCGGTATACCCCATCACGGTGCAGACATGGCCGGCCGCCAAGAAACCTTGCACGCGCGCCTGCTTGGAGGAGAGGACCGCCTCCATGGCCGGAGGAACCAAGGCGTGGGAGACTAAGATCGAAAAGTTCGCAAGTTTAAGCTGACGGGCTTGGTAAACCGCCATGGCGTTGGCAGGTGCCGTGGTCTCAAAGCCCACGGCAAAGAAGACCACCTCACGCTCTGGGTTCTGCTGAGCGATTTTCACCGCATCCAGGGGAGAGTAGACCACGCGGATGTCACCCCCGGCAGCCTTAACCGCAAAGAGGTCCTGCTTGCTTCCGGGCACACGGAGCATGTCCCCGAAGGAGCAGAAGATTGTCTTAGGAGTGGATGCAATGGCAATGCCCTTGTCGATCAACTCCAATGGGGTCACACAAACCGGGCACCCCGGCCCATGGACCAAGGTGATCTGCCGAGGCAGCAGCTCGTCAATTCCGAATTTCACGATCGCGTGCGTCTGCCCTCCGCAGACCTCCATGAGGGTCCAGGGCTTTGTGGTCAGGCGCGTAATGGCCCGGGCATACTGTTGGGCCAATTCAACATCGCGATACTCGTCGATGAATTTCATTCCGACGTGCCCTCGAGCTCAGCCAGTTCCCCCATCTCTTTAAGATAAGAGAGGGTCTCCTGGGCCTCGGCCTCATTGATGACGCTGATGGCAAAGCCAACGTGCACGATGACGTATTGGCCCACCTCGGCCTCGGGAACATAGGAGAGATTGACCTCTTTAACAATGCCGCCGAAGCTGGCCTTGCCCTGGCGTTTCAAGGGGCCTTGGGTATCAATCTCTAGGATTTTACCGGGGATACCGAGGCACATGCCTCCTCCTTCTTGGGCGCATGTTCAAATATGCGGGCTGCCGCAGCAATCTGCCCAAGGGCGATGCCGCCGTCATTGGGCGGCACCCTCTGGTGCCAATAAGGTTTAAATCCCGCCGCCTGCAAGCGGTTGACTGCCTGTTCGGTTAGAATGCGATTCTGAAAACAGCCGCCGGCAAGGACCACCCGCGCTGCACCCACCTGCCCTGCGACAGCCGCAATGGTTTGGGCCAATCCATTGTGGAATTTTGCTGAGATTTCGCTGACCGGTGTGCCGGCGCACAGATCCTTGAGGAGTTCCAAGATCATCGGCTCCCAATCTATCATGAGGTGCGGCTCTGACTTAGCATGCGCCAACGCACAGGGCGCCGCTGCCATAAAATAGGCTTGATCGGTCCGGACCCCCTCAGCCGCATATTCAAGCTCCATCGCAGCCTGCGCCTCAAACCGACAGATCTGACGCAAGCCCACCAGGGAAGCAACCGCATCAAAGAGCCGACCGGCGCTTGAGGTAACTGGGGTGTTGATCTTCTGCTTAAGCATGCGCAAAATAATCTCGCGTTCACGCGCGTTAAAGGATTTCACCGGCGCTAAGGCATCATACCCGGCAAGCTTCTCGCCCCCCAACGCCTCCAGCAAACCCAGCGCAATGCGCCCGGGCTCCTTAACCGCCTGTTCGCCGCCGGGCAAGTCAAAGGGGCGCAGGTGGGCAACGCGCCGGCACGAGGACCCATCCACCAGCAGGAACTCGCCGCCCCAGATGGTGCTGTCTGATCCATAACCGGTTCCATCCCAGGCAGCGCCGAGCACTGTGCCGTCCAACTCATTCTCAGCCATGCAGGCTCGCACATGCGCCTCATGGTGCTGCACCTGCACCGTCGGCAGCCCCAAGCCCTTGGCAAAGCACGTGGAGCGGTAGTCAGGGTGCGCATCGCAAGCAACTGTCCGAGGATCCACCTCGTAAAATTTCTGAAAATCTCCGAAGGTCTCCTGAAAAACCTTGGAGGCCTCGGCAGTCTCCAAATCGCCGATGTGCTGACTGAGCACCGTTTGATTCTCAAAGGCAACGGCCACAGTGTTCTTGAGATGCCCCCCCACGGCCATGCAATTCTCAACAGGAGTCTTCAAGGTCACCGGAAGGGGGGCAAAACCGCGGGCGCGGCGCAGCACCAGCTCCCGGTTCATCACCACACGGACAATCGAATCATCAACATGGCGGGCAATCGGACGATCGTGGACCAGGAAGAGATCTGCGATGCCGCTCAGGCGTTCCAGCGCCTCCTGTTCATCGGTGCAGATCGGTTCATCTGACAAGTTGCCGCTGGTTGCCACAATGGGTGCACCCAACTCAGCCAGCAAGAGATGATGCAGCGGCGTATAGGGGAGCATCACCCCGAGGTTAGGGTTGTCAGGAGCGACTGACCCCGCAATCACCCCTTGACGAACTTCATTCTTGCGCCGCAGCAAAACAATGGGTGCCTCGGGTGAGCGCAAGAGGCGCTCCTCGAGGGCTGAGCAATCGCAGTGCTCCCGGATGCTCTCCAAGGTCGGAACCATCAAGGCAAAGGGTTTTTCTTCCCGGTGCTTGCGTTCGCGCAGACGCAAGACCGCCTGCTGGTTGGCCGCATCCACAACCAGATGAAACCCCCCAAGGCCCTTGACTGCGACGATCTTCCCCTCTCGAATGGCCTGGACGCTTAAGCGCAGCGCTTCATCGCGCTCGGCCAACGCTTTTCCCTGGGGGTCCCAAAGAGCCAGGCTCGGGCCGCACTCCGGACACGCATTGGGCTGGGCATGGAAACGGCGGCTTTGGGGATCGTCGTACTCAACCTGGCAAGCATCACACAAGGTAAAGCGTGCCATGGTGGTATTGGGCCGGTCGTACGGAAGATTTGTAATCAGAGAAAAGCGGGGCCCGCAGTGGGTACAGTTGATAAAGGGGTATTGGTAGCGCCGGTCCTTGGGATCATTGAGTTCCTTTAAGCACTCCGGGCAGGTGGCGATGTCTGGCATCACCAGCGCGCGTTTTAAGCCTTGAGTTTTGCTGGGTCGAATCTCAAAGGAGGCAAATCCCGCGGGATCCAGATAGGTCGATTCCAGGCTTTGGATCGATGCGTGAGGGGGCTTCTCCCGCTCAATCCTTAACAAAAAGGCCTTGAGCGGCTCCGGAGGACCTTCGACCTCGATCAAAACACCCTGGGGGGTATTGGTCACCTCACCGGCTAAACCCAATTCAGTGGCAAGGCGATAGATAAAGGGACGAAATCCCACACCCTGTACCGCACCGCGCACCGTTACGCGCAGACGAAGAGAGGGGGCCGCGCCGGAGAGGATCTCGGGGGTCTCGCCGTCGGTCACCAGATGGATCGATTCCACCCCCCTGCCCCCTTCCACATGAGCCATTCCGGAACAGGAGGGGCACTCCAAGTAAGGCACCGATTGGTGCGGATCGCATTTGCCTGAGGGGCAGCTGCCCTTAAACCCACAGGCGGGACAGCGAAGGGTGATGGGGACCACCGTCAGGTTCAGGCGCGCCCCTTCCAACGGTGTTCCTTGGGTTTCAATCTCAAAGGCCTGTTCGCAGGATTCTGCGGAGTGAATGCTTAAAGCCCCGATGCTCAGCGCCACCTCCTCAATCCGCGCAGCCTCAGCAATCCCCTGCCGCTTGAGGTCGGCCAGGATCGCCTCAATCACCCCCTGCATCAATGAGTATTCGTGCATGCTGCCTCTGTGTTCCAACTCTTCAAGATCGCTCGAGCCTCATCCACATAGCGGGGCAAAGCCGCTTGAATCTCTGGACCTAAGCCCTCTCGGAAATCATCGGACTTTTCAATCTCAATGGCCAAGATGCGAAAGGTCTTGGGGAAAGGCAGCTTGAGCTTCTCAGAGATACCGAAGATCTCAGGGAGCCCCGCGTAATGCAGGGAGGGGGCCACCACCTTCTGGAAATCCTCGCGGCTGAAGTGCAAAACAGTGCCTGGGGGGTGCTGTGCGGTCACCACCGCATCCAGCAAAAGGGCGTGCGTGTGACCCTCGCACAGCTCTAAGAGATCCATGCCGGCTCCCGGAACCTCCATCACCTCCACCTCGGGAAGCTCCTGCTTCAACATCCGTGCGGCAACGAGCCCCACCGCATCGTCACCCTGAATGTCGTTGCCGAAAGCGAGGATTAAGGTGCGGGGTTTGGGGTCACGCATCGGCTGACCTCCTCAACAACGCGGCCCGACGCATCACGCACCTGCAAAATCAGGGGCATCTGGCCGGGAAGCGAGTGGGTGGCGCAAGCGTGACAGGGGTCGTAAGCGCGGAATGCCATCTCCACCATGTTCAGCAAGCCGTCAGAAACCTTACCCTTGCGGATCAAGCCCTTGGCGGCCTTCTCCACGCTCATGGCGATGCGGCCTGCGTTGTTCTGGGTGGCAACAATGAGGTTCACCTTGGTAAGCAAACCCTTTTCATCGGTTTCAAAGTGATGGAACAGGGTGCCTCGGGGCGCCTCCACCACCCCCATGCCAACCTTGGGGGTCTTGGTGGGGATGACGCGAAGATCGGTGCTGGTAATCTCCGGGTCGTCGAGCAGCTCTTCGATCCGCTCGGCCGCATAGACCATCTCCACCACCCGGGCCCAATGGTTGGCCAGGGTGTGGTGGACCGGCTTGCCCCCCAAGATCGCATAAAACTCCTCGTACGCCTTCTGGGCCTTAGGGGTGGCCATACCGTCAGAGGCATTGAGCCGAGCCAGAGGGGCCACCGCATAGATGCCGCTCTCCGGCCCTTCAGCAAAACCCTGCCAGCCGACGGATTTTAAGTAGCAGAATTTGACATAGCTCCAAGGCTCCACATGCTCGGCGACGTGGTCAAGGTACTGCTGCGGGGCAAAATCGGTTAAGACCTTCCCCTCCGGATCAACCACGCGAATCTTGCCGTCATAGAAGTTGACCTTGTTTGCCTCATCCACCAAACCCATGTAGTAAGTCTTATGCGTGTAGTGATCTGAGGTGATGAGCTTGACGTAGGCGTCGTTCTTTAAGACCAGGTCCCGGAAAACCTGCAGGGTAAACTCTGCAAATTCCACCGCGTCCTTGGCCAATTGCTGAAAGTGCGGCAGCTCCTCTTGGGTCAACCCCTTGGCCACTCCGCCTGGAAGCCCCAGAACCGGGTGGATCACCTTGCCACCCAAATGGGTGATCAATTCCCGCAGGCGGCGCCGAGTGGCGATGACCCTCTTGCCCACCTCCACACCCACCTTCTCAATGACGCCGAGGACATTGCGGGTCTCGGCCGGCGCATCGGGTCCCACAATGAAGTCCGGCCCACCCAGGATATAGACATGGAGGGCGTGATCCTCAAGCATGAAGGTGTTGTAGACAAGTTCCCGGATCTTCTTGGCCGCCGGGGTGGGCTCCACCTGATACAGATCATCCAGCGCCTTGGTGGCAGCCATGTGATGGGCGGTGGGGCAGACCCCGCAGATGCGGCTGGTAATCTGCGGCATGTCCTCAGCCGGGCGGCCGAGACTAAAGACCTCAAAACCTCTGAGCTCCGGTATCTGGAAATAGGCCCGGTCCACATCCCCTTCCTCGTTAAGATGAATGTCGACCTTGCCGTGCCCCTCCAGGCGGGTGATCGGGTCAATCACTACGCGCCGCTTCTTGAGATAACTCTCATCTGCGCCGGCCCGGCCCCTCTCCCAGTTCTTCTGGATTTCTTTGTCCATCTTTAAGGTTATCCCTTCTTCTCCTGGCCGGCAGCCAGGTTGCGCCTCATTAGAGACTTGGCCAGCCCATAGCGGTAAAAGGTGCCCACCGGATCCGGCAATCCCGACAGAATCTTGTCTGCCCCTTCTTCTTCGGTCGCCGAGATATTGGCGGAGATGGAGGAGAGGATCTTGGCCCCCTGGTCCCGCACGCGGGAGGTCGGGCCGAAACAACCGGTGCAGGGCATGTTGCCGTTCACGCACAGGGCCTCACACCCACCGCGAGTGGCAGGACCCATGCAGACAAACCCCTGGGCCAGCAAACAAGCCTCCGGATCGATCTCAGAGACGTGCGGGCGCTTAAGCTCAGTGAAGCTAACATCTGTGGGCTTGGACTCCTTGCGAGGACAGGTATCACACAGGGCAATATCCGGGGCCAGGACTGTTCCCTTTGGAGGGAGCTTGCCGGAGAGCAGTGTAAAGACTGCCTCCTTGAGAAGCCCTGGGGTGGGCGGGCAACCCGGCAGGTAATACTCCACATCCACCACTTGGTCCAATGAGCGCACCATGTTTCGGAAAACAGGCAGGGTTGCAGTGCGGCCGGCTTCTTCAAACTTAGGCATCGGACGGGTCTTGTCGGGGTTATCAACCGAAGGGGCCTCTTCGTAAACGTACTTCAAGAGCTGCTCGCGGCTGAACTGGTTGGCAAGGCCCGGAATACCCCCCATGTGAGCGCAGGCGCCATAGGCAACCATCACCTGGCTCTTTCTGCGCAGCAACCGGGCCATCTCCTCCTGCTCAGAGGTCCGAATGGCGCCATTGAGGAGACAGGCCAAGATCGCCCCGTCCGGCAGCGCCTCCACATCCTTACGCTTAAAATCCAGCCCCACCGGCCAAAAGACAATATCAACCGCCTCTGTGACTCTGAGCAGATCCTCGGCGAGATCTACGATCGACTCCTCGCATCCCCCGCAGGAGGCGCACCAGTAAAAGGCAACCTTCGGCTTCTCACCCATGGTGGGCTTGCTCCTGTCCGGACCCGGCGGCCATCTCAGCGCATTCCTTGTCCCAGTCGACAAAACGCTTGGGCAGCGCCAGGGGACCCAATGCTTTAAGCTGCTCGACCATCTCGTTAATAACCGATTTGACCTTATCCCCCTCCGAAGCAGAGATCCACTCCAAGCGGAAACGCTCCTCCTCAATTCCCATATCCTTGAGCAACCGCTTCATCAGGCGCACCCGCCGCATCGCCTTGTGATTGCCCTCGATGTAATGGCAGTCGCCGGGGTGGCAGCCGCCGATCAAGACCCCGTCAGCCCCTTTGGCAAAGGCCTCCAGCA
Source organism: uncultured Planctomycetia bacterium (assembly GCA_964597545.1). Taxonomy (GTDB): domain Bacteria; phylum Omnitrophota; class Gorgyraeia; order 1-14-0-20-64-10; family 1-14-0-20-64-10; genus CAZQXN01. The sequence continues at coordinate 63,554 of CAZQXN010000006.1, read as the reverse complement.
CAAACTGCGGATCCACCCGGCCTGAGCACATCAGTCGAATGATCCGCACATTGGAGGCATATTTCATGCGGGAAACACCTGCCAAATCCGCAGCGGTATAGGTGCACCAGTTACAGAAGAAGGCCACAATCCGCGGCTCCCAATCACTTGTCATGGGACTGCACCCCCTCAATCTCTTTATAAATCTCTTCGTCCTCAAACAGGTTCTGCCGGATGGAGCCGGAGGGGCAAGAGGCCACGCAGGTTCCGCAGCCCTTGCACAGCGCCTCGTTAATCTCGGCCTTTTTCTTCTCCTCCACATAGGAGATCGCCGTATAGGGGCACAGCGGTATACAGGACTTGCAGCCTGAGCAGTCCTCTTCAGCAATGTAGGCGGTGTTGGGCTCTAACTCCACGTGCCCGGTATCAATAAGAGCCAGAGCTTGAGCAGCGGCAGCGCCGGCCTGGGCCACGGTATCCGGGATGTCCTTGGGGCCCTGGCAGCCGCCGGCAATAAAGATGCCGTCAGTGAATGTCTCCACAGGGGCAAGCTTGGGATGCCGCTCCAGGAACCACCCCTCAGTGGAGCAGGTCATGTTGAAGAGCCTGCGCACATCCTGGGCGTCGTCTCTGGGCTCGAGGCCCGTAGCCAAGACCACCATGTCTGCAGGCACCCGCCGCATAAAACCGCTCAAGGTATCCTCCGCGCGGACGATCAACTTACCGGCCTCCTCTCCTGGCATCACCGCATCGGTCACCTCAGCCACTCGGCCTCGGATGAAGTGGACCCCCTCGCCCAGCAGGCGGTCGTAGAACTCTTCATATCCCTTGCCGGGTGCGCGGATGTCGATGTAGAAGTTGTACACCTCGGCCTGGGTCCTCTCCTTGATGAGATGCGCCAGCTTCATCGAGTACATGCAACAGACCCGGGAACACCACTTATTGGTCAAATTGTCTCTGGAGCCCACGCAGTGGATGATGGCGATGGATTTAGGCTTGCGCCCGTCCTTAAGCACGACCTCGCCCGCGGTGGGTCCGGAGGCGTTGATCAGCCGCTCCACCTCCAAGGCGGTGTAGACATCCGGGTAAATCCCATAGCCGTAATAGGGGGTGTGCTTGGGGTCAAAGGTCTTAAACCCGGTCGCCACAATGATGGTGCCGACTTCAACGGTCTTGATCTCCTCGAGCTGCTTGAGATCCACTGCATTGCGGTCCCCGCAAGCCTCGACACAGGTCTGCTTGCACTTGCCGGATTTAAGCTGAATGCAGCTCTCAGGATCGATCAACACCACCTGAGGGGTGGCCTGCGGAAAGGGCATGTAAACCGGCTTGCGCTTGGAGAGCCCCATGTTGAACTCATCCGGGGTTCGCCCTACCTTGTAGACGCACGCCTCCACACACTCCAGGCAGCCCACGCAAAGATCCTCCTTGATGTAGCGGGGCTTGCGCTTGACGGTCACGGTGAAGTTGCCCACAAAACCGTCGACCTGGGTCACCTCGGAATAGGTCCAAAGGGTGATGTTGGGGTGGGATCTGACCGCAGACATCTTAGGGGTCAGGATGCAGGCGGAGCAATCAAGGGTCGGGAAGGTCTTGTCAAACTGCGCCATGTGGCCGCCGATCGTCGCTTCCCGCTCAACCAAGGTCACTTTCTTGCCGGCATTGGCCAGCGTCAAGGCCGCCTGGATGCCGGCAATGCCGCCGCCCAAGACCAAGACATCCGGGTGGACAGGCACCTGTTTCTTCTCAAGGGCCTTGTGTGCTGCGACACGCGCAATCGCAGCGCGGACCAAGTCGATTGCCTTCTCGGTGGCAGAGGCCCGATCCTCATGGACCCAGGCGTCGTGCTCCCGGATGTTGACCATGTGAAAAAAGAAGGGGTTTAAGCCCCCGCTGGCAGTCGCCTTGCGGAAGGTCTCTTCATGCAGAAGCGGCGAGCAGGCAGCCACCACAATGCGGTTTAGGCGGTTGTCTCGGATGTCCTGGGAGATCAACTCCTGGCCCGGATCAGAGCACATGTATTTGTACTCTCGCGAGAGGACCACACCCGGCAGCTTGGAAGCAAACTCGGCCACGGCCTTGACGTCAATCATCGAGGCGATATTGACGCCGCAATGGCAGACGTAGAAGCCGACCCGAAGATCCTCTTGGCCGGTTCCCTGCACTGCCCCTTCAGCGCTCATGCCTTGGCCTCTGCCTTCTGGGCGGCCAGGATCGATTGGATCGAGCTAAAATTCCTCTGAATACCAAGCTTCTTCTCATCCAGACCAAAGGCCAAGCCCATCAACTGCGGCAGGTACAGCACCGGCAGCCGGACATCCTCGATCCGCTCCCGGATCTCATCCTGAAAACCTTCCAGATTAAACTGGCAGAGCGGACAGACCGTAGCCATGGCATTGGCGCCCACCCGCCTGGCCTCCCTGAGCAGGGCATGGACCAGCTCATAGGTCACCTCAGGCATCGCACCGCCTTGAGAACCGCTGCAGCATTTGGTCTTTAAGGAGTACGGCACCACCTCGGCTCCGAGGGCGGACAAGATCTTGTCCATGGTCATCGGATGGAACTGGTCATCAAAGGTTGCATAAGGACGCACCACCTGGCAGCCGTAGTAAGGGGCCACCTTAAAACCTTTGAGCGGCTTCTTCACGTGCTTAGCGATGGCCTGCGGGGTGATGTCATGAAAGAGGATATCTAACGGATGGCGGATCTTGAGCTTGCCCTGATACTTTAAGCCTGCCTCCTCCAGCGCATGCTCAACCTTCTCTCGGCACTGAGGTGACTCCTGGAATCTCCGGTTTGCCTTGCTTAAGGTGAGATAGCAAGCGCTGCAGGGAGCCACCACATCCTCCCCCCTGCCCTCAGCCATGGCAAAGTTGCGGCTGGCCAAGATCAATGCCTGGGAATCATCCACCGACATGTAGGCGGTCGCACCGCAGCAGTTCCAATCCTTAATCTCCTCGATCTCCACCCCAAGGATTTTGAAGACCTCCAGAATCGACTCCTCATAGGCCATGCCGGTCCCCTTAAGAGAGCAGCCGGGGTAATAGAGGTACTTCATGACTTTTCCTCTTTCCGGCAGGAGGGGGCGGAATCGAGCATCTTCTTGAGTTGCCCGCGGGCTTGGATCTTCTCACGCTTTAAGGAGAAGCGACCGGTCCTCATGAGCTTGCGGCCGAGCCGAGACATCTTAAAGAACCTGAGGGGGTTGGTCTTGAGCATCAACAGGGTCATCAACTCCGTCTCGGTGACGCGACCCCGCTTGTAGACCATCCGGGCAAATTCCTTTGCCATCACCGGAATGGAAGCGCGCTTGGGGTGGATCTTCTCCTCCATCGCCCGGCGCTTCAAGGCATACATCACCTCTGTCACCTTGATCTCTTTGGGGCACTCCACCGCACAGGCATAGCAGCTTGAGCAGAACCAGAAGGTGGAGCTTTTGAGGACCTCTTCCTTGAAACCCTCGCGGGCGAGCTGAATCAACTGGCGGGGGGTGTGCTGCATATAGGGAGCAAGGGGGCAGGCGGCGCTGCACATGCCGCACTGAATGCAGTGCTGGATATTCTCAGCGCCCATGACACCGGTGATCCAGCGCGAAAACTCCGGATCCCGCTCAGACTCGTACTTGATGATCCCCTTGACCTTCATCCAGCCCCTTAAGTAGGTAGACGATACCCGTTGTATTGGTTACGATTTTTGCGGTGTGGTGCAGGGAATACTGCTCTCCGAACCGACTGCATTATCTCACAAAACCTTGGTACCAGGTACCGCTTTCTAGGGTCTGACCTTTTCGTACGCGGCTGCCCCGTACACGCTGTACGAAAGGGTCTGACCCCTTGGTATAAGGTTTGGTACCCGATACCGATGTTAGGTTTGGTGTTGTCTGTTTGCATATAATGCTATATTATCCCTTATACAAATAGTATCGGACATAACGAAAGAGGCAACCCCATGAGCCAGCTTATCCCATCAGAGCGAATCGAGAGACAGATCTACCTCCTGCGAGGCCACAAAGTAATGCTTAGCCCTGACCTGGCTGATATGTACGGTGTGATACCCAAAATCCTAATACAGGCCGTCAAGCGCAATAAGGAGCGATTCCCTAAGGATTTCATGTTTCAACTGAACAAGAAGGAGTTTTCAATCTTGAAGTCACAATTTGTGACTTCAAGCTGGGGTGGCATTCGACGAGCAAAACCCTATGCTTTCACGGAGCAGGGAGTAGCTATGCTCTCCAGTGTGCTCCGCAGCAAGCGAGCTGTCCAGGTCAACATTGCCATCATGCGAACGTTTGTGAAGCTCCGTTCCATGCTGGCCAGCAACAAAGAACTGGCCCGCCGTCTGGCCGCTTTGGAGAAAAAATACGACACCCAATTCAAGGTAGTATTTGACGCCATCAGAAAACTCATGGAAGAAACCCATAAGCCGCCGGCTCGCAAACAGATCGGATTCCAGGCAGGGAAAAACTAACGGTACCAGGTACCGATTTTTGCTCTTGGTACCTGGTACCGATCTTCGCTTTTGGTACCTGGTACCGATTTTAGGTTTTGAGCGGGGGTTACGCAGCGAGCAGTTGTGCTAGGACGCCGAATGCCTCAGCGTCAAACCGATCCAGTTCTCCTTCAGGGAGGAAGGCTGAGAGAATGGCGCGGACTGTGGCGCCAATGGGCTGGAAATGAACCGTAACGGAAGGGGGCAGCTCTTTCCTAAGTTCATTGGCAAGGGTTCCGGCTTGTTCAAGAACAGTCACGCGTTCGGCCTCGTCCATGCCATGGAGCGTTACCACCAGGCCCCAGAAATCGTTCTCATCAAGAACCTGAACACCTGCGGCTTGAAGCTGCTGGCGCTGTACGGCAGCGAGGGTGGCAAAGACCGCCATCCGTTGAGCAAAAGCAGGGTGTGCGGCTAGGCCGAGGAGGCTTGGGTTTTCCTCAAGGCCTGAATTAGTAAGCACTAAAACCCCGGGGTGAGTTGGCGCTAGGGCGTTGGCAAAGGGAGCCAATGCAGTTGCGAGAGAGGCTTCCTCCTGACCGCCCTCTGGCACTATGTAAGCCGTCTTCGCGCTTTCGTCAATGTTCATTGCGACCATTGCCCTATGCGGATCAAGATCCAGCGCGCTAAAGACTCTTGTCACAGCTACGGGAACCGCTCTATTAGGATCATCGCTGATACTGTCCAGCCTGATGGATCTGCCGCCGGGATAAGTCAGCGTGTCAAGAGAACCATCGTGCGCAAAGCCAAGTAAATAGGAGACAGTGGCGACAGTGCCCGTGCGTGTCGTCATATTCTCCTCCTGGCCGGCAGATTGCCCCCAACGAGCGTGAGCTATTTTTTGACTAGCTGCAAGCGCTGCTTTGAGCGAAGGATAAACACTCCACCCTATAACTTCAGACCGGGGTTTCCCGAAAGGAGTTCCTATCGACCCGCCAACCACAGGAAAGATTATTATTCTTCGAATATCCTGTGATAAATATTCATAAGGGGCTCCCTCCGGAGAGAGCAGGCCAAAACCGCGCTGGAGCAAGTCATTGATATCTTGATCATCGCGGATAATCCCGATCAAATCCTCCTCCTCCTGGCCGGCTGGGGGAAGGCCGGCAAGGCGGCGGACCTCAGCAGTGATGGGGACGGTACGCTCGCTGACCAGCGCTTCGTATGTCACACCGTCATATGCCCCCATCTGATCGACCTGAAGGACAACCACCCCTTGTGGAGCAACTGCCACTGCGCTTGTGATTGCTTGCCTTCCGATCGATCCGCTCGCAATGGATCTAGCGCGTTCGACATCAATCGTATCTGGGATGTTACGCTGCCAGAATTCCTTTCCTAAAAGGATAACCTGTCCTTCGGGGTTAACGCGAATGAGCGCATCCATGAGAGTAAGGCCGTCATCGCGATTGAGGGCTACCCACTGTTTTGCAACTTTGTTCCAACCCTCGCGTGCGAGGGTGCCCATCAACTCCTCAGAGACAACGCCGGGCTGGCTCTCCTCCTGGCCGGAGGCAGACGGCAGGTTGAACACAGGCGTAATGACAACTGCTCTTTTGTCATCTAGGATAACCTTATCGAGGTTAACTGCGCTAAAAGGAGATTTTATCTGGAATCTACGGATACGATATCGAATGGCTGCTTCATCTGCTCTCGGCAATTGGAACAACGCAATGTTGTCTGGTGTTTCAAGCCTGTGCACAAAATCCAGGGTAACTCTCTTGAGCTGCGCATCGCTTGCATCATCTCGATGATTCAAGAAACGCCATGCTTCGTCAGTGGCAGCATCTAACTGAGGTCGACCAAACTGCTGTGCCAACACCCCGCGAGGGTCCTCCTCCAGGAAACCGTGGACTTCCAGGCGGCTAACCTCCTTTAATCGAACATAAACGGCATCTCCTGGAAAACGCTCTGAAAGCGCTTCTTCTGCGGCTGCAGCGACACTCTCCGAAAGTTGAACTCTCAAGAGAGTGTCTCCGACGCCCTCGAAGTGAAAATGGTCAAGATCTCCGCTGAATCGAACAAGCTGCCCGGTTGTGGGGGAGTACCTAGCGACTTCAACTGTAGCTTTCAACTCAGATTGAGCAGCTTTCGAAAGAAGCGCAATGTATCGACCGACCGGAACAACCCGACGGATCTCATCGTATGGGACTGGGTCTGAAGGTCCTATCCGAGGAAGAAATTTGAGATGCACAAAATCATGAAGAGGCTGGGTTTCATCAACAATCCCAAAGTCAAAGTTGCTATCCCAAATGAAGCGAATCCCAACTTCTCTCGACTCATTCAATTCTCCCAAGATCGCCTCGATGACTTTCTCCGGAGGAAGAGGCTGATCTCGGCTCTCGGAAACCAAGGCCTCAGCTACAGTTCCCTCCTCTTGGCCGGAGGATTGTTCCCGGCGGGCGTGGCGAATTCTTTGTGCAGCTTTCCGCGCTGATAGAAGCGAAGAATAAACGTGCCACCCTTCAAACTCAGCTCGGGGTTTTCCGAAAGAATCTCCTAATGAAGAATCGGAAAGCGAAGGGGCGATGTCTACCTGTTGCTTATCATGTGATACATACTGATAGGGGTCTCCGTCCGGGGAAAGAAGGCCATATCCGCGCTGAGCCAGAAGGTTGGTAATATCTGAGTCGGTACGGATAGTTCCTATCCGGTCCCAGTCCTCAGGGGGCGCGACCGTCTCCTCCTGGCCAACAGCCTCCTCATGCGCAGTCACCACAGCGATCTCGCCTTGGGCTGGGAAGGTAACCGTCCATCTGCCGTTGGCTTTGATCCTCTCTAGCGTTGTGAAAACCGCGGACGCAAAGAGAGCTGGGGTTGTATACGTCAGCGGCTGATTATCAGGCATTTGCACATCCCGGTATTGACGCCCCAACCGAAGCAAATGGAACAGGGTTGGGCTGAGCGCCTTGGCAAGAAGCTCGCCTGCCTCATGAGCAGAGAGGTTACTCTGCACCACATCCCCCTGCCCCTCCTCCTGGCCGGCGGTATCTTCGGACTCTTGCAGCAATGCGGCAACGTTTTTCAACTCTCCGGTCAACAGAGCAAGGCCTTCGGTAGACGTTCCGGAAAATGTGTCTGACCGAACTGTCTCAGCCACTCTTTTGTACCCATTCCACGCCTGATCGATTGTTCCCGCGTCAACGCCAGGCCTGGCTAAGCGGTAGACATCTTGCAGGACCTGCTCGTACGCCGCCCTTGTTGCTTCCTGCGCGTCTGCCGGCAGAGGGGATCCGCTGTCCGTGGCGCTGCCAAGACTCGCGTAGGCAGCCTGAAGTCGCCGGAGAGTACGCATAACCACCTTGCCCTCCTCTTGGCCGGCCTCAAGCAGCACCTGCCCTGAGAGGAGATCTACCTTGCTTAAGGGCTGCAGAGGGCCTCCGCTCTCTTCATCAGCGCCTTGCCAGGTTCCATCCATAGTTTTACTGGCCAAGCGAAAAGTCCGGTCATCCACCCGCACCAGATTATTGGCATGTAAGCGCTGCAACATGGGAACTGTAATATCAACCCATTCCTCCTGGCCGGCACTGTGCATGCCGCTCGGCCAGACACGAATCATGCTGTCCGAATCCCCTGTAATAATCTGCCGGCCGTCAGGGGAGAAGACCGCATCAAACATCCAGATGTTATGAGTACCCGCCTTAAACCGTCGCAGCTCCTTGCCGCTGGCAACATCCCAAAGATGAACCATCCCGTTGGTGCTTGTCGAGACAAGACGTTGGTTATCAGGGGAAAATGCTACGTTAAAGAGCTCTCCCGCTTTGGACTGCCAAAGCTCTTGCCTGCTTTCAGCATCCCAGAGGCGAACCGTCCTGTCGTCACTACTTCCGGTGGCAAGATATCGACCGTCAGAGGAAAAGAGCACGACAGGTACATCAAGGTGGTGCCCTTCGAATTGTCCAGCTATCCTGCCGCTGGCAACACTCCAGAGATCAACATCTCCATGGATGTTACCTGAGACAATGTGTCGCCCGTCAGGGGAGAAATCGATGGTATTCACCGCTACACCGTTGTGGTGCCCAATCTCCCGGAACTTCTTTCCGCTTTCAACACTCCAAAGGTAAATCGTCCCAAACATGCTCGTTGAGGCAAGGGTTCGGCTGTTTGGGGAGAAGTCCACGTCAAGCACCTCATCGAAATGCCCCCTAAGCCAGTGCACCCCCCGTCCATTCTCGGCATCCAGGATGCGGATAACTCTGTCTGGGCCTGCGGAAGCGAGATATCGACCGTCAGGGGAAAAGTCCACAGCATTCACCTTGCTGGTATGGCCTGTGTACTTCCAAGCCGGCTCGCCACTGCCGACATTCCAGAGGCAAACTGTCCCATCCAAGCCTGCAGAAGCGATAAATTGGCCGTCGGGGGAGAGGGCTATATCAAGCACCTCATCGTTGCTCGCGAATTGTCTGAGCGGCTCGGAAATAGTCTCCACCTCCTCCTGGCCGGCGGAAAGTTGCGTTATGTGGGCAACCTTCGTCTTTCTATCGATGCTTATTACGACCGCCCCTGTTTCCTGACGAAGTCTTAGTCCATCAAAGACACGTATCAAGGCTATAGTGAGCGCTGTGTCAGCATCACTGTGGAGCTGTCTAAGATTAAGGGGTGTGCCACCCGGATAGGTTAGCGTGTTAACTGAACCCTCTTCCGCTAATAATGGCAACAAATAGAACTTAGCGGCGTGGATGCCCGTTCGGCTCGTCATCTCCTCCTCCTGGCCGGAGAATAGAGGGGCTGGGCTGGGTGGGGTGAGGGCTTGCGTCAGGCGTGTGGCGCCGTATTCTATGTATTCCAGGGTGGCGCCAGGACCGGCTTTTAGAGCCTCTTCCAGGCCGGATCGAACCGTCTTGGAGTCTGGCCCTTCCTGTCGCATAGCATAGACAGAGTTCGGACAGGCCAGCGTGAAGGCAAGAAGTGCGGCTATCGGTTGAAGGGTGCGTATGTTGTGCTTCATTCGGGGAGTTTTCCGTGTCGTGGGTATAAGTTTACCTTGTTTTTTGTAAAATTACAAGCGGTCAAACTAAATAGTATTACTACTAACGAATTGGCAATGCCTTTTCCTCCAGAGGGTTAGGATGACGCCTGACTTAGCGGCTCAGAAATTCTTGATGGATTGGTGGGCTTTGCCGTCTGCGCTGTGAAGGACAATCTCAAGGGCGGGGCCGCCGTCAATGGCATGTGTGGCGCAGGCAAGGCAGGGATCGTAGGCCCTAAAGGCCATCTCAACCATGTTGAGAAGACCGTCATCCGCCTTGCCGCGTTTGATGAGCCCCTTGGCGGCCTTCTCAATGGAGAGGCACATTGCCGCAGCATTGTTCTGTGTAGCAACCAGCAAGTTGGTCTTTTGGATGATGGCGTTGGAATCGGTCTGATAGTGATGGAAGAGGGTTCCCCGAGGGGCCTCACACACCCCCACCCCTTCACTGGGTGCCTGGGTGGGGATATTTCTGACCTTGGGGTCAGTCAGCTCAGGGTCGTTCACCAGCTCACCCATCCTTTCAGCGGCATACATCACCTCAACAAGCCTGGCCCAGTGATAGGCGAGGGTATTGTGAACCGGCTTTCCCCCTAAGGTGTCATACATGCGCTCATATTCTGCCTGGGCCGAGGGGGTCGCCATGCCGTCAGAGGCATTGAGGCGGGCCAAGGGGGCGACACGATAGACGCCGTTGTCCTTGCCGTCTGCAAAACCCTTCCATCCCACCCCCTTAAGATAGAGGAGCTTCAAGTAGCTCCAGGGTTCAACGCGCTCTTCCAAGTGCTTTAAGTAATCCTTACCTTCAAACTTCACGTACTCCCGACCGTCAGGGTCTACAACCCGGACCTTGCCGTCATAAAAGTTGACGCGGTTCTTCTCATCCACCAGCCCCATGTAGTAGGTCTTATGTTTATAGATATCGCCGGTGACGAGGCTGACGTATTCTTTGTTCTTAAGAACAATGTCCTCAAAGATCTTCAAGGTGAACTTGGCAAAATCTACGGTGTCGTCAACGACTTCCTTGATCGCGGAGCGGTCCTCCTCAGTCAGGGATTTTGAGACCCCGCCGGGAAGGCCGTTGACCGGATAGAGGGGGCTGCCACTGATAAGGGTCATGATGCCCCGCACCCGTTTGCGGATATCGATGACCTGTTTACCGATATCCACCCCCACCTTGCCGATGACCCCTAAGATATTGCGCTCAGTCTTGGGGGCGTCGGGGCCCACCACAAAGTCGGGGCCGCCCAAGACATAGAAATGAAGCAGGTGGTCCTCAAACATGAAGGCGTTATAGACCAGCTCTCTGATCTTCTTGGCAGCCGGCGGGGGCTCCACCTTGAAGAGATCGTCCAGCGCCTTGGAGGAGGCTGTGTGGTGCGCGGTAGGACATACGCCGCATATCTTCTGAGTCAAGGCCGGCATCTCTTCGGCGGCTCTACCCTCTGAGAATTTCTCAAAACCCCTGAACTCCGGAACCTGAAAATAAGCCCTCTCCACATCCCCTTTGGAATTAAGCAGAATGTCGATCTTGCCGTGACCTTCCAGGCGGGTAATCGGATCGATCGTGATGCGCTTACTCATTGACCTCTACTTTCTTTTTGCCTGCTCCGGCCTTCAGCGTCGATGAGGCTAAGCTGTAGCGGTAGAAGAGCCCCGCAGGGTCAGGGATGGAATTGACGATGGCGCTCAACTCCTCGCCGTTGTCCGAACTGATACAAGAGGCCAAGGCCGACAAGAACTTGGCACCCTGATCTGTGACCGCCTCGGTGGGTCCAAAGCAGCCCCGGCAGGGCATGTTCGCCTTGATGCACCTGGAGTCGCAGCCCCCTCGCGTTGCAGGCCCCAAGCAGATGATCCCCTGGTCCAAAAAACACTTGGTCGAGTCCCACTCAGTCTCATAGACCCTTTTGAACCGCTTGACCGCAATCTCATCGGGCTTGCTCTCCTTGAGAATGCAGGTGTCGCACAGCGACTTTTGCTCCGCTATGACCGTCCCCTTGGGAGGCAACTTCCCCTCAAGGATCGCCATAACCGCTGTCTTGATGAGCGCAGGCGGCGTGGGACAGCCCGGCAGATAATAGTCCACCTCTATCACTTGATCCAGGGCTTTGACCGAGCCGTGAAAACCGGGCAGCTCCAGCTCATTGCCGGACTCTTTGGTTTGCACCTGAGGCAGCGTCTTCTTGGGGTTGTTGACACTTGGAACCTCGGTGTAGGCGCGCCCAAGAACATCTTCCCGCTTGTAGAAGTTGGCCAGCCCCACGACACCCCCCAGATGGGCGCAGCTTCCGTGGGCGATAATGAGCTGGGATTTGCGTCTTAAGAGCTTGGCGATGCGCTCCTGCTCATCGGTTCGGATGGCACCGTTGACAAGTGTGGCGGTGAGCTCGCCATCGGCCATGGCTTCGACATCGGAATATTTGAAGTCCATCGCCACCGGCCAGAATACGATGTCGATGGCATCCGTGACTGTCAGGATGTCTTCAGCCAAGTCGACAACAGACTCCTCGCATCCGCCGCAGCTGGCACACCAATAGAGGGCAACCTTAGGTTTGCTCATCTGAGTGTTCCCACGTAATGCGAAGTGAGCTGCCGCTCCTTGATAACCTCAGGGGTGTAGTTGGGAAGCAACACCGGGGAGATCCTGTCGGTCACAATGCGCGCCTTCTTCATTTGGGCTTCAAATTTCTTGACGTGCTCCAGGGAGAGCTTGCCCACCTTAGCCTTCTTGGCGCACTCGGCGGCCTGGACCCCTGCCCTCTTGCCGAAGACGTTGTAATCCAACACGGAATTACCCATCAGGCGGTTCCTGCCATGGAGGCCGCCGGAGGCTTCGCCGGCGACAAAAAGACCTGGGATATTGGTCTCGCACTTGACGTTGATCTCAATGCCGCCGTTTTGATAATGCAGGGTCGGATAAACCAGCATCGGCTCTCGGACGATATCGATGTTGAACTTCCCAAACTGCCTGACCATGGCCGGATAATTTGCGGCAATGAAACCGGCGCCGTGGATCTCATCGATGATCGGGGAGTCCAGCCATACTCCATGTCGGCCGTAGTTATCCTGAATGCCCCTCTTCTTTGCTTGGCACTCCCGGATGATCGCGGCGGTTTCAACATCCCGCGGCTCCTTGGGATAGACAAAGATCTCTCCCTCGCGGTTTAAGAGCTGCCCGCCGCCGCCCCTGACCTTCTCGGTGACCAGGAAGCCTGCGATCTGCTCGGGGTAGACGGCCCCGGTGGGGTGATACTGAACCGAATCCATGTACAACAGCTTCGCCCCGGCCCGATAGGCGATCACCACACCGTCGCACGTGGCCCCGTAATGATTGGTGGTGTCAAAGCCGGAGATGTGGAGCCTGCCGAAACCGCCGGTGGCAATGAGGGTGGCTCGAGCCTGGATGGTCGTGTACTCCTCAGTCTCCATGTTGTAGAGCACCGCCCCGGCGCAGCGCCCCTTTTCATCCAATAGGAGCTCCACAGCAGAGGAGAATTCCTGGATGGCAATCTCATCGGGGTAATTCTTGATTTCATCCATGAGGCAGCGCATGATCGCCATGCCGGTATAGTCGCGGCAGGAGAGCATCCGCTTTCGGGAATATCCTCCAAAGGGAAAGGTCTTGAGCTCGCCTGCCTCATCCTTGTCAAACATAACCCCCAAATCCTCAAGCCACTGGATCACTCCGGGGGCATCGTTGACCAGGGCCTCAACCAACTCCGGCTTGTTGTCAAAGTGGCCTCCCCCGATGGCATCGAGATAATGCCGGGTGGGGGAATCGTTGGGATTGACGGCTGCCTGAATGCCCCCCTGAGACATCATCGAGTTGGCATCGCCGAGCCGAAGCTTGGTCACAATCGTGGATTTGACCCCCTCTTGCCGGGCCGTAATCGCCGCCGCACACCCTGCCCCGCCACCGCCGATGATTAAAAGATCCGTTGTTGCATCGGCCTTCTTTAAGTCAATATCGTTCACATCTATCCTGGGGCGCGCCTCCAGGATGTCTGCAACCGGTGTGGTCAGCATCTCCCCTGCATTGGGCCCCACCCGAACAACCCTTCGGCTTTCCTTCTTATAGTCAGGGTGAGAGGAGCTTAAGACAGCCTCCCGCTCTTTGGCAGACATGATCGGGAATATCGGCTTGCCGGATTTGGCGAGCTTGAGCCTCTCGGGCCGACTCTTTTCAACCTTTTTGAGGGACTGCTGCATGAACTCAGGATACATGGGCGAAGGATTCCTCTTTAAATCTCATTCGGGCTCGATGTCCCGGCTGTGGTACTGCTCCTTGAGGCGGCTCTTTTCCGTACCCATCATCTCCTTGATCTCGCTCTTATAGCGGCCCTGCTCAACCTCGGCAATGCGAGCGGGGAGATGCTTTCCCTTGGGGCTCAAGTACTTCCCTGTGAGCCGCCTGGCCAAAAGACCCACCTGGTGCTGGGTAATCTCTGCCGGGCACCGAATCGCGCACATCCCGCAGGCAATGCAGTCAAAGGAGAGATCCGCGCAAGCGGCCACGTCATTGCGGATCACCGCCTGAATATAATCCATGACCTGAATGTCCTGCGGGCAGGCCTTGGTGCAGGTGTTGCACGCCAAGCACCGGAAGGTTTCAGGAAAGATCTTCTCAAAGGTAGCTGCCTCGGGCTTGAGCGCATCCAGATCGTAGATGGGCCTATCCGCGGGGACAAAGGGGATCTGGGCGAGGTACATTTTGTCCTCGACCAGTTTGGTGCAGGCCTGGGCCGTGTGGAACTTGTAATCGCCGGGCATGCGATAGATGGTGGAGCATGCCCCGCAGAAACCTTCCCGGCAGCCTGCGCCGCGGATCAGCTGGTAGCCCACATGATGAATCGCGCCCATGATGGTCTTGTCCGAGGGCACGCTGTACGGCTTGCCCATGATGTAGACCGTCACATCTCTGACGCCCGCGGCAGGCACAGCCGCCTCTTGAGACTTAGACTTGGGCATACGCTTTATACGGGCCCATGGCCCTTACGGTATCGATGAATTCATTCATGGCATTCTGAAATTTTGTCCCCTCCGAAGCAGAAATCCACTCAAGCCTCAAGCGCTCGGGCTCAATCCCCATGGGCTCAAGTATCTTATGGAGGATGGCGATCCGCCTCTGGGTCTGAGTGTTGCCGGTCACATAATGGCAGTCCCCGGGGTGGCAGCCCCCAATGAATACCCCATCGGCCCCATTCCGGAAGGCCTCCATGATATGCACCGGATCCACCCGGGAGGAACACATCACCCGGATGTTAACAGCATTGGGCTGATACTTTAATCGGCTCACCCCGGCCAAATCGGCCGCTGCCGAGGTGCACCATTTGCACAAGAAACCGACGATCTTAGGCTCAAACGCCTGGGGCGCAGTCATGACTTTTGCTCCGAGAGTGCTGTCTGCACCATCGCCTTTATCTGATCATCGTTGCAGTTGATCTGCTGCGAGGCGCTGCTGGGGCACGCCACCACGCAGGAGCCGCACGCCTCACAGGTTGCGGCATTGACCTCCACAACATTCTTTGCTTCCTGGAATACCCTGGCCCCGTAGGGGCAAACTGAGATGCAGATCTTACATCCACTGCAGAGGGTCTCATCCACCGTGGCGATGGTCGGCTCCCGCTCTAAGACATCGCGGGAGATCATCGTCATCACCTTGCTTGCCGCACCCGAGGCGTGGGAAACCGTATCCGGGATGTCCCGGGGACTTTGGGCGCATCCGGCCATAAAGATCCCAGCGGAGAGGCTCTCAACAGGCCTTAGCTTCGGGTGGGCCTCCTGTGTGAATCCATATTGATCGAGATTGAGCCTGAGTTTTCCGGCCAGATCCCTGATCCCCGGTGAGGGCATCATCGTTGTTGCCAGAACCACCAGATCCGCGCGGATCTGAACCTTCTTGCCGGTCAGGGTATCGGCCCCCCAAACCACCACCTTGTCCTCTTCCCGAAAGATCTTGGAGACCTTGCCCCGCAAATAGGTCACGTCATTTTGCTCGGTGACCCGCTGGACAAACTCCTCATACCCTTTGCCGCCGGAACGGATGTCGATGTAGAAGATGTACGACTTGCCCTCGGGGGCGGCGCTCTGGAACAGCAGCGCCTGTTTGGAGGTGTACATGCAGCAAACCTTGGAGCAGAAGGCATTGTGCTGCTCGGGGTCGCGGGAACCGGCGCATTGGACAAAGACGATGTCCCGGGCAACCTTGCCGTCGGAGGGCCTGCGGATCCCGCAGCTTGTGGCGCTGTCCTGATAGAGGAGCCGCTCAAACTGCATGCCGTCGATGACATCGGGAATCTCGCCGGCTCCATACTCTTTAAGATTCAAGATGGGGTAGAGCTCATAGCCGGTTGCCGCGATGATGGCGCCGAATTGATCCTCAACGAATTCGGAATGCAGATCGTAGTTGATCGCCTCGGGCTCGCACACCTTGGTGCATTCACCGCAGGCCAAAGGAAGCAGCCCGAGACAGCTGTCCTCATCCAAGGTATAGGTGGCCGGCACCGCCTGCGGAAAAGGAATGTAGATGGCCTTGCGCTTCGTGAGGCCCGCCTCATGCTCACTGTCCACCTCGACCGGACAAACCTCTGTGCATTCGTTGCACAGGGTGCACTTCTCGGTATCCACGTAGATGGGCTTCTTCTTAATCTTGACCTTGAAATTGCCTACATACCCGGAAACCTCCTCAACCTCACTGTTGGTCAAGAGTGTGATCTTTTCATGGTGCGCAACATCCACCATCCGGGGCGTCATGATGCATTGAGAGCAATCCAGCGTCGGAAAGGTCTTAGAGATCTGAGCCATGTGTCCGCCGATGGTGGCGCGCCGCTCCACCAAGGTGACCTCGTAGCCTGCATGCGCAATGTCCAAGGCCGACTGCATGCCTGCAATCCCCGCACCGATCACCAAGACCTTTTTGGTCACCGGAACCTCGACCGGGTCAAGGCTCTCATTGAGCTTGAGTTTCTCTAGGACACCCTGAATGATCCGAACTGCCTTCTGTGTGGCAAACTCCGCATCATCGTGAACCCAGGAATCCTGCTCTCGGATGTTGGAGATCTCTGCCTGGTAGGGATTGAGACCGATCTCCTTGGCCAGCCCGCGGAAGGTGGCTTCATGAAGGGTGTGCGAGCAGGCAGCAATGATAAAGCCGTCTAACCCGTGCTGGGAGACCTGTGCACGGATTAGATCCTGTCCGTGCGCCGAACACATGTAGCGGTTGGTGGTCGACAGCGCCACCCCGGGGAGCTTACCGATCTCCTGGGCAACCCGTTCGACATCAACGACGTTGGAGATGTTGCCGCCGCAGTGACAGACAAATACGCCTATTCTTCTCAAGGGGGACTCCCATTATCGCTGCCCTGCCGAGCGATAGAGAATATGGCAAAATCCGGACAGATGTCCTCGCAGACCTTGCAGTTGACACAGGCCGATTCGTCGATCACGATGGGATAGTGGTAACCCTTTTCATTGAAATCTTCGGAGACCTTAAGGATCTTCTTGGGGCAGTAGTCGATGCAGAATTGACACCCCTTGCAGCGGTCCTTGAGGATATAGACCGTGCCCTTAAATATTTTGGGCTGGTATGCGTTCTGCTTGTTTGCTTGGGGTTGCGTCACGATAGGTGTAGCCTTTCTCAAAAGCCTTACCGTTGATCTCCACAAAGGCCTCCTTTACGGAGGTTTTGATGCTCTTGAGCATCGCGGCCTTGGAGATGCTCTGAGTGATTCCGGCGAAGAATCCCAGCATGATGATGTTGGCGACAATCTTTTGCCCCATGGATTCAGCAAGGCGGGTGGCCGGAATCCC
This sequence comes from uncultured Planctomycetia bacterium, assembly GCA_964597545.1. GTDB lineage: Bacteria > Omnitrophota > Gorgyraeia > 1-14-0-20-64-10 > 1-14-0-20-64-10 > CAZQXN01. Next base: position 46,309 of record CAZQXN010000006.1, on the reverse strand, counting down.
AAAAACCCGCTTGTTATCGATGGGGGCTTCCTTCACCAGATCGCTGTCCACAAAGACAAGAGCGTCAGGACCGACCTCATGGCCGTAGCACTCATACCCCTCTTTGGAAAGTGCGATCAGGGCATCGGCCTGCTTGACCAGAGGGTAACGCACCTTGCCCTTCTCGATCACCACGTTCGCCCGGCAGGCCCCACCCCTGGCTTCAGGGCCGTAGCTCTGGGTAAAGGCGGCGCTCTTACCGTCGTAGAGGGAGGCGGCCTTGCCGACAATCAGGCCGCTTAAGACGACCCCCTGTCCGCCGAAACCGGCAATCCTGACGGTGTATCTATCTTTCATGGTGGGTGAGCTGTCCTCGCTGATAATCTAAGAAAGTGGGTTTCTCCATATCCACAAACTTGCCAACCACAATCTCGCGATCCACCCCCAGGGGAATGTCTTTGGTGTTGGCTGTGTTGTCGATGCGGCTGTTGTCGCGATAGTAATTGAGCATCTTCAGCCCATCGCCCAAGCGGTTGTACCTGGAGTAAACGGTGGGGCACGGTGAAACAACCTCAATAAAGGAGAAACCGCGCTTCTGGATGGCCTCCCCCATGGAATGGGTCATGCGCCTTAAATGCAGGGCTGTCCACCTCGCCACGTAAACCGCACCGCAGGATTCTGCCACATAGGGCAGATTAAAGGGCGGCTCAAAACAGCCGTACGGTGTGGTTGAGCTTTTCGCTCCAAGGGGCGTGGTGGGCCCCACCTGGCCCCCTGTCATGCCGTAGATAAAGTTGTTCACACAGAATACGGTGATATCGACGTTGCGCCTTGCGGCATGAATCAGGTGATTGCCCCCAATGGCAAATAGGTCTCCATCGCCGGAGAAGACAATCACGTGCAGATCCGGATTGGCGAGCTTAACCCCAGTGGCAAAGGGGATGGCCCTGCCGTGTGTCGTGTGGAAGGAATCGAATCTCACATACCCTGCAATCCTGCCGGTGCATCCAATCCCCGAGACCACCACAACCTTATCGGGATCTATCCCTGTTTCATCCAGGGCCTTCATAAAGCAGGTGGCAATGGTTCCCAGGCCGCAGCCGGAACACCAGATGTGCGGTACCCTGTCCATCCGCAGGTAGCGCTCTAAGGGGTGCTGAGGCATCTGTGTCTGATTCACTGCAGCCCTTCCTTGATAGCGTTATAGATATCGTCAGGATCATGGACATCGCCGCCGGCGTGGGTGAGAGAAATCACCTTGGAGCGCTGGCCCACCACCCGCTCCACCTCTCTGACCATCTGCCCGAGATTAATCTCCGGCACCACCCATGCCTTGACCCGCTTGCAGACCTCGGCAATCTTCTTCTCAGGGAAGGGCCAGACAGTGAGCAGCCTCATCTGCCCCACACGAATCCCCTCGGCCCGGGCCTTCTCCACCGCAGGGGGAACCACCCGAGAGGTTAACCCGTAAGAGAGGACCACAACCTCGGCCTCTTTCATGTCCTGTTCTTCGAGCATGATGATGTCATCGACATTCTTCCGGATCTTCTCACTTAAACGTCTCACCAGCACCTGCTGAGCCTCGGTGCTCATGTCCGGATAACCCCTTTCGTCGTGCGTGAGCCCTGTGGCATGAAGCCGGTGTCCTTCACCAAAATTGGCCATGGAGGGAACCAGGTCTGCCTCAGGCTCAAAGGGGCGGTATTGGCCAACAGGCTTTTTGGTTTTTCGCCGGGGCAGCACCTTGAGCTTCCCCTCGGCAGGCACAGTCACCTTCTCAGTCATGTGACCCACCAAACCGTCGGTCATCAGAAAGACGGGCAGCCGATACTTCTCGGAGAGATTAAAGGCTTGGAGGGTCAGGTCAAAACATTCCTGCGCGGAATCCGGGGCCAAGGCAATCACCTCGTAATCGCCATGAGAACCCCACCTGGCCTGCATCATGTCTGATTGCGCAAAAGAGGTGGGCAAACCCGTGGAGGGGGAACCCCGCTGGACGTTTACAATGACGCAGGGGGTTTCTGTCATGATCCCGAGCCCAAAGTTTTCCAGCATGAGTGAAAGCCCCGGGCCAGAGGTGGCGGTCATTGATTTGACCCCGCTCCATGATCCCCCTAAGATGGCCGCCATGGAGGCGATCTCATCCTCCATCTGGATATAGACTCCCCCGAGATGCGGCAGCCTCAGCGCCATCCGCTCGGCAACCTCTGAGGCCGGTGTAATCGGGTAGCCGGCAAAGAAACGGCAGCCGGCAGCGATCGCCCCTTCTGCGCAGGCAAGGTCCCCCTGCCAGAAATGAACCCCCTCTAGGACAGGTTGGTTGTCGCTATTTTGACGCTTCTTCACAAGAAAAGCCCTACCTGACCAAAGCCTCAGACAGCACTACGCTGTCCACATCAAAACCACACGTTTCCTGATCCAAGCCCATCGCAGCTGCCAAAAGTTGAGTGAAATACAGAACCGGCAGCCCCACAAAGTCAGGGGTCTGCTTCTTGATTTCCGCCTGCCTCTTCTCCAGATTGAACTGACAAAGCGGACAGGAGGTGAGCACCAGCTCAGCACCTGCGCGCTTGGCAGATTCTAAGATTCCGCGGGCGCGCTCTGCCACAAGATCCTTGGCGTTTACAGTCAAATACGCACCGCAGCACTCTGTTTGGTGTGGAAAGGTCACTGGTACTGCCCCGATCGCCTGGATAAATTCCGACATGATGGTCGGATTCTCCATGTTGGGGTCAATGCTGGCCTCCCGGGGGCGCAGAAGAAGACACCCATAATAAGGAGCAACTTTAAGTCCCCCCAGGTCTGCCTGGAGATGCTCCTTGATCCCCTTGAAGCCCACCTTTTCTTTCAGGAAACTCAAGAGGTGATGCACCGAGACCTTGCCGTCATAGGTGCCCTCTTCCTTATACATGACGGTATTGAGAGTTTTAAGCTCTTCGGGATTCTGCTTCAGCCGAACATTGGTCATCTTGAGGGTGTTGTAACACATCGAGCAGAGGGTCACGACATCGGAGCTCCCCTGCTGCTGGACGCGAAGCAGGATCCTGGCAGGGGCAAGATGGTGCATGAGATCGTCGGAGGCTAAAGAGAAGACCGTTCCGCAGCAGTTCCACCGGGGAAGCTCTTCCATCTCGATGCCCAACCTGCGCATGGAGGCGATCGCAGAGGCCTCAAAGGCCTTGGCATTGGATTTCAAGGTGCATCCGGGATAGTAAGGTACCTTCATCACACTCCCTTAGCTTGCCGTATGCTTCCTAAAACAGCTCACCACCGCAATGGGTGGAAGATCCTCTTCCAGAGTGTTCCCCAAGGACCTGATGTCAACATGATCCACATTCTCTCGGCCTTTAAGGAGTCGACCGGCTTCCATGATGCGTGCAATGTCAACACCCTTGGGGCAGCGCACAGAGCAGATGTAACAGGTCAGGCACACCCATGGGGTATTGGATTCTCTAAGATCATCCTCCAAACCGAGCTGAATGAGCTTGATGAACTGGCTCGGAACATGATCCATACTGTCAGCAGAGGGGCAGCCGGCAGAGCATTTCCCGCATTGATAACAGGCTCTGGGATTCTCGCCGCTGATCCGGGAGACCTTTGTTACCGTTTCGCTATGGATGCCTACTGCTGCGGGCTCCACGTGCCTCCTGTCTGCCAATAAAAAAAGCCCTTTGACTTCGTTACGGAAGCCGAAGGGCTACAGAATGCTTTTTGTACGAGGTGCAGATGTGTGGAATGCGCATACCCAGCCTGTTGGGTGATGATTCAGGAATGATTGTATCACAGGAATCGGTGCCCGCCACCGTTTTTTAGGGGGGTGTCATCCCCGACTTGATCGGGGATCAACCTAGGTACCGGGTACGCTGTTGAAAAGTGTACCCGGTACCGGTGTTAGGTTTGGTACCTGGTACCGATTTTACATCCAGATGGCGAGATTAAAGGTCTCTCCGGCCTTAGTCTGAATCTGGAGAAAGATCCCCAGGGCCACCACCTTGGGCAAGCTCTGGTCGGTCCAGACCTCATAGAGGGCCTGGGCTGAAATGAGTTCGATCTGCTGGGGATCTGCCAGCACTGCTCGGGCCGAGGGCCCTTGCCCAAAGGCTTGGCTTAAAGCCGCGGCAACCACCTCCGGGGATAGTCCAGCTTCCTTTTCAACCAAGATTAAGTCAAAGGGGCTGGCCTGCTGGATGGCGTTTTCGACATCCTGCCAGCTGGAGCCCAGCGGTACCATAGCTAGATTCCGTAACGCAGGGTTGCGCTGGGGGATGAGATTGCTGTCTGAAAGGACCAAGCCGGGGGGCTCTTCAACGCCGGCAGGTGCACCTGCCCGCGTCAAGGTGGCCGCCATTGCTGCCGGATGCAACCGCCGCGCAGCCGCTGAATTCAGCAGCACGCTGCCACCTGCAGCATCCAGCTGCTCCAAAACCCCGGGTTGAGCCAGGTACGCATGTGCGGCTTGCCGCACCGCCTCCTCCTGGCCGGAGGCCCTTCTGCGGAGGACGTGATATTTTTTCAGCATCAGGACCGGCAACGCCAGGGGGTCCCGTGTAGCTATGTTTATCAAACTCACGTCTTCTGACCCGCGCTGATTTTTGGAAACCAGAAACACCTTTGTTCCAGCATTCGAATCAACAAGGCAATCGTCCCTCAGGTAGCGTGAAGGCCGCAATTCGCTTAAAGGTTTGGCAACCCCCTCCTCCTGGCCGGTCCGGCTGGTGAGTCCCATCTCCTGAGCTCGCTGCTCCTGCCGAAGACGTTTTAGGTCGCCAACCAAAACGTGCCATTGCTCGTCCAACTCTGCAGATTCTTCTGGCAACCTAGGCTCTGGATCCATAAACGTCTCAGCCCTGACAAATCTCGCCAGCGCAAGTTGATGATTAACAACGGCAAGCCTTTCCCTCACCTCCTCTATTTCCCTTTCTATCTTCCCCTCCTCCTGGCCGGAGGCGGATATGATTGTAAGCGCCAGCTTATGCTTACCCGTCACGCTGAGTGTAACGGGCTGATCGGACTGATACTGTTCAAGAACATCTCTCAAGCTAGTCCTGTCGGTTATATCCGCCACAAAGTGAGTACCATACTGCATAGGGCGTGTGTCATCGTAAAATGCGATCCCCTGCAACGACCCTGGGGTGAGCCGACTATCACTTCGCGGATGGGAGTTGGTGAATGCTGCATGCAGCTTGGGACCTATCTCTCCCACGGTAGCAGTGCTAGAGGTGCCCACTGGTCGCGCACCTGGATGTGAGGAGGGGGATAAAATATCAATCCGCACCTCGCTGGTGCTGACCGGATACACCTCAACCCGCTGGCCAAGTGCATATCCCTCGAGAGCACCATCTATATCCTCATAAGACCATATGTGCACCGCTTCGCCAGCTTCATCAAAGCCTCGCTCCTCATCATAGAGCCACGCTTGCCAGAGCATCTTAGGGGTGAGCCACGCAAAGCTCGGATCGGTAAATGCCCGGAGCAAATTGCTCCTTAACTCCTCAACGCTCTCAAGGCGATACTGCTCCAGTAGCCCAGCCCACCTAGGGTCGAACATCGTCTCCCCCTCCTCCTGGCCGGAGGCGAGTTCGGGGGGCTGTATCTTTAAGACACGGGCAGCTACGATCTGCGCCAGCGCCTCTGTGCCGCCAAAGGCGAGACCGGCTTCTTGGACGACATCTGCATAAGTGCCGGATGAGCGATGAATTCTGTTGGTTGTCGGGAATCTGCTGGGGTCAGAGCTGATGTCCCGAGCGCTCATCAATGCGCCCCGTATGCCTTGCGGGGTGCTGGACGCTGGGTTCACTCTGTCAAAGCCGCCGTTGGTGGGCCCGATAATGCGGGCGATGTGGTCGATCGGAGATTCGTCGGCGGCTGTAGACCTCACCAGCATGGGAACGACCTCCCCGCCGCCGATGTAGTCGAGAAGGACCTGAAAGAAGACTTTCTCCCTGTGCTCTTCATAAAAGGGCTCTATTTGGGTCTCCTGGTCCAACGCAACCTGTTGGCCTATGTATACAATCTGCACTCTGCTGGCATCCCAAAGCAAATCCAGGATGGCGCGATCCTGTCGCCTCTTGATTGCGTCGGGCTTGAGCATCACAAGGGATAGGCCGAGTGCCTCTGCAATCTGCTCCAGGTCATCGGCAGTCTGAACAGCGCCAGCGCCTTCAGCTGTGTACGCTTTGGCTGCCCGCGATACGTCCGTCGTATAGACAATGTTCCGCAGTTGGGCAACAAGCGCTTTGCGCTCGCTTGGCGTGCTGTAGCGCACTGCACTTCCTGCCGCCCCGTTAAGATAGCGCTGAACAGCTTGCAGGCGGGCTGACGATGGACGGCGTGCCAATTGATATCTTGCGTCCCGCTTGGTGCTTCCTCCTCTGTCTAGGGCTCCGCCAAGCCACAGCAGATGCAGGTGGTCTGCCACAGTCGACTCTTTTAGCTGCCGAGCCTGTCTTTGGTTGACTCCCGCAGTCAAATCAGCTACAGCCACAGGCCCATCGCTTGCCAGCTCCATGGATGCCTCCAATGTGGCCGCCAGGAAGCTGGGCGCTGTGGTGGGCCGAGGCGACTTACCTTCCTCCAGGCCGGTAGTGGTGAGGCCGCTCTCCCAGAGGCGAATCGTGTTGCCATCACCTGTCGAGGTAAGGTATCGGCTATCAGGGGAGAAGACCACGTCACGCACCGCTTTGCCGTGGCTTTCGAATCGCCGGATTTCGCTGCCGGTGGCGACATCCCAGAGGCGAACCATCCTGTCCTCCCCTGCCGAGGCAAGGTATCGGCTGTCAGGGGAGAAGGCCACGGTATACACCCAGTTGGTATGGCCTTTGAATTGCCGGACTTCGCTGCCGGTGGCGACATCCCAGAGGCGAACCGTCCTGTCGCCGCCTGCCGAGGCAAGGTATCGGCTGTCAGGGGAGAAGGCTACGGCACGCACCATCATTAGGTCGTCGCCTTCGAATTGCCAGACTTCACTGCCGGCGTCGACATCCCAGAGGCGAATCGTCTTGCCGCCTGCCGAGGCGAGGTATCGGCTGTCAGGGGAGAAGGCTATGGTATACACCCAGCCGATCTCGAATTTCCGGATTTCGCTGCCGGTGGCGACATCCCAGAAGCGAACCGTCTTGCCGCTGCCTGTCGAGGTGAGGTATCGGCTGTCAGGGGAGAAGGCCATGTTATGAATATGCATTCCTTGTTCTTGGCTTTCGAATCGCCAGACTTCGCTGCCGGTGGCGACATCCCAGAGGCGAACCGTCCTGTCGTCGCCTGCCGAGGCGAGGTATCGGCTGTCAGGGGAGAAGGCCACGCGACACGCCCTGTCGGTATGGCCTTTGAATCGCCGGACTTCGCTGCCGCTGTTGACCTCCCAAAGGCGAACCGTCTCGTCCGCGCTTGCCGAAGCGAGATATCGGCTGTCAGGGGAGAAGGCCACGCCATACACCCATTGGCCGTGGCCTGTGAATTGCCTTATCGGCTCGGAGACTATTTCCACTTCCTCCAGGCCGGCGGCGGGAACAATCCGCACATGCTGGATCCGCCACCCCTGTTGCATCTCTTCGCTTATTTGGCGCAGTTCCTCCTCTAGCCTCTCCAGATCTTCCCGAAGAGGAGCCTCGTGGCGGTGCAGCCTTTTTATTTCGAGATTGGGATCCTTTTCCTCATAATTGGCTATCGTCGCCGCCTCATCAATTTCGTCAGCCGACAACATGTGCTCCAATACCTCTGACCCTCTTGTCTTTAATGCTTCTGCTCTTGCCTGCATCCTTTCGCGCTCGGCAGCTTCAATATCAGAACGAACGCCTTCCGCCGGCAGGACGACTTCCACTTGGTAATCCATGGCCTGTTCGTAGAGGTGAGTGGCCTCCTCGACAAGTTGTACCAGTTCCGCAGACGTCAGCTCGCTCCAATTCGGGTACTCAATCCCGAGTTCAAAGAGGAAATCCATGACGAAATCCAGCTTGTTCCAGTCCAGTTCCCTGCTGTAAAAGTGCTCGCCGCCAAAACCTGTCCCACCAGTGAACTGCATCGGCATTAAGCTCTTGACCGCTGCCGGAATCCCATGCTTAAGGATGGGACGAATATTGTCCACGTACCCTTGCCGAACCATGCGGTTGAGCAGACCGTTGATTTGGCGACGCAAGGCAGCTCGATCGGCCGGCATAACCTCGCGACTCAGGAAACTCCTGGTAGGCCCCCAAGCACCCACCGTGGCCATCCAAGCCCTCCAGGTCAGGCTTTCTCCCTGCTCCTCCAGGCCGGCGGGTGGCGCCGAGACAACCTGAAGCACCCGGTCTCCCACCTCAACCACGAAAAACGCTGTCGTCGGCCCAAAAAGCTTAGCGGAAGCCAACCGATCCATCTCTTCAGTGGACATCCAAAGCTTGTTAGAAAAGTCATCCATCTCGTTTGCCGATCTCACCCAGTGGTCCCAGGTGGCGAGATTCGGCATAATGACAATACGAAATTCTCCAGCATGCAGTGGGGGCTTTGTCCAATTGGCACCCAGCCGTATCGAACCCCGGCCAGCCCAAACATCTTTCACCACCTCATATCCTTCCGACGGGTCGTAACTCCACACTTCCGGTCCGTGCGGAAGATTCTGCTTGCGCCAAACGCCTACCGCTGAGCCGCCTTGGATCTCGACCAACCGCAGGACGACCCCAAAAGGTCCATAGTGGAGTTCGTCTACCTTGGCTTCCACCGAGAAGGCGGAAAGATACTTGACGTCTGGGGGTGCAATTTCAGTCACATTCAACCCTGTTGTTTGAACAAATTCCTGATCCCCCAAGAGCTGGTTCAACCTTGTTTCGTCTAACCTGTTCTCCGGTCCAGATGCCTCCATCAACCGGTTCCACGCTTGAACATCGTGGACGACTATGATCCGAGTCTGGTTCGGCTCCAGAGGGATTTCTTCTGGGACCGCTCTCAGCTCCACTCTTCCGTTCTCTCCAAATCGGGGTTGTGTCTCGGGATCAGAACTGCCCAACAATACCCAACTTCGAGGCTGACCTTGCGGTGCTGTTTCCGCACGCCAGAGACTCGCAACCGCACCCTGAGGGTACCCGGTTAAGGCGATAGAAGACCATCTGCCCTTTTCGTAGTGCGCACCGGTCCAAGTGAGGGCAGGGGTTGTCTGTGCCGCGTCCGGTGCAGCCGAAGAAGCGGCCGATGGCGAGTCTGACCTCGGAAGAAACATTCCCGTGGGCACACCCACCGCCAACCCGGCTCCAGCTGCCGCCAGGCCAATAAGCATTTCCCGGCGAGTCATGCCCCGCCGTTCCTCTAAACCGCTGGCTTTATATCTCTCAGCGAGTGCATCAAAGCTGGCTTCTTCGGCCCTGCCAGGCAAGCTCTCAAGTGCCTCGCCCGCAACAGAAGCAGCACTCAATACCGGGCCGGTCTCCTCCTTGCCTCGGGCAATCAAAGCCTCCAGCACTTCCATCGTTTCTTCATCGAGGAGTCTCGTCATTTTGCCAAGAATAGCCGCGGCCAGCCTGAACCCTTTCGCCAGATCAGTTGGATTTTTCTCGGCCAGCAAATCATTCACATTCACCAAGTCCGGGTCCTCGGGATCGCGCAGAAGATATGAGATGGCTTGGTCCAAATCAGCCACTGCGTCTTCCTCCAGGCCGGTGGCGAAACCAGGGGGCTTCGGGGCTACCGGAAGGAGTCCGGCTGCGCTGGCCAATTGCCCAACAGCAGAGGCGCCGGCTTCCAGCGCTGCATCCGGATTCCCGGCCCGGGCCGCCGCTCCGGCCCGTTTAAGCGTTTCTTCCAAGCCTGAGCGTACCGTTTTTTGCCCCCTAGCATCTACACCACTGGCGCGCAGGGCAAAAGCAGGCTGGGTCAGAACAAAGCTGGCCAAGAGGATCGTTAAAAAAAGAGGCTGGGTTCGTTTCAAAAAAGAGACATTCACTTTCTTCATGGGTACTCCCCCCCTATGGAGTGCCGCATGGCGGCGAACATGGTTCCGAGGTCAAATCTCGCGGGGTCGTAAATATTGGGTTATATTTAAAGTTTACTTAACTATTCTCTAAGCGTCAAGCTAGATTATTAGATTTTAATTCCTACTAACACAAGCGGGGTGGATTCAAACCGCTGGATTGCCCGGCCGGCTCCATATGGACAATCACATCGGTTACCTGGGGAAATGCCTCGCCGATCGCCTCCTGGATGCGGTGGCTGATCCGGTGTGACTCCTCTATCGTCATCTTCCCGTCCACCTGCACATGCAGATCCAGATGCACGTCGTCGGGCCGGCCCCGGCTGCGGATCTTGTGGCACCCCTTGACCCCCTCGATCCGGAGCGCGGCACCCCGGACCTTTCCGGTGTCTCCTATGGCGACCGCGTCGCACAGAATCCCGGCCTCCTGCCGGACGATCCCGACGGCGGAATGGACAATGAAGGCGGCGATGACCAGCGTGATGATGGGGTCAATCACCGGCACGCCGGCCTTGACGCCGATCAGAGCGGCAATGACCGAACAGGAGGTGAAGATGTCGGCGCGCGTATGCAGGGAATCGGCGACCAGGATGTCGCTCTGCAGTGCTTTGCCGCGCCGGTACTCATACAGCATCACCGAGACGTTGACCGCCAAGGTGATCAGCATCACCGCGAAGCTGACAAAATCCACCCGCGGGATGACCGGCTCTATGATGCGGCTGATTCCTTTCTGGACAAGGCCGAACGCCACCAAAAAGAGCATGGCGGCGATCCCCATGGCGAAGAGCGTCTCGAACTTCTTGTGGCCGTACGGATGATCCGTATCCTGCGGCTGCGCGCTCAGACGGATGCCGACGAGGCCGATGATGTTCGAGGCTCCGTCGGATAAAGAATGGAAGCCGTCCGCCGTCATGCTGGCCGAGCGGCTGAAGAGGCCGTAGAAAATCTTGGCTGCCGCGACCAGCGCGTTGAGCGCCAGGACTCTCCAGAGGACTTTTTGGATCCGGCGTGTGTGGCCTTCTCTGTTCATGGGCATGATACTGAATTCAAAGCTGGGGCGGCCGGCTGGACAACATTAGAGCCTGCCTGAGAGCTGCCTAAGCGGCGCGGGCCAGATGTTCCCTGGCCTCAAAGAGATCACGCGCATCTTGGAGATTCATCCAAAATTCGGGGCTGGTGTTCAGAACCCGGCTCAACAGAATGGCGGTCTCCGCCGAGATGTCCCGCTTGCCGTTGACAAGGGTGTTGACCCGCTGTATTGGCACTTTCATCCGGCGCGCCAGCTCCACCTGGCTCAATCCCATTGGCACCAGAAATTCCTCAAGAAGAATTTCCCCGGGGTGACTTGGTTTGCGATGTTTTGGAATCATGCTTCACCTCTCAACTAATGGTAATCGATAATTCGCACTTCATGAGCGTTTCCATCTTTCCAGCGAAACACTATTCGAAACTGATCATTAACCCGAATGCTGTGTTTTCCGGCTAAGGTCCCGCGCAAAGATTCCAGCCGGTTACCCGGCGACACCCTCAAATCCCGCAGCTCATGAGCGGCATTGAGCATATCCAGCTTCCGTGATGCTGCTTTCCAAATCTGGATGGGGAATCGTCGGGCCGCTTTGGTATTTGCGCCGTTAAAAATATCTTCTGTCGATTCATCCCCGAAACTCGCTATCATGATAAGCCCAAGTATACGCTATTATCATATAGTGTGCAAGCGTTAATTTAAAAATCCCGGTTCAACAAACGACCCGGCGTTTTGTGTCCCTCTATCGGACCTTAGGAGAAAAAGGTGGGGTGGCTGGCTGACATTAGAACCTGTTTGAGAGCAACAAAACCATGGCACGAGCATTCTAAACGAAAGATCTCCTGATAAACTGCGGGGCGGTATCGGTAGCCCAAAGAACACGAGAAATATTATTGTTCGTCACGATAGAGACAGAACGCCATTTTCTCCAAAGATCTTGGTCTGGGGTTGGGCCGGCATGCTCGTCTATAAGATCGAAGTTTAGATAAAACAAGGCGTCCGTCCTTCTGCAAAGACCGGGATCATAAACAGATTCTGCTAGTACCCCCTCCATTCTGCAGATAGCATTCGAAAGAGAAATCTCTTTGAATCTGTACGGCTCCATCAGATCCCTCAAACTCAAAGCGCTTTTCGCTTTCTTCAATTTCTCCTTCTTCTCAGAATGCCTTTTACGACCTTCTTCGTCTATCTCCTTCACTTCAAATGATGCATCTCGGAAAGCAACATCTGGCGGCTCATCGCGTACTGATAATAACTCGTTCTCATCGAAAAGAATGTGCAAATTCTTGAGAAACGTGCCGACACACCATTTCTCTCTTTCCTTCTTGGAATCATTTGAGAAGAAAGCTACAGCTTCTTTGCGTAAGCTTATTACTTCACGAATTACCTCTTCCTTATTGCTGGGCATGGAATCCCTTTGTGCTTAGGCGGCCCAAGCTAATTTGCGATGACGCTCCGCGCAGTCCCGCAAATAGAGGTTAATCAAGCTCTGATAGGGTATGCCGGTCTGATTTGCCAACGTCTTGAAATAAGCAATCACGTCCGTACCGAGACGGATCGTCACCTGCCTCTTCAATGCCTTGGCGTACGGGTTGCGCCGACCTTTCAGCTTAGTCAAATCATATTCAGCTCTCATGGTTCACCTCTCTTCATAACGTTTGATTTCCTTCTTGGTCGCTTTCCGGGCTGAAATAATCCTGATTGTCGAATTTCGCTCTCTAAAGCAATGGCATACGATCAACACCCGCAATCGATAGCTGATTCCAAGCATCAGAAACCTATCTTCCCGTTCCGAGTGATCTGGGTCGGGAAACTCAACCGCGCTCTCATCGTAAAAGACAGTCTTCGCTTCTTCAAAAGAGACTTTGTGCTTTCTCTGGTTGAGTCGGTTCTTGCTTTCATCCCAAATGAACTTGATCTCACGCATGGTATTTACAATGTAAATATACCATATTTATGGCCTATCTGGGCAGAAATCACGCATTTCTTATTAGGAAAAGGTGGGGTGGCTAACGGGAGTCGAACCCGCTCTAAGAGAACCACAATCTCTCGTGCTGCCATTACACCATAGCCACCATGGAAATCGGTGTTGCGAAGGGCTGGCGAATCAGCGGCCCAGGGATTCGATTCCCTTCTGAATCAAATCCTCCAGGGGCTTGACCTGCTCAGAATCGACCAAGGCATCCCGGATGCCGCGCGCCAAGGCCTGGCGCATGGCCTGGCGCAGTGCGCCGGCGACCAGGTCGGACCAATCGAGCGGTTCTCCGCGCTTTCCGGTGACAACAAAGCCTAAGTGGATATTCCCCTCCGGATCACTTAAGAGCTCTGCCAGGCGGTTGCCGTCAGGACCTAAGCGGGTCGGCTGATCATCCGGAAAATGGATACCGTTGGCGGTCAACTCATTTTCGGCGATAATCAGCCCCTTCGTCGCGTCAAAGGTGATGCGGCTTTCCAGCTCCACAGAACCGCGATGGGGCGCTGTCCCCAGCACCTTACGGATGTAGGGGGCAAGAATCCGGATCTTCTGATGACCCAAGGAAAGTTTAATCTCACCCGGCCCCTGGGGTAGAGTGCTGCCCTCAAGCTGGATTCGGCCCAGGATATCAGCTGAGGGACCGCCTAATTCCCCTGCAGCACTGAATAGGCGCTGCTCTTTGATGGTTCCAGAGGTGACACTCAGATCCATGCCCTGAAAGATCCAGGGAACTTCGGGAACCACCGTTTGGTCTAAGAAGATCAGCTGCCCGTCTCGAATTGTCACGCGCTTGAGCGCCACTGCCCCGGCCTGTGTGCCCTGCCCCAAAGAAATGGGGCCTGCGGCCGCAAGCAGTTTGCGCACCTGTTGATTCCAATCCATACGCAGCTTGGGTGCCTGAATATCTAAGGCAACGCCCGGGCTGCCCTGCAGCAATGCGCCGGTCAAGAGATTGACCTGGATGGCGTCGGCTGAAAGGGGTGCAGTTCGTTCGCCTCGGATCCGCGGGACCGTCAAGCCCTCAACGCGAATCCCGAGCGGAAAGGTAAAGCGAACCGACTCCACCTTGACAGCTCGAGAACAGGCATCGGTCAGGCGCTCCTCCAACCGGGCTTTGAGTATACCCATACTGGCCTTGTAACCTAGGGCCAGCAACCCCACAATGACAAGGATGATGAGTAACGATTTACCGCGCACGCTTGAATTCCTCTCGTAGTTAATGATCCGCGCCTGGGAGGAGTCGAACCCCCAGCCAAAGGGTTAGAAACCCTCTGCTCTATCCATTGAGCTACAGGCGCTAAAATCATGGATACTCGGGGCGGGCAGATTCGAACTGCCGACTTCTGCGTCCCAAACGCAGCGCTCTAGACCAAACTGAGCTACGCCCCGGAAACAAGCTCTTAAATCAAGTCGATAATGAGCAAGGACCGACCTGTTTATTTTAGCAAGGGAAGCGCCGTACCGCACCTAACAATCCAAATGGTACAATCATTTCATGCGTAAATCCGTCAAGATCGCAATCTTCCTGCTGTTGGCAGCAGCAGTCGGTGCAGCAGGGTTGGAATACCTCAACCGCAAGGTCCTACCGGTTAAGACCCGGCAGTGGACCCAGACCCTTGCCTCCGAGGCGCTCGGGCGCAAGGTCTCGGTCGAGCGAGTGCGCCTGCATCCTTGGCACGGCTTTCTCTTGGAGCAGGTGGTCATTGCCGAAGAGACCGCCTTTGGGGAGATCTCCTTCTTAGAGGTGGAGCGGCTCTCCGGCGGAATCCTCCTGCTGCCCCTCTTGAAGGAGCGCAAGCTCATCATCCCAACGCTCCACATTGTGCGTCCCAAGGGGCGTTTTCTCCAAGGACCCAAGGGAAACTGGAACATCCAGACCCTGCGGCGCAAGCAGAAATCCCAAGCAGATAAGCCCGGCAAATTCCAGTTGTTGATTCCAAAGATCGTGATCTCCAAGGGGACCTTTGATCTCGTCTTTGGTGGCGCCAACGCCCCGGATCCGCTGCAGTTTGAAGAGGTGAACGCCCAGCTTACCCTCTCGCTTCCGGCAAAGGCCCGTTGGGACCTCTCGGCGCAGTTGAAGCATGAGCCGCAGCTGCCCCTCGCTCTTACGGGCAGCTACAGCGTGAAGGAAAAGCTCTTAAAGCTGGAGGGGAAATCTGACGTGCCCCTCTCCTTTGTGCTGCGCTACCTCCCCAAGAAGATCCGGCCTAAGATCCACTCTCTTCAGGGGCACGCTCAGATGACCCTGAAGGTTGCCGGCAAACCCAAAGAGAAGCTGTCCTTCGAAGGCATCGTCACAACCGACACCTTGGACCTTGGATTAAAACACCCGATTGCCTCCGGATGGCAAGCAGATCCTCCTGAGACCCTGCATCTTCGCGGAGGCCTCCGGATTGACGCCAAAGCAGATGATCTTTCCTTCCCGATCTCTTTCCGCAAAGTGTGGAAGCGCCTGGCAACCCTGATAACCCTGGATGAGACAACGCTGGATCCGCTGCCCCGCATCGGGAGGTTCGAGAAACTCTCGGGTAAGATTGGCCTGACAGCCGAGGAGATCAAGTCCCAAACCCTTTCGGCGAGCCTTCCTTCCGGAGCGCCGGTCACCCTTACCGCGGCCCTGGATAACAGCGGGCAGAGAACCTTTTCCCTCTCGGCCAAGACTGCCCTTCCGGTCGGGACCGTTGTGGGCTATTTCCCCCAAGCAGAGCAATGGGCCCAGAAGGCTAAGCCGGGCGGGCAGGCCGCGATCGATTGGAGCGGCTCGGGTATCTTAAGACCCAAACCCTCCATGCACTCTGTCGCCACTGTCATCTTCACAGATTTGGCTTTTCAGATTGCCGAGAATCACAGATTTGAGTCAGGTGCCGGCCAAGCGCGGTGGCAGCCGGATTTGGTCACGGTCTCAGACCTCAAGGGTCGGCTCTCCGGCCGCCCCCTCCAACTGGAGGGGACCCTGGTGCAGTCAGATAAGCCTCAGGTGGATGCGCAAATCCGGTGGGGTGAGCTCACCGCGGAAACACAGCTGACCCTTCACCCGGATCGCCTGGAAATTCACGGGTTAAATGGAAAATCCGCGAAAAACCTCTTTCGCCTCCTCGGAGAAATCAAGCGCCCCGCAGACACCGAAGCCGAAGCTGCTCCCGTCGGCAACCTCTACGGAGAGTGGGCGGGCCCCATTGAGGAGCTGATAAGCTTCTGGCCAAAACCGCCGGGGTGGCTCGAGAAGGCAGCGCTTCAGGGGGAAGCATCGGGCCGGTGGTTTTTGCAGGGGGATCTGCGCAACCCTAAGAGGTGGGAGTGTGATCTCAAGGTCAACTCCCCTGCCCTAACCGCGTGGGGAATTACATTCAAGGATGCGGCATTTCAAATCGGCCAAGAGGAGGGCCGAGTGATCATTCCCCTGGCCAAGGGTCTGTTGGCCGGCGGCACAGTGGAAGCTTCCGGAGTGCTCAATCCCCGGAAACCTGAAAACCCCTGGCAAGGGAAGTTCGCCGCGGCCCAGGTAGAACTGGCCGAGCTCATCCAAACGTTCAAATGGGAGACACAGATGGCCGGAAAACTCTCCCTGGAGTGGGAAGGGACAGGTTCCGGGGCAGACCTAACCCGCATTACCGGCAAAGGGATGACCTCCATTCATGGAGCCCAGATCCTGGAGCTGCCGTTTTTAGGGCCCCTTGCCTCTTTGCTGAAGGTGCCCAATCTGCGTACGCTGGTGTTTCAGCAGGCCGGTGGAAGTTTTGCCCTTCAAGGCGGTCAGATTCGAACCGACGGCCTGGAGCTGAAAGCGCCGCAAGCGGCTCTAACCATCTCCGGATCGGGCGGATTCCTGCAAGGCGCCAACAGCCCCATTGACTGGACCATCATCCCCGCCCTGGAACCGGAGCTCTTAGAGGAAAATCAGAGCAAGCTTGGCGAGGTGATTGCCCGTGGAACGGAGCTCTTGGCAGGAGAGATTCAGGTCACCGGAACGTGGAAGAACCCCAAGCGCAGCTACCGGCCCCAGCAGCTCAAGGATGTGATCAACAAGCAGCTTAAGAACCTGCCGGAGCTTTTGGAAGAGCTCTTTTAAGCCACTCCCTCAAGCGGGCAGCTGCCTTGGCCCGGTGGCTGTGCTGATCTTTGGTCCCGGCCCCCAGCTCGGCAAAGGTCTTTCGATACCCCCGCGGAATAAAAACCGGATCATACCCAAAACCGGTTCCCCCGCGCGCAGCATGCGCAATGGATCCTGCCGTGGAAGCCTGGAAGGTTTTGACCGGCCTGCCTCCCATCGCCAAGACCATGCAGCAGACAAACTTGGCATGACGCCTGGAGGGGAGATGGTGGTGCATTTGGTTGAGCAACTTTTTTACGTTGGCCTGGTCGGTTGCTCCCTTGCCTGCAAACCGAGCTGAGCGCACCCCAGGCTGACCCTTCAGGGCCGGGACCACCAATCCCGAGTCTTCCGCCAAAACAGGCAAGATCGTCTGCCGGGAGACGGCAACCGCCTTCTTGACGGCATTGGCCTGAAAGGTGGTTCCATCCTCGCGCGCTGTCCGGATCCCGGGAAAGCGATCCAGCCCCACCCAGCGAACCGGCACCCCTTTAAGGAGGCGCTTGAGCTCGCGAACCTTGTGTCGGTTGCCGGTGGCTAAGAGAAAGGTGACCACTATTTGTCATCCCCGACTTGATCCTCACTTCCGTGAGGACGGATCCTGATTCCCGTATGCGCGGGAATGACGAGTGGAATCATCCCAGCAGATCCTTCAAGGTGGATCTTTGAACCTGAATCAGCTCTTCGATGCCCCCCTTGCCTAACGCCAGCAGGGTTTGAAGCTCGTCTTCGGTAAAGGTGCTCCGTTCCCCTGCCCCTTGAATCTCAACCAACTCCCCCCGGCCGGTCATGATCAAGTTCATGTCCACCCGCACCTTGGCATCTTCCTCGTAGGTCAAATCCAACAGCGCTTGACTCTCCAGCAAACCCATTGAGGTGGCAGCGACCAAATCCCGAACCGGCAGCTTCTTGAAAACACCCTTGCTGCGCAAATAGCCCAGCGCTTCAACCAGAGCCACAAAGGCGCCGGTGATGGCCGCGGTCCGGGTGCCGCCATCGGCCTGGATCACATCGCAGTCGATCACAATGGTCCGGGGGCCCAGCTTGCCCAGATCGGTCACCGCGCGCAGGGAACGGCCGATCAAACGCTGAATCTCCTGGGTCCTGCCCCCCTGGCGGCCCCGGGCCGCTTCCCGCTGGGACCGCTCCTGAGTGGAACGGGGCAGCATGCCGTATTCGGCCGTCACCCAGCCTGAACCGCTCTCCAAAAGAAAGGGCGGGACCCGCTCCTCCACTGAGGCGCTGCAAACCACCCGGGTCTGACCCAGCTCGATCAGGCAGGATCCCTCGGCAAATTTCTGGTAGCCCCGACCCACAGAGATCGGGCGCAGTTCATTAGGCTTTCGTCCATCCAAACGGTTCATGGCACCCCCAGTGCTCGTTGAAGCTGAGGAATCACCTGCACCCCAGCAACTCTTTCCTCAGCTTGATGCTGCCATCGGCTGATCTGATCATCGCTTGGAACCCCGCTCACCGCCCTCCAAGGGGTGACCCCACCACCCGGCTTGCCCGCCAAAGGCGGGTTTCTCTTCGAGAAACGACCCTTCGGGTCAAAGACGGGTGGTGGGGTGACCGGCTGCAGCACCACCGGGATGCGCGCATCCACCGCAGCCACCAGATCGCACGCACGCCTCAGATCCTCATCGCGGGTATCGGCAGTCACGGTAAGCTTCACAAAAACGGTACCAGGTACCGATTCAGCTTGCAACCTATTGTCTCCTATGGAGTTACGAGCTACCTGGCACCTGCTTGCCGAGTGGGCTGCTCGCAGGAAACACTCATGCTCTGTCCAAAAAGGCCTCTCCCCCGTAGAGGAAGGGAGCTTCAGATCCATGGCAATGATATCTATCCAGGCGAGCACCCCCTGAAATGCATCCGGCAGGGTGCCGTTGGTTTCCAAATACGTTGTGGGATGAATGGCTTTAAGTTTCGGAAGCCACCCCTGCAGGAATCTCCACCAGATGAGCGGCTCCCCTCCGGTGAGGCTGACCGCGTGGAACGGACCGTTGCTTTGCAGGTGGCGGTGCACCATCTCCAAAAGCTTTTCAGCATCAACCGCGACAGATGGACCCTTGAAATCGGTGTCGCAGTAACAGCAATTGAGGTTGCAATCCCCAAAACGGACAAAGAGGTGGCGCTTGCCCGCGTAGATCCCCTCCCCTTGAATGGAGGGGAAGACCTCGATCACGCGTGCAGTTTCGCTCATGGTTCGACTCCGCTTGTCTTGAGCAACGTCGAAGGACTCATGCCGGATCCGAAATTCCAGCTTGTCGGAATCCCCTGGCCCGCAGCAGACAGCTGTCGCATCGGCCGCAAGGACGCCTCCCACCCGAATAACAGGACCAGGTCAACCGATAAGGAACTTTAAGTTTGGTACCCAAGCGGATAATCTCAGCTTTGGTTTTCCGGATCAAGGGGGTTTCAATTCGAATGTTTTGGCCGACTGTCCCGGCCCGGGTTCCCAGGCGAACCGCCCGCTGAAGGGCTTGATAGTAACTCGGTTTGCAATCTGGATAGCCGGAAAAATCGACCGAGTTGGCGCCGATAAAGATGCGCCCTGCTCCGATGGCCTCAGCAAACCCAAGGGCCAAAGATAAAAAGATGGTGTTGCGGGCCGGAACATAGGTGCTGGGTATCCCTTGCCCGATCCGGCCCATAGACCGGCCTTTGGGCACCGGCATGCTTCGGTCGGTCAAGGCAGAACCGCCCCAAGGAAGCTTAAGGGTGACGGTCTTTGAGGCGCATCCGGCCGTTCGAGCCACTGCCTGGGCTGCCCGAATCTCTCGGCGGTGGCGCTGAGCGTAATCCACAATCAGGCAGGTGCAATAAAATCCCTTGGAGCGAGCAAGATAAAGGGTGGTTGCGGAATCCAGTCCCCCGGAAAGCAGCACAACCGCTTTCCCGGAAACCCTTCTAGACCCTCGAGACACGACCGACCTGCTTGCCCAGAAAGCGGCGCGAGAGCGTCTGGAAGTGCCGCGGCTCATCTGTCACAAAGAACTGATAAATCGGGCCGGCACTTCGGCGCCCGGAGGGCTGGGCATCAGGGGCTTCCAAGATCGATTTGGCGCGGCGTGCCACCTGCTGGGCAGAATCAATCAGCCGAACCTTGGGCCCCATGACCTTGGCGATCACTCCTTTAAGCAGCGGGTAATGGGTGCAGCCCAAGATCAACGTATCCACCCGAGCAGATTTAAGGGGCTTGAGATAGCGCCGGGCGATCTCTAGGGCCACCGGATCGGCTTGCCAACCCTCCTCGGCCAAGGGAACAAAGAGGGGACAAGCCTGCTGGATGACCTTGGCCTCTGGGCAGCGCCGGGCAATGGCCTTGGGGTAAGCGCTGGAGCCCACCGTTGCCTTGGTGCCGATGACGCCGATTCGCCCCGAATGGGTCGCCTCCAAGGCGGCCTCGACACCCGGCTCGGTTACCCCTAGAAAGGGCTGCTTGAAGTTACGGATAAGCTGATCTAAGGCAAAGCTGGAGGAGGTGTGGCAGGCAACGATGATGAGCTTGACGTCACGCTCCAGGAGAAAGAGGGTGTTCTCGGTGGAGAACTTTTGAACTGTCCTTTTGGATTTGTTGCCGTAAGGGACACGAGCGGTGTCTCCGAGATAGACCACCGACTCGTGGGGTAAAAGCTTCATGACCTCCCGGACCACAGTGAGTCCCCCGATCCCGGAGTCGAAGATCCCGATGGATTTAGGGCGCTGCAGCATACTGCCGCTCCAAGTCATCCCGGAATCTTATGATCCCGTTACGAATTCCTTCGGCCAACTGCCGGCGGTAGCCGGGCTTGCGCAGTCTGGCCTCTTCGTTTCGATGCGAAATGAACCCGACCTCCACCAGAACGGCCGGCATCCGCGCTCCCTTGAGCACAGCAAAACGAGCCGATTTAACGCCTCGATTTCTGACCGGAAGCCCCTTGCGAACCAACCCCTGGCAAACACGGTCGGCCAGTATGGTGGAAGCAGCTCGGTGCTCGGTATAGAGCAGATCCCAGATGATCGCTTCGGTCTCGGAAGGAACGGCTTCTCCGACCTCATCCGGCAGAGCAGCATTCTCAGCCGCAGCCAGAGCCCGAGCGTTGTCATCGGTCGCCTCGGAGAGGTAATAGGCCTCAAAACCAGAGACCTTTCGGCTTCGGGAGGCGTTGACGTGGACGGAGATGAAGAGGTCTCCCCCTTCCCGGTTGGCGATGGCGCTGCGCCGGCGCAGGGAGACAAAGCGGTCATCGTAACGGGTCATCACCACCCGAAAACCCTCCCGAGTCAGCAGATCGCGCAGGCGGCGGGCGATGTCCAAGGTGACGGTCTTTTCATACAAGCCCCCGTGGCTGACTGCCCCGGGATCTTTGCCGCCATGCCCGGCATCCACAACAATGGTCCTAAGCCGCTTGAGCGGTGCGCGCCTGGGGGCTGGAGGAGCAGTGGTCCATCCTGCTAACCACTGCGCCCATACTTCCTCCGGAAGCAAGAAACGCCCCTCACGCAGCAGCGGAGGGTGCTCAAGGGCATGGGCCGATCCATTCACCAATACCACCGACAGGTTGGGAGCGGCCCGCAGCTCCCGGTTACCAGAGGTCAGAGACCAGATCTGCGTTTCTGAATCCCAAAGCTGGTGTCCCTTGAGCTGTTTGGCCAACGCCTCCAAAGGAAGATACCGCTGCCCCTCCACAGAAACACGATGGGCAGAGGCAAAATTGGAAAGCGAGGGTGCCAAGGGCTGCACCGCAGAAGTCACTGGGCGTGCCGTAGCGCACCCAGAAAGAAGAAACAGCGATGCAGCGAAAGAAACGATCTTCTTCACGCTTTAGACCTGACAGGTAACAAGCTAGAAAAGATAGGGGACGTTTACCCTACTCAAGCTCGTAGGTGGACCGAATGCTCTGCTTGACGAATCTGGCTTCGTATGTCCGCCCCGAAACCCTTTGAGGCTTCTGGTGAAAGCATTGGATAAAGAGTGTGACCTGCGGATACATCCTTGTTTGCAGTTCGCTGGGCCTACCCCTTGTCTCAATCTCAACGTCTCCGGGATCGTCCGTCTCAATCTTGGTGCGGCTGACTGCCTCAGTAGCCCTAAGCTCTTCCTTCAGTTCGATGTCCGACTCCAGGATAACGAAGTAGGCATAGCCGTTATCCAGAGCAACCTCAGCGGCTCTGAGTGTGGCAAAATCCTCTGCCTGCCGTTTGCTCATGTAGGAGTTGCCGTCATAGGAGATTTTGAACATATCCTCCTGCAGTTTGATGTCCCGGTAGCCATAGCCGAGCTTCCCCGCCTTCTGATAGCGGGGAGCGCAACCTGACACCAGAACAAACAAGCAGATCAAGGCGGCACAGGAAACAAACCCCAGGCAAATTCTAAGCTGTGGAACGATTTTCATGGTTGACCTCCAGCTGTATTCACGATGACCAAACAGGAAACAACTCTTGGAAAAGAAATGGAGGCGGAGAGATTCGAACTCTCGTGCCGAAGCAGCTGAAAATCGAGTCACTACGTGCGTAGTCCGTGATTTGGTTTTCGCCGACGCCCGCTCCCACGGACAGGATCAAGGCATCGACTACCCCCTGGTTGGTTTCCTCGCCCAAGCCCCCAGAGGTACTGGACTTAAGCCAGCCTGCTGGCGACGTCCATCCAATCTAGCAGGCGTTGACTGGAGGACGGGTTGCGTTTTTTACGCAGCCAGTGCCATGGGGACCACGGCAGGCCTCATCGGCACAACCGGGGCGATCCCCTTGACCATATTTTTGGCACGTATCATTTTGTCCGGTTTTTTACGAGGCCTCCGGACCACCTCGGCACGCGACGTTCGACCCAGTCACTTCAGTCGAAACCAGTCGCCCCCAAAGAACTATATGCGCCGCTTTAAGGCGCGCTGAATCTCGCGGTCGGTCTCCCGCTTCTTGATGGTTTCGCGCTTATCAAAGAAGCGTTTGCCTTTGGCCAGGGCCAGCTCCACCTTAGCCAAGGAGCCCTTAAAATACAATTGGGTCGGGATAAGGGCAAAACCCTTACGATCCACCTGCCCTGCCAAGCGCTCAATCTGTGCACGGTGAAGCAGGAGGCGGCGCTGCCGCTTGGGCTCCGGGGCAAACCGTCCGGACTGCGGGTAGGGAGAGACCTCCATGCCATACAGCCAGGCCTGACCCCCCTCGATCCGGACAAAGCTGTCCCTTAAGTTGACCTGATGGGCCCTGAGCGATTTGACCTCTGAGCCCTTCAGCTCAATGCCGGCCTCCCAGCTCTCCAGGAGGTGGAAATCTCTTCCGGCAGATGGGTTTTTGGCGATCAAAATGCTTTCCACCCCATCTAAGATACCACATCCTCTCCGTCGGTACTAACCGGCTTTTACACCCCGGGGGTGTACAAGGGGTTACCAGCGGATTCTGATACCCCCCTCCAGGGCAAGCTCCTTAAGGGAACGTCTCAGCCGGGCAAAGGCCTCCCCCCGCCCTTTAAGAAACTCCCGGGAAACAACCAGCTCTAACCCCAAGGGTTTTCCACGCCGGGTGGTGAGTGTGGCCTTCACTCGCCCCTGAGGGCCCAACGAGAAGGTGGCACCAAAATCAATTCCACGTGCCCGCCTGCCCCGATACGGAATCTCAAAGGTCAGCCCCAATCTTCTTGAGAGCTTCCATTTGCCGAAAAGGGTGACGGCCTTGCGGGAGCTTTTACCTTTAACTTCGACCCCAAGCTGATAGCGGATCCTCCCCTGCTTGGCCAAAACCGATGGGGATTGAAATGTTCCCCGGAAGCGAAAGGTGGAATCGGTCTTGGCATCCAGGACATAGGTGAGGCGGCGGCGCTCGGAGAGTTCCCAGATTCCCCGAAACCGCAGCAGTCCCTCTCGGCGCAGCTTGGTCTTGAGAGTTTCCCGGTGAAACCGGTAAACGATCTCATGGCCGGGGTCAACCTGCCAGGCCCCCTGCAGGGTTAGCCAGTTGTGTCGGCCCCCTTGCCGTTCCACCAAGAAGGCCAAACGGTTGTCGGCATCAGCCTGCCACCGACCCCGCAAACTTAAGCGGCGGCCAACCAGGTTATTGCCCAAGCGCTGCTCGGCAACACGAAAGGTGAGGCGGTTGGCCGAAGTTTCCAGTAGTGGACCCTTTAAGACCGCCTCTTCCTCGCTGCCGGCCCGCCGGTACTCCAGCGTATGCTTGCGGGTAAGCCGCCAGGAGCCGTTGATGTTCCTGCCGTCATGAATCAAGTCGTTGAGCTTCGTCAGCCGCATGCAGACAGTTTATCACCACCTTTTTTCCTTTGTAAAATCACACCTTCGTACTATAGTAGACATATGTCTATTCAGTGGTCCCATGAATTGGCCTATGCAGTGGGCCTTATCGCCACCGATGGCTGTCTCTCTAATGACGGTCGGCATTTGGAATTGACCTCTAAGGACATGGAACAACTTGAAACATTTAAGCGCTGCCTCGGCCTGGAAAACAAAATCGGGTGGAAGGGCAGCGGCTTTTCTTCGAGGCGATATCCACACGTACAATTTGGTAACGTAAAGTTGTATCGCTGGCTTCTAAACATCGGTTTAATGCCCTGCAAATCAAAGCAGCTTGGTTCATTGAAGATTCCGAATGTCTACTTCTTCGACTTTTTACGAGGATGTCTGGATGGTGATGGGAACATCAGTACGTTCCAAGATTGTATCTATCCAAATGCAATCCGACTATACGTCAAGTTCTCTTCTTGCAGTCGATCATACCTTGAGTGGATCAACTACATGGTGGCAATCCAACTTAGCATTATAGGTTGCATCCGGTACGGTTCACGCGTTTGGGAGTTGACGTATGCGAAAAAGGCTTCACAGCAACTGCTTAAAGCGATATATTATCGACCTGGCCTTCCCTGCCTTCACAGGAAGTACAAAATCGCAGAATCTTTTCTCTAGATTCTTGCCGAGGTGGCGGAATAGGGAGACGCGTACGCTTCAGGAGCGTATGGCGCAAGCCGTCGGGGTTCGACTCCCCGCCTCGGCATTAACATTCCACCAAACATGAAAACTCATCTCAACATACACGGTTTACCCATCGAATTCACTTCCGACCATCCGATGATTTTCAATACATTGATGGCGGACTTGGAGTGGTTTCGCGCCGGAAAGCGGTCTAACGGGGGCAGTCGAAGTGCCGTGCGGTTGAGCGTCTCAGCCCTGCCCGCCTCCGCAGCCCAAGACGGAGTGCCGGCCGACTTCGCCCCTTACCGGGAGCTGATCTTGAGCGAGCCGGCAGTCGGACGCGTTATCACCCGTCAGCTTTCCAGCAACTTTACCGTGATCCAGGACTTGAAGAAACGGCGCATCCAAGCAGCCGTCGTTCCGGATGAAGCCTGGCTTCCGGATCCCGGATACCACTATCTGGTCACGCAACCCTTAAGCCTGTGGCTTAAGCAGCGGAGCATGTACTTCCTGCATGCCGCCTGTGTGGCCAAGGGCAACGATGGCATCTTGATTGTCGGGGACAGCGGCTCCGGAAAGACAGCTTTGAGCTTGTGTGGGCTGCAAGCCGGTTTCTCATTCCTGACGGATGAGATGCCGATTCTCTCCAAAAAGGGCAACCGCATCGCCGCGCATGCCTTCCCCCGCCGCATCCGGCTGGACCGGCCTGTGGCCAAGCGGTTTCCGGAACTGCAATCGCTGCTGAAAACCTCTTCGGCCAAGCGGCTGATCTTTTCGGCGCAATCGATCTGGCCCAAGCGCATCGCGCAAACCTGCCAACCACGCATCCTGCTCTTCCCCAAATACCGTCCCCAAGGACCGCTGTGGCTGTCAGCGGTCCGTTCGACTTCTGCCATGCGCTGGCTTTTGGAGGACAGCCACTTTGCTTGGTTCCAGAACGATCCGTGGACCCAAATCGCCCGTCAGCGCTTAGGTGTCTTTGAGCGACTGGCTCAGCAGGTTCGGGCCTATCATCTGCACTACAGCAACCGACATCTGGCGCAGATTCCTGCGCTGCTCAAGCGGCTGGTTTAACGAGCGATGCCCCCTCCACTGGTTTCGATTGTCGTCATTACCCTCAACACCCCAAACTTGACCCGGGCCTGCCTGCGATCGGTCATCCGCAACACCTCGGTCCCCTATGAGCTGATCGTCATCAACAACAGCCGCAGCCCAGGTATTCAGAAAACCCTGCGGGCCTTTCCTGAGATCCGGGTCATTCAAAATAGGGGCAACGCAGGCTTTGCTAAGGCCGCCAACCAGGGGGCCCTTGCAGCCCGGGGGCGATACGTCTGCTTCCTTAACAGCGACGTCCTGGTCCCTCCCGGATGGCTTGAGCGCCTGGTGGGGGCTACTCAACAGCCGGGCGTGGGGGCGGCCGGACCCACCTCGCAACACATCCACTGCTTCAAATGGGACTGGCCTCCGAAGGGACTTCCGGCCAATGAAGCCTCAACAACGCTGGCCGATCAGCTCTTTCAGCGGTGGGGCAAAAACCGCTTAGAAACCATGCCCTACCTGTTCGGCTTCTGCCTGCTCATCCCAAAGGTCGTCATGGCCCGCGTCGGGCTTTTCGACGAAGGTTACTTCTTCGGCGTAGAGGACATTGATTATTCTCTCAAGCTCAGGCTTGCCGGCTACCGCTTGGTTCGGGTGCATTCTCTGTTTGTGCATCACAAGGGAAGCGGATCGGCACCGTCTGAACATCGACGCCGGCTGGTCAAAACCTCTGAGAAGTTCTTTGTGCAGAAATGGGGCACACCCCTTTACAACACCCCCGCCGACTATCAAAAACTCCTGGCCTGGCTAAACCGGAAGATTCCGCTGCGAAGAGCGCGCTCACGCCAGATCGGTGTCAGCGCCCCGCGCAAAAGAGAAACCCCCGGGTGGATCCGATCGGGCTTTACGATGCGCTCAGACCAAGAAACCCTTCTGGTCCGATCGTCCGACCTTGAGATCTTCCGGCCGGACCCCCGGGGTTTGGAACTCTGGAGGGGTTTAAGCGATGGCGCTGCGTTCCGCAATGGTGCGGGCAAGCAGCTGGCGCTGCTGCGCCGGCGCGGACTGATCCAGCGAATGGATCCCACAGCACCCGCTCAAACTCTGGTGACCGTCATGATGACCGCGCACAACATGCAGCCTTGGATTGCCGAAGCGATTGAGTCGGTTCTGGCACAGCGGTTTAAGCAATTCGAGCTGGTGATTGTCGATGATGGTTCCACTGACCGAACCGCTCAAATCGCCAGCAGCTATCTCTGGAGCCCGCGCGTCCGATTCCTTCAAAACCCAAGACAGATGGGGATTGCCGCGGCGCGCAACCGGATCCTGGGGGAAGCCCGGGGCAAGTACATCGCCGTGTGCGATGCCGATGACATCATGCTCCCCTCGCATCTTAAGCGTATGGTCGCGTTCCTGGAGACCCGCCGCCGTGTGGGGTGGGTCTATGCCAACCGGTTGAGGGTGGATGAAACCGGCACTCCGCTGGGGGTGGAGCGGGCGGAGCGAGTAGATGGAAGCAAGGAGTGGGAGCGCAACGTCATTGCGCACGCAGGAGCGCTCATTCGAACAGAGGCGATGCTCAAAGCCGGCGGATATGATGAAACGCTGATGACCTCTGAGGATTATGACTTAGGCCTAAAGATCGCTCGCAACGCTCGGATGATGGCGCTACCGCGCGAGATGCATTACCTCTGGCGCAGATACCCGGAGAGCGCTTCACATTTATCTCCCTGGCGCAGGCAAGATACTGACCGGCTCCTCAGGCGGGCCAAGCAGCGCCTGAGAGCCTAACCTCCCTACCAGGTCACCCGCACTCCATAGCGCCTGAGGATCGTCCTACGGAGGGTCTCCTGGGCGACCTGCTTGCGGGCTTGGCGGGATTGATCCGTGACAGATCCGTGGCGTCGGCGGTACAGATAAACCGGCTTACCCCCCAGGTCCCGGAATTGCGTCACCTCCCCCAACCGCAGTAACAGGTCACCATCCCCTCCAAATGAGATCTTGGGATTGTAGCCGCCCACCCGTTGCACCAGTTTCTTGCGAAGCATTGCTGCGCCGTTGGGGATCGAAAAACCCAGCAGATCCCAATCACCCAGAAATCCGGTGGACAAAATGGATGTTTTTGGCGGACCCTTCCTGCGCTCATCCACAAGGAGGATCCGACCGTACGCCACACCCACTTGAGGCCGTCGGTCCAGAACAGCCGAAAGCCGCCTGAGGTTGTCCGGCAGCATGCGATCATCGGCATCGCAGATTGAAAGATACCGCCCGGCAGCACGTGCAATCAGCCGGTTGCGGGTGACACTCACCCCCTGGTGCCTCCGAAAACGCCACGCCCGCACCCGGAGATCCCGCCTGATGCGCCGAATGCAATCCCAGGTGCCGTCTGTGGAAGCATCGTCCCCGATCAAGAGCTCAAAGGAGGCCCCCCGCTGGGCCAGAACCGACTGAGCAGCCTTTTCAAGAGTCGCCTCAGCATTTCGGGCAGCCATCAGGACAGAGATCTTGACACCACTCATGGGATCTTGTACTGTATCCTCAATATGAAGAAAAAGGTCAAGCCAACCAAAGAAAAGAACGCAACACCCCGAAAACGTTACCAGAAACCTACCCTAAAACGTCTCGGAAATCTCCGCCAGGTCACAACGTTCGGCTCAGAGTAGCTGTAACCCGTTTACAGCGGGACCTCCATCTTCAGAAAGGCACCGCGCAGACGGGCGCCGAACTTCCGGTAGAAAGCGGGGCGCGGAGCCCATCCTCGGATTTCCTTAGCGCCTAACGCAAACAAACGGCTGCACTGTTCAAGAAACAGCGCCCGCCCTATCCCGCGGCCGCGGAAAGCAGGATCCACCACCATATTCAGCAGATATCCAACCGGGCGAAAACCGCTGCCTCCCTCTGTAGCGGATGCAACCCATCTGCCCAGCACGCTGTAATCTTTGATTTGATCGCTCAGCAAATTCTGGCAAAATCCCACGGGATGGCCCTCCATCGCAGCAACGCACATCTGCTGCGGGTCCTTCGCGTAAGTGGGATCCCGCCGGCAGCCGGCCCACCGCCTCGCGAACCGCATCCATCCGGATCGTCGAAACATCTCTGTGAGCGGTCCGTCGTCTTCCGGCTGCCACCGGCGAAGGGTAAGGCCTTGGGCCAGTTCCTTTTTGCGTACAGCCTGCCTCTCTGGGGTCAGTCCCAAATCCCAGAGCAGGCCGGCCCGTTGAAATCCACGCGCCTCCAGCCGCTGAATCAAAGCAGAGGTGCACTGCTCTGCCTGCTCCCCGGAAACCGGAAGGGAATCCAGGCAAGCAACCGATGCCCCTTGGGCGCGAAACCAAGAAAAGGCACTTCGGATGAGCGCGCCGTCAACGTCTTGCCGAAGTCCTTCGTCATTGACCGCCAAAACCTCAAGATACCCCTTCGTGCGATGCCCTGCCCGGTTGCCGCTGCGCCGCGTCGCAAGAATCCATCCGAGGCACTCCTCGGAGCGCCAAGCCGCCCAACACCCTGACGCGTTAAACCACTTGGACCCAAACAACCGCTGTACCAGATAATCCGGAGAAACCTGATCCCGGGGGAAGGCCTGGTTCCAGAGCAGAGCCATCGGTTCGACGAATTCGGGACGCCAGGGGAGGATTTGGATCTCTCTGTTGGTTTTCCGCTTTAAAGCGCTTGCGCTCATGGATTTCTCTTCAGGCTGCACAGACTCACCACTTCAGGCGCACACCGTACCGCCTGAATATGGCATCCCGCCAGATGCGAAGAAGCGCAGATTTGTCCTCTGGAGCGCCGCTCAAAGAACCGGGGAGCTTGCGCCGGCAGTAGGTGGGCCGGCCCTTGGTAACATAAAACTGGGTCACTTCGGCGAGGCGGAGAAAAAGGTCGTAGTCGTGAGCAAGACGATAAGGACGATACCCCCCCACCTTCCTGACGAGCGACCTGCGCAGCATGGAACCGGCATGGCAGCCGATGTCTTCCAGGAGGTCCCAGGTTTCTTGTGGATCTTTGGCAACCCGCTTGCGCTCGAGCCGGCGCCCAGCGGGGCCAATGAGCTCCTGATCCCCGTGGACGACCCCTACCTGGGGCCTGCAGTCCAAAACCCTGGAGAGTCTGCGCAGATGACTC
This sequence comes from uncultured Planctomycetia bacterium, assembly GCA_964597545.1. Lineage (GTDB taxonomy): Bacteria > Omnitrophota > Gorgyraeia > 1-14-0-20-64-10 > 1-14-0-20-64-10 > CAZQXN01. The sequence continues at coordinate 16,240 of CAZQXN010000006.1, read as the reverse complement.
GGCAACATGCAATCGTCGGCGTCGCAGATCGCCAAGTACAACCCCCGAGCTCTGGCAATCAGAGCATTCCTCGCCCGAGCAGCCCCCAGTCTCTTAGGAAACCGCCAGGCCCTCAGCCGTTTCTCGCCCTGATAGGCCTGAATCTGCTTCCAGCTTGAGTCTCTGGAGGCGTCATCTCCCACCAGCAGCTCGAAGGCAACACCGCCCTGCCCCAAGACCGACCGGATGGCTTCATCAATGGTGCGCTTAGCGTTAAAAACCGGCATGATGACTGAAACGCGAACAGAACCGGAATGAAGCGGCACCCCTACCCTCCGAAAGCAACCATCTTCTGCCGCTTAAGCTGCTTTAAGAAACTTCCAGCATCCTCGATAACACGCTTGGGACTGACGTGAAACCGACGTCCCATCCGCTCTGCTATTGCGCCCACCGGAGCCTTGCCATCGCACTGCTTCCAGATCGCAAGACCCATGGGGCTGACCTCAAAGCAAGCGCCGTCGGCCAGGTTGATCAAGATCCCCTTGCCGGAGACCTCTCTCCAGATGATGTTCTCTGCCCTGCGCGGACAAAGATCCTTGCTTAAGCCTTGCCGAGACATGGCGCGCTCCTCTCTCTAAAGGGTTTGGGCCAGACGTTCCATCTCTACGAAGGTATTTCGTTGGGTAAAACCGATGGGCTCAAAGAGAGCGGGGGTCGGGGTCCAGCAAACCGCCTCCTTGCACCCTAAGGCAAAAGCGTTTGAGCAAGCTTGGTGCGCCAATGCTCGAGCGGCGTCCTCATCCCGGAAAACACCCTTTGCATCGATGTGAAACATGTAGGCCCGTTCGGAACCCGGCTGAGCCACCACCCAGGGATTCCCCGCCTGGCTATAGTCCACCACTCCCGTATCCGGCAACCATTGACACAAGCCGGCCGGCTTTCGGTTGCGCCGCGCAACCAGCAGCTGCTCTGCCCGACCCCTAAATAAGAGGTGGCGCCGAATCCGGCCCAGGTCAGCTGGGTCATCTTCAAAACTGGCCGCAAACCCATTCCAATCGCTCGGCCGCCAGGGCCGGACGACGAGTCCCGGGGAAAGATACTCGTCTCGGTCAGGGCGGCGCTGCTGACCGGAACAGACCATCTCCACCCATGCCTTACGCACGGTGAAGTTGGCCCGTCTGGTCGAGGCAGCCAAGCGCTCCGCCGGCTCTGCCCTTTGGGACCCATTTGGCATAGGACCCAAAATAATGGACGACACTCGCCGGCGTTCGAACATCAATAATACCCGCTCCAGGAGCAGTTCCGCTGCGCCGATCTGACACCCTTTTTTCGTCAGCGCCACAAACTCCAACTTCCCCGCACCGGAGAATCGCGGCCGCTCCAAGCGCATCGAGGTTGCCGCCCAACCCAATATCTCCCCATTCCGGCACACGACAAAAGACCCGAAAGGATCAAACCAGAGGGAAGCCAACAACCTTGCCTGAAGGCGGTCCGCATCAGTGGGATAATCCGGGAAAGCCTCATTCCAAACCCGTACCAGAGATTGCAAATCATTCGGGGAGCACAGCCGGACACGCATCGGGATGCCGCCGCCTCGAAGATTTTCCTTCCTGTGATTCGGCAACCGGTTTCGACGCCCAGTTCCCCCGCTCCGGAGAAAAAACCTGAAGCGCCGGAGAGCGCCTCGGATGGACACCTTCGGAATCCAGCCCTTGACTGTCCAGTGGTGCCGGATTTGGTTGGGCCGGCAATACGTGATGTGGCAAAAGGCGTAATGCATGAGGGCCTTGTGGTAAGAAAACCAGGCAATAACCACACCCAGCCAGCGCCAGTGAGGGCGGGTTAACACCTTCGAACCGGCCTGAGTCACGCGGCCGGTGATCTGTCCCGGAAGGATCATGGGATCAAACATGGGGCGGTTGTCCCCCTTGGTCAAAAACGCAAGCTGCCCGTTGATGTGAAGGCGCCGGATGATGCGGTGTGTCACCACGCGCTCGGGATCCGGATCGGTCACCTGCCCGCCACCCAAACGCACCACGGCATTGACAATCTCCCCTATCCGGACGGTGGGTGGATCTACCGGTTCAACCCAAAGCTCTTCTCCGGACCGGAAAAGGGGCAGCATGCTTGTTCCAAAGGCCCGGCACGCCTGGACCCGCTGGCCCCGCGGGCCGACCGGGCCGCAAACAAAAAGCTCTTTATCCTGTTTCTGCGGAGGTTTCACTGGCTAAAAGCGTTTCCTTTGTGTCTTCACCCAAGTCTCCCCCGGCCCGGCGGACCCTAAGCTGCAGCGCCACAAGACCCCCCCAGGCCGAAGCAAAAAGGCAGAGGGTCATCACACACAGTACAACGCCGGCCCGAACAATCTCTCCTGCCGGCACCGGAAAGACAACCGATCGCGCCAAGATCAAGGCATGCGTCAACGGAAAGGCATAGGCCGACATCTTCAGGTATTCCGGGAGCGCCTCAAGGGGGATAAAAATACCGTTGGTCAGGAAGATGAAGCGGGAAAGCAGCATTCGAATGCTGCCCCATGCTCCGCCGAAGAACACCATCGCAACACCTACAAGCGTACCCAGGCAGGCCATGGCAAAGGCGGTAGGGACAGCAATCCCAAGGATGAAAAGGATCTGCCGCCCTGAAATCTCCGCACCGAGCCCATAAACGCTGAATGTTAAAATCGCACCGCTGTTAACGCAGGCGCCCAAAAAACCCCACGCCGAGGAGCAGACCAATAAAACCGACAGGGAGAATGGCGAATGACGGTACAGGTTCAGCTGTGCGGGATCGAAAAATTTCCTCACCTGGCCGGAGAAAACATGGAGGCCGTTCCAAAGGAACTGCGCGAATGCAAAACCGATGATGCTGTAGGTGAAATAATCGCCGGAAATCACCCCCGTGCGACGGATCGCAGGCGAAATAAAGGACCAAAGAAAGACCAAAGCCATCCACTTACCGCTTTGAAGCAGGAGAGATCGAATGCCCCAGCGAAGGTAATCCCGTTTCAGAAAGGCCCAGAGCAAACCGAGAAAACTGTTCACGCCCCGCCTCTTCGCCAGGGACCCTCGGCGGGGCTTCCGATCCAAAGCAGCTTGCCCTGTTTCATCCAGGCAGCCCGATGGCACAGCACCTCGGCATCCTCCGGCCTGTGGGTGGCCAGTACAACGGTCTTTTTTTGGCGCTCAATCCACTCCTTCTTAAACCAATCCAGGAAGGCCCGGGCCTGCCAAGGATCCAGCTGGCCCTGAGGGTGCGCAAGCAGAAGGATGGCAGGATCCCTCAGGAGCGCCCGGATAACGCTGAGGCGTTTGCGCTGCTCGAGCGTATAGGTGCTCACAGGCTCCCGCTCCATCGCCTGCAGGCTGGCCTGCATCATCAGCGCATCCAACTTGGAAGCAACAGAGGCCCGGGGCAGACCGTAGAGGGCCGCATAGAATTCCAGGTTTTCGCGGCCGGTCAATCGCCCCGTCCACCCCCCGGCCCCACCCATAATCCAGCCCACCCTTGCCCTGCTTGGGAAACGCTCATCCACCGCAACACCCTGCAGATGAATTCGGCCTGAGGTCGGAAGAATCTGTCCGGCAAGTATCCGCAGCAAAAGCGAAGCGCCGGACCGATGGGGTCCCACCAAACCGAATGCCTCACCGGAAGCCACAGAGAAAGTGACCTGGTCTAAGGGAGTCTCTTCTCGCCAACGCCGCAGACCTTCTCGAATGCGGAACCGACGCGTCAGCCCCTCAACCTCAACAGCCGGCGGAGCCACTGGCTTGCCTTTCACAATGGAATGCAACTTTTCGCAACGCCTTGGAAGCACCCCTAAGAATATTTCTGGCGGCCCGACCCGCCAACCGAAGGGGCCGTAGCAGATAGTACAGAAAGAAGATGCTGTCCGGAAAGTTCAGACGATCCCACTCCCTTGCAGTCGGAACAGAAAAGATGATCAGCGTGCGAACCATGCAGAAGAGCTTGTCTGACCAGCGCTCGCGCAGCCTCAGGCGGACCCCCAGCTTCTCTGCGCTGCCCACCTGATCCGGCGTAACCCTCAGATACCTTCGAAGGAAATCCCGGGCCAGACGAAGCACCGCAGGATTGGCCTGGGCCTTCCGGAGGACCGCTTCAGGCACGGGAGCCGCCAGGAGCCGGTGCGAAAGCAGCAGGCAGAGCAACACCATCCGTTCAATTCCCATCTCCTTGGCGCGTCTTAAAACCCCCTCCCAGTCCACCCCCTGCTGACGGTGTATCAACTCAGCGATATCCAGAAACCAGACCAACCGGTAACCCAGGTGCTTGCAGCAATGAGCCGAGAGGACCAACAGCAGGTCCTCCCGGCAAAGAGTCCGAATCCAAGAGCCCCCCAACTGAACGCGCTCTGAGCGCTCCAAAAGGGTCTGGGAATCGAATGGATCCCTCAGATTGGCCGGAAGGATCCCCCAGTGCAGCTCTGTCACGCAAAAAGGATCCTCCCGAATCAACTGGTGGTGAACCTGAGAGCGCATGGTAGCCCGTTTTCTGGCGGGGCTGAGCTGCCAGTAATCACGGTAGCCCTGAGCAAGGAGCATCTCCTTTGCCCGATCAACATCTTTCTTGGCGCATAGGATATCCAGATCAAAGAACTGCCGCAGCGCAAGATTCCCGTAAACCGTGCACCCCAACTCCGGTCCCTTGTACGGAACCGCCGGTATTCCGGCCTGCTCCAGCGCATTCAAAATCTTGATGAGCTCCGCTGCCATCTCAAAAGTCCTATGCAGATGCTTCTGGAGGCGCTCTTCAAAATCATCCAGCAAGGGGGGAGGGGCCGAGGCAGGGCGAAGGTCGCGCAAGTGACAGGCCACCATCGGAACAGTCCAGTGCTGGGCACTGAGCCGGAGCACCCCATCCCAAAAGATATCCCGCTTAAGGAGTGTGTTCAGGGATTGGGAAGATTCGGCATCCAGCCGGGGACGGCTGAGCAAGAGAAGCAGCGCCCGCTCCGGCTCAGACCAGAAATCTTCTAGGGCGCTTTGGAAGGCGGAGATCATCTTTTAAGGCATCCTGTTTGCGTCGGGAGTTGTTGGGCGCAGGGACTGCGCTGAACCGATCACCCGCACCAAGCCCTCGCAGATCAAATCTTCCAGCAATTCCAGCAAATCCTGCTCAAGCTGTTCAGGTGGAACGTCGAACTCTTCAAGCAGGTGGTCCAGCAGCTTCGCCACCTGCAACGGCTCCTGGAGGTGCTGCCACAGAGATATTCCAACGGTATTGAGGGTGTAGCAGTTGCCTGTGTCGAGCTGGTAGAGCACCTTATCCTTTCCCAGGTCAGCGGACAAATACTGCTGAACCGCTTCTACGGTGCAGTCCCGGGAAAATCCATTCATGCCGGGAAACTCCTCTCTACCGCGGCAGTCAAGGGTTCCAGAAGCCGTTCGCGGCAAACAGGCAGCCCTTGAATCGTTCCTTGAATCAACACGCCATCCCTCCATATCCTCAGCGCCGAGCCGGCCGCCTTCTTTCCCTGGTACATCAAATCTCCCCGAACCGGAGCCGAGAAGCAGAGGGCGGCCGGCCCGGGGAAATCAGCCCGAACCAATGCAAGCGCCTGAGCAGAAAAGAGCCCGCCCTCCACAAGTAGGTTTCGAAACTGAGCGTGCAGTCGTTCAGCAATCCGGTTCAACCGCAGGCCTGCGGGCAGCATCTTCCTGGGTAAAGCAACCGCATAGGTCAGCTCCTCCGGGCTGTGCTCCACCGCTCCTCCGCCGGTGGGCCGAATCACCACGGGCCGGCCTTTTCGTGTGAGCCCCTCAGGTAAATCGGTCTCGGATTGATGGCGCCCCAAGGAGATGGCCGCTGTAGCCCAGGTGTAGATTCGTAGCGTGGGCGGAGATTGGCCTTCGCGCACCTCTCGGGCCATTTTGGCATCCCACATCATGTGCGTCGAAGGATCCCCGTCAAAGTCTGTCAAACGGCGCCAGCACAGGACTGCCTGAGTCATGGTGTCGTCGTCTCCGCATCGTACCCAAACCGTTCGATGGTCTTGCGCTCAGCGCGCAGGACCGCTTCCCGAAGCCTTTGAGAATAAACCGGCCGGATGGGACTGACATTTTGGCGGGGCACTGCCCTAAGCGCCGCTTCGTCGAAGGTCTCCCCGGCCAACCGCAGCGCGCGGACAAGATCCTCTGAGAGTCGTTCTGTTCGACCGATAAAATCCACCCCATCCAGAGCGGAGCCTAAGTATCTTCGATAGTGATCCCCCACCCATCCTTGCGGAAATGCACGGAGCGCATTCCGGATGAAACGATCAAAATCCACTGACATGCAGGCATCCAACGACGCCGGCAGCGTGGACCATCCGGAGAACATCCGGTAACTCCAAAAGGAGGCGTACCAGTTGAGGGGATGCCGGACGAATGCAAATTGAAACCGGCCCTGGGTATTGATGCTGCGGGTGCGGTTATGCATGTTGCCGGCGGCAAGGGAGGCATGACCCGCTTCTACCGTTGAAACACCGGCCTGAGTAATGGCGCGGCGGACCCATACCCCGCCGGTTTTCGGAATGTGCACAAAGAGGGAGCGGGGAAGCACTAGTGCGATGGCAGCAGCCCTCGGCTGTTCAGACGCGCCAGGATCAATTCGGCGTTCTGCTCGGCTGTTTGCTCAACAGTGTTGAGCCGGATCTCCGGCTCCTTGGGCGGTTCGTAGGGGTCGCTGACCCCGGTAAAATTAGGGATCGCGCCGGCTCTGGCCTTGGCATAGAGTCCCTTGGGATCGCGCGCTTCACAGACCTCCAGGGGGGTATCCACAAAGACCTCGACAAAGCGCTCGGGGCCTACCACATGCCTGCACTCCTCCCGAATCGAGCGATAGGGAGAAATGACTGCAGCAATGGCTACGGTGCCGCCGCAAACAAGCTCTGAGGCAAAGCTCCCTACCCTTCGGATGTGCTCATCCCGGTCGCGCTGGCTGAAACCTAAATCCTTGGAAACGCTCTTGCGCAGCGCATCGCCGTCTAAGAGCTGCACCAAGCAGCCCTTCCCCTCTAAAAGCTCAAGAAGGATTTGGGCAGTGGTTGACTTGCCGGATGCCGGCAACCCCGTAAACCAAACGCAGAACGCTCCATTACCAGCGGACATCGGGCTGCCTTGCTGCCTGCACCTCATCCAGCCGTGCCGCCGGCATCTGGTGCGGAGCAGACTTGACGCGCTCAGGATCCTCTTTCGCCTCTCGGGCAATCGCGGCAAGCGCTTCGGCAAAGGCCTCCAGGGTCTCTTTGGATTCGGTTTCGGTCGGCTCAATCATGAGGGCCTCTTCCACAATCAGCGGGAAGTAGACCGTGGGGGCATGGAAGCCAAAATCCAACAACCGCTTGGCGATGTCCAGGGCGCGGATGCCGGTGGAGGCCTTTAGTTTCCTGGCCGATGCGATGAATTCGTGCATGCAGTGCTCATCCACGGGGATCGCGTAGCTGCCCTTGAGGAGCTTCTTTAAGTAGTTGGCATTGAGGATGGCCCCTTCGGCAACGCGCCGGAGCCCCTCCTTGCCCAATGCGCGGATGTAGGCATAGGCCCTCACCAGGACGCCCACGTTGCCGAAAAAGGAGCGGACGCGCCCGATGGAAAGGGTGCCCGCGGAATCCAAGCGGTACTGCTCCCCTTCGCGCAGGATGATCGGACTGGGAAGATAGGGTTTGAGCGCCGCCTTAACCCCCACCGGTCCGGCACCCGGCCCACCGCTGCCGTGGGGGGTTGCAAAGGTTTTGTGAACATTGATGTGGGCCATATCAAAACCCATCTCCCCGGGCCGGTACAGCCCCAAGAGGGCATTGAGGTTGGCGCCATCGAGATACATCAGTCCTCCCTTCTCATGCACCAGGGCCGCAATCTCCAAAACCTCTTCCTCGAAAAGCCCTAAGGTGTTGGGATTGGTCATCATAAAAACCGCCACATCCTTATCGATCGCAGCCGCAAGCGCCGAGAGAGAAACCCTGCCCTTTTTGTCGGAACAAACTTCCACAACCTCAAAATCACACAGAGCAGCACTGGCTGGATTGGTGCCGTGCGCCGAATCCGGAACCACCACCTTGCGGCGGGGACGACCCTTGGCTTCATGGAAGGCTTTTGCAATCAAAAGAGCGGTCAGCTCTCCGTGGGCACCGGCAGCCGGCTGCAAGGTCACCGCATCCATCCCTAGAATCTCTTTGAACATCTGCTCCAAGTCGTAGAGGAGCTTCAAGATCCCCTGGATCGCTGCATGCGGCATGTAGGGATGGATTTTGGTCAGACCGGGGAGGGCGGCAATCTCCTCGTGCACCCGGGGGTTGTACTTCATGGTGCAGGAACCGAGGGGATAGAAGTGAGTCTCCACAGAAAAGTTCTTATGCCCGAGGTTGAGATAATGCTTCACCAGGTCCCGTTCACTTAACTCCGGAAGCTGGGCCGGCCCTTTTCGGATCATCTCGCGCGGCAGCATCTGACCCAGGGGAACCTCCGGTACATCCAGGGGCGGCAGGGCAAAAGCGCGGCGCCCGGAAGAAGAGAGTTCATTCAAGAGCGGTTCACCCTGCAGCTGCTCTGGTTCGCCGGCCATGGCTAGACCGACCTTTCCACGGTTTGAATAAAACGGTCTATCTCCTCCTTGGATCGGACCTCTGTGACGCAAAGGAGCCATCCGTTGAGCTGTTCGGGATTCCAATGTTTCAGGGCCCATCCACCCACAAAACCCTGTTCGAATAACTTGTGATTGAGCTGGTCGGGATCCACCGGCACATGCAAAGCAAACTCATTGAAGAAGGGTTTGGCGAAGAGGGGTTTGATCCCGGGGATCTGAATCAGCCGTTCAAAGCAGTAATGGGCCTTTTGCAGATTCTGGAGGGCTAAATCCTGAAATCCCTTTTTACCGAGCGCCGCCAAAGTGACCGAGGCGGCCAGCGCCATCATCGCTTCATTGGTGCAGATGTTTGAGGTAGCTTTCGCTCTGCGGATGTGCTGCTCCCGCGCCTGGAGGGTCAGCACATAGCCGGTGCGGCCTTGGGCATCCTGTGTCCTGCCTACAATCCGACCCGGGATTTTCCTCATGAGATTCTCACGGCAGGCAAAGAGCCCCAGATACGGACCGCCAAACGAAAGCTCTGTTCCCAGGGGTTGACCTTCACCGACGACGATGTCGGCCCCGTAGGTACCCGGGGGATTAAGAATACCCAGAGAGATGGGGTTGACCGCAGCCACGAACAAGGCCCCTGCCTGATGCGCTGCCTCCACCAAAGCCGGCATCGATTCTAGGCAACCGGTGGCATTGGGATGCTGCACCACAACCGCAGCGACCTGAGAATCAATCTGGCCGGCCAGTTGGGCTGGATCGATAACGCCGCTTGGAGCGGGGATTTCCACCACCCGAGCGTCGGAATGTTTGAGATACGCTTGCAGGGTCTGTCGGTACTCCGGGTGCAGTGTCCCGGCAACCAAAAGCTTTGTCCGGCCGGTCTCTCGAAGGCTTAAGAGGCAGGCCTCGGTTAAGGCAGAAGCCCCCTCATACAGAGAAGCGTTGGCCGCCTCCATGCCGGTCAATTCGCACAACATCGACTGGAATTCAAACATCGCCTGGAGCGTTCCCTGTGAAGCCTCCGGCTGGTAAGGGGTATAGGCGGTCAAGAACTCCCCGCGGGAGCATACATACCGGACCACGCTCGGGATCCAGTGCCCGTAAGCACCGGCACCCAAAAAGGAGATGTGAGATTCGGTCGTGCTGTTGCGCAAGGCCAAGGCCTGCGCCTCGGCTAAGAGCTCAGGTTCGGAGAGGCCCTTCGGTAAATTGAGGTCGGCCCCTGGGATCTCTCTGGGAATTCCTTTGAGGAGATCTTCGAAGGAGCGTACGCCGATGGCATCGAGCATCTGCTTTCGGTTCTCTGTGGTGATTGGAACGAAGTCCATCTTGCTTTAATGTCCGCCCTTAGCCCACGCTTCGTACGTCTTTTGATCCATGAGGGGGTTGGCCTCGTTGGGATCCTTGGCCTCCAGCTCAAAGAGAAACCCCTCTTCATAAGGAGCGCGGTTGACCAGGCCCGGATCCTTGACCAGAGTCTCATTGACTTGCGTGATCGTCCCGGATGCCGGGGCATAGACCGAGAAGGCGGCCTTGACCGATTCCACGACAGCAACCTCCTCACCCTGGGTTACCGCGCGCCCGGTCTGCGGCAGCTCCACAAAAACCACATCAGAGATCTCTTCCTGCGCATGCTGGGTCAATCCCACGCGCCCGCGCTTTCCCTCAAGGCTAAACCATTCGTGCGTTTTGGTGAATTTGAGTCCAACTAGATTAGGCATGATGTCGTCCTTTTCTCGACTCGTTGTCATCCCCGACTTGATCGGGGATCCTCATTTTCATGAGGATGACGTTTGTCTTCTCCGGTAAAAAGGCAGTTTGACGATTTCGGCCGCCACAGCGCGGCCGTGAATTTCAATGGCGATATTTGTCCCTGGGTGAGCGCAGTCGGGCTCAACATACCCCATGCCAATTCCCTGCTTGCTGGGTAAAACCGTGCCGCTGGTCACTTGGCCGATGGGTCGCCCCTCCCGGAGAATGGGATAACCGTGCCGCGGAATACCGGGGCCTTTAAGCGCAAAACCTGCCAATCGGCGCTTCACCCCTGCTTTACGCTGGCGCTCCAGGGCCTCGCGTCCCACAAACGCTCCCTTGTCCCAAGAAACGGTCCATTCCAATCCAGCTTCCAGGGGGGTAGTGGTTGCATCCAGATCAGATCCCCCCAAGGGCAGCCCTGCCTCCAAGCGCAGGGTATCCCGTGCACCCAAACCAATCGAGGCAATCCCAAGGGGACGGCCCGCCTCCAGCAGCCCATTCCAAACGGTGACCAGTTGCCTGGTTTCTACAAAGAGCTCCAATCCGTCTTCTCCGGTATAGCCTGTCCGGGCAGCCCATACCTCAACCCCCATCACCTGGCCCTGCCCCACATCGTGTCGCGCCAAACCATCGAAGGCGCCGGGGGCGACCTTGCGAATCAACTCCAAGGCCCTGGGCCCCTGAAGCGCTAAGGTGCCGACCTGCCCTCGAAGATCCTCAACTTGGGCCCCTTCAACCAGATGGGATCGAAGCCAAGAGAGTATCTTATCGCCGTTTGCGGCATTGACTACCAAGCGCAGGCGTTCCGGGGTGAAACAATAGAGGATCATCTCATCCAAGATAACCCCAGAATCATCCAGCATCGGGGTATAGAGGGCTCGGCCCGCCTTTAAGCGGGCCAAATCCTGGGTTACCAGGGGCGAGAGGGCAGCGACAGCCCCGCCTGCAGCGGTCAACTCCAGATGCCCCAGATGAGAGACGTCAAAGAGGCCTACCCGGGAGCGAACCGCTTCGTGCTCTTGGAGGATGGTGCTGAAATAGAGGGGCAGCTCCCACCCACCAAAGGTGCCAAAGCGAGCGCGAAGGGCCTTTTGGACCGAGTAGAGGGCGGTCCGTTTCAGTGATGGGTCCGTCAAGGAAGCTGGGTCTGCCATTTTTTTGGGGAGTGTTTATTATACTACAGCTCTTCTTCCAGCAGCTTTTCGATTGCCCGGGCAAATTCTCCCTCTTCGTGGAACCCGACCCACTTCTCGGCAACCCGGCCCTCCCTGTCGATCAGAAAGGTGGTGGGAATCCCGCGTATCCCGCCGTAAGCCAGAGTCACCTCCCGGGTACCCATAACGTTGATGTAAGGAATCTCCCTCTCCTCAACAAAGTCCCTGACCACCGGAACACCTCCTTTGTCCAGTGAGATGCCGATGATTTCAAACCCCTGGGCGTTGTACTCCTTGTGCAGTGACTTAAAGTGAGGGACTTCGGCCACGCAGGGAGGGCACCAGGTTGCCCAAAAATCCACCAGCACCACCTTGCCTTTGAAATCCGAAAGGGTAACTGGATTGCCCTCTAAGTCCTTCAGCGTAAAATCCGCAGCTTCGGGCCGCTTGGGCTCAACCATCTGCTCAGGTCTTACAAGCGGCGCAGGCGGCCCAGAGGCCCGCCCCAGTCGGGCTGTCCGATAGCCGATCACCGCTACGACAACAACCAGAACCGCAATGCCAAGTCGCTTCATTTCTCCCCCCTTAATTCGGTACCGGGTACATATGTACCCGGTACCGGTTTTAGGTGTTACAGTGCGAACCGATTGAAAAAGGTCAGATGCTGCGTCAACAGTGTGAAGCGGTCGGTCAAAATCAAGATCCCCACACCCACCAGCAAGGCCCCTGCAAGAATCTCAACAACCCTTAGGTGCTTGCGAAAGCGCGCTGAGAATTTCAGGAACCGCTGGACCCCTAAACTCGTCAGCAAGAATGGAATCCCCAGCCCCAGCGAATAGACGGCCAGAAGTCCCATGCCCTTGACCACCGTCTCTTGGGTCGAGGCCAAGGTCAAGATCCCTGCCAGAATAGGACCGATGCAGGGGGTCCAGCCAAAGGCAAAAGCAGCCCCTACGACAAAGGCCCCCACGGCGCTCATGGGCCGGGAACGAACATCCACTTTTTTCTGGTACTGCAGAAACCCAATCCGGAACAGTCCAATCAGATGCAAACCAAGGATAACAATGATGACCCCTGCCACCTGCCGCAAAAGGGCAATCCGCGTAAGAAGCACTGTTCCCAAAGCGGTCGCTGAGGCCCCCAGCGCTACAAAGACCGCCGAGAAACCAAGGACAAACCAGACAGCGCTTAAAAAGACTCGGCTGGTCTTAACTTCATCTGCCCTGCCCTCGCGGAGAGCCTCCAGTGAGACGCCAGAAATAAATGAGATGTACCCTGGCACCAGCGGTAAAACGCAGGGGGATAAAAAGGATACCAGCCCCGCTGCAGCTGCCGCTAAAAGGGTTACCTGCTCCATCGAATCACTCTCCGCATAATTTTCCCTGGAAGGCCCAGGAGGAGTGGGGACTCTCTCTAAAGATCACCCAGGTGTGGTCGATGGGTGCCTTCAAGGTATCGACAGCGGCATCGGTCACCTGCTTGGCAAATGCTTGCCGCTGTTCTTTGGTTCTGCCTTCAAACATCTCAACGGTAATAATCGGCATTGTCACCTCCAGAAATTCATTACAATACCCCACAAGAGCACCTGCGGCAGCGTCACCGCCAAGAACCAGCCGACTACCTTGCGGCCGAGGTTGGCCCAAAGCAGGGACAGCTCTGTAAAGTCGGTCACCACCCCGCCCATCAAAAAAGCAAAGGCATTGCCCAGGGCGCCGGTCTGGCGAAAAAGCTCCACCGCCAGAGGAGCAGTCCCCTCAGAGCAGACCTCCATGACCGTAGCAATCCCCAGGGTAGCCAACAATCCCAGAAGATTGGGCCCTAAGAAACGTCCCCACCACCCTTCCGGAACAGCAGCGCCCAGAACAGCGCTTAAGGTGAATCCTAGAGCAACCCAGAAGAGCACCATCTGGGCCAGCCCCCAACTGCCTCGGGCAACACCGGCTAAATCCCTGCGCAGGGCTTTGGCATTCCATCGGCGGTCCCTCCAGCGTTTCTTTAAATCGCGAAAGACAGAAAAATCGGCTGCCACCGCTACGGTGTTGGGGTTGGCCCCCAAACGCCCCTCACGCTCCAACCGCTGAAAGACGAGCCCCGAAAGACAAGCGATCAGAAGCGCTGTCAGCACAATCCACAGCCCCTTCCAACCCATGAGGCTTAAGATCAACAGCGTCAGCGGCAAACTCGCCCAGGGGCTGGCCAGCAAAAAGGTGATCACCGAAGCCGGTGATGCCCCTTTCCGGTAAAGCTCCATGGAGAGGGCCAAGCACCCGTGCGAACAGGAACTGGCCAAGAATCCAAGGCCCGCGGCGGTTAAGATGGTTCGCTTGCGCCGACCGGCCAACGCCAGAGAGATGTATGCCTTGGGCACAAAATGGTCGATGATCCCCCCGAGCACAAGCCCCAGCGCAATCGCCCAACCGGCCTTGGCCAGATAGAAGTTGAGCGCCTCTGAAACCGGCTTTGCTGCCGGCCAGAAGTACCCCATGCTGGCCACAACTGCCAGCAGTGCAATCCCCCATATCGCCGGCTGCCGCAGCCACTGAAGACTGTCCGCAACGGGGAGACTCCACGCAGTGGCGTGTCCCCTTGTGCGCTGTCCCCCTTTTTCGAACTTATCAACGCAAACAGGGGAACAGAACCAGTGACCATGGGCTTCGATGGTTCCGGTCATTCCGCAGATGGGGTCTCGGCGATTCTTCAGGGGAGTTTCCCCTTTCGCTACTCTGCCTTGACCTTCTTGAGGGCGCTGGGCAAGATCACCACCTCAACGCGGCGGTTCTGGTGGCGCCCTGCGGCGGTTTCGTTGGAGGCCACCGGGTGGTGCTCGCCGAAGCCGACCGCCTGTAAACGCTTCGGGTCAAGCTCTGCTTGATCGATGAAATGATGGACAACCGCCAAGGCCCGGGCCGCAGAGAGCTCCCAGTTGGACTTCCAGCCTGAGTATCGAATCGGTTCGTTATCGGTATGGCCCTCAACCGCTACCTGGGCATCCGGAACGGTCTGGCGCAGAACAGGGGCCACCTTCTCCAGGGTCCCGGCACCTTCCTCTTTGAGATCGGCCTTTCCGGAATCAAAGAAGACCTCATTCAAGAAGGTGAGCACCAATCCCCGCTCGGTCATGGCCAGCTTTGCCTTGGCCTCTCCCAGCTCCTGCTTAAGGCTCTGGGCCAACCGCCGCTGGGCCTCCACCAGCTCATTGGCCTCCTGGCGCTTGCGCTCTTCAACGGTCCGAACCGCTTGTGTTTTCTCGTCGGCGAGGCGCTGCGCCTCCCGACTCCAGCGCTCCTGCGCTTGGTTCATCTGGTCTTCCCGCTCCTTCAAGAGCTCGGCCAACTCCTCCTTGATTTTTTCCTCCTTGGCCAGGCGCGCCTCCAGTCGAGCCACCTGCTTGTTGAGCTCAACCAACCGCGGACTTTTCAAAGAGGCACAACCTGCAAGCAAGGTGCCGGAAAACAAAACAAGTAATAGAGACCGAATGGTTTTAGACCACTTCATAAAATGAGCCCTCCTTCTGGGATCTCAAGTTCTGATTCAGGTTCAGATTCCGGTGCCTTGTCGGCTTCCAGCACCTGGATTTCAATGGGCTGTGTCTCATAAACCTTGCCTTCATATTCCACCTTCACCGCACCCAAGGTATGGGTGCCGGCGGTGGTGGGTGCCAAGGTATAGGACAACATCAGCGCCTGCTGTGCTTGGCCCTCCCGAATTTGAATCCTCTGATTCTGTCCGGTTGCCAAGATCTTAAATCCGGTGAGACTAGCGAGCTCAACCTTAGGAGTCGTCTTCCGGGTGCCGGCAATCGTGATGGAAAAGATCAGCTTCTCGTTCTGCCGCACCTCGGTCTTATCCACCTGGGCCGTCACACTCAAACTCGGCTCCTCCTGAGCCCGAGCTGAAAACGGCGGCAGCAAGCAGGCGGCAACCGCCAACGCAACAGCAGCTCGGCTCATTGCTCTACCCCCACCGGCTCTAAGATCTCCACAATCACAGGGCCGCAAAGTTCGGAGAAACGCTCAGCATCGTCGGTTGAACCGACAATCGACCCGTAATGTATCGGGATCGCCACTCTGGGGTGACTGGCCTGGGCCGCCTGCGCAGCCTCTTTGGCCGTCATCACATAAGTACCGCTCACCGGCAAGAAGACCACATCGGCCTGGATCTGCTTCATCTCTGGGATCAAATCGGTGTCTCCGGCATGGTAGTAGCGTGTTCCATCAACTGTTGCGATGAAACCGACCCAACCGTTGGCCTTGGGATGAAAGTCCTTGTCCGTGTTGTAGGCCGGAACCACCTCTATTGGGATGCCGTTTGCCTCCAAAAGGGTTCCGGGTTTCACTGTTCGGATCTCTTCTGTAAACCCAGCTTCCTGGAGATTTGAAGCGGCATCCGCTGTCGTCACCACCACGGTTCCTTCTTGGGCAATCCGTAGTACGCTCATCGGATCGCAGTGGTCAAAGTGCGGGTGGGTAATCAAGATCAGATCGGCATCATGAGGGGATGCGGCAACCTTCCAGGGGTCCCAATAGATCACCTTGCCTCCCCGTTCCAAGCGCAGGGAGGAGTGCTCAACCCATGCTAACCCTTTAAGATAGGACTTTGCCGGCATCTCCGCTGCTGCCTCGCTAGAGGGAGTAAACCCCAAGAGAAAACCCAGGAATAGAGAAAAGAGGGGGAGCATGAAATCAGTTTACCACGGTCTTGGTACCGGGTACACTTGCTGTTGAAAAGTGTGCAAGCAAAATTAAAATGTCCGGTTTTCAGCAAAGTTAAAATGTCCGGTT